>NZ_KK073874.1:3959271-4619150 GCF_000585375.1 Cryptosporangium arvum DSM 44712
GATCGATGTCGATGATCGCGACGTCGGGCCGGGTGCGGAGGGCCGTCGGCACGATCTCGTCACCGCGGCCGACCTCGCCGACGACGGTCATGTCCGCCTCGAGCCCGAGGAGCGCGGTGAGCGCCCCGCGCACCATCGTCACGTCCTCGGCGAGCAAGATCTTCAACACGACCGTTCCCAGTCTTCGGTCTCGGTGGGCTCCGTCGGTATTTCGATCAGTAGCTCGAAGGTCCCGTCCGGGTGCGCGTGCGCGACCAGCCTGCCGCCGAGCTGCCCGACCCGTGCGGCGAGGTCCCCGAGGCCGGAGCCGCTTTCGAGGACCGGGTCGGACGATCTCGCCGCGCCGTCGTTCGTGACGTCCAGCCGCACGTCGTCCGCAGTGTGGCAGACCCTGATCCGGCACCGGGCCGCATCGCTGTGACGCAGCACGTTTGCCACCGCCTCCCGGAGGGCGAGGCTGAGTACCGCGTCCAGCGTGCGCGGCACGGGCCGCGCCGACGCCTCGATCGAGAGGTCCACCCCGGCCGCCTCCAGGATGGACGCCGCCGAGTCGAGCTCGGCCGAGAAGGAGAGGTACCGGTATCCGCTGGCCGCGGCCCGCACCGTGGCCAGCGCCCGGTGGGAGACCTCCAGCACCGCGGCCATCTCCGTCCGGGCGAGCTGCGGATCGGTGGCCAGGTGCCGGTGCGCGCTGCGGCAGGCGACCGCGACCTGCGACAGGTCGCGGCCCAGCAGTTCATCGAGGTCACGTGCGAGTCGTAACCGCTCGCGAGCCACCGCCGCCCGGGCCAGTTCGTCGCGCGTCTGGTTCACCTGCACGACGAGCGAGGACAGGGAGCCGATGCCGTAGAGGGTCAGGCCGGTCAGCAGGGTGCTGATCACCAGATAGACGTTCCACTGGAACGACCCGGGCTCAAGCGCCGCGAGCGCGGCGACGGCGACGCCGATCGCGGCGAACAGCAGCCAGCCGCGGCGTCCGGGCAGGGCGAGCAGAACGGTTCCGGCGAGGAACCCGCCCATCGAGCCCCACGGGGCGTCCAACCACAGCAGAGGAAGAGCGGCGGCCACCAGTTGCAGCACCAGGGTCCCGGTGCGCAGCCGGCCGGGCAGTCGGCGCCGGCGGCCGAGGGCGTAGGCGATGAGGACGCTCGCCTGTACCGCCATGCACGCGACGAATCCGATCAGCGAACCGACGGTGATCGGCCGGGACACCACGTTGACGACGGTCAAGGCCGCATAGCCGACGGTCACCGCCACCGCGACCGACCGGGCCACCCGCAGATGCCAGGGCCGGCCACGTCCGATGCGCGCGGCGGCATCGTCGAGCCCCGCCTCGTCCAGGGTCGACGCCGGCGCCCGGCGGGATCCGTCGCCCAGCGGCACCTGCGCCGTCAGGCGGAACCACTGTCCCGCGACGGCCACGGTCAGCGCGCCGCCCACCCCGGCGAGCCGGTCGGCCAGGTTCGTGAGCCCGATGCCCGGCCGCTCCCCGCTGCCCGGACGCTCGCTACCGCCCTGGTCCGGCTCCGCGCCGTCGCTGTCCACGTGCAGCCGGATCTGCGTCGACCCGCGCCGCACCCGCACGGCGCAGTGCCTGGCCCGGCCGTGCCGCAGCACGTTCGTCGTCGCCTCACGCAGCACGACGGCGAGGACGTTCTCCACCTCACCCGGCACGTCGCGGGGATCGGCGACCACCTGGAACTCGATGTCCGCGACCGCGAGGATCGACTCGGCCGACTCCACCTCGGCCGCGAAGGACATCGGCCCGGACCCGCTCGTCACCATCCGCACATCGGCGAGCGACTGCCTGGTGACCTGCAGGACCGCGGTCAGCTCCTCCCGGGCGCGTGCGGGGGCCCCGGGCAGGAGCCGGTGCACGAGCTGGCTGCGCAGGGCGATCGCGGAGACATTGAGGCCGAGGAGATCGTGCAGGTCGCGGGCGATCCGCACCCGTTCCCGGGCGACCGCCGTGCGGGCCAGTTCGCCCCGGCCGGCGAAGACCAGGCCGACCAGGGACGTCAGCGAGCTGATCCCGAAGATCATCAGGCCGGCCAGCACCGTGAAGTAGGTCCCGTACAGGATGTCCACCCAGCCCAGGTGGATCGCCCGGAGGCCGATCAGGACGGCGACGCCCACGGCGGCGTACAGGAGCCAGCGAACCCGACCGGCGACCGCCAGCAGCATCGAGCCCGCGAGGAACCCGGCCATCGCCGCAGCCTGTGCTCCCACCCAGAGCAGAGGCACCAAGGTGACCAGCGTCTGGGCCGTGAGGGTCAGCAGCCTGGTGGGGGCCCGCCAGGTGAGGGGCTCGCGGAACGAATGCAGGAACTGCAAAGGCAGCAGGACGACGAGGCAGCCGACGAACGTGGCGAACTGTGGCCACGGAAGCGTCGTCCAGGTGGAGTTGACCGTGTTGACCGCGTAGCCGAAGAACACGGCCAGCACGATCAGCCGCGCGATGCGCGGGGCCTCCGGACCGACCACGAGCGCGGTCGAGGGGTACCGATGCGGTGACGGCTCCCCTGGGTCGCGGTCGACGTGGCACCCCGCAGGTTCGAGACCGGCCGCCGCTGACGACGTCGTGCCGGGAAGTCTGCCGGGTGATCGTACCCGGGTCGATCCGATCGTCACGTCCCTTCACGTGAGGAATTCACATCGCGGCGATGACGTCTGGTGTCGAGGCGTCCGGGGGCCGCTGCCTACCGTGGTGACCACCTCGGCGGGCGAGCCGGAAGTGGGCACGGAGTTCGCCGTTCCTGCCGTCGGTCACATATCCGAAAACCTCGTGAGGAGGGCATTCATGGCTGCCCGGAAAACGTACTGGAGCACGACGATCGTCTTGGTCTTCGTGCTGTTCACCGGTGGCATCGCGGACCTCGTCCGGGCGCAGGCCACGGCCGAGGGGGTCTATCAGCTCGGCTACCCGCCGATCTTCCTGACCATCCTCGGCACGTGGAAGGTCCTCGGCGCCGTCGCGCTGCTCGCCCCTCGTTATCCGCGACTCAAGGAATGGGCGTACGCCGGCTGCTTCTTCAATTTCTCCGGTGCCGTCGTCTCGCACCTCGTCGCCGGCTCCGCCGTCTCTCATGTGGTCATCACCGGAGCGCTCGCCGCCGTCACCCTCGTGTCCTGGGCGACCCGCCCGGCCGACCGCACGCTGGGCGTGCTCGACGTCGCCGGACGCACCATCGACCCGACCACGTCGCCGCGGCGCATCCCGGTGAAGCCGGACGCGCTCCCCAGCTCGTGACGCTCAGAGAAAGGACGACAGTCATGCCTCTGCAAGCAACCACCATCATGCTCGGGGTGCAGGACCTGGCCCGGGCCAAGCGCTTCTACGGTGACGGCCTCGGCTGCACGATCGATCAGGACCAGCCCGGTTTCGTGTCGTTCACGTTGGGGGGAGGGCCGTCGCTGGCGTTGTACCCGTGGGAGGCGGCCGCGCGTGACGCCGGCGTCCCACCCGCCGGATCGGGCTTCCGTGGCGTCTCGTTCCACTACGTCGTCGACTCCGGCGAGGCCGTTCACCAGGTTCTGAAGGACGTCACGGAGGCGGGTGGAACCATCGTGCGGGAAGCGGTCGACGCGCCGTGGGGCTGTTCCGGGTACTTCAGCGACCCGGACGGCTACCTGTGGAAGGTCGCCGCCGCCGCTTGAGGCCCGGCCGCCTGGACGAGGCGACCGATCGTCCGGTGGCGTGCCGTCTATGCTCGGCGGGGTGGGCAGTCGTGAGCCACGGGACGCCCCGCCGGGTGAGCGGTGGGATCTGGCGCAGGCGAACATCGCGCGGTTGCGCCAGCCGCTCGGCGACCCGCGGGTGGCCGAGTTCGTCGCGGCGCTGGACGCGGTCTACCGCCTCGCGGAGCACTCGCCGGGTTTCGTCTGGCGGTGCGCGACCGACGAGGGCCACCCCGGGGTGGACCCGACTGACCCATTGACCGTGGTGAACGTGTCGACCTGGCGTTCGTATCAGGCGCTGCACGAGTTCACTTATCGCAGCCGGCACGGGCATTTCGTGCGCAGGCGCCGCGAGTGGTTCGATTCGCTGCCCGGTCCCACCACCGTGCTGTGGTGGGCACCGGCGAACGCGCAGCCGACGATTCCCGAAGCGCTGGCCCGGCTGAGCGTCCTGCGCCGGTACGGGCCGCAGCCACCGGCATTCGGGATTCGTCAGCGTTTCCACCCGGACGGTCGGCCGGAGCGGCCGTGGAGTGGTCGACCTCGGTAGGGCGCGCGGTCGACCGGGAGGTCGGAGTCCGATGCGTCCGGTCGTCGTGCTCGGCGCTCCCGAGCACAGCGCGGGAGCCCGGACGTGATCCGTTGTTCGGCGGACACGGGCTGCCGTCACGGCCGCGCCGCGAGGGTGCGGGCGAGGCGGCCGGCCTCGGTGACCAAGCGGGTGCGACCGCCGCGGAGGGCGACGTCCTCGAGGTCGGGAATGGTCTCGTGTGCTCCGACCGCGGACGCGGCGGCGCTCGCCAGCGCCAGGAGGTCCGGCCCGCCCGCGCTCGCGGTGAGCGCGGCGGGTACGAGGGCACGGGCCGCCGCCCAGACCTCGGCTGCGGCACCCGCGCGCAGCGCCCCGGTCAGCGCCTCGGCGACGCGGCGCAGCACGAGAAGGCCGGCGTCGTGAAGGGCGGCGAGTTCGTGGCCCACCAGAGCGCCGACGTCGGCGCCGCCGAGGTCGGCGCGCGCGGCCGTGATCACGAACGCGTCGGCGGCCGCGAGTCGTTCGGCGGGGCGACCGAGCGTGAGGCCGTAGGCGAGGCAGAGCGCGAAGGCCGGACCGAGCGGCCCGGACGCGCGAGCCAGTGACGGCAGTAGCGCGCCCCGGTCGCTGCGGACACTGCCGTCACTGGCTCCGGCGAGCAGCGGCTGCAGGTGCGCGGCGACCAGTTCGCGGTGGCTGGGCGCGGCCAGTGGCCAGGGCACCGCGCTCAGTACGTAGTGGAACCCGTCAGCGTGTTCCGGTGGGCGGCTGAGCAGTTCCGGCGGGAGCGTGAGATCAGGATGCGTCAGCAGCGGGAAGGTCGCGGTGCGCCGGTACGCCCTGGTGGGCCCGCACCCGCACGGCAGGTACGCCTCGTCGAACCGGTTGCCGTGCCGGCACCGCTGCTGCGGGACGTCGACGATGCGGATGTCCGGGTCGGCGAGGCCACCGCCGGCCAGCCACCGGGCGAGGGCGCGCCCGGCCGGCGAGCGTAACCGGGCGGCGGCCTCGGCGACCCGGGGCTCGACCACGCGGGGAAGGCGGAGCAGTGCCTGGGTGAGGTCGTAGGGGCCGGGGCGGGTGCCCGCGGCCTCGGCCGCGGCGACGAGGTCGAGTACGCGTACCGGGTCGACGTGCCCGTCGACCGTGGCCGGCGTTGCGAGCAGCGCGGCCGGAGGTTCGCCGGCCAGCTGTTCGGCCAGCTCGACCGCGCGTCGAGCGGTGAGGTGGGACAGGTGGGCCGGATTGCGTTCGTACTCGTTGAGCGCGTATCCCCGGCAGACCCCGGTCACCGCCGACCGCATCATCAGCACCACCGAATCGGTCCACTCCGGGAGCAGCGGTGTCAGGGCCGCCGACACCGCGGCCCGGTCGGCGCGCACGAACACGGGCAGGGCGGCGACGAACCGTTCGAACACCAGGGGATCGGCGCGGTTGCGCAGCAGGGACGCCCCGGCGGCGGCCAACTCGGCCACCGACGCGATCGGCGGCGGCATCGGCGCCGGCGGCGGTATTAGTACCGGCCGTGGGATTAGTACCGGCCGTGGGATCAGTACCGGCCGTGGGATCGGTACCGGCCGCGGGATCGGTACCGGCATCGGCGCCGGCAGCGGCAGCGGTATCAGTGCCGGCGGCGGGATCGGTGCCGGCGGCGGGATCGGTGCCGGTATCGGCGGCGGCGCCGGGTGGGCGGCGGTCCGGTCCACGTCCACGGCCGCGGCCGCCGCGGCGGTGCCGACGTGCGGTCCGTCCAGCAGCGCGTAGGCCTGGCGGCGCAGGTCGCCGTCGAGAGCGTCGGCGGCGTCGCGCACCATCGCGCGCCCTTCGGCACCGAACGTGGGCAGGTGTCGGGCGGCCAGCGTGAGGGTGCGCTCGGCCAGGTCGACCGACTCGTTGCCGATACCGGCGGTCAGCGCGGCGAACACGTGCGGGTCGGGGGTTCGGCGCAGCACCGCGTCGAGCCAGCCGAGCGTCGTCCGGACGAGCTTCTTCTCCGGCCGGGGCAGCACGGCGTATGCGGCCTCGGAGATCGCGTCGGCGGGAAGCCGACCCGCGTCGTCCGCGGCCCGTAGCGCCACCAGAGCCGAGTCGGCGACGGTCACGTGGGGCGACGACAGCATGCCGAGATACTCCTGGCGGTGCTCGGCGTACTCAGCCGTGGTGGGTGCCAGCGACCGGTGGACCCGCACGACGACGCGGACGGCTCCCGGGCGATCGCCGATACGCAGCCGCAGCAGGACATCAGCGAGCAGCACGGCGCGTGGGTAGTGGCCGTCGGTGACGAGCCGGGCCAGCGCCGGCGGCCACTCCTCACGCAACTCGGCGGCCACCCGCGGGATTCGGAACACGTGCGGCAGCAGCAGCGCGGTGTGGGGGTGCGCCCGGAGACGTTCGGTGACGTCGACCCGGCCGATCTCGCGGATCCAGCCGCGCACGACCGCTTCGGTCGGGGGCGGGGCCAGCCCGGCCGCGGTCAGCAGCCCGCTGACCATCGGCCAGTGCCGGTCGACCTGGGCCGGTCGCAACCGGTCGGCGAGCGGGCGTGCGACGCTCGCCGGCGCGGGACGCCCCGGGGCGGAGACCACCCGGGTCAGAGCGGCCACCGCCGCGAGCGACGGTGTCCTCCAGAACCGGTCGGAGCGCAGCCAGGTCACGACGTCGGCCGCGCGTGGCAGGCACGCCGCGCCGGCTATCCGCAACACGTCCTCGCGATTCCGCTCCAGGGTTTCGTGCCGCCGCCATGAGCGCTGGTATCGGTCGTGGACCTCTCGGAGGTCGAGAGAGGGGCCCGAGTCCTCGTACTGGGGAAAGGCCGGCCGATCCGGCCGGTACGCCTTCAGGCGGGGGGCGAGCGCACGCCGCTCGGACTCGGAGAGAGCCAGCAGCGCGTCCGTCGCCTGTTCGACGTGGCCACCCTCGACGCACGAGATCAGCTGCTCGAACATGGGGTCGCTCATGCCGGGCCGCCTGCGGCGAGCAGCGACACGGCGAGGACGTGCTTGCACGGCCCGCGCCGCCCGTACCGTTCGGACCACCACGGGCAGGTGCACCCCCAGGTGCCGTCGGCGCCGCGGTGCACGAGCCGGGTGCCGACCCGGTAGCCACCCGCGACCGGCTCGATCTCGCCGGCGGCGACGAGTGCGCGGGCCGCCGCGTGCCGAGGGTGCGCCACGGCCAGCAGGTCCGGCCGGTAGGGCAGCTCACGGTGGAACCAGCCGGCCTCGGACCAGTCGTAACCGACGGTGCCGGAGGTGGCAAGCGCCGCGAGGGCACCGCGGACCTGCGCACCCGAGAGTCCCTCGGAGTTGGCCGAGGCGGCCGGGTCGACGGTTCCGTCCCCGCCGAGTTCGTCGGCGAGCGGGTCGGCCGCCGCGAGGTGCGGCAGCAGACCACCCTCACCGGACAGGCCACGGTTGATCCCCGGCGACAGCAGCACGGAGAACCGGACGGCGCCCAGGTCGAACTCCCAGCCGCTGGCCGTCGGCGCGCTCCCCGCGGCCACGGGAGGCCCGTAGAGCCGCAGCGTGCGGGTGAACGGCAGCAGCGGCCGGACGAGGCTGAGCCGGTGCGCCCCCGCCAGACACACCGCGCCCGGCGCGGCGACGGACGTAGCGCGCACCGAGCGGCCGGCGGGCACGAACCAGCGATCGTCGCCGCGATGTGCTGGCAGCCGGTGCAGCAGCGCCGCGGCGTGCCCACCGGGAATCTCGGCCCGTAGGTCGAACCCGGCGGCGAGGAAGCCGGCCTCGGCCAGGCCGCGCAGCCAGCGCTCGGGCAGCGGGACGCGCTTCTCGACGACATGCGCGTTCCGCGTCGTGACGGCGAGTTCGTCGGGCCCGATCGTCAACCGCAAGCGATCGCCGCCGCCGACCTGGGTCAGAGCCGTGTAGAGCGGCGGGTTGACGTCGACGTTCGTCGTGCCGCGCGCACGAATCTCCCCGTCCAACGCGGCCGGCAGCACGTCCAGGCGGGCGTAGAGCCCGCAGCAGCCGGACAACGTCTCGAACCGCAACCGCTCCTGCGCGCAGGTGACCACCGGATCACGCAACCCCCGGGTGCCGATCTGGTCCCGTCGAAAATCGGCCGCGGCGACGTCGGCCAGCGTGGCGAGGCCCATCGCGGCCGGCCGCGCCGCGGTGAGGAACCCCGTGAAGTACGACGCGTGACGCCCGGCCGTCTCGAGCACCAGCCCGTCGCCGGCCAGCGCCGAGGGCCGCCGATAGACGACCTCCTGGATTCCTGCGGTCATGGATCGGCACGGTACTGACGCCCTCCGACAATTCCTGATCCCGATCGCTGCCGACCGAGACCCGCGGCTGAGCGTCGTCAGCGCACCCGGGTGACGGCCTCGGGCCGGGGTGGGACCGCGTCGGGGTGGAGGATCGCGGCGATGGCTTCGACGCCGTCGATCAGGCGGGGGCCGGGGCGGACGACGAGGCCGTCGGCGTCGATCGCCCAGATCTCGGCGTCCGGGAACCGGTGCGCGATGCCGCGGGCCTGGTCGGTGGCGGCGTCGAGATGGGCGCCGCACGGGCTGACGATCACTACGTCCGGCCGCGCTCCGGTCAGCTCGTCCCAGGTGGTGGCGGCGGAGCGGGCTCCCGGCCGGGCCGCGAGCGGCTCGCCACCGGCGGCGGTCACCAGGTCGGGGATCCAATGCCCGGCCGGGAACGGTGGGTCGATCCACTCGACGACGACCACCCGGGGCCGGGGCCGGGCGGCGACCGCGTCGCGGACGGCGTCCAGCCGGGCCCGGAGCCGGGCGAGCACTGCCTCGGCTCGCTGCGGGACCCCGGCCCGGAGTCCGACGGCGGAGATCGTGCGCAGGACGTCGTCCAGGGAATGTGGATCGAGGGAGAGCACGTCGGCGCGGCACCCGAGGTGGTCGAGGGCCCGTTCGACCTGCCCGGAGGGCAGGGCGCAGACCCGGCAGAGGTCCTGGGTGAGGATCAGGTCCGGCTGCAGGCGCGCCAGCGCACCGGCGTGCAGCGTGTAGACGGCCGGGCCGGCTTCCCGCACGTACGCGTCGATGTCGCCCGGTGTCATCCCGCGGGTGTCGCGCCCGCCGACCACGACCGTCTTCTCGCGGCGGGCGTCCGAGGGCTCGTCGCACTCGAACGTGACCCCGTGGAGCGACTCGCCCAAGCCGAGGGCGTAGACGATTTCGGTCGCTGAGGGAAGCAGGGACACGACGCGCACGTCACCATCCTGCCTCGCCGGGGTCAGCGGTCCCGGTCCGGTCGGGCGTCAGCTCGCGCGGCAGCTGATCTCCATGCCGTCCTCGACCGGGAACGCCACGCTCACGTAGCCGTTGGCCGGGCTGCGCACGTAGCGCAGGTAGTCGGCCATCGAGTCGAAGGTGGTGTCGTCGGCGACCACCAGTGCCCCCGGGGCCAGCCTCGGCTCGAGCGCGCGCAGCACGTCGAGGCAGGCGTCTTTCCACCCGTCCAGCAGCACCAGGCCGATCGGCCCCGGCACGTCGCGCAGCGTCTGACGGGCGTCTCCGGGCAGCAGGGTGACCTGGTCGGCGACGCCGGCCTCGGTGAGGTTGTCGCGGGCGGCGGCCAGCTTCGTGGTGCTCAGTTCGCTGCCGTACACGTGCCCGGTGCCGTTGTCGGCGACCGCGGCGGCGAGGTAGATCGTCGAGATCCCGAAGGAGGTGCCGAACTCGACGACCGTGGTGGGGCGGGCGGAACGCGCGAGGGCGTAGAGGAGGTCGCCGCCGGCCGCGGAGATCGGCATGTAGACCTCCGCCCGCGACTCGGCGCGCTCGTGGTCCGGTGCGGCGAGGAACGCGCGGGGGTCGGCGAGGTCGGTGACCTGCTCGTCGTCGTGCGCGGCGGCGGCGAACAGGCGGTCGAGGACACGGCGGACGGACGGGTGCGTCAAGGTCGTAGTCATTGCCCTAGAGTAGACGCAACGTTGCGTCCACTCTAGGGGGACTGATGGGCGATGGTCACCACGGCAACCGGCACGGCCGCAGCGAGGCCGCACGGGAGGCCGTGCTGGAGGCGGCCGACGACCTGCTCACCGAGCGGGGCTTCGCCGGAGTGACGGTGGAGGGCATCGCGGCGCGCGCCGGAGTCGCGAAACAGACCATCTACCGGTGGTGGCCCTCCAAGGTCGACATCCTCCTCGAAGCCCTCGGGTCCGACCTGGCCCAGCACCTCACCCCGGCCGACCGCGGCCCGATCGCCGAGGATCTGCGTGCCCATCTCCGGGCGCTGGCGCGCTTCCTGACCCGGTCCGATCCGGGAACGGTTCTTCGAGCCCTGGTGGGGCAGGCGCAGCACGACCCGGAGCTGGCGGCGCGGCTGCGGAGCGAGCAGCTGGCCCCGCAGCGTGAGCGCGAGACGGAGCGGCTGCTCCGCGCCGTCGAGGCCGGTGAGCTCCCGGCGGACCTCGATCCGGGGAGCGCCGTCGACCAGCTCGTCGGTCCGGTGTACTACCGGGTTCTGGTCACGGGGGAGGCGGTGCTCCCCGCGTTCACCGACGCGCTCGTCGACGGCTTCCTCCGCGCGCACGGGAGCGTCGAGAAGCCTTCCTGACCAGGTCCGGACGTCACGCCGGCGGTGCGCTCGCCGTGGCCCCGAGTCGGCACACGGGGCGCCCGGGACCGCCGTCGGCAACGGTGACGGCTGGGAGGCACCGGCGTCCCGGCCGTGGTCAGCCCCCGCGGATCCGCAGGTCGATCACCATCTGCGCGGCCTCCGTCATCCCCGCGCGCGGCGGCTCGGATCCCGACGACTCGATCCGCCGGTGGGTCTGCGCGATCGTCGTGACCTCCCGATCCGACAGCGGCAGGGCTTTCCGCGCCCGCAGCGACAGCGCGGTCGGCTGCCATGCGGCGATCCACCGCGAGCGCTCATCGTCGTCCATCTGCTCCCAGGCCCGACTGACCTCGATGGACGATGCTCGGGCCAGCCGCTCAGCGAGAGCGTTCACCTCCCCGCCCCGCCGTCGACTCATTCTGTCGCCCGGGTGGTGTCGGGGCGGGCGTGGGCGCACACCTGGAGCACCGCGCCGTCGGGGTCGACGACCCGCATGATCCACTGGGTGGGCAGCCGCTCGATCTCCCCGATCCGCGCGCCCGCCCGGACCATGCGGTCGCGCAGCGCACGCAGCTCGTCGTGGGATTCGACCGCGAGACCGAACCGCTCGGTGGTGGAGCCGAGGGCGTCGGTGGCCGGAGCGCCGGACCGGTTCTCGACGATCTTCACGTAGCGCGTGCCGCCGAGCTCGACGATCGCCATCCGGGGATGCCCGTGTGCTGCCTGGCCTTCGAAGACCTTCGTCGCGTCGAACATCTCGGAGTAGAACCGTACGAGGCGATCGACGTCGGCCGTGACCGCCGTGACGTGATTGATTCCGATTGTCAGGGGCATGGACCGATCCTGACATGCGGCACGGCCGTGGGTCGGATTCGTCCGCTGCGGTCGACGACAGCCTGGTCCCGCTGTTCCTGGTGACGGCGGTGTGGCATCTGGTGCTGCGCCGCGGCCCCGGGCGAGCCGGCACGACAGCCGGCAACCCGGGCCGGACGACGCCACCGGCTACCCGGCCCGCTGACCCGGGACCACCCTGCCGCCGGCGGAACGAGGGAGGACCGCGGTGGAAGACCCGACCCGCCCTCTGACCGAGCCGCATCCCCGGGCCGACGCCGCCGCAGCCCTGCTGCGGCGCAGCCCGGAACAGCTTCGCGAGAGCGTCGCCGGACCGGCGTGAGATGGCCGAGGACGTACTGGCCGGCCGCACGACCCTGCGCGGCGCGGCCGGGTTCTCCTTCCACCAGGACGCGCTGACCGCGCGGTTGGTGGAGTTCCGCGAGTGGCAGCGGACCGCCGACCCGGCCGACGTCGAGGCCGCCGTCCGGGATGCCCGAGCGGCCACTGCCTCCGAACCGCACTGTGGACAGCGGTGGACGAGACCCGCGCCTACGGCGTCCGTAGGGCGGCGCGCATCGCGTGCGCCGCCCAGGTGCCGGCGTCGGTCTCGCCGTGCAGCAGGCGCGCCGGCCCGACGCCGGAGGCGATCGCGTCGAGGGTGAAGGCCGCCTGGTGCGGGTCGAGGTCCGGCGGGAGGTCGCCGTTCCCGATCGCGGTGGTGATCTCCCGGACGAGCGTCGCGCGCCACTGCCGGACGCCGCCGGCCAGTTCGTCGCGCACCCGGCCCGGCCGGCCGTCGAACTCGTGGGAGAACGTCGCCACGCAGCATCCGCCGGGGTAGCCGGGAGCCATCGCGTAGCGGGCCCACGCCTCGCAGACCCCGGTGAGCCGCGGCAGGCCGCGCTCGAGATGCCGGGCGGGCTCCCACACCCGGGCCACGAAGTTCGCGAGCACCAGCCGCACGGTCTCCAGCTGGAGCTCCTCCTTGCTGCCGAACTGCCCGAGCACGCCGGACTTGCTCATCGACAGCTCGGTCGCCAGCCGGCCGATCGACAGCCCCTCGAGACCGTCGACCGAGGCGATGTCGGCCGCCGCCCGGAGGATCGCGGCGCGGGTCTCCAGCGCGTCCACCGCGCTTCGTCGTCCGGTCACGCCGCTACTTTAGCGCACGGTCGTTCGCCTTTGACGTCCGAACGATCGGACGCTAAATTCGCCAGGGACTACGGGAGGTCCGATGACTGTCCTTGACCACGCCGCGACGTTCGCCGCCCCGGTGCTGCGGGTGCGCGAGGCGACCGCCGCCGACCTGACGGCCGTCAACGACCTGCACCGCCGATGTTCGACGCGGACGCTGTGCCGCCGCTATCACGCGGGCCGCGACCGGCTGAGCGCCGCCGAGTGGAGCCGGATGGTCGATCGCTCGCTGGGGCACACGCTGCTGATCGCCGACCCGGCGGTGGGCGACGCGCTGATCGGGTTCGCGAACGTGATGCGGACGACGTCCGACGGCGCGGCCGAGGTGTCCCTGCTACTGCACGACGAGTGGCAGGGCGTCGGAATCGGTCGGGCCATGGCCCGGTATCTCGTGCTGTTCGCGCGCCGGCGGGGGTTCACCGACGTCGTCGCGTGGGCCGAGCCCGACAATCGCCGGGCGGTCGGCCTCCTCCGCGGGATCGGCGCGCGGCCCGAGGTCATCGAACCCGGCGAGGTCCGCTGGACGCTTCCCCTCGGGCCACGCTGAGCGCCGCTACCACCACGGGTGTTCGAGCGCGCGGTCGGTCGCCTGGGTGCGGTCCAGCGCGTCCAGTGCGGCCACGTCGTCCGGTCCGAGCTCGAAGTCGAAGACCTGCGCGTTCTGCTCGATCCGCTCGCGGTGGGTGGACTTGGGCAGCACGATGAGCTCGCGCTGCAGCGCCCAGCGGATGAGCACCTGGGCGGGGGTCCGCCCGAGCCGCCCCGCGATCTCGGCCACCCGGGGGTCGTCCAGGTGGCGGCCGGTGCCGAGCGGGCTGTAGGCCTCCAGTGCCACGCCGCGGCTCTCGCAGGCCTCCCACAGTTCCCGGCGGAACTCGAACGGGCTGAACTGGACCTGGTTGACGACCGGCGGCACGTCGGCGACCTTCCGCACCGCGTCGAGGTCGGAGACGCTGAAGTTCGAGACGCCGATCGAGCGCGCGTAGCCGCGTTCGTGAGCGCGCTGCATTCCGTCCCAGGCCCAGGTCGGCCCGCCCTGGGGCCAGTGGACGATGTACAGGTCCACCGACTCGACGCCGAGGCGCTCGAGGCTGCGCTGCGCCTCGGCTTCCGGGTCGCGGAGCCCGGGGTTGAACTTGGTCGTCAGGAACACCTCGTCGCGGGCCAGTCCGCTCCCACGCAGCGCCCGGCCGACGCTGCGCTCGTTGCCGTAGGCCTGGGCGGTGTCGATGTGGCGGTAGCCCAGCTCCAGCGCCCAGCGCACCGCGTCCTCGCACTCGCGGCCGTCCGGGACCTGCCAGACGCCCAGTGCGAGCAGCGGGATCTCGTTGCCGTCCGCGAGCGCCCGCGTCCGATCGTCCGTTGCCATCGTGTTCTCCTCCTCGTGGTGGCCGCCGACCGTAGCGGGGTTCCCCGGGCGCAGCGTTTCAGGCTTCGAGCGCCGAGCCCGAAGGGAGTCATAAGACTCATAAAAATGCAGGGTTACGCGGTGCGCACTCCCGGCGACTCCGAGTCAAGGTCCTCGGGAACGCCGTCGAGGAACCAGGGAGCGCTGCGCCAGTGCGATCCGTCCGGACCCACGCCCGTCGTCCGATCGCTCTGCTGGGCGTCGTCGTCGCCGTACTGGGCGTGGTCCTGCTGCCGGGCGGTGGCGCCACCGCGGCGCCGTCACCCGCCGACGCCGCGCGTCAGCTGCACTCGCTCGGCGTCACCATGGACCGCCTCAACGAGCGGGCGAACAGCGCACGGGCGCAGCTGCGGCGGGTGGAGGCGCAGCGGGTCGGCCTGGAACGCCAGCGGGCCGCCGCGCAGGTCGCCCTCGACGAGTCCCGCGCGCAGGTCGGTCAGATCGCACAGTCCGCCTACCGGGACGGTGGCCTGCGGCTCTCCTCCTCCGTGCTGGAGGGCTCGCCCGGGGACTTCTTCGCCCGGATGTCGACGCTGGAATGGCTCAGCGACCAGCAGCGCGCGACGATCGCCGCCGCGAAACAGCGACAATCCCAGTTCGACGACGCGACGGCGCGCGTCGAGGGGCAGGTACGCAGCGCCCGGCGGCTACGGGCACGACTCGACCGCCAGAAGACGGAGCTGGCCGCGCGGATGCGCAGGTGGGAGAAGCTCAAGGAGCAGGTGCCGCCCCCGCGCGCCGAGCCGGACCCGGAGAACGACGCGCCGCCGCCGCGCCCGGAGGACGACGCACCGCACCCGGACACGCGTCGTCCCACCGACGTCGGCCCGGCGTCCGGGAACGGCGCCCGGGTAGCGCGGTTCGCGCTCGCGCAGCGGGGCGAGCCGTACGTGTTCGGCGCCGCCGGCCCCAACGCCTGGGACTGCTCCGGCCTGACCCAGAAGGCCTGGGCGCAGGTGGGCGTCCCGCTGCCGCACTCGGCGCATCAGCAGTACTACCAGATCCGGCACGTCCCCCGGTCCGACCTGCGGGTCGGTGACCTGGTCTTCTTCTACGGCCTCGAGCACGTCGGCGTGTACATCGGCGGCAACCGGGTCGTCCACGCCCCGACGCCCGGCGAGTCGGTCACGGTGACGAACCTGAACTACATGCCCTACGCCGGCGCGGGACGCCCCTGACCCGCGATCCGGCGACGCCGTCCCGCGACGCGACTCGGGAGTTCGACCGCCAAGCGGCTAACAACCGTAGCGGCGCTGCCGAACAGGGTGGCGATGCTGAACTGGTTCCGGACCGGCCGGGTGTCCGCCGCGGGCGTGCTCGCCTGCGGGCTTCTGCTCGTCGTGCAACAGGTCTGGTTCTTCGCTGGCTGGGGCGGCTCCGAGGTCAGCAGGCTGGTCACCGACGCCGCGTACGTCCCCCTCGCGATCGTCTTCACCGTGCTGGCCGCCCGGGTGGCCCGGTCGAAGCGGCAGGAGCGACGGACCCGGCGCGCCTGGCGCGTGATCACCGTCGCGTTCATCTGCCAGCTGGCCGCGCACTGCTCCTGGTTCGCCCAGGAGCACCTCCTGCACACCACCGGTTACCCCTCGGCCGCCGACTACTTCTTCCTGCTCTTCTCCCCGTTCATGTTCGCCGGGCTGCTGATGCTGCCCGGCCGGCACCGGAGCCGCCGGCAGCGGCAGAAGCTGGCGCTCGACGCGCTGATCGTCGGCGCGGGCGGGTTCGTCGTCCTCTGGTATCTGTTGCTCGGGCCCGTCTTCAAAACCCCCGGCGTGACCGGCTGGGAGCGCGCGTACACGGCCGCGCTGCCGATCGGTGACCTGTTGCTGGTGCTGGCCGTGTCGACGGCTCTGCTCCGGCGTCACCAGGCGGATACCCCGGCGCCGATGCGGTTGCTCGCCGCGGCGATCACGGTGACCGTCGTCGCTGACGTCTCCTACAGCTGGATCCAGGTGCACGGCGGGTTCACCGGCGGCTCCTGGCCGGACCTGCTCTGGCTGGCCGGGTGCTTCCTGCTCGTGCTGGCGGCCGATCAGCAGTACCGCCGCCCGCCCCGGCCCGGCGCCTGGCGTGGCGACCGCAACGCGGTCTCCGTCCTTCCGTACGTGGCCGGCGCCGGCGCCTACCTGCTGCTCGCCGAGCGGTCGTCGCACCTGCCGCTGGACCCCTACGGCGGCATGATCCTGGGCTCGGCCGTGCTCACGCTCCTGGTGATGGCGCGCCAGTTGTACGCGCTGCGCGAGAACCGGGAGATGGCGGTCACCGACGGTCTGACCGGCCTGGCCAACCGCACGCTGATCACCGAGCGACTGGACCAGCTCGCCCGCCAGCCGATCCGGCCGGGCGGGCACACCGCGGTCATGGTCGTCGACCTCGACGGGTTCAAGCCCATCAACGACACGTTCGGCCACGAGGCGGGCGACGCGGTGCTGGTCGCCACCGCCGACGCCCTGCGCGCCGCGGTCCGCGGCGGCGACCTGGCCGGACGGCTGGGCGGCGACGAGTTCGTCGTCCTGATGCACGGCCTGCCGTCGCGGGAGACCGCGGGCGCGATCGCCGACCGCCTGCTGGAGGCGTTGCGGACGCCGGTGATCTTCGGCGAGCACGTGCTGATGGTCGAGGCGAGCATCGGTGTGCTCGTCCGTGACGAACCGGACGCCTCCGGCGACACCCTGCTGCAGCAGGCCGACGCCGCTCTGTACGCGGCGAAACGGGCCGGCCGCGGCCGGTTCGAGTACTACTCCGACCTCCTGGACACCCGGGCCCGCGAAGCCGAGTTGCGCCGCGCCGTCGCCGACGACGAACTCGTGGTGTACTTCCAGCCCGCGGTCGAGCTGGCCACCGGCGAGCTGCGCGCGGTCGAGGCCCTGGTGCGCTGGAACCACCCGTCCCGGGGCCTGCTCGGCCCGGACGCGTTCATCGAGCTGGCCGAGGAGACCGGCGTGGTGGTGCCGCTCGGCACGTGGGTGCTGCGCACGGCCTGCCGCGAGGCCGCGGGCTGGCGCGAGGCCGCGGGCCGCCCCGCCGCCACCCCCGACGCTGCCGACGTGCGCCTCTCGGTCAACCTCTCACCGAAGCAGGTGGCCCAGGCCGACCTGGTGCGGACGGTCGAGAGCATCCTGGCCGAGACCGGGTTCCCGCCCGACCGGCTGACGCTCGAGATCACCGAGAGCGTCATCCTCCACCCCGACCCGCTGACGATCGGCCGTCTGGAGGCGCTGCGCGACCTCGGCATCGAACTGGCCGTCGACGACTTCGGCACCGGCTACTCGGCCCTGAGCTACCTGCGCAACCTGCCGGTCACCGTGCTCAAGATCGACCGCTCGTTCGTGACCGGCATCGCCGACGACACCGAGGCCCGGGCGGTCTGCGAGGCCGTCGTCCACCTCGGCGAAGCCTTCAAGATGACGGTCGTGGCCGAGGGCATCGAGACCGCCGACCAGGCGGCCGCCCTGATCGAGATGGGCTGCACGATCGGTCAGGGCTTCTATTTCCACCGTCCGCTCCCACCGTCCGAGGCCGGAGTCCTGGTCCGCCGCGAGTACGAGACGCGGGGGCAGCGGCACCGGACGTAGGACCCGGCGGCGTCGTGCCGTCACGAACGCGGCCGGAGCGCGCGCGAGTCACGCGGCCATCGTTCGAGCGGGGGGTGATCCGAGCGCGTTCGGTACGGTCACCGGCATGGCCTTCGTGTCGCTGAGCGTGAGTAGCCCGGCCGCGTCCGGCGCGGGTGGATGGGCGCCGCCGGTGATCGACCGCGCGGTGCTGCTCGCTGCTACCGGCCTCCCGAGCACGCTCGGATGAGCGACGAGCAGCCGTACCGCGTGCTCGTCGTGGAGGACGAGCCGACCATCCGGTCGCTGCTGGAATTCGCGTTCCACCGCTCGGGTTACCAGGTGAGCAGCGCGGAGACCGCGCGCGCGGCGCTCGCCGAGATCGATCGCGGCGAGCCGCATCTGCTCGTGCTCGACGTGATGTTGCCGGACACGGACGGCATCGAGTTGACCCGGCAGTTGCGAGCGTCCGGCAACGGTGTCCCGGTGCTCCTCCTGACCGCGCGGACCGCGCTCCGCGACCGGGTCGCGGGGCTGGCGGCCGGCGCGGACGACTACGTCGCGAAACCGTTCGACATCGAAGAGGTACTGCTCCGGGTCGAGGCGATACTCCGTCGTACCGCGCCGAGTTCCGGCCGGTCGGCTCCGGACCAGGTGCTGCGCTACGCGGACCTGGAACTGAACGTGACGCTCCACGAAGTGCACCGGGCGGGGGAGCACATCGCGCTGTCGCCGACCGAGTTCAAGTTGCTGCGCTACCTGCTCGCCCATGCCGGGAAGGTCGTCACCAAAGCGCAGATCCTCGATCACGTGTGGAGTTACGGATTCGGTGGGGACCAGAGCATCATCGAGACGTACGTGAAGTACTTACGGCGGAAGGTCGATCGGTTCGACCCGCCGTTGATCCAGACGGTGCGGGGCGTGGGCTACTCGCTGCGGTCGCCGCGATGACCCGTCGGCTGGTCCTGGGCGTCACGCTGACGGCCACCCTCGCGGTGCTGGTCTCCCAGGCCGTCGGGCTCCTCGTGGTGCGGTCCTGGCTCCTGGAGCGCGTCGACCATCAGCTCTCCGCCCTGCGCCCGCCGCCGGGAATCGTGCCCGTGCCGGAACAGCCGGCGGGAGCGCTGCCCTCGGAGTTCCGGATCTACTTCTACGACGGCGCCGGCCGGCTGGTCGGGAAGTCCGACGCGACCGGGCCCGCGCTCGCAGACGACCGGCAGCACCTGGACGTGGCGTTCGGCCGCCCCGTCACGGTTCCCGCCGCCGACGGCGACGGCCGGTGGCGAATCCTGGTCCGTACGCTCTCGGACGGCACCACCGGCGTCGTCGCGTTGCCGCTGGACACCGTCAACGGGGCGGCGTCGAAGCTGCTCTGGATCGACGGATTGCTTCTGCTGTTCACCGTGGGTGGCCTGCTGGCGCTCAGCCGGTGGGTCGTGCGGTTGGGGCTCCTGCCGCTCTCCCGGGTGGAGCGGACGGCGGAGGAGATCACGGCCGGTCGGCTGGATCTGCGGCTGCCCGACACCGACCCGAGCACCGAGGTCGGCCGGCTCGGGCGAGTACTCAATTCCATGCTGGACCGGCTGCGCAACGCCCTGGCCGAGCGGGAGGCGTCCGAGACGCGGCTCCGTCAGTTCGTCGCCGACGCCGGCCATGAGCTGCGCACGCCCCTCACGACGATCCGCGGTTACGCCCAGCTGGGCCTCCGCGACGACGAGGAGGGGTATCGGGTGATCGCGGAGAGCAGCGCGCGGATGGCCCTGCTCGTCGACGATCTGCAGTTGCTCGCGACGCTCGACCGCGAGCCGGCGTACGAGCGCGGTCAGGTCGACCTGCTGTCGCTGGCCGCTGATGCGGTGAGCAGCATCGGCGTGCAGAGTCCCGCGCACCCGATCGACCTGGGTCCCCTCCGGGGCGTGCCGGCGTTCGGGAAAAAGCCCGAACTGGAGGTCGTGCAGACGGTCGGCGATCCGCGCCGTCTCCGGCAGATCGTCGACAACCTGCTGTCCAACGCGGTTCGGTACACCCCGACGGGAACCCCGGTCCACGTCCGCCTCGGTACGGCGCGGGCCGGTGCCCTGACCGGGGGAACGGACCGGCCCGGCCGGGTCGGGGCGTCGGCGCCGCTACCGGTCGGAACGCCGATCTGCGTGCTGGAGGTCGCGGACGAGGGACCGGGGCTCGCCCCCGACGACGCCGCCCACATCTTCGAGCGCTTCTACCGTGCCGACCGCTCCCGATCGCGGGGTCTGGGAGGCAGCGGGCTCGGTCTCGCCATCGCCGCGGTGATCGCGGAAGGCCACGGCGGCCGGTTGGAGCTCGACCCGGTGCCCGGGTCCGGCTGCGTGTTCCGTCTCGTCCTGCCGGATCCCGTCTGACCCGGCGGCAAAGCCACCGGGCACCCGAGTGCCTCGCGGACGGTGACCGTCCTTAGTAGGCGGCTGTGCGATTCCGGGGAGGTGCCGGGGAGGCGACGCCGAGCCGTCGCGTCCCCGGGCATTCACCCGGAATTCACATGTCGTTCCAAGGGGGCGATGTTTGACTCGCCGCGCTCCCACGCTCCACGAGATCGGCGACGCCTATGCACATCCCTTTTTTCGGCCGGAAAACGGCACGACACTCACCACCCCGTCCCGCGGACGATCCGGCGGATCGACATCCCGCGCGCGACGACCGCGCCGGCCATGCCCTGCGCGCGCCGAGCCGGCTGCACGCCTTCAACCGGTACGAGATCAAGTACCTCGTCCCGGTGGATCGGCTCGACGACCTGCGGGACGAGTTCCACTCCCGGATGGATGCCGACTCCCACGGCGGCAGCGCCGGCTACGGGGTCTGGAGCGTGTACTACGACACGACCGACCTGCGGTTCTACTGGGAGAAGATCGAAGGTCTCCGGTTCCGTCGCAAGCTCAGGGTGCGCCACTACGGCGACCGGTCGACGATCGACGACGACACGACCGTGTTCGTCGAGATCAAGCAACGGGTCAACCGGGTCACCCAGAAACGCCGGGTGGCGCTGCCGTACGCGAGGGCTCGCGAGTTGTGCGACGACCGCACGCTCGTCGAACACGAGCCGCGTGAACGAGCCTTCCTCGAAGAAGTGCTCGAACTGGTGAACGGTCTCGATCTGCGTCCGGTGGCCATGACCGGCTACCACCGGGACGCGTTTCTGGGGCGCGACGCCGACGTCGGCCTGCGGGTGACGACCGACTACCGCATCCGCGGGCGCGACCGGGACTTCCACCTGGGCGCGGACGCCGAGAACCGGCTGATCGTGCCGGCCCGGCTGGCGATTCTCGAGATCAAGGCCAACGAGCGCATTCCCTATTGGCTCACCGATCTGACCGCGCGTCACAACCTGTCGGTGGCGCGCGTTTCCAAGTACTGCCAGAGCGTGGAGGCCTACGGCCGCGCACCGCGCTCGATCTACCACGTCACCGACGAACCCTTGACGAAAGCGGCCCTCTGATGGATTTCAACCTGCAGGATCTTTCCGGCACGTTCAGTGTCGGTGACATCGCGGCGGTGCTGTCGCTGGCGTTCGTGCTGTCCGCGGCGATCGGCTGGGTCTACCGGTTCACCCACCGGAACATCTCCTACAGCCAGTCGTACGTGCAGACGCTCGTCATCCTCGGGATGCTGATCGCGCTGATCATGCTCGTGGTGGGGTCCAACATCGCCCGGGCGTTCGCGCTGGTCGGAGCGCTGTCGGTGGTGCGGTTCCGGAACGCGATCAAGGAGACCCGCGACGTCGGGTTCATCTTCCTGGTGATGGGCGTCGGGATGGCGGTCGGCACCCGCTTCTACTCGCTGGCGATCATCTCCGCGGTCGCGATCACGCTGATCATCGTCGTGATGTACCGGTTCGACTGGTTCGCGCTCAACGTTCAGCGGCAGGTCGTGAAGGTGCAGGTGCCGCCGGACGGGGACTACACCGAGGGTCTGCAGGACGTGTTGTTGCGGTACACGTCGGAGTTCGAACTGGTCAGTATGGAGACGATCCGCGGCGGGGCGTTGACCGAGATCATGTACACGGTCCGGCTGAAGAAGAACTCCACGCCGGGTGACCTGA
The DNA here is from genome assembly GCF_000585375.1 of Cryptosporangium arvum DSM 44712. NCBI lineage: Bacteria > Bacillati > Actinomycetota > Actinomycetes > Cryptosporangiales > Cryptosporangiaceae > Cryptosporangium > Cryptosporangium arvum. The sequence goes on from NZ_KK073874.1 coordinate 3,981,095, forward strand.
TCGCCGCGCTCTCCGAGCGGACCGCCGGACAGCGGGTGTCGGTGCTGACCGGATACGACCAGACCGACCTGTGATGGCTCCTCTTCCGCCCACGCGTCGGCAGAAGGTCGTGCGCCGGCTACCGCGCCGGGTGCGTCACTACTGGAAACTGCTCGTCGCGTGCGTGGCGTTCGTCGGTGTGCTCGCGGTGGTGCTCGGCACGGTCTCGGTGCGGCCGTACGTCACCAGCGCCAGCGACGAGGGCGCCGACGCCGTCACCCAGAACGTCGCCGGCACGAAGGATCTCTTCGACGCGGGGGTGGCGCACAGCATCCAGCTCTCGTTCACGCAGGCCGCGTACGACAAGATGCTCGACCAGTACTTCCAGGACGGGGAGAAGGAGTACGTCGAAGCGGATCTGACGATCGACGGCACGCGCCTTCCCAGCGTCGGTATCCGGTTGAAGGGCAACTCGACGCTCGGCGGGCTGACGCGCGACGGGAAGGCCGCGACGCGAGGGCCGGGTGGATTCGGCGGCGAGAACCGGCCGGGGCGCGACGCCCAGCCGCCCGGGGGAGGGTTCCCGCAGAACGGACAGCTGCCGGAGGGTTTCACGCCCCCGGACGGCGCCCAGCAGCCCGGCGCCGCCCAACCGGGTCAGCAGCAGCCCGGCGCCGCTCAACCGGGGCAGCAGCCGGGGGGCGGCTTCGGCCGGACGGCGCTCAAGGCGGAGGAACCGGAGAAGCTGCCGTGGCTGATCCGCGTCGACGAGTTCGTCGAGGGACGCCGCTATCAGGGTCATCGTGACCTCGCGGTCCGGGTTTCCGGCATGGGCGGTGGCACCACGGTGCTGAACGAGGCCGTCAGTCTCCAGGTGCTCGCCGCCGCCGGTGAGGTCGCGCAGAAGTACGCCTACACGAGCTTCACGGTGAACGATCGCCCGACGACCGCCCGTCTGGTCGTCGAGCACCCCGACGAGAACTTCGCCGACCAGATGGACGGCACCGGAGTCCTCTACAAGTCACTCGCTACGGGCCGCTTCACCGATCAGGGCGACGACCAGACCGACTACCAGGACGACTTCCAACAGATCACCAAGAAGGGCAGCCAGGACCTGCAGCCGGTCATCGACCTGATCCGATGGGTCACCACCAGCAGTGACAAGGAGTTCGACGCGAAGCTCGACGAACATGTCGACGTCGAGTCGTTCGCCCGCTATCTCGCGGTGCAGAACCTGCTGCTGAACTTCGACGACATGTCCGGCCCGGGCAGAAACTATTACCTCTGGTACGACCTGTCGACGAAGAAGTTCTCCGTGGTCGGATGGGACTACAACCTGACGATGAGCGGCGACGGCACGTCGGGACCGCACGACTCCGTGTCGATGGGCTTCGGCGGCGACCGCCCGCAGGGCCAACAGCAGGGCGCGCAGCAGCCACCCGCCGGTATGCAACTGCCAGAGGGCGTCGAGATGCCCGGCGGCAACGGCGGACCGGGCGGTCTCGGCGGTGGTCACACGCTGAAGGAGCGCTTCCTGGCCAGTGCCGCGTTCGACGAGGTCTACGAGACCGCGTACCGCGAGCTCTACACCAAGATCTACGGCAGCGGGTCCGCGCTCTCCGCGGTGAAGAACATCGTGGCCGTTCTCCGGACCGTCGACGGCGGCGACTCCGGGACGCTCGCCTCGGAGAGCAGTCAGCTGGAGGACCTGATCACGCGGCGAACGTCGAGCCTCGCCCAGGACGAGGTGATCACGCAGCGCTGAGGTGCGGTGAGGGCCGTGTCCGCCGTGCACCGCCGTGCGCGGCGGACCGGCTGTGGTCAACGGGCGGTCGCGGCGACACCGCGGCCGCCTACCGGCTTCATTCGGGTCGGGGAGTGGCGGCGCCGCCGCGGAGCCCCGGTGCGACGACCTGCCCGGTGGTCGGCGGGTCGGGGAGGTCTCCGCTCGACGGGTCGCCGTGGTGGGCCGGGTGCGAGCCGGGTCGGAACATCTGGTTCGGGTGCGGCGACCAGGCGACCTCGCGGGCTCCGAACAGGTGTGGCGCGATCCGGGTCTGGTCTCCGGCGATTCCGATCGCGCGGACCGGCGTGACCGGCTGGACCTGCGCGCGCGCCGCCGTCGTGCTCTCGGGGCTCGCGGTGACGTGTGCGCGTTCGGGGTGTCGCCGTGCTGCGGATGGTCCGACGGGGAACAGACGTGGCGTCCGACCGGCGGCGAGGTCCTCGACCCAGCCGAACACGACGACGCAGATCGCGACGAGCACCCAGATCACCGCGTAGTTCCAGACGGCGTTCCCGGTCAGCGGCGCCGCACCGGGAAAGACGCTCTCGATCGTGTCTTCGAGCACGAAGGACAGGCCGATCATCACGTTGTGCCAGAGGTAGATCGTCACGGCTCGGTTGTTCACCAGTGTGACGACCCGGCCGAGGACCGGCGTGCGGCCGATCCGGCTGGCGTCGGGCGCGAACCGCAGGAGCGGCAGGACGAAGGCGATCGACCAGAGCGCGTCGGCCAGAGGTATCTCGTTGAGGTCGTACGTCGCACCCGGGTCGTCGCCGGGGTGGGTGAGCGCCCACCCCGTCGCGGCGGCCGCGCACACCGCCGCGACACCCAGCAGCGCGCTCTTCGGGATCCGCCGCAGTGCGCCGGTGCGGTGAGCGAACCCGAGCATCCAGCACGGCGCGAACATGCCCAGGCTGACGAGCAGGTCCCAGAGTTGGCCGTGGTTCTGATCCGGGACGAGACCGAACGCCGCGGCGACCACGATCGTCAGGGGCGCGAGCAGCGTCGGCAGCGGCCATCGGCGGAACGCGCCGAGCAGTAGCGGTGAGAGCGCAACGAGCCAGAGGTACGTGCGCAGGTACCACAGTGGCGCGGTCGCGTCGGCGCCCCAGGTGCTGCCCGGCGGGTCGAATACCGGTACCACCCAGAACAGGAGACCGGGCCGGCTCAGCGGCGAGTCCTCGTCGTCGGCCCAGCCGTGGACGAGCATCAGCGGCACCATGATCGCGCCGAAGAGCCAGAGGGCGGGGAGCAGCCGCCGGAAGCGGTTGCGGACGACGGTGAGCGGAGGCTGCCGGTCCAGCGAGCGCACCATGAGGCCACCGGCGAGGGCGAACATGATGCCCATCGCGGGGAACACCCAGCTCAGCCACGACCCACCGAACGCGTGGTAGGTGACGACCCGCACGATGGCCGCGGTGCGCAGCGCGTCGAGATAGAGCTCGCGCCTCGGAGCTGCCGCCGGTGGTGTCGCGACTGGACGAGGGGTCGACAGGCGGACCAGCGCGTCAGAAACGCCGGACGGGACGCGGAGGGATGGTCGGGGCCGATGCTGTCGGGTGCGAGCCACGCGAGTGATTCGGAGCGACCGGCGGCGCGGACAGGTCGCCGTACGGGGGAACGCGCGAGGACGGCGGTCCCGTCGGAGGGCCACCGTCCGCGGCGCGGCTCCGCCCGGGTGCCGGAGGACCGGGGACAGGACTTCGGACTCTGCCCGGCCGCGCCCGGGCGGACGAACATCGGTGTCGAGGCGTTCGCGTCGGTCGACACGACGCCGGCTCCACGGCCGACGCCGCCGTGCCGTGAGGAACGGAGGAGTGCGATGACGCGCTACACGGTTCGTGACGTGATGAGTGACGAGGTCGCCACCGTCGTGGTCGACGCACCGCTCGCGACGGTGGCGACGCTGCTGGGCCGTCGGCGCATCAGCGGCGTTCCGGTGCTGGACGGCGAGGACCGTGTCGTCGGTGTGGTCACGGTCAACGATCTCCTGCACACGATGACCGGGCACCAGGACACGGCCGACGTGCGCGCGCGGGACCTGATGACCGCGCCGGCGGTGACGATCGACCCCGACGCGTCGATCGTGGAGGCCGCGGCGAAGCTCGAGGACACGGGCGTCGGGCGGCTGCCCGTGGTGGACCGCGACGGTTCGCTGGTCGGCGTCGTGAGCCGCGGGGACCTGGTGAAGGTGTTCACCCGGCCGGACGAACACATTCTCGGCGAGATCACCGAGGACGTCGTCGCGGACCTGTTGCTGATCCCGCCGGAGTTGCTCACGATCACGGTCACCGACGGGGTGGTGACCCTGCGCGGCCATCTGGAGAAGCGGTCCCAGGCCACCCAGCTCGTCGCACTGTCGCGACGGGTCGACGGCGTCGCCCGGGTCGTCGACGAACTCAGCCACGGGACGAACGACGCCGGCCGATAGCGGCGGACCGGTCGTCAGTGCACCGCGAGCGTGATCGCCAGACGCGGCACGAGCCCGCACCGGCCGCCGGACCCGCCTCGCCGGTCGTCGTCCCGCATCGCCGCGTCAGCTGCGGGTGATTCGGCGGAGTGCTTCCTCGATCAGCACCACGCTCGCGGCGACCGCCCCGCAGATCGCCCACTGGCCGGTGGTCAGCGCGGCCGTGCCGAACAGGGACTCCGCCCAGGGCAGGTGGACCAGCGCGATCTGCGTGAGGAGCACCGCACCCAGCGCCACCCACAGAGCCGGGTTGCGCAGCTGGTCGCGATGGAACACGGTGCGCCGGCCGGCTCGCGCGTTGACCACGTTGACCAGCTGGAACAGCACGAACGTCGTGAACGCCATGCTCATCGCGGTGGCGTCGCCGAACGGGCCCCGGGCGAGCGCCAGCACACCGAGCGTCCCGGCGGCCATCACCGCTCCGACCCGGACGACGTCGGCCAACCGGCTCCGCGAGAGGATGCGCTCACCGACCGGGCGGGGCCGGCGTCGCAGGACGTCGGAGCGAGCGGGGTCGACGCCGAGCGCCATCGCGGGCGGACCGTCCATGATGATGTTGACCCAGAGCAGTTGGAGCGCGGTCAGCGGAGCCGGCAGCCCCAGCAGCGGGGCGGCGAGCAGCGCCAGGATCGCGCCGATGTTCGTGGACAGCTGGAACCGGACGAACGTGACGACGTTGTCGTAGATGGCGCGGCCCTGGCCGATGGCCCGCACGATCGTGGTGACGTCGTCGTCGGTGAGCACCATCGCGGCGGCTTCCTTGGCCACGTCGGTGCCGGTGCGCCCCATGGCCACGCCGATGTGCGCGGCGTGCAGGGCCGGTGCGTCGTTGACCCCGTCGCCGGTCATCGCGACGATCTCCCCGCGAGCAGCGAGAGCGCGGACGATCGCCACTTTGTGCTCCGGGGCGACCCGCGCGAACACGCCGACCCCGGCGACCTTCGCGGTGAGCTCCTCCTCGGTGAGGCCGTCGAGCTCGGCGCCGGTGACGACGTCCCCGGCGATTCCCAGCTCGCGGGCGATCGCGGCGGCCGTGTCGGCGTGGTCGCCGGTGATCATCGTGACCGCGACACCGGCCGCCCGGCACCGCTCGACGGCGTCGCGGGCCTCCGGGCGCGGCGGGTCCGCGATCCCGACGACCGACACCAGCGTGAGCTCGTCGGGCAGGCCGCCGGGGTGGTCGACGACCGCCGTGGCCCCGGCCAGCACCCGCAACCCGTCGTCGGCCATCTCGTGCGCGGCCGCGCGGACCTGCCGTTCGAGGGCCGCGTCGAGCGTTCCCACACCCGCCACGTCCGAGCAGCGCGGCAGCAGGACGTCCAGAGCCCCTTTGGCGTAGACCCGGGTCCGGCCGTCCGGCTCGGGATGGAACGTGACCATGTACCGGGCGGCCGCGTCGAACGGCACCTCGCCGGTGCGGGGCACGGGCGCGTGCAGCCCGGCCTTGGCCCCGAGCACCAGCAGCGCGGCTTCGGTCGGGTCGCCCGCGATGCCACCGTCGGCGAGCAGCTTCGCGTCGTTGCAGGCGACCATCGGCATCAGCGCCGTCGGAAGACCGCCGGCCGGTCCGCCGGTGATCACGCCGGACGGGCGGTAGCCCTCGCCGGTCACCCGGTAGCGACGGCCCGCGAACCACAGCGTGCGAGCGGTCATCTGGTTCATGGTCAGCGTGCCGGTCTTGTCGGTGCACACCACGGTGGCCGAACCGAGCGCCTCCACGGACGCCAGCCGCCGGACGATCGCCCCGCGCCGGGCCATCCGGTGCACGCCCAGCGCCAGGGTCACCGCGAGCACCGCGGGCAACCCTTCCGGCACCGCGGCGACGGCCAGCGCGACGGAGCGCAGCGCCAGCGCCGACAGGCTCTCCCCACCGGCCAGCGTGAGCTCCACGACCAGGTAGACGACGACCGCGACGCCACCCAGCAGCGCGAGCCGCCGGCCCAGGCTGTCCAGCTGGACCTGCAGCGGGCTCGGGGGCTCCTCACCGGCGCGCAGCTGCTGGGCGATGGCGCCGATCCGGGTGCACATCCCGGTGCCGGTGACGACCATCTCGGCCCGGCCCCGCGTCAGCGTGGAGTTCATGAACAGCACGCTGGTGCGCTCCGCGACCGGGACGGTCTTCTTCACGGCGGTCGTGGACTTGCTGACCGGGAGCGACTCGCCGGTCAACGCCGCCTCGTCGACGTCGACGGCTTCGGCCACGGTCAGCCGTCCGTCGGCGGGTACCCGGTCGCCGGCCTCGAGCAGGACGACGTCGCCGGGCACGACGTCCCGGGCGGGTACCACCCGGATCGCTCCCGCCCGGCGGACGCGGGTCGTGGCGACGAGCATCTGGCGGAGGGCCTCCAGGCTGTGCTCGGCCCGGCGCTCCTGGACGAAACCGATCACCGCGTTGATCAGCAGCACGAGGAGGATCACGGCGGCTTCACCGAGTTCACCGACCGCGGCGGCGAGGACCGCCGCCCCGAACAGGATCGCGAACAGCCAGCTGCGGAACTGGTCGAGGAAACGCAGCCAGGGCGAGCGGTGGGTGGGTTCGGGGAGTTCGTTGGGGCCGTAGCGGTCCAGGCGCGCCGCGGCCTCGGCCTCGGTCAGGCCCCGGTCGGGACGCACCTCGAACAGCGCGGCGATCTCGGTGGCCTCGCGGTCGTGCCCGTCGACGGGACTCCGGTCGCGCGCCAGCATCGTGGTCATCGAGCCCTTCCTTCCCTCGCCGGTCACGCGGACCGGCTCTCCGGAAGGTCTCCCCGGAGCCTCGCACTCGACGGGACCCGATGCGGCCGGGTCCCGGTTCGCCGGGGCCGTGCTGACGGCCTGCCACCTGGCGGGTACTCCCCTTCACCACCAGCATCACCTGCGGTGGTCCGCGTCGACAGGGGCGAAAGACCTGCCCCCGCGACTTCTCGGAGAAGCGTTCCGGGCCGTGCGCGGCGAGCCCGTCACGCCCCGGCCCCGGCGATCGGCGGACTCCCACGCCGGCGATCGTCGCGCGGACGGCCGCGCAGCACGGGGGACCGCTGGCGCGGCGCGGAACCGTCGTGGCGATGCGGATCCCGGCCTCGCCTCCCGCACCGCCGACGGCGACCGGCGGCTGACGGCGGCACGGACCTCCGCCCGGGACTCCCGGGACTTCGGGCCCTGCCGCCCGTCGCGACGCCGGGCGGACGATCGGGTCACGGTACGACGGAGGAGGTCCACGATGACCAACCGCACGGTCAGAGACGTCATGACGACCGAGGTCCGCACGGTTCACCCCGGCTCGTCGGTGAAGGCGGTCGCCGAGCAGTTCGACCTCGGCCGCATCAGTGCGGTCCCGGTCGTGAACGAGGAGCGGCACGTGCTGGGCGTCATCTCCGAGACCGACCTGCTGCACAAGATCACCTATCAGGACGACGCCGACGGCCGGCCCCGGCTGCTGCGGCGGCACCGGGCCGACCGGGCGAAGGCCGACGGGATGACCGCGGCCGAGCTGATGACCACCCCGCCCGTCACCGTGGGCCCGGGCGCCTCGCTGACCGAGGCGGCCGGTCTGATGGAGCGCACCGCGGTGAAGCGCCTCCCGGTGATCGACGAGTCCGGCGCGCTGGTCGGCATCGTCAGCCGTGGTGACCTGATCCGGGTCTTCACCCGATCCGACGCGGACATCCTCCGCGAAGTGGAGCGGGAGATCTTCCTGCGCGTCCTGATGCTCCCGCCGGGTATGGCGTCCGCCGAGGTCACGGATGGTGTGGTCACGATACGCGGCGCGCTGGCACGGGAGTGCGAGACCGAGGTCGCGGGTGATCTCGTCCGCCGCGTCGACGGGGTGGTGGGAGTGGACAACCAGCTCACCTACCGCTTGGACGACACCACGTACCGCGCGATCCGCGACGCCGACGCGCCCCGGGGCGTCTTCTACTGACGGTGTTGCGCAGCGAGACGGCCGAGATGGCTACCGCATCGGACCGGATCTCCGCGCTGACCGCGGTGGCCCGGCCCGGCACGGTGCACAACTCGCTCGAGTTCCGTCCGGTCGTCGACCTCACCGTCACGACAGCTGGGCGAGAGTCAGCGTGAACTCGGTGAGGCCCTCCTGGCCGCTGCTGCTCCGCCGGCACCGTGTCGACCACCGGAAGGCCGACGCGTTCCTCGCCCGGAACCTGATGAGCGCACCGCCGGTGACGGTGGGGCCGGAGGCGTCCGTGGTGGAGGCGGCGCGGCTCATGGAGCGTCACGACGTCAAGTGGCTGCCGGTCGTCGACGCGGACGGGAGCCTGGCCGGGATCGTCAGCCGCGCGGATCTCCTCGGGCTGCTCCGGCGCTCCGACGCGGATCTGCGGGCCGAGGTGCGGGAGCAGGTACTGCGGCGTCCCCTGCTGTTGCCGCCGAACACCGCACGCGACGAGTTTGACCTACGCGGCGGACGACGTCCGCGACGAAGCCCTGCGCTTCGAATCCGGCCGCGCACCCGGTCGCTTCTTCTGAGCGGCTCGTGGTGAGCCCGGGCTCAGTCCTGCGTCGGATCCGGCGGGGATCCGCAGCCGTGGAGATGCTTGACCTGCGCATCCGGTCCCGGGTAGAGCAGCGTCGTGCGGCCGTCGCTCCACCGCACCAGGTAGGGAGGGAAGCCGTCGGGATCGTCCACGCCGATGACCTCGCCGTCCCGGACCGGGTGTCCGGCCCCGGGCGGCTGAAGCAGGATCTCGTCTCCGCGATGAGCGTTCATTCCGGGCCTCCGATTTCCAGGGCGATGACCAGCTGGGCCGCGCGGCGCGGCGTTTCGGGTGGGGGATCGGGCGCGCCCGGCGGCGGCCGCTGTCACGAGCGCGTGGTGCAGGGTGGCGCCGCAGCTGATCGTGGGCAGGCGACCGTCGGGTCGACGGTCGGAAGCTGTCGGCGGCGATCGGCCCACAGCTCCACGGCGTGACCGGACAGGCGCCATCGCCACGGCCGGCTGTCGCGGATCGACGGTGCGCGCAGCCCGGCCTCCGCGACCTCTTGAAGGACGTTCTCGACCGTGGGCACGCCTTCCCTCCTCGCCCGGTGCGCCGCTGTGCCCAGCCTCGGCTCGTCCGGGACCACCGGGCAGAGGCGGAAGTCCCGAGGTGGACCACGATCAGCGGGACGATCGCCTCTGTCCGCCCGGGCCGTCCCGTCCGACGATCGGGCAAGGACGGGAGGTGCGGTCATGACGAGCATCGAAGACCGCGGTGTGGTGACGGTCGGCCTGGATTCGCCGGCGACGACCGGGCCGGCGGTGCAGTGGGCGCTGGAGTACGCGCGGACCCGCGGGGCGGCCGTGCGACTGATCGCCGGCCGGCCGTACCCCGGCCCGGCCGAGCAGGTCCGGGCCCGGGTGGACGATCTGGTGTTGCTGTCCCGCTCGACGGTCCCGGGCCTCGATGTCGTCGGTGAGGTCGCCGCGGAGCCGCTCGGACCCGCGCTGCTGGCCGCGGCGCAGAGCAGCGAACTGGTCGTGATCGGTGACCGCGCGTCGCGGCGCCATGCCTCCGACCTGCGGCCGACGGTCGACGCGCTCGTCGCCTGGGCCGAGTGCCCGGTGGTCGTCGCGCGGTCGGCGCGCTGGCCGAACCCGGAGGCGCCGATCGCGGCCGCCCTCGACGGATCGGATCGCGACGACGCGGTGCTGGACACGGCCTTGGAGCTGGCGGCGCGCTGCGTCTCGCCGCTGGTCGCGATCCAGCTCAGCCCGGACGGACCGGACCGGGCCACGGCCGCGCGGGTCGCCACCCGGCTGGCGCACCGGGAGCGGGCCTACGCGCGGGTGCCGGTTCGCTTCCGGGCGGCGGTGGGTCCGGCCGCGCCGGTCCTCCTGCTGGCCGCACGCTGGGCGAGCCTGCTCGTCGTGGGGCCGCCGCGTGCCGACGGCGTCACCCGCTCGGTGACGCACGAAGCCGTGTGCCCGGTGCTCGTCGCGCGCCGCCCGAGCGTGGCGCCGGGCCTGGCCGGGCTCGGTGGCCTGATCGTCTCCGCGCCCGTTTGACCTGGTCCGAGGGGACCTTCGACTCTGCCCCACCGGGCTCGGCTCGGCGCACGCTCGAAGGAGAGGGAGGAGGCAGTCATGACCATCACTCCTGTTGTCACCGTCGGGATCGACGGTTCGGAATCCGCGCGTGCCGCCCTGGACTGGGCGGTGGAGTACGCGCGGGCGCACGGCGCGTCGCTCCGTCTCGTCAACGGCTTGGAGTTGCCCGAGCCGTCGCCCGCGTACACGCCGTATCCGATCGGGGACGTCCGCGACGCCGTCGAGAAGGAAGCGTGCGAAGCCCTGGATGCGGCGCGGACCCGGGTGCACGAGACCGCACCGGAGGTCGAGGTGACCACGGCGGTCGTGGCCCATCCACCGGTGCCGGCTCTGCTCGAGGCGTCCGGACACAGCGCGTTGCTCGTCGTCGGGTGCCACGGGTGGGGCGAGTTCGCCGGCCTGTTCCTCGGCTCGGTCTCCGCGTCGGTCACGGCTCACGCCGCGTGTCCGGTCGTGGTGGTCCGCGGCGACGGTGCCGGCCGGACGGCCGCGCCGGTCGTCGTCGGCGTGCACGGATCCGGCGACGAGGACGCCACGCTGGAGACCGCGTTCGGCGAAGCGGCGCGCCGCCGGGTGCCGCTCGTGGCGGTGAGCGCGTGGAGTGACGTCACGCTGGAGAACGCCGCCGGTGCGATCGTCGGAGCCTGGCCGACCTGGGACCGGCTCCGCGAGGAAGCGGGCCACCGCCTCGAGGCGACACTGCGACCCTGGCGGGACAAGTACCCGTCGCTCCACGTCGGAACCATGGTGGTTCGGGACCGTCCGGCCGCGGCTCTGCTCGACCGGTCGGCCGAAGCGCAGCTGCTGGTGGTCGGCTCCCGCGGACGCGGTGGCTTCGCCGGCATGCGTCTGGGCTCGGTTCCCCGACGCCTCGTTCACCACGCGCACTGCCCTGTCCTCGTCGTCCGACACGCGGAGGAGTAAGGCCATGCGGGCTCGAGACCTGATGACGACACCGGTGCACCTGCCGGTGCTGGACGACGATCGCCTAGTCGGCATGGTGAGCGACGCGCTGGCCGCCGAGGCGCACGGCCGCCTCGACGAGTACCGCGGCGGCGTGCGGCGCTGGGAGGTCTTCGTGGCCGACCGGGTCGCCACCGTCGCCGGGACGTTCGGCGACGCGGGCGAGGGGAGGGCCGTCCGCGTCCTCGTCGGTTCCGTGCCCGGAATCCGCACGGTCCGGCTGGACGCGACGGAGGAACGATGACCGCCTACCGCAAGCCGATAGTCGTGGGTGTCAGCCCGACGGACTCGGCCAACGACGTGGTGGCCTGGGGAGCGCGTGAGGCCCAGCTGCGGGGGCGACGGCTCCGGCTCGTGCACGCGCACGAGTTCGCTCACGGAGGCACCGCGGCGCCGGCCACCGCGCGGCTGGCCTACCGCGACGCGGCCGAGTGGATGCGTGCTCAGCGCGCGTACGCCGCCCGGTTGCTCCCCGGCGGCGAGCTCGAGGCCACCGTGCTCGACGGCAACTGGGTGGAGGTGCTCCTCCACCAGGCGTCCGACGCCGAGATGCTGGTGGTGGGCAGCGGCGACGAGTGGCGGACCGACGGGCTCGCCACCGCGCGGGCCGTGCAGCTCGTCGCCCACGCCGACGTCCCGGTGATCGTCGTGCGTGGAGGCGGGCAGCCGGCTGCCGCCGCCGGTCGGGTGGTCGTCGGTTGCGGGGAGGGAGACCAGCCCGACGTCCTGCTCGCCGCCGCTTTCGACGAAGCGGACCGGCGTGGGGTGGACCTGCTGGTGGTGCGGTCCCGGATCTCGGCCGACGTTCCGCGGGAAGCGGACGTGCTGGCCGGTTGGCGCGCGAAGTATCCCCAGGTCGTCGCCGGGCTCAGGGTGTGCCACGAGTCGCCGGCGGCGGCGCTGATCGAGGCGTCGCAGGCGGCCGGTCTGGTCATCGTCGGGAGCCGCGGAGCGGGAGGTTTTCCCGGGCTGCGGCTCGGATCGGTGACCGACGCGGTGCTGCGCCACGCCGTCTGCCCCGTGCTGGTCGTCCCGGTCGTCCGCTGACGCGGAACGGGCCGCCGCTTCCCCGGCGGTGGCCCGTCGTCGATCAGCGGATTCTTCCGCGGGCCGGCTCGTCCGTGGGAAGGGTGTCGCGGACGAGCCGGCGGTCCGGTCAGAGCTGGGAGTGTTTCGGGAGACGAACAGCATCGGGTGTGACGTCGGCGCTTCTCCGGGTGCGGGTGGCCAGCCGGCTGTTCGTGCTCATCGTGCCTCTCCCTTCAGGGGGCGGTCGGGCACGGAGGCGGCGAGGCGCTGCCCCCACGCCGTCGCGCGCTCGAGCTCGCCGGCGCGGAGCGGTCCGGCGGTGTCGAGGACGAAGAAGTCCTCCGGTGGGGCCGCGGCGCGGTACCCGTGGCGTTCGAGCCGCCGGGTCGCGGCCTTGGCCGCCGATCCCGGGACGAACTTCTTCGGGATCCGGGTCGTGAACGCGGTCGCGAAGGTACCCGGCAGGCACGGCGAGAGGTTCGCGAGCCACTCGCGGAGGCCCCTGTCGCGGTGCTGCGCGCCTTGCTGCTCCGCGGCGTGCCGGGTGTTGGGGCGGGAGAGGCTGAACGCGTGCGTCGGTGCGCCGACCACCAGCAGGTCCACGTCGACGTGCGGGGCCGGCGGTGCGTCCGCCAGATCCAGCACGGTGACGGGACCGGCCGAGGCCAGCCCGTCCGCGACGGCGTCGGCGACGGCACGGGTGTTGCCGAACATCGACTCCACCACGATCAGTGATCGCATCACAGGCTCCTGACTCTCAGAGGAACGGGCCGGACGGGTAGCTGACTTGCTCCCGCAGAGCGCGGTAACTGGTGTCGTCGTCCACGTGGGCCAGCGCGTCGACGACCCTGACGACGCCGTCGATCCGGCGCGCGAACTCGACGGCGAGCTCGACGTCGCTGCGGCGTGGCAGCGTGCCGCTGAGCGTCACGACCCCGTCGGTGACCTCGGCGGCCACGTCCGGCGGGTGCAGCAGCACCCGGCCGAAGACCTCGGCCTCCACCTCGTCGCGGATCTGCGCGTCGGACCGGACGAACAGCCGGACGAGGTCACCGCGGCTGACGATCCCCAGGAGCTTGCCGGTGTCGTTGACGACCGGCAGCCGCTTGACGTCGCGCTTCTCCATCAGCCGAGCGGCGTCGACGACCGAGGCGTCCGCGTCGATCGTGATCGCCGGCGCGGTCATCAGATCGCGGGCCACCAGGCCCTCGGCCTTCGCCCGGTCCGTGCGGTGGCGTCGCAGCAGCCGCGGCCACTCGTCGCGCTCGTCCTGGTAGGTGATCTTGTGCAGCAGGTCGGTCTCCGACACGACGCCGACCACGTCCGCTTCGTCGTCGAGCACGGGCATCGCGCTGATCCCGGCGAAGTCGAGTTGCTCGGCGATGAGCTTCACCGGCGTACCGGCGTAGACGATTCGGACGGTGGTCGTCATGACGTCCTTGACCGTGCGGTGGCTCATGACACGCTCCCTTCCTCGTTGATCTCCATGCTTCGCCGGTCGCGATCGCGTCGGCAGGGGAGGAAGTCCCGGGTGCACCGGACCGAGGTCAGTCGCCGGTGGCGGACGTCCTGCTGCGGTCGGACGTTCGCCCCTACCCGACCGCCGGGACACGGGCATTCCGCCACTGGCCGTGTGGCCGGCGATGGGAAGCGCCAAGGGCGGCATCCGGTTCGAGGAGCGCCGGGAGAAGGACCGCTACGTGGTGCGCGCCGAACTGCCCGGCGTGGACCCGGAAAAGGACATCCAGATCTCCGTCGCGGAGGGCACCCTGACGATCACGGCGGAACGGCGCGAGGAGAAGCAGGAGGGAACCCGGACCGAGTAGTGACGCACGGCAGCATGGCTCCGCCTACATGCCCACGTAGACGGTGTCGTCGGTCCGGTACGAGAGCTCGTTGTCCACGTGCACGACCCCGTCGACGCGCTTGACCAGGCCGGCCGCGACGTTCGCCTGGGTCAGCCGGTCCAGCGTCCCGCGCAGCGTCACGACGCCGTCGGTGACCTCGACGGCCAGGTCCGGGACGTCCGCGAGCAGGGCCGCTCCGAAGATCTCGTGCACGATCTCGTCGTGGATCTGCTGGTCCGGTCGCAGCAGCACACCGACCAGGTCCCTGCGGGTGACGATGCCGACCAGCTCGCCGACGCCGTCCACCACCGGCAGGCTCTTCACGCCGTGCCGCTCCATCCGCTGCGCGGCCTCGACGATCGTCGCGTCCGGGAGGACGGTGACGGCCGGCGAGGTCATCAGGTCGCGGGCCACCGAGGCGCGCGACTTGGCCTTGGCGTCGTGGTGCCGGCTGAGCAGCCGCCACCAGCCGTCGGTGTCCGCGTCGGCCAGGTCCGCGTAGGTGATCTTGTGCAGCAGGTCCTGCTCGGAGACGACCCCCACCACGTGGCGCTGCTCGTCCAGGACCGGTACGGCGTTGACGTGCCGGGCGTCCAGAACCTGGGCGATCACCTTCGCCGGGGTGTCGCGATCGACCGTGACGACGTCGGTCGTCATGACCGTTCGAAGAGTTCGGTGTGACACGGTGCGCTCCGATCCCGCGCCGCAGCGCGTGCTGGTTGATGCCTCCGGCTCGAGCCTCGCGCGGCCGGCGCACCCCGCGGCAGAGCCCGAAGTGAGCAGTGCACGGGGCGAAGGTCCCGGGTCGTTCGGGAACGGTGACTCTGCCCCGGCGCCGCGGCCGGGCCTAGGAAGGAGGTGAAGCGATTCGAGGAGGATCCCCATGACCACGACCGTGGCGCCCCACCGGCTCGACGCCTGGCGCGGCTTCTCCGGGCACCGGTGGCGCCGTGCCGTCGACGTCCAGCGCTTCATCCTCGACAACGTCACGCCGTACCTCGGTGACGGCGGGTTCCTCGCCGGCCCGACCGACCGGACCACCGCGCTGTGGCAGCGCGTCTCCGAGCTGATGTCGGTCGAACGGCAGCGCGGGATCCTCGACGTCGACACGGTCACCCCCTCGACGATCACCAGCCACCGGCCGGGCTACATCGACCGCGCGAACGAGCTGATCGTCGGCCTGCAGACCGACGCACCGCTCAAACGGGCGATCATGCCGAACGGCGGCCTGCGGATGGTCGAGAACGGCCTGGCCGCCTACGACTACCAGCTGGATCCCGGTGTGCGGACGATCTTCACGACCTACCGCAAGACGCACAACGACGGGGTCTTCGACGCGTACACCCCGCGGATCCGGGCCGCGCGCAAGGCCGGGATCGTCACCGGGCTGCCCGACTCCTACGGGCGCGGCCGGATCATCGGCGACTACCGCCGCGTCGCGCTCTACGGCGCCGACGCGCTGGTCGCGGCGAAGGAAGCCGAGAAGGCGGCCCTCGACGACGTCCGGTCCGGCGCGGACGTGATCCGGGACCGGGAGGAGATCGCCGAACAGATCCGCGCCCTGCGTGAGCTCGTCACGATGGCCGCCGGGTACGGCTACGACCTCACGCGCCCGGCGGCGACCGGCCGCGAAGCGGTGCAGTGGCTCTACTTCGCCTACCTCGCCGCGATCAAGGAGCAGAACGGCGCGGCGATGTCGCTGGGGCGCGTGTCCACGTTCCTCGACGTCTACCTCGACCGGGACCGGCACGAGGGCCGGTTGACCGAGGACGAGGCGCAGGAACTCGTCGACGACCTGGTGATCAAGCTGCGGATGGTGCGGTTCCTGCGCACGCCCGAGTACGACGCGCTGTTCTCCGGCGACCCGACCTGGGTCACCGAGGCGATCGGCGGGATGGCCCGCGACGGGCGCCCGCTGGTCACCCGGACGTCGTTCCGGTTCCTGCAGACGCTGTACAACCTCGGCCCGGCACCCGAGCCGAACCTCACCGTGCTCTGGTCGCCGGCGTTGCCCGAGGGCTTCAAGCGCTACTGCGCGCAGACCTCGATCGACACCAGCGCGATCCAGTACGAGAGCGACGACCTGCTGCGGACCCGGTACGGCGACGACACCGGGATCGCGTGCTGCGTGTCGGCGACCCAGCTGGGCAAGAGCATGCAGTTCTTCGGTGCGCGGGTGAACGTCGCGAAGGCCTTGCTGTACGCGCTCAACGGCGGCCGCGACGAGATGTCCGGCGCGCAGGTCGGCCCCGAGTCCGAGCCGGTGGGCGGAGACGTCCTGGACTACGACGACGTGTCGGCGCGGTTCGACCGGATGCTCGACTGGCTCGCCGAGACCTACGTCGACGCGCTCAACGTCATCCACTACATGCACGACAAGTACGCCTACGAGCGGCTCGAGATGGCGCTGCACGACCATCCGGTCAAGCGCACGATGGCGTGCGGCATCGCCGGGCTGTCGGTGGCCGCAGACTCGCTGTCGGCCATCCGGTACGCCACGGTGCGGCCGGTCCGCGACGAGACCGGGCTGATCGTCGACTACCGCACCGAAGGCGAGTTCCCGGTCTACGGCAACGACGACGACCGCGCGGACACGATCGCCGTCGAACTCGTGCACGCGTTCATGCAGAAGCTGCGCCGCCGGCCGACCTACCGCGGCGCGCTGCACACGCAGTCGGTCCTCACGATCACGTCGAACGTCGTGTACGGCACGCACACCGGCAACACCCCGGACGGCCGCCGGGCCGGGGAGCCGTTCGCACCGGGCGCGAACCCGATGAACGGCCGCGACCGCCACGGCCTGATGGCCGCCGCGCTCAGCGTCGCCAAGATCCCGTACGACGACGCCCGGGACGGCATCTCGCTGACCGCCTCCACGGTGCCCGCGGGTCTCGGACGGACACCTGCGGACCGGGTCACCAACCTGGTCGGCGTGCTCGACGGGTACACCGACGCCGGCGGCTTCCACCTCAACGTCAACGTCCTGAACCGGGAGACGCTGCTCGACGCGATGGATCACCCGGAGAACTATCCGAACCTCACGATCCGGGTCTCCGGCTACGCGGTGAACTTCGTGAAGCTCACCCGCGAGCAGCAGCGCGACGTCGTCAACCGGACCTTCCACCAGACGGTGTGACGTGACCATCGGCTCGGTTCACTCCTGGGACCTCTCGATCGGCGTCGACGGACCCGGCACCCGGCTGGTGCTGTTCACCGCGGGGTGCCCGCTGCGCTGCCAGTACTGCGAGAACCCCGACACCTGGCACCGGCGCAACGGTGTCCCGACCACCGTGGAGGACGTGATGGCGAAGGTGCGCCGCTACCGTCGCCTGTTCGACGTCACCGGCGGCGGCGTCACGATCACCGGCGGGGAACCGCTGATGCAGGCGCAGTTCACCGGCGAGGTGCTCGCGGCCTGCGCGGCCGAGGGAATCCACACCGCGCTGGACACGTCGGGCTTCCTCGGCGTCCGGGCCCCGGACGAGATGCTGGCCGACGTCGGACTGGTACTGCTGGACCTCAAGTCCTGGGACCCGGCGACGTACCGGAAGGTGACCGGGCGCGAGCTGGTGCCGACACTCGCGTTCGCCGAGCGGCTGGCCAGGCTCGGCCGGCCGACCTGGATCCGGTTCGTGCTGGTGCCCGGGCTCACCGACGCGGCGGAGAACGTGGACGGCCTGGCCGACTACGTGGCGACGCTGCCGAACGTCGAACGGGTCGACGTCCTGGCCTACCACCGCTTCGGCGTGGCGAAGTACGCCGAGCTCGGCGTTCCCTACCGGCTGGACGGCGTGCCGGAGCCGACCGGTGAACAGCTAGAGCACGCACGCCGGGCGTTCGCGTCCAGCGGCTTGATCGTCACCTGACGACCCATCTCACCCCGTTCGAGGAGGAAACCATGTCCGTCCGCATCGGAATCAACGGCTTCGGCCGCGTGGGACGCTGCTTCTACCGCATCGCCCGGGCGCGAGGCCTGGACGTCGTCGCGGTCAACGACCTGACCGCACCGGCGACGCTCGCCCACCTGCTGACGTACGACTCGACGTTCGGCCGGCTGGACACCGAAGCGGTGGTGACCGATGACGGTATCGCGGTCGGCGACTCCCGCTTCGCGGTCACCGCCGAACGCGACCCGGCCGCACTGGATTGGGGCGCGTACGGCGTCGACCTCGTCATCGAGTCGACCGGTCGCTTCCGCGCCCGCGACGACGCGGCGGTGCACCTCAAGTCGGGCCCGAAGAAGGTGCTGATCAGCGCCCCGGGGAAGAACGCCGACGCCACCGTGGTACTCGGCGTCAACGAGGAGACCTACGACCCGGGGCGTCACGACGTCGTCTCCAACGCGTCCTGCACGACCAACTGCGTCGCGCCGATGGCCAAGGTGCTCAACGACGCCTTCGGCGTCGAACGCGGGTTGATGACGACGATCCACGCCTACACGAACGACCAGTCGCTGCTGGACGCCCCGCACAAGGACCTGCGGCGGGCCCGGTCGGCCGCGAGCAGCATGATCCCGACCAGCACCGGCGCCGCCAAGGCCGTCGGCCTGGTCGTCCCGGAGCTGGCCGGCAAGCTCGGTGGCGTCGCGGTGCGGGTGCCGATCGAGGACGGCTCGCTGACCGACCTCACGGTCCAGCTGCGCCGGGACGTGACGGCCGACGAGGTCAACCGGGCGTTCGCGGACGCCGCCGTCGGCCGGTTGAACGGCTACCTGCGCTACAGCACGGCGCCGATCGTGTCGCGCGACATCGTCGGTGACCCGGCGTCCTGTGTCTTCGACGCACCGCTCACGCAGGCCGACGGCCCCCTCGTGAAGGTGTTCGGCTGGTACGACAACGAGTGGGGTTACTCCGCCCGCCTGGTCGACCTGGCCGAGTACGTGGCCGCGCGGTTCTGATGTCCGCGCGGGGTGGGGTCGGTCGCGATGCCGAGGGAGGTTCCGTGATGAGCTCCGGGACGTCGATGTTCTGGCCCGACGAGGATCCGCTGCAGCCGACGTCCGAGGAGTACGGGGCGGACCTGCCGGTGACGACCGTGATGCGCCCGTGCGTGGTGCTGGGGGAGAACGAGCCGATCACGGTGGCGTGGAACCGGATGCGGGCCCACGGGGAGGTCGCCCTGGTCGTCGACGGGGCCGCCCACGTCGTCGGCCTGCTCGGCCTGCGAGAGGTGTCGGAGCGGTGGCCGGTCCGGCCACCGCTGTCCGCCGAGCCCACCGCTGGGGACGCGTTGCGGGGCGTACGGACCTGCCGCATCACCGCGACGACGTCGGTCCGGGACGCGGTGCGGACGCTGATCACGGATCAGCGGGCCACCGCGCCGGTGGTGACGGCGGACGGCCGGGGACTCGGTGTGGTGACCGCTCTGGACTTGCTGACCGCGCTCACCGGCCGGAGTTCACCGGCCGGGCGGAGCTCAGCGCAGCCGGCGGGCGCGTAGAGCGTGCGCCCACCACGGTCGTGAACCCGGGTCGGTGGCGCGAGCCCGGGGTGCGCGGGCTCCACGGACGCTGAGCCAGCCACCGGGTCCCATCGACACCGGCCCGACCGCGGGGGTGCGGTGCAGCGCGCTGCCGAGCACCGCGGCCGCGCCGGCCACCGCGACGACGCCGAGAACGAGCCGTTCGACGTCCACCGCCGGCTGGTAGCGGACCGACGCGCCGTCGCTGACGTACGCGCCGATCGTGCGCGGTCCGCAGCGGCCCGGCCGCTCGACGGGCAGGAGCACGGGATCGCTCATGGTGACCTCCCAGGTCGCTTCCAGCCTGCGTGAGACCGCCCGGAGCGGGGAGAGGCGGAGGCCCCACAGGTCGGGACCTTCGGCCGTTTCCGCTCGTCATCCGGCGTTCTAGCGTCGAAGACACGAGAACATCCGAGGGAGGTGCGCACGCCATGACGTACGCAGCGGGAGCCCCGGTCACCGTCGGCGTCGACGGCTCTCCGGCCAGTCTGGACGCTGTGGCCTGGGCGGCGGACGACGCCGGTCGGCGTGGACGTTCGATGCGGCTGGTCTACGTCAACAGCTGGCCGGCCTACACCTACGCGATGTGGCCGGCCTGGGGCCCGCCGGAGAGCCGGGACGGCCAGGAGGCCGGGCGGCTGATCGTCACGGACGCCGCTCGGCACGCCGCGGTGACGGCTCCGGCGACCCGCGTCACGACCGAGGTCGTGGACGGTGGACCGGCGAGTGTTCTCCTCGACCGCGCCGAGCACTCGGCCCTGCTGGTCGTCGGCCGCCGCGGGACCGGCGGGTTTCCGCAGCTGGTGGTGGGGTCGGTCGCGACGCAGGTGGCGATCTACGCCGGCTGCCCGGTGGCGATCGTGCCCGAGCACCCGGCGCCCGCGGCCGGCGACGGTCCCGGCGTCGTGCTGGGAGTCGACGGCAGCGACCAGTGCCAGGCGGCGATCGAGTACGCGTTCACCGAGGCGTCCCTGCGCGGCCGGAAACTGACGGCCGTGCGGTCGTGGTACTGGCCCTCCGACGACCCGGCGATCGTGGAACCGGCCCCGCTGCCGGCCCACCACCTGCTCGAGCAGCAACGGCTGGTCAGCGAAGGGCTCGCCGGCTGGGCGGAGAAGTACCCCGACGTCGAGGTGCGCACCGTGATCGCGCACCACCGGCCGGCGCGGGCGTTGCTGGACGCCGCCGCGGGCGCCGAGATGCTGGTGGTGGGTGCCCGCGGAAGCGGGGGATTCCGCGCGCTGCTGCTGGGATCGGTCGGTGAGACCGTGGCGCGCCACGCGCACTGCCCGGTCGTGATCGTGCGCTCGTGACCGGCCGCCGCCGGACGGAACGGTGCCCTTCCCCTCCGGCGGCCCCGCCCGCCGGAGGGGACGATGAGAACGGCGCGGCGCCGGGCCTGGACGGCTGTTCTCCTCAGAGCGGCGTTCGTCGTTTTCCGCCGGTCGCTTCCGTCGCCGGCGACGTGCGTTCCCTGGAGCCCGGACGGGCGCTCCTGGCGCTCGTCGCTCAGGCTGGCGTCGCTCGGCGCGTACGTGGCTTGCTCCGCGTCCTGGGTGGGCGGATGTCGGTGCTGCGAACGGCTGACCTGACGTTCGCGCGGACCGCGATGTCGGTCACGCTCCCGGGCGGTGGTGTGGTGTCGAGCGCGTACGCCGTGCGGCAGTTCCACCGAGCCGGTGTGAGCAGCGGCGGCGCTCGTGGTCCTGACCGGCCTGCAGTCGGTCGCCACGCTGGTCGTGGCCGAGGCACGGGGGTCGGCGGTCGGCCAGGGTCTGGTGGCGATCGTCGTACTGGCCGTGGTGACCGGTGTCTGGTTCGGGGTGAGATGGGCCGACGCCCACCTGAGCCACCTGACCGGCCCGCCCCGGGTGCCCCGGCCGTCCTGGCGTGATCGTGCCCGCGACGCCGTCGAGGCCGCCCTGCACGCGGCCGCGACGCTGGCCGCGCTCGTCACCGGCGGCTCGACGGCCGCCGCGGCGACCGCGGCGGTACTGACGTACCGGCTGCTGTCGTGCCGGCTGATCGTCGTGATCGGACTGCCGGCGTCGCTGGCGCACTGGAGGTCGCCCGCGGTGGCCCGACAGCGGGAAACCGGGAGGACGAGCACGCCACCCGTCGCTGATCCGCCCGGGAGCTCAGCCGGGACGTTCGACCCTGTCGTGCCACTGCCGTCCGACCTAGCGTCGAAGCAGAGAAGTGGTGATGATCATGACAACCGAGAGGCCTCCGGTGTTCCGGATGACCCGGGCACGTCGGGCCGGCGATTCGCTGATGGGGCCGCTGATCCGGCTGGGGCTCGTCCCGCACTCCTATCTCCTGACCACGCGGGGACGGAAGACCGGGCAGTTCCGCACGACTCCGGTGACCCTGGTCGAGGCCCACGGGCGCCGCTACCTGGTCGCGCCCTACGGCCCGGTGTCCTGGGTGCTGAACACCCGTGCCGCCGGTCGGGTGGGCATCGCCCGGCGCGGGCGCGAAGTGGAGTGCACGGTGCGCGAAGTGCCGCCGGCCGAGGCCGGACCGGTGCTCAAGCAGTACGTGCGGCTGGCCCGGCCGACTCGTCCGTATTTCCGGGCGCGGACGGACGCGCCGGTCGAGGAGTTCGTGGCCGAGGCGGGTCGGCACCCGGTGTTCGAACTCACGGTGCTCGGCGGGGAGCGTTGGCCATGACGAGCGTCATCGCTGAGCCACGGCGGCCGGAGACCTGGGGACACCACCGCCGCTGGCGTGACCTCACCGTGGGGGAGCGCCGGTTCGTGGTGGCCGGGACCGCGCTGGACACCGCACTCAAGGTCGCGATGCTGGTGGACCTGCGTCGCCGGCCGGGGGAGCAGGTGCGGGGACCCACGTGGGCGTGGGCGTCGGCGGCGCTGATCAACTCCGCCGGTGTGATCCCGGCGGCGTACTTCGCCGTCGGCGTCACGCGGAGCGGACGACACGGACTCCGACCGCAGCTCCCCGATCACCGCCAACCGAGGAGACACGACTCATGAACGAGAACGAAGGCCGGATCGTCGTCGGCATCGACGGGTCGGACCCGTCGAAGCAAGCGTTGGCCTGGGCGGTTCGGCAGGCGCGGCTGACCGGCGCGCAGATCGACGCGGTGATCGCGTGGCACCCCGTCGTCGTCTTCGGCTACATGCCGCCGCCCGGCGACTTCGACGTCGAAGGTGCCGCGCGGTCCGCCCTCGCCGACGTGATCGACAAGACCGCGGCCGACGCGGGGGACGTGCCCATCCATCCGCGCGTGATCGAGGGCGCGGCGACCCGGGTCCTCGTCGACGCGGCGCGCGGCGCGCAGCTGCTGGTGGTCGGCAACCGGGGTCACGCGGGGTTCACCGAAGCGCTACTCGGTTCGATCGGCCAGTACTGCGTGCACCACGCGGCCTGCCCGGTGGTCGTGGTCCGGGGTAGCGACGGCGAGGACACGTAGCCTCTCCCGGCGCCCGACGTTCCGGACCACACCCGGCAGCGGCGGATCAGTGCCGAGTTGCATATATTTGCAATTTGCTATTTTCTTAAATCACTAATCCTGCAAGTGCCGTCCCGGCGATCCCGGTGCGTCGGAGCGGAGGACATCGGTGCGGGTCGCGAGGGCAGCACGGTGAATCCGGCCCTGGTGCGGTGCGCCCGCGGTGTACGAGCCGTCCTGCCGGTCGGCGCCGACTTCCGGCTGATGACCCGCAACCCCGGCCGCGACCTGCTGGCCGGGGTGACGGTGGCGGTCGTCGCGCTGCCGCTGGCTCTCGGTTTCGGAGTGTCGTCGGGGTTGGGTGCGGAGGCCGGGATGGTGACGGCGGTGATCGCCGGGAGCCTGGCGGCGCTCCTCGGTGGCTCGAACCTGCAGGTGTCGGGTCCGACCGGCGCGATGACCGTGGTCCTGGTCCCGATCGTCGCCCGCTTCGGACCGAGCGGCGTGCTGCTGGTCGGGTTGATGGCCGGGGCGCTGCTGATCGGCCTCGCGCTGCTGAAGACCGGCCGGTACATGGCGTACGTCCCCGCGCCGGTGGTGGAGGGCTTCACGCTCGGGATCGCCTGCGTGATCGGTTTGCAGCAGGTCCCGAACGCGCTGGGGGTGGAGAAGCCGGACGGCGAGAAGGCGCTGACGATCGCGTGGCGATCCGTGCTCACGTTCGCCGACGCGCCGGACTGGACGGCGCTCGCGCTGTCGGCCGGGGTCGCGGCGGCGATAGTGGCCGGGGCTCGGTGGTGGCCGACCATTCCGTTCTCGATCGTCGCCGTCGCCGCGTCGACGATCGTCGTGGACGTCTTCTCGCTGCGTGACGCAACGCGGATCGGAGCCTTACCGACCGGATTGCCCGCGCCGTCGTTGAGCTTCCTCGACGCGTCGATGGTCGACGACCTGTTCGCGTCGGCGGTCGCGGTGGCGGCGCTGGCCGCGTTGGAGTCGCTGCTGTCGGCGACCGTCGCCGACGGTATGACCGTGGGCCAGAAACACGACCCGGACCGCGAACTGTTCGGCCAGGGTGTGGCGAACCTGGTGGTGCCGTTGTTCGGCGGGGTGCCGGCTACCGCCGCGATCGCCCGCACCGCGGTCAACGTCCGTACCGGTGCGTCGTCCCGGTTGGCGGCGCTGACGCACGCCGCTGTCCTCGGGGTGATCGTGTTCGCCGCCGCTCCACTGGTCTCCCGCATTCCGCTGGCCGCGCTGGCCGGGGTGCTGCTGGCGACGGCGATCCGGATGGTGGAGGTCGGTTCGCTGCGGGCCATGGCCCGCGCGACCCGTTCCGACGCGCTCGTCCTGGTGCTGACCGCCACCGCGACGCTGGTGCTCGATCTGGTGTCCGCGGTGATCGTCGGACTCGTGGTGGCCGGGGCGCTGGCCCTGCGCGCGGTGGCCCGGCAGGCCCGGATCGACCAGGTCGACTTCCGGCCCGATCTGCTCGGCGAACACAGCGACGAGGAACACGCGCTGCTGGCCGAACACATCGTCGCGTACCGCATCGACGGGCCGGTGTTCTTCGCCGTCGCCCACCGGTTCCTGCTCGAACTGTCGGAGGTGTCCGACGTCCGCGTCGTGGTCCTGCGGCTCTCGCGGGTCAGCACCATGGACGCGACCGGCGCACTCGTCCTGAAGGATGCGGTCGAGAAGCTGAACCGGCGAGGCATCACCGTGCTGGCCTCCGGAATCCGACCGGCCCAGCGGCAGGTACTGGACTCCGTCGGAGCGCTGGACCTGCTGGGCCCGGACGGTCACGACCATCGCACCACCCCCGAGGCGATCGCCGCGGCCCGCCGGCTCCTCGAGCAGGACGGGCTCGTGTCGGCCGACGATCGCGACCACCGCTGAGGGGCTGCTCGTCAGGAGACGCCGAAATCTGCAACTCTAGAAGTGATCAGACACCGTCGCGGGCCTCGTCGGGGCCGAGAGCAGGATGGGACGAGAGTGCCGAGCCGGAGCGCGGACGAGACCGCAGGGGAAGGTCGCCGAGAACCTCGGCCCGACCCGCCGCTCTATCAGCTGAAAGCGGAGTTCTTCAAAACGCTCGGCCATCCCGTGCGCATCCGCGTCCTAGAACTGCTCAGCATCCGGCCGCACGCGGTCTCCGAAATGCTTCCGGAGGTCGGTGTCGAGTCAGCGGCGCTCTCCCAGCAACTCGCCGTCCTGCGCCGCGCGAACCTGGTCACCGCGCGGCGCGAAGGATCCGCCGTCTACTACCAGCTCGCGACCGACGACGTCGCCGAACTTCTCCGGGTGGCCCGGGGCATCCTCACCGGTGTGCTGCAGGGACAGATCGAGCTCCTGGCCGGCTTGCGCGCTAGCTCGTAGTAGCAGCCGGCGTGACGCCGCCGATCCGGAACACACAGTGATTTAACAAGCTGACCAGTCCAATGTGCACGGTCAGTTTCCACTGTGATTGGAGCATTCATGAGCCGGAAGTTTCATGGGGGCCGTAACGGGATGCGGAAGCCGACGACCGTCGCGCTGACGATCGTCGCCATGGCGCTCGCGGTCCTGGGCTGGCAGTCGCCCGCTCTGGCCGTCAACGAGGTCGCCTGCGGCACCCGCACCGACCTGGCCAAGGCCTGGGACGTCAGCGGCACCCACTGTTACGCGAACGCCGGAGCCATGTCGATCAACCTCACCAACGTCACGCGGCTCTGCGCGGGGAACAATGTCGTGTCGTGGACGGTCTGGCCCACGGCGACGAGCGCGACGCAGCTCCGCCAGAACCGCTGGCAGTGCAACTACGACGTGCGGTTCGTCAAAGCCACTCGCGTCTCCATTTCGTGAGTGCTGACGGTTCGGGCCCCGGCATCGACCGGGGCCCGAACCGTCGGGGGTAACCGCGATCGGCGTCGCGCTCACCGCGCTCCTACCCGCCCGCTCCTACCCGCCCGCGCCTACACGCCGACGATGAGCCCGGCCGACGTCGCCACCGCACGGCGGCTCTACGCGCAGCACGAGTCGATCCGTCCGCTCGTCGAGCAGGTCCGTGCCGTCGCGGACGCACTCACCCGGCCGGATCCCCGGGTCGAACCCGTCCGGACCCTTCTCGGGCAGTTGCGTCGCGAGTTGTTGCCCCACGAACACGCCGAGGAGGCCGACCTCGTCCCGATCCTCAACCGGACCCTCGGCGGCGCCGACGCCACCGGAGCGATCAGCCGCACCCATGCGGAGATCGAGCAGTACGTCGTCCGGCTGGGGCGAGCCCTCGATGCCATCACCACTACCGAGAACCTCGCCGACCTGCAGCGTCTCCTGTATGGCCTCTACGCGATCCTGCGTCTGCACAACGCCCAGGAGGAGGAGGCGGCCTTCAGCCTCGTCCCCGGACCGGCACCGTAGGACGCCGCCCGGCGCGGGTCACGCGGCCGTGGTGTGCCGGTACCTCCGCACCGCCGCGGTCACCGCGACCGCGAGCAGCCCGCCGACGCAGGCGAGAGCCTGACCGGCGTGGGCGGCGGTGGGACCGCCGAGGCACAGTGCCCGGAGGGCGTCGACGGTGAGGGTGATCGGGTTGACCGACGCGAAGGCCCGCAGCCAACCAGGGAAGGTGGCGATCGGGACGAACGTGGAGCTGGTGAAGACGAGCGGGACGGCCACGAGCAGCCCACCGACGCCGGCCGATTCCGGGTCGTGGACGAGCAGGCCCAGCAGGGCGAAGATCCACGAGAAGGCGACACCGACGCCGAGCGCGAGACCGAGCGCGGCGAGTGCCGCGGCCGGGCCGGCGTGGAACCGGAATCCGATCGCGGTGGCGACGCCGGTCATGAGCGCGAGGACGAACAGGTTACGGGCGGCGTCGGCCACGGTGCGGCCGATCAGTACGGCGGAGCGGGCCATGGGCAGGACCCGGAACCGGTCGATCATTCCGGTGGCGAGGTCCTCGGCGACGGCGACACCGGTCTGGGAGGCGCCGAAGGCGAGTGACAGCACCCAGATGCCCGGTAGCGCGTAGTCGATGTAACGGGTGACGCCGGGTGGGTGGACGGCGCCGCCCCAGGCGTAGGTGAACAACAGCACAAAAAGGACCGGCTGCACGGTCGCGAACGCGATCAGGGTCGGCACTCGCACCAGGCGGCGCAGGTTGCGACCGGTGACGGTGGCGACGTTCGCCGCCAGCCACCCCGCGCCGCGCATCGGGCCGACCACGACTGCCTCCGTCACGACTGCCTCCGTCACGACTGCCTCCGTCATGGCTGCCTCCGTCATTGCGGCCTCCGGTCGGCCGGGCCCCCGGGGCCGGTGAGGGTGAAGAAGACCTCGTCGAGGGTCGGACGGCGCAGAGCGACGTCGCTGATCCGGAGATCGGCGGCGGCCAGCCGGGTGGCGACCCCGAGCAGGGCACCGGGGCCGTCGGCGACGGGGAGGAGTACCCGTTCGGTGCCGGCGTCGATGACCGGCGGGCCGGTACCGAGGTCGCACACCGCGGCGGCCAGTGCCCGCGGGTCCGCGCCGGGCAACGTCCGGAGTTCCAGGCGGTCCCCACCGACCTGACGTTTGAGTTCCTCTGGGCTGCCGGTGGCGATCGCGCGGCCCCGGTGCAGAACCAGGATCCGCGTGGCGAGCCGGTCGGCCTCCTCCAGGTATTGCGTGGTCAGCAGCAGGCTCGTGCCGCTGCTGCGCAGTTCGTCGAGCAGCCGCCAGAGTTCGGTCCGGCCACGTGGGTCCAGGCCGGTGGTCGGCTCGTCGAGGAAGAGCACCGCGGGTGCGGCGACCAGGCTCGCCGCCACGTCCAACCGTCGGCGCGTTCCCCCGGAGAGGGTGCGGGCGGTCCGGCCGGAAGCCGACCCCAGGTCGAAGGTCTCCAGCAAGTGGTCGGCGCGCCGTTTCGCGTCGGTTCGGGACAGCCCGGACAGGCGGCCGATCATGCGGAGGTTCTCCCGCCCGGTCAGGTGGGCGTCCACGGCGACGTACTGTCCCGAGACCCCGATCAGCCGGCGGATCTGCCCCGGGGCGTCACGCACGTCGTGCCCCAGGATCCGGGCGGTCCCGGCGTCGGGCCGTAGCAGCGTCGTCAAGATCCGTACCGCGGTGCTCTTCCCGGCTCCGTTCGGACCGAGTAGCCCCAGGACTTCACCGATCGGCACGTGCACGTCGAGTCCGTCCAGCGCCCGCACCGTGCCGAACCGTTTGACCAGCCCGTGAGCCTCGATCGCCGACCGTTCGGTCACGGCCATCACCCCGCATAGATAGGTTAGCTACCTATTGGCGGAACAGTAGCATAGCTATCTATCCGGCCTCTAGACTCAGAGTTGTGAAGGCCGACGCGCAGGTACTCAAAGGACACCTCGACGTGCTGCTGCTCGCCACGCTGGACGAAGGACCCCGGCACGGGTACGCGATCAGGGACGAGCTCCGGCAGCGCAGTGACGGCCGGTTCGACCTGCCCACCGGCACCATCTATCCGGCCCTGCACCGCCTGGAAGCCGCCGGCCTGATCACCGGTTCGTGGTCGCGGGCCGAGGGCCGGAGGCGGCGCTCCTACCAGCTCACCGCCGCCGGGCAGCAGCGTCTGCACACCGAACGCGGCGGCTGGCGCGAGTTCGCCGCCACCGTCACCGCCGTTCTGGACCGCGAGCCGTGGCCGGCCACCCCCTGATCGGCCGGTACCTGCGCCAGCTCTCCGATCGGCTCCCCGCCGACACCGTGGACGAGCTGGCCGACGGGCTGCACGAAACGTGGACCCATTTCCTCGAACGCGGAGACGACGCCGAGGCCGCCGCGCGCGCCGCGATCGCCGAGTTCGGTACTCCGGCCCAGGTCGTCGACGCGTTCGTGGCCGACGCGCCCGGGCGCCGGACCGCCCGGGCTCTGCTGGCCACCGGCCCGCTCGTCGGCGCGTGCTGGGCCGCCTGTCTCATCGAGGCGCGGGCCTGGACCTGGCCGATCCCCACCGGCGTGCGGGCCGGCTACGCGGCCGCCGTCGTCACCGTCGTGATCTGCCTGCTGATCGCCGCGAGCAGCCGCCACGGCTACCGCCGTACCCGGCTGGGCGACGTGGGCGCCGCTGCTCTGGTCCCGCTCGACCTGGTCATGATCGCCGCCGTCGCGCTGGCGGGATCCACGTTCGTCTGGCCCGTGATCGTCGCCGTCCCCGCCAGCGTGATCCGCATCCTGCTGATCACGCGCGCGCTCCCCGGGCGCGCGGCCCGCTGACGGGTCGGTGCCCGGGCGACCCGTGCGGCTTCAGCCGGTGGTGCGGTGCGCGGCCACGAGCACCGGCCGGTGCGCATGGTGCAGCGTGGCCATCGCGACGCTGCCGAGGAACATCTCGCGCACCGTGGACCGGCCTCGCGATCCGACGACGATCACCGCGGCGCCCGCCGCGCGGGCCGCCTCGCTCAGGGCTTCGGCGACGACCCGGCCCTGCGGTCCGATCCGGCCGGGGAGGGCGAGCGTGGTCACGTCGGCGTCGCCGGGGAGCTCCGGAGCGTCGGCGTCGACCTCGCCCACGGAGACCAGGACGAACTGACGGGACGGGAAGATCGTCCGGGCCGCGGCGAGCGCCTCGGCGGCTCCGGTGGAACCGTCCCAGCCGACCACGACGGGCCCGTCGGTGAGCGCGTCGTACTCGGCGGAGAGCAGCGGCTGCGGGATCACGAGCGCCGGGCCGGGTGCGTAGTGGACGACCACGTCCGAGACGCTGCCGAGGAACGCCCGGGTTCCGCCCAGACCGCGGGAGCCCACGACGACCAGGTCGGCGTCGAGTTCCTCGGCGAGCTGGGCGAGTTCGAGGCCGTTGCCACCGTAGGCCGCTTCGAGACGGGCCTCGGCGTCCCAGCCGGCCGCGCGCGCGAGGTGGATTCCGGTGGAGATCAGCCGGGTGGCTTCCCGGCTGCCCTCCCGCTCGACCGCGGCCCGGAAGGCGTCGATGTTCTTCGCCCCGGCCCACAGCCGGTTGCGCATCTCGTCGCTGGCGAACGGCGGTGTCCAGACGTAGGCCAGCGTCGCGTGTGCCCCGGGGAACAGTCGTGCACCGGCGTCGATCGCTGCGTTCGCAGCCGGCGAGCCGTCGTAACCGAGCAGTACTCGAAGGGCGGCGGGATCGCTCACGGGGACTCCGTTCGTGGGGCCGATTACGGGTGTACCAGGATTTTGACCGCGGTGTCGTTGTGATTGATCAGCGTGTCGATGCCCTTCTCGAGCAGTTCGTCCAACTGAATACGCGCGGTGATGAACGGGGCGAGGTCGACCTTGCCGTCCTGCACGAGCTTGATCGTGGCGGGGTGGTCGTTGACGTAGGCGATCGTGCCCCGGAGGTCGATCTCCTTCAGGACGACCTTCTGCATGTCGATCGTGGCAGGCGCGCCCCAGATCGACACGTTGACGACGACACCCGCCGGTTTGACCGCGTCGAACAGCTGGTCGAGGACGGCGTTGACGCTGGTGCATTCGAACGCGACGTCGGCGCCCACTCCGCCGGTGAGTTCCCGGACGCGGGCCACGACGTCCTCGGCGGCGGGGTCGAGAACGTGGTCGGCGACCCCGGTGGTGCGCGCCATGGTCTTCCGGGCGTCGCTGAGCTCCGAGATGATGACGGTCAGGCCTTCGGCCTTGAGGACGGCGGCCAGCAGCAGTCCGATCGGTCCGGCACCGCCGACGAAGGCGACGTCCCCGGCCCGGGCGCCGCTGCGCACGAACGCGTGATGGCCGACCGCGAGCGGTTCGATGAGCGCGGCCTGGTCGAGCGGGATGTCGCCGACGGGGTGGACCCACCGCTCGTCGACGACGACCTTCTCGCTCAGCCCCCCACCTCCACCGGCCAGGCCGATGAAGCCCATCCGGGTGCAGAGGTTGTAGTTGCCGGCGGCGCAGGGGGCACAGTCCCCGCAGACGACGTAGGGCTCGACCACTACGCTGTCGCCGACCTCGAGGCCGGTGACCCCCTCACCGAGGGCGGTGACCGTGCCGGAGAACTCGTGTCCCATGGTGACGGGCTGGGCCTCGCCGGTCAGCGGGTGCGGATGACCGGCGGGCGGGATGAAGATCGGTCCTTCGAGGTACTCGTGCAGGTCCGTCCCGCAGATGCCGCACCAGGCGACGTCGATCGCGACCGCGCCGGGCCGCAGCTCCGGCGCCGGAACGTCGTCGATGGTGATGGTCTTGCGGTCGTGGAAGATCGCTGCCTTCACGGTGGTGCCCTCCAGGTGGGTGACGGACCGAGGAGTCCTGTCCAGGACGCTAGGTCGCCGGTGGCCGCGGCAGTAGGGACCTTGTACCCGCCCGGCCCGGGCGCCTACAACGCGTCGGGTGGGCGCAGGACGGGCGCCGGACGGGTCAGAGTGACGCCGGCGACGATCAGCCAGGCGGCGAAGGCCGCTTCGGTGATCGCGGTGAACACCGGCCCGATGAGCCAGGGATAGGCGCCGACGAGTTGCAGCGCCCCGGCCGCCACGCCGGCGACGGCCCACGTCGCCGGGTGCCTCGTCGAGAGCCCGAGCACGACGAGCGCGGCGCCGACGAGCAGGGACACCAGGTGCGCTCCGCCGTAGTACAGGGAGATCGTCAACGCCAGGGTCGCGGGGGCGTCGAGGTCGATGCCGTAGACGGGGTAGACGAGGCGCCCCTGGACGACGGCCAGTACCAGGATCACCGGTACCGCGGTGGCGAGCGCCGCGCAGCCGATCCCGGCCCACGGCTTGGCCGACCCGTGGAGACGCTGGTGGAGCGCGAGGGCCAGCGGAATGAGCAGGACGGCCCCCAGGGCCATCGTCTCGTTCGTCAGCGCCAGCGGAAGGTGGTGCGAATCCACCCAGGACGGTAGTCGCGCCCGGTCGGACGGCGGCTCGCCGACGACGAGGTCCAGTCCAGCTTTGACCAGGAAGAGCGCGCCGCTGACGACACCGCAGATCCCGCCGGGGGACGTGGTCACGGTCGGCTCACCGCCGCGGCCGGGCGCCGGGGGGATCGGCGTCCGGGGCGTTCCGGGTAGCCGACCCGGACCGTGGCCAGCACCTCGAGTGGTCCTAACGCTCTGGTCCGGGTCGTTGTCATGGCGATCTCCTCTGATCACGTACCGACACCTCGAGACTTCATCCGTCCCACCTGTCCCCGGCAGGGTCGTGTGGTGCGGTGTGTCCGGGTCGAAGGTCCCGAGGTCGTGACCTTCGGATCTACGACGCGGCGCTCGGCGGTGGTGCGCTGGGACCATGGACAGGCTGCGATCCGCCGACGTGATCAACCTGGCGGCGGAGGCCCCCGGGGTGCCGATGCACATGACGGTGGTGGCGGTCCTCGACGGGGCCGCGCTCTGCGACTCGGCCGGGCGTCTCCGGCTGGACGCCATCCGGCGGACAGTGTCGGCCGGGGTCGAGGCGGTGCCGCGGCTCCGGCAGGTGCTGCACGAGCCCGGCCGTTTCGCCGGGCGGCCGCTCTGGGTCGACGCGGCGAGCTTCGACGTCGTGAAGCACGTCGGCCGGATCGGGGTGCCGTCGTCGTCGGGCGAGGACGCGCTGCTGGAGGTGGCGGCCCGCGTTCTCGTGCGCCCCCTCGACCGGCGGCGGCCGCTGTGGCGGATGGTGTTCGTGACCGGGCTCGGGGATCACCGGATCGGGCTGATCGTCGTGGTCCACCACGTGGTCGCGGACGGCCTCGCCGCGACCGCGCTGCTGCTCTCGCTACTGGATCGCCCCCTCCTGCCGGACGACGGCCGTGCCCCGGTCGCGCCGGAGGCTCCGGTCGCGCCGGAGGCTTCAGGGACCCCGGTCGCAGCGGGCGAACCGGTCGCTGCGGGCGAACCGGTCGCGCGGCCGGGTTGGGGTGCGCTGGTGCTCGACAACGCGCGGGGCGGGTTCGGGAACGCGCGGCACGCGCTCGCGTCCGTGCGGCACGTTCGTGCCGCCGGGATCCGCGCCGCGCTGCGGCCGATGGTCGCCCGTGCTCCCGGTCCCCGCCCGGCGTCGCTGAATCGGCCCGTCGGACCACATCGCGGGGTCGGCGTCGTCCGTTTCGATCTCGCAGAGGCCGCACGGGTCGCTCACGCCCACGGCGGGACCGTCAACGACCTGGTCCTCGGACTGACGAGCGGCGGCCTCCGGGCGCTGCTGGTCGAACGTGGTGAGGACGTCGGCCGTCTCGTCGTCACCGCCTCGGTCGCGGTGTCGCTGCGCGACCGGGGCCGCGACGGCGATGTCGGCAACCGCACCGGGGCGTACCTCGTCGACCTCCCGGTCGGTGTCCGCGACCCGGGGGAGCGGCTCCGGTGCGTGGCGGCCCGAACCGCGGCGGTGAAGGCCGCCCAGCCGTCGTCGGCGGCGACCGCGTTCCTCGCGGTGCTGTCGCGGGTGGGGGTGGCGCGCTGGTTCAGCGTGCACCAGCACCTGGTGCACGTCGTCGAGAGTGATCTGACCGGTCCGACCGGGCCGGTCACCGTGTTCGGCGCCCCGGTGCTGGGGCTGATCCCGATCGGATCGCTGGCCGGCAACGTGCCGGTCTCGGTGCTCGCGCTGTCCTACGCCGGCCGGCTCGTCGTCGCGATCCAGACCGACACCGACGCGGTCCCGGACGCGGACACCCTCCTCGACGGTCTCCGTGCGGAGTGGGCGGCGCTGCGCGGGACGAACGACTCTAGGCCCGGCGCGGTCGGCGCGGGATCCTTGGGCAAACGGTCCGAAGGAGGCGCCGGATGACGTCGCCGGATGTCGTCGCGGAAACGACGAGGAGCGCGCCGGCCGGCCGGCCGGTGCTGCGCTGCCACGAGTTGCGTAAGAGCTTCGACGGGACGGCCGCGGTGGACGGCCTGTCGTTCACGGTCGCGCCGGGGGAGACGTACGGCCTGCTGGGTCCCAACGGCGCCGGGAAGACCACGACGATCCTGATGGTCGCCGGCGTCCTGGCGGCCGACCGGGGTGAGATCGAGGTCGGCGGGCAGCCGATGACGGTCCGTTCGGTCCGCGCCAAGCGCGCGATCGGCTACGTCCCGCAGGAGACCGCGCTCTACCCGGAGCTCACGGGGCGGGAGAACCTGCGCTTCTTCGCCGGGTTGTACGGTCTCGGCCGGGCCGCCGGCCGCGCGCGGGTGGAGGACGTGCTGGGCGTCGTCGGGCTGGCCGAGAAGGCGAGCGCGGCGGTCAAGACGTACTCCGGTGGTATGCAGCGGCGGCTCAACATCGCCGTCGGGCTACTGCACCAGCCAGAATTACTCATTCTGGACGAGCCGACGGTCGGCGTCGACCCGCAGAGCCGCAACGCGATCCTGGAGAGCATCGAAGCGCTCAGCGCCGCCGGCATGGCCGTGCTTTACACCACGCACTACATGGAGGAGGCCGAACGGCTCTGCGACCGCGTCGGCATCATCGACCGCGGGACGCTCGTCGCGGAGGGAACCACCCGTGAGCTGACCGGCCTGGTCGGCGAATCGGACCGTGTCCGGCTGGCCGCCACCGGCAACCTCGCGGCCGCGGCCGACGCGCTGCGGGAGCTCCCGACCACGCGCACCGTGACGGTCGGCCCGGACGGCCTCGACGTCCTGGACGCCGATGCGCGCACCGCGCTGCCCGGCCTGCTGGCCGCCGCCGCGCGTGCCGGTGCGGTGGTGCGTTCGGTCGCGGTCGAGGAGCCCGACCTCGAGGCCGTGTTCCTGCACCTGACCGGCAGCCGGCTGCGGGACTGACGATGCGACCGGTACTCCTGATCGTCGGTAAGGATCTACGCGAACGTCTCCGCGACCGCTCGCTGTTCCTGTTCGCGTTCGTCGTCCCGCTGCTGCTGGCGTTCGTCTACGACCTCGTGCTCGGGAAGGCGTCCGATCCGGATCCGTTCCGCTACGCCGTCGTCGATCTCGACGGTGGACCGGTCGCCGCCGCCTTCGCCGACGACGTCCTGGGCGCACTCGTCGACGACGACGTCGTGACCGTGCGCCGGGTGGCCACCACCGATGCGGCGCGGACACTGGCCCGGGACGGGGACATCGACGCCGCGTTCGTCCTTCCCGCCGGGTTCAGTGCGCGCGTCCCGACGCGGGACCCGGCCGGCATCGACGTGATCGGCAACGTCGATGCGCCCACCGGCACCCAGGTCGCCACGGCGATCGCGGACGCGTACGCCGGACAGCTGAACGCGGTGCGGGTGACCGTCGCCGCGGGCGGCGATCCGCGCGTGGCGGAGCAGGCGGCCCCGCTCACGGTGGTCGGCGGTCCGGCGTCGAGGAAAGTGCTGGATCAGACGACGTACATGGCCGCCGCGATGGCGATCCTCTTTCTGTTCTTCACCGTTCAGGCCGGGCTGTCGTCGGTGATCGACGAACGGTCGGCCGGCACGCTGCGCCGGATCCTCGCGCTGCCGGTACCCCGCTGGACCGTGCTGGCCGCCAAGGCGGTGACCAGCATCGTCATCGGTGTCGTCGGCATGGGCGTGCTCGTCGTCGCCTCGTCGCTCCTGATGGGAGCCGACTGGGGCGACCCGGTCGGCGTCGCGCTGCTGGTCGTCGGCGGTGTGCTCGCCGCCACCGGCGTCACGGCCGCGGTCGTCGCGACCGCGCGGACCGCGGAGCAGGCCGGGAGCCGACAGGCCGTGGTCGCGATCCTGTTCGGCCTGCTCGGTGGGGTGTTCTTCCCGGTCGGCCAACTGGGTGGTGCGGTCACGACGCTGAGCCTGGTGACGCCGCACGCCTGGTTCCTGCGCGGGCTCGGAGAACTCGCCGGGGGCGGCGGTGCGACGGCCGCGCTGCCGTCGGCCGGAGTCCTGACGGTGTTCGGGGTCGTCACCGGAGCGATCGCGCTCGTCGGTCTGCGCCGGGAGGTGGCGCCGTGAAAGCGCTCGTGATCGCCGGGACGAACCTCCGCCGGATGTTCCGCGACCGGACGACGATCTTCTTCGTCGGGGTGTTCCCGCTGCTGCTGATCCTCGTCCTGGGACTGGCCTACGGCGGTGCCAGCGAACCCCGCGTCGGGGTGAGCGTGGCCGGGTCCGGGCCGCTCGCGGAGGAACTGGAGCGGCGGCTCCGCGGCGCGGACGGGCTGGACGTCCGGACCGGCGACAGCGCCGACGCCGTGGTGCGTGCGGTGGAACGGGGACAGCTGGAGGCCGGTGTCCTCGTACCGGCCGGCTACGACCGGGACGTCGCCGCCGGTCGAACCGTGACCGTGCGGGTGATCGTGCCACCGGGGCTGGCCGGTCAGCAGACCCAGGCGTCGCTCCGCGCGGTGGTGGGCCTCGAATCCGACCGGCTGCGCGCGGCCCAGGCCCTGGACGTTCCGTTGTCCGAGGCCGTCGTGCGCGTCGATGAAGCACAGCGGTCGGTGCCGGGTGTCCCGGTGCGGACCCGCACCGAGGGCGACGCCGCGTTCGGCACGAGCACCGGCCGCTTCGACGTCGGAGCGAGCTCGCAGCTCGTGCTGTTCGTGTTCGTCACCTCGATGAACGGTGCGGCCGCGCTGATCGAGACCCGCCGCTTGGGCGTGTCCCGGCGCATGCTCACGACGGCGACGTCGGCCGGGACGATCGTCACCGGAGAGGCGCTCGGCCGGTTCGCCGTCGCGGCCGCACAGGGCGCGATCATCATGGCCGGTTCCGCGCTGTTGTTCGGCGTGCGCTGGGGCGATCCGGTCGCGTCGGTGCTGTTGATGCTGGTGTTCGCGTTGTTCGCGGCCGGAGCCGGAATGCTCCTGGGCACGCTCGCGCGGAGCGTCCAGCAGGCCACCGCGGTCGGTCTGCTCGCCGGGCTCGGGCTGGCCGCGCTCGGCGGCGCGATGATGCCGTTGGAGTTCTTCTCCCCGGTGATGCGGCTGGTCGCGCACGGAACGCCGCACGGCTGGGCCGTCGAAGGCTTCGGCACGCTGCTGCGTCACGGCGGCACGCTCGTGGACGTCCTGCCCCAGCTGGGCGTCCTGGCCGGTGGCGCCGCCGGGGTGTTCACGCTCGCCGCGTGGCGATTCCGCGCGATTCTGACCCGTTGAGAGCGACGGCGGCGGGTCCCCTCGGGTCGGGACCTCCGCCTCTGCCGCCGGGACGGCACGCGCCCGACGATCGGGAGAGACGACGGGGAGGTGTGCCGTGACGATCGACGGTGCGACGGAACGGGGAGCGGTCCAGGAGCGCGAAGCTCGGGGCGCCGTGGTGGTCGGTATCGACGGTTCACCCGGCGGTACCCGGGCACTCGACTGGGCCGCGCGGGAAGCCGCCGCCCGCGGTGCGCGGCTGCACGTCGTGGTGGCCGAGGCGGAACCGTCCGCGCGGGGCGCCGGACAGGGTGAACTCGACCGCGCGGCGATCCGGTGCCGCACCACCGCTCCCGGCCTGCCGGTCACCGGGACGGTCCGGCCCGACTCCCCGGCCGCGGCGTTACTCGCGGTGGCCGCCGACGCCCAGTTGCTGGTGGTCGGGCGGAGCGGTCGGGGCGGCCGGGTCGGCACGCATCTGGCGTCGGTTCCGGCCGCGGTACTGCGGTTCGCGGGGTGCCCGGTCGCGGTCGTCGCGGGTGGACGAACCGGCCGGCCGCCGGAATGGGCCGGTGAGGTCGTCGTCGGGATCGACGGCTCGGCGGCCGACCGGCCGGTGCTGGCCGCGGCGTTCGGCGAAGCGGGCGCGCGCCGAGGGCGGTTGACGATCGCGCACGCGGCCACCGTGGGCGCCCACACGGACGGCGCCGCCACCGCGCGGGCGCTCGTGGACGCCGCGATCGGCGAATGGTCGCCGCGGCATCCGTCGGTGGAGGTCGCCGGGCGCGTCGTGCACGACGCACCCGTGCGCGCGCTCGACGGTCTGTCCACCGGTGCGGCGCTGCTGGTGCTCGGCGCGGTCGGCCGGAACGCGATCCCGTCGGAGCTGCTCGGCGCCGTGCCGCGGGCGCTGGCCGGGCAGGCGGCCTGCCCGGTACTCGTCGTGCGCTGAGCGGAGCCGCGGCCGAGCACGGATTCGCAGGACATGGCCTAAGTCCCGCCACGACGGGTCTTTCCGGCCTGGGGTGGTGCGGGCCGGAGGGCCAGTCTGGAGTGCGGGGAAGGGTTGCACCCTTTCGCCGCCCTCCCCGCTCGAAGGGAGGGCCTCATGCGTACCCGACAGACCGTGCTGCTGATCTTCGGGGTTCTGAGCCTGGTCGTGACGCTCGTGCTGCTGGCGATCGCCGGACCGTTGCTCTGGGCGCACGCCACCCGACGCGACGCGGACGGCTTCTACGTCCTGCCGTCGCAGCGGCTGGCGTCGCCGACGGTCGCGATCACGTCGGAGCCGATGGCGATCTTCGCCCACATGCACGGCGGCTACGCCGACCGCATGACCGACCGGCTCGGTACGGTCCGGGTGACCGCCGACGATCTCGGCGGCCACGACGTCTTCCTCGGCATCGCCCGGACGGCGGACGTGACCGCGTACCTGAGCCCGGCGTCCTACGACGTGGTGTCCGGCGTCTACGGCGGGCGGGCCGACTACCGACGGCACGACGGCGCCGGAGCGCTGTCGGGAACGCCCGCCGAGCAGGCCTTCTGGGTCGCCTCGGCCGACGGAGCGGGACGCCGGACGCTCACCTGGAGCGTCCGGCCCGGTGACTGGACGCTCGTCGTGATGAACTCCGACGCGAACCCGGGCGTCGACGTCGACGCGCGCGCCGGTCTGCGGACGGACGCCCTGCTGCCGGCCGGCGGCTGGTTTCTGGGTGCCGCTCTGGTCAGCGCGCTCCTGGCCGCCGGGTTGCTCGTCGGAGCGGTTGCCGGGGTGAGCCACGAGCCCGGTCCGGCGCCGGGAACCGGCACCCCGGGCGCCTACCCGGTGCGGGTCGACGCGCGGCTCGACCAGCCGCTCCACCGTGGTCTGTGGCTCGTGAAGTGGCTCCTGGCGATTCCGCACTTCGTCGTGCTGGCGTTCCTCTGGCTCGCGTTCGGCCTTCTCACGGTGGTGGCCTGGGTCAGCATCCTGCTCACCGGCCGCTACCCGAAGGGCGTTTTCGCGTTCAACGTCGGCGTGCTGCGGTGGCACTGGCGCGTCGTCTACTACGCGATGACGCTCGGCACCGACGAGTACCCGCCGTTCCGCCTGGACACCGGCGGCACCGACCCGGGCAGCGTGTCGGTGCTCCCACCGGCGCCGCCGGCGGCACCCGCCCCCGCGACGGGCGACGAGCTGGCCCGCATCTGACACACCACCGCTCCCGGAGCCGCGTCCGCCCGATCGGGCGCGGTTCCCTCCTTTCCCGGAGGGGATCACCATGGCCGCCGACTTCCAGACCCACGTGCACGACCACGCCGGAGCCGGCGTGCTGGAGACCGAACAATGCCTTGCGCTGGTACGCGGCGAACGGCTCGGCCGGGTGGGGTTCGTCCGCGCCGGGACGGTCGAGGTGCTTCCGGTCAACTACGTCCTGCTCGGCACGACGATCGCGTTCAAGTCCGGATACGGATCGAAGCTCGGCGCGGCCCTGGACGGGGCGCCGATCACGTTCGAGGTGGACGGCGTCGGATACACCGGCGCGCTGCCGCTCGGCTGGAGCGTCGTCGTGAAAGGCACGGCCGGTTTCCTGGCCGACGACGAGCGCACGGCGCTGCTGCTCGCCGGGGCTCCGCTGCCGTCGCTGCCGTCCGCGGCGGCGACCGGCCGCTGGATCGTGATCCGGGCCGAGGAGATCACCGGCCGCACGGTGCCGTTCACCTAGGCGAGCGGTGCCGTCCAGGACAGGCAGGTGCCGTTCGGCAGAGCGGGCGCGACCAGGAACGTCCCGCCGTGGCGTTCGGCGCGCGCACGCAGATCGGCCAGGCCGCTGCGGTCGTCGGTGGGACCCGTTCCGATGCCGTCGTCCCGGACCTCGAGCGTGATCTCGGCGCGGCGGCCCGCCTGGGCGTCCTTGGCGGTGATCCCGACCTCGACCCGGGTGGCGTGCGCGTGCCGGGCGGCGTTGCTCAGCGCCTCCCGGAGCACCGCGAGCAGGTCCGCGCCGAGGGAAGTCCCCGGGCCGCCGAGGAGCGCGTCGATCGGGCCGGAGAACCGGAGGCCGGGGGAGAAGCCCAGTGCTCCGGCGGCGTCGTTCACCAGGTCGAGGATCTCGGCCCGCAACCCACCGGTGCGGGGGCCGGTCTGCTCGAGCGCGAAGATGCTGCTCCGGATCTGGCTGATCGTGTCGTCGAGCTGCTCGACGACACCGACCAACTCGCGGGACAGCGCGCGGTCCGGTATCCGCGCCGCCGCGCCGTGCAGCGTGAGCCCGGCCGCGAACAGCCGCTGGATGACGTGGTCGTGTAGACCTTCGGCGATGCGCCGGCGTTCCTCGACCATGCCCATCCGTTCCTGGTCGGCCCGGGCGTCGGCGAGTTCGAGCCCGACGGAGGCCTGGGCGGCGAATCCGGCCGCCATGTCCAGGTCCTCGGAGGAGAACGCCGGGCGTCCCGGATGGCGGATCACGGCGAGCACGCCGTTGGTCCGTCCGGAGCCGGTCAGCGGGACGAACAGCATCGGGCCGGCGCTGACGTCATCGGCGATGGCCGAGCGCGGGAGGTCCGGGTGGTCGGCCGGATCCCGGAACCGGAGCGGCTGCCCGGTGGTGAAGACGTGTCCGCACAGCGAGCCGTCCGCGGCCACGTTCCGGCCGGTCACCTGATCCGCGGTTCCGCCGACGGCGACTTCCACGCGCAGCGTGGAGCGGGACTGATCCTCCGGGAGGAACAACGCGACCAGATCGGCGTCGGACAACCGCCGGGTGTTCTCGGCGATCATCCGGAGTGCGTCCCGGGTGCCGGGCGCGAGCAATCGTTGCGTGACCGCTGCGGACGCGTCGAGCCACTCGCCGCGACGGCGGGTGGACTCGAAGTGGCGGGCGTTGTCGATCGCCACCGCCGCGGTGGCGGCGAGCGCGCGGGCCAGTTCCTCGTCCTCGGCGCTGAATCGGCCGTGCACGCTGTCGGTCAGGTAGAGGTTGCCGAACACTTCGTCGCGGATGCGGATCGGGACGCCGAGGAAGTTCTCCATCGGCGGGTGCCCGGGCGGGAAACCGGACGAGCGGACGTCGTCGTCGAGCCGGTCGAGCCGGATCGGCCGGGGATCGTCGATCAGAGCACCGAGTAGCCCCTTGCCGGTCGGCAGGTCACCGATCGTGGTGACGGTGTCGGCGGGCATGCCCACGTGGACGAACTCGACCAGGCCTCCGGCCGGCGTCAGCACGCCCAGCGCGGCGTAGCGGGCGTCGAGCAGTTCGCGGGCCGCTTCGACCACGTGACGCAGCACGGCCGGTAGCGCGAGGTCGGTGACGATCAGCTGGTTGGCGCGGAGCAGACCGCGCAGCCGCCCCTGCGCGCCCATGACCTCGGTGGCGCGCTCGATCAGTTGGGCGAGGAGCTGATCGAGCTCCAGCCGGGGCAGATCCGGGAAGTGAAGCATCGGTTCTGCTTCTCGCGCCACGCTGTCCTCCAGGGACCATGCTGAGTAGGCGCCACTCTCCGAACGCTTCGGCTCTCCCACCCTACGCTCAGGGCGGCCGCGAGAACCGTGGTCGCGGCCGGCTTCGGTGCGTACCGCTCTCAGCGCGTGTCGGACCCCGTCCCGGCCACGGCGGCACGGCCGGCCTCCAGGCGCGCGATCGGCACCCGGTACGGCGAGCACGAGACGTAGTCCAAACCGGCGTCGTGGAAGAAGTGCACCGACTCCGGGTCTCCGCCGTGTTCGCCGCAGACGCCGATGTGCAGCTCCGGGCGCGCCGCCCGGCCCTCCTCGACCGCGATGCGGATCATCCGGCCGATGCCCTTCCGGTCGATCGTCTCGAACGGCGACACCCCGAAGATGCCCAGTTCCAGGTAGCGGGAGAAGAACGCGCCCTCGACGTCGTCGCGGGAGAACCCCCAGCCCATCTGGGTCAGGTCGTTCGTCCCGAACGAGAAGAAGTCGGCCGCGTGCGCGATCTCGCCGGCGGTGAGCGCCGCGCGCGGGACTTCGATCATCGTGCCGATCCTCACCGGGAATCCGGCGGTCAGCTTCTCCGCCTCGGCGCGCACGGTCTCCAGCTCCTGCACGGTACCGACGAGCGGCACCATGATCTCCGGCCGCGGATCGCCGCCCGCCTCGCGGTGCGCGACCGCCGCTCGCACGATCGCGCGGATCTGCATGGCGAACAGACCGGGAACGACGAGCCCGAGACGCACACCGCGCAACCCGAGCATCGGGTTGGCCTCGTGCATCCGGCGCACGGCCGCGAGCAGGGCCAGGTCGCTCCCGGGGTCGTTCCCGAGCGCCTGGGCGACGCCGACCTTCACCGCCAGTTCTTCCAGCGACGGCAGGAACTCGTGCAGCGGCGGGTCGATCAACCGGATCGTGACCGGCAGACCGTCCATCTCCCGGAACAGCTCCTCGAAGTCCGCCTGCTGCAGCGGCAGCAGCGCATCCAGCGCGAGCTCGCGTCCGGCGGCGTCGTCGGCCAGGACGAGCCGTTCGATCAGGCCCCGGCGCTCCCCGAGGAACATGTGCTCGGTGCGGCACAGCCCGACGCCCTCGGCGCCGAAGCGCCGGGCCCGGGCGGCATCGGGGCCGGTGTCGGCGTTGGCGTGCACACCGAGCCGGCGCCGGGCGTCCGCGTGCCGGAGCAGCCGGTCGACGGCCGCGACCAGCCGGTCGGCGGTCGGGGCCAGGGAGCCCTCGAAGTACCGCACGACCGGCGACGGCGCGACCGGCACCGCGCCGAGGTAGACGCGCCCGGTGGTCCCGTCGATCGAGATCACCTCGCCCTCGGTGAGCACGTGTCCGTCGACGGTCAGCTCGCGCCGCTCGGCGTCGACCTGCAGGCCGTCCGCGCCGCAGACACAGGTCTTGCCCATGCCGCGGGCCACCACCGCGGCATGGGACGTCTTGCCTCCCCGGCTGGTCAGGATCCCGTCGGCGGCGATCATGCCGGGCAGGTCGTCGGGGTTGGTCTCCCGGCGCACGAGGACGACGTGCTCGCCTTCGGCGGCGAGCGCGGTGGCGCGAGCCGAGTCGAAGACGATCCGCCCCACGGCGGCGCCGGGGGAGGCGCCGACGCCGTGCGCGAGCGCGCGAGTGGCCGCGCCGACCTCGAACATGGGGAACATCAGGTGCGCCAGCTGCGTGCCGTCGACGCGGGCCAGGGCCTCGTCGGCGTCGATCAGCCCTTCGTCGATCAGCTGGGACGCGATGACGAACGCGGCGGCGGCGGTGCGCTTGCCGACCCGGGTCTGCAGCATCCAGAGCGTGCCGCGCTCGATCGTGAACTCGATGTCGCAGAGGTCGCGGTAGTGCGCCTCCAGCGTCGCCATGTGTTCGAGCAGTTCGCGGTACGAGGAGGGATCGATCTGCTCCAGGTCCTGCAGCGGCACGGTGTTGCGGATGCCCGCGACGACGTCCTCGCCCTGGGCGTCCGGCAGGTAGTCGCCGTAGACGCCCCGGGCGCCGGTGGCCGGATCGCGGGTGAACGCGACGCCGGTGCCGGAGTCGGGCCCGAGGTTGCCGAACACCATCGCCATCACGTTCACCGCGGTGCCGAGGTGGGCAGGGATGCGTTCCTGGCGACGGTAGAGCACGGCGCGTTCGGAGTTCCACGACTCGAACACCGCGCGCACCGCGAGGTCCAGTTGCTCGCGGGGGTCCTGCGGGAACGGCCGGCCGGTGTGTTCGAGGAAGACCTTTTGATATGCGGTGACGAGTTCTTCCGGGTCCTCGACGAGTGCTTTCGCCGCGTCGAAGTCCGCGGACGGGACGCCGCACACCGTGCGTCCGAACATCTCGATCAACCGCCGGTAGGAGTCCCAGGCCGACTCGCCCCGGTGCGCCGCGAGACCA
This sequence comes from Cryptosporangium arvum DSM 44712, assembly GCF_000585375.1. NCBI lineage: Bacteria > Bacillati > Actinomycetota > Actinomycetes > Cryptosporangiales > Cryptosporangiaceae > Cryptosporangium > Cryptosporangium arvum. The sequence goes on from NZ_KK073874.1 coordinate 4,024,829, forward strand.
GCAGCGGATCGGACGGGTCACCGAGGCGACGGCCCATCCGGCGTTCGAGGTCAGCGAGTTTCTCGCTGACCTGATCGGCCAGTTCGGCCGGCTCCCGGCCGGTTCGCAGGTAGGCCCGGCAGGCCTCGGTGGTGATCGTGAAGCCGGGCGGCACCGGGAGACCGATGGTGGTCATCTCGGCCAGGTTCGCTCCCTTCCCGCCCAGCAGGTCCTTCATGTCCTTGTTGCCGTGGGTGAAGTCGTAGACGAACGTGACCATCGGAGCGTCTCCTTACGATTGGCCGGGGAACCCGAGCGCGTCCGAGTTCGGACGCCGGACGGTCCGGGGTGGGGCCGCCGTGTCGGCGGGGACGCCGATCCGCAGCGCGATCGCCGGGTGGTCGCTCCCGCCCAGCAGGGTGCGCAGCGCACGCCGGGCCGAGGAGACCTCGACCACTTCGCTGATCGGCGACGCGACGAGCCTGTGGCCGGTCAGCGTCAGCCAGACGTCGGACAGCGCCTCGCCGGCCGCCAGCCAGGAGCGGCGGTCGTCGCGTTCGGTGAGCAGGACGCCGTAGGCGGTGCCGCCGTCGGTGCCCGAACCCAGCTGCTCGTGCTCACGGCGGAAGGTGCGCGTCGGCACGGTCCGCCAGGTGTCCGGCACGATGGTGCGGCCGGGCAGGCCGTCGCGCCGGTCGGCCGGGCGGGTGGTCCAGGTCCGCAGATCGCGCAGGAGCGACGGCTCGGCGTGTTCGACGACGTCGGCCACCTCGGCGATGTCGGCGAACGAGGTGAGCTCGTCCGGCGTCAGGAACCGCAGCCGGGCATCGTGGCGCCCGGCGGCCGCCCGCAGCGCGTCCAGGTCGGCGGCCGCGGGCGGCTTCTCCGCGAACGGCCGGCGCTCGGTCTGGCGGCGGTAGATCGCCTCGTGGTTCCGTGGGTCGGCCACGCAGCGCGCACCGAGACGCAGCCGGGCCACCAGCTCCGGCCGGGTGTCGTCCGGCAGGCGCTCGACGCTCCCGGCGTACCCACCGGCGCGCAGCGCCGCCACCGCGTGGTCCAGGGCGGCGCCGCAGCTGAGCAGCAGCAGGCGTCCGTCGGGGTCGAGCGCGCCGAGCCGGCGGTCGGCGTCGAGCCGGAGCTCCGCGGTGTCGCCGAGGAACGTCCACCGCCAGGGCTGGGTGTTGAGGACCGATGGGGCGCGGAGCGCCGCCAGGGTCGCTTCGGTCAGCTGGTCGATTGCCGCACGGTCGGACATGGTTGGTTCCCTTCGTCGTTGGCGGGTCCCTCGTCCACGGTCGTCGCCCCGGGTGGCTCGCAGTAGGGCCGGGAGGGCCCCGGGGACTGCGACCAAAGACCCGGGTCCAGAGCTGCTCAGCCGGGGACGACGACGGCGCGGCCGGGCACGGTGCCGGCGGCGACCGCCGCGTAGGCGTCGGTGGCCCGGCTCAGCGGCCAGGTGCGCACCTCGGCGCGCAGGTCCCCGCGCGCGGCCAGCCGCAGCACCTCGTGCAGCTCGGGGCGGGTTCCCCAGTAGGTGGGCGTGACCGAGACGCCGTAGGGCGTACCGAGCAGCGACACCGGCAACACCCCACCACCCAGTCCGACGATCAGGATCTGACCGCCCTTCGCGACCGACCTCGCCGCGATCGACAACGTGGCGTCGGAACCGACCAGGTCGAGGACGGCCGCGGCACCCGCACCGCGGGTGAGGTTGCGGACGGCGTCCTCGGCGCACGCGCTGGCGTGCACCAGGTGGTCGGCGCCGCACGTCTTGGCCAACTCGAGGGCCTCGGGTTTGGTGTCCACGGCGATGATCTCGGAATCGGTGGTCGCGCGCAGGATCTGCACGGCGAGGTGCCCCAGGCCGCCGATGCCGATCACGACCGCGGTGGCGCCCGGCGTCAGCACGGACCGTGCCTTGGCGATCGCGTGGTAGGGCGTGAGGGCCGCGTCGGTCAGTGGCGCGGCCTCGGCCGGCGACAGGCCGTCCGGCAGCGGAACGAGGAAGCGTGCCGACGGCACCAGCAGGTACTCGGCCATTCCGCCGTCGGCCCCGAGGCCGGCGACGGTCCAGTTGCCGGGCACCGACGCGCAGTAGTTCTCGGCGCCGGTGGCGCAGGTGCGGCACGTTCCGCAGCCCCACGGCCCGTACACCGCGACCGGGAGGCCCGGCTCCAGGTCGACTCCCGCGCCGACGGCGTGCACCCAGCCGGCGTTCTCGTGGCCGAGCGTGAACGGCACCGGCCAGTCGAGCAGGCCGGGCGGGAAATCGTGGAGGAGGTGGAGGTCGGAGTGGCAGACGCCGGCGCCGCCGACACGGACGAGTACCTGCCCCGGTCCCGGGTCGGGGACGGGCAGCTCGGCGAACTCGGGGTCGTGGTGCCAGGCGACGAGGCGGAGCGCGCGCATGGTGATCTCCTCACGGACACGGCCCGGCCCTCGAGGGCCGGGCCGTTGTGGGCAGTTGTGATCGGGCCGGGCTCACGTGAGCCAGGGGAACCTCTGGACCAGCGCGGTCTGCCGCCACCAGGTGCCGAAGCCGAAGTAGTTGCCGGCTCCGAGCAGGACGAGCGCGGCCACGATCAGCGCGCCGAGGATGTGATCGTCGGTGATCGGGTTGTTCTCCGGGGGCAGCGCGACGGTCCACATCAGGACGTAGAGCAGGCTGCCGCTGACGCCGGCGATGCGCATTCCGATGCCGAGCGTCATCGCGACGCCGATGCCGAGCAGACCGAGCATGAACGCCCAGTTGGCGAAGGCGGTGCCGGCCAGGTCGTGGTAGAGGCCTTCGAACGGGCCCTTGGCGCCGTTCGCCAGGAAGCCCTGCGTGGGCGAACCGCCGTCGATCCAGCCCTTGCCGGCGGGCGTCGCGTAGCCGAGACCGAAGACCTTGTCGACGAACGCCCACAGGAACGTCCAGCCGACGACGATCCGGGTCGCGGCGAGCACGATCCGGGTCGCGGTGGCGGTGCGGCCGTCCGGCGTGTCGTAGAGCGCGGCCGGGCTGTCGGGGGCGGTCAGGTGGAGCGAGTCGGGGATGTGGAGGCGGTGCTGCTTGCCGTGGGTGGTGGCCATCGTGCGTCACCTCGTCGGTAGTGGGGGTGCTCGGTGCAAGTCCAGATTCCACTCGCGCCGGCGTGCCCAGCAGAGGCAGAGGTCCCGGTCCGCCCGGCCCGCTCCGGCCGGTTCCCGGGACCTTGGTCCCGAGCCCCCACGCCCACCGGCGCCGCCCGGAGAACCCGTGCGCGAGGAGCGCGAACTCCGACAACGAGGTACTGGAGCCGGCGAGGCTCGCGATCCGCGCCGAACAGCACTACGGCTCGGCTCCGGACAGGGAACGGGCGACCGGCGCCGTGTTCGGGGGCGCGGCGTTCGAGGGCGCGGTGCGAGAAACGGGACCTTCGCCCCTCGTGACCGCCTTCCCGGGGGAGCGACGGTGATCGAGGACCAGGCGAGGAGAACCACCGTGAACGTCATCGAGGAGACCCACTCGCCGGTGATCGTCGGCGATCCCCGGGAGAACATGCAGTCACTGCTCCGCGACCTCCGGGCGCGGCCCGGCGGGCTGAGCGCGGAGGAAGCGGCCCGGCGGCGCGTCCAGTACGGCCCGAACGCCCTCCCCACCCAAGGCGGCCCCAGCTGGATCAGGGCGCTGACCCGGCAGCTGGTCCACCCGTTGGCGCTGCTGCTCTGGGGCGCCGCGGTGCTGGCCGGGCTCTCGGGTACTCCCACGCTGGCGATCGCCATCGTCGCGGTCGTTCTCCTCAACGCCGCGCTGGCGTTCTGGCAGGAGCAGCAGGCCGAGCGGTCGGTCGAGGCGCTCGCGGCGTTCCTGCCGCCGCACGCCCGGGTGCTGCGTGACGGCCACGTGGTCGAGCTGGACGCGGTCGAGATCGTCCCGGGTGACGTCCTCCTGGTGGACGAGGGTGCGACGGTCCCGGCCGACGCCCGGCTGCTGGACGGGGCCGTCGAGGTCGACATGAGCGCGCTGACCGGCGAATCGGTCCCGGTGATCCGCACCGCGGGGGAGACCGACGCCGTTGCCCAGCTGCTGCACGTCCCCGACGCGGTCTTCCGCGGCACGCTCTGCACCGGTGGGACCGGTCACGCGGTGGTGTTCGCGACCGGTGCCGCGACCGAGATCGGGCGGATCGCGACGCTGTCGCACGGCGTGGAGCGCACGGACAGCCCGCTCGAGCGCCAGGTGCGCCGGGTGGCGTGGCTGATCGCCGCCGTCGCGGTCGGCGTCGGCCTCGCGTTCCTGCCGCTGGGCCTGGTCGCGGGTCTGTCGCTCCCGGCCGCCCTGGTCTTCGCGGTCGGGCTGCTGGTCGCGAACGTCCCCGAGGGGCTGCTGCCGACGATCACGCTCGCGCTCGCGGTGGGCGTCCGGTCGCTGGCACGCGCCGGAGCGGTCGTCAAACGGCTGTCCGCGGTGGAGACCCTCGGGTCCACGACCGTCATCTGCACCGACAAGACCGGCACGCTGACCGCGAACCGCATGCAGGTCCACCAGCTGTGGACACCGCATGCCGACATCCGCGACGCCGCCGACATCCCGCCCGGCGACGGCCACGTCGCGGCACTGGCCGAGGCGCTCGCCCGGTGCACCGACGCGACGCTGGACGGTGAGCACGACACCGGCGACCCCACCGAACTGGCGTTGCTGCGATTCGCCCGGATCCACGTTCCGGCGCGTGGGGCGCTGCGGATCACCGTGCACCGCTTCGATCCGCGGCTGCGCCGGATGTCGACCGTCGACCGCGGCACCGAACGCCGCGAGGTCTCCGGCAAGGGCGCGCCCGAGGCCGTGCTCCCGCTCTGCCGGCTGAGCGACGCGGAGCGCGCGACCGCCGAGAGCGTCGTCGCGCAACTGGCCGGGCGCGGACTGCGGGTCCTCGCGGTCGCGCACCGGCCGCTGGGCGACACCGTGCCCGCCGACCGCGACGCGGTCGAACGCGACCTGCGGCTCTGCGGGCTGGTCGGCCTGCTCGACCCGCCGCGTCCCTCGGTCGCTCCGGCCGTGCGGACCTGCCACCGGGCGGGCCTCCGCGTCCACGTCGTGACCGGTGACAGCCCGCTGACCGGGGCCGCGATCGCCCGCTCGGTGGGCATCGGCGACGACGACTCCGCGGTGATCACGGGCGACGAGTTGGCGGCGATGACCGACGAACAGCTCGCCGGACGACTGCAGACCGACGGCGAGGTGGTGTTCGCGCGCAGCACCCCGGAGGACAAGCTGCGGATCGCCGACGCACTGTCCCGGGGCGGTGAGGTGGTCGCGATGACCGGCGACGGCGTCAACGACGCGCCCGCGCTGCGCCGCGCGGACATCGGCATCGCGATGGGGAAATCGGGCACCGACGTCGCCCGCGAGGCCGCCACGATGGTGCTCACCGACGACGACTTCGCGACGATCGTCCGGGCCGTGGAGGCGGGACGGCGCGTCTACGACAACGTCCGCAAGTTCATCCTCTACATCTTCGCCCACGCGGTTCCCGAGGTGGTCCCGTTCCTGCTGTTCGCGCTCTCCGGCGGCGCGATCCCGCTGCCGCTGACCGTGCTGCAGATCCTCGCGATCGACCTCGGCACCGAGACGCTCCCCGCGCTCGCGCTGGGCCGCGAACCGGCCGAGCCGGGCCTGATGGACCGGCCACCGCGGCGCCGCTCCGAAGGGGTCGTCACCCGACGCATGCTGATCCGGGCGTGGGCGGTGCTCGGCCCCGTGTCCGCCGCGCTCGTGCTGCTCGCGTTCTTCTCCGTGCTCTGGCGCGCCGGCTGGACGCCGGGCGCCGACGTCGGGCACCACACCTACCTGCAGGCCACCACCGCGACGTTCGCGGGAATCGTGGCCTGCCAGATCGGCACCGCGTTCGCGTCGCGGACCGAGCGGGTCTCGCTGTTCACGGTCGGACTGTTCACCAACCGCCTGCTGTTGATCGGCGTCGTGTTCGAAGTCGTGTTCACCGCGGCGCTGGTCTACCTGCCGCCGCTGCAGGCGGTGTTCGGCACCGCGGCGCTGGACGGCTGGACGGTCGCGCTGCTGTGCACGTTCCCGCCGGTCGTGTGGGGCGCGGACGAGCTCTACCGCTGGCTGGTGCGTCGTGGTTGAGACCCTCGCGGGCGTCGCCGAGACGCACACCGGCGTCGTGTTCTTCGTCGGCGACCGCGCCTACAAGCTGAAGAAGCCCGTCGACCTGGGATTCGTCGACTTCCGCACCCGCGAGTCCCGGCGCACCGCCTGCCGTCGCGAGCTCGAGCTCAACCGGCAGTTCGCGCCGGACGTCTACCTGGGCGTCGCGGAGGTGCACGACCCGGAGGGGCGACCCTGCGACTGGCTCGTCGTGATGCGCCGGATGCCCGCCGATCGACGGCTCTCGACGCTGGTCCGGGCCGGAAAGGACGTCGACGAGCCGCTCCGGGCACCCGGTTCCTGGCCTGGTTCGCGGAGTTCGCGGGCGGCCCGCGGGTGACGTCACTGGAACATCGCTACGTGACTCACCGGGCCGTCATGCGGGCCAAGGTCGCGTGCCTGCGCCGGCAGCAGGGCGTCGCCGACAGCGCTGCCACCGCCGTCCGGCTGCTCGGGATCGGCGTCACCCATCTGCGTGCCGCCGAACCGCGGCTGATCCTCGTCGGCGGCCTGCCCGGCGCCGGGAAGTCGACGCTGGCCGGTGGCCTCGCCGACGCGCTCGGCGCGGTGCTGATCCGATCCGACCGCGTCCGTAAGGAACTGGCCGGGATCTGGCCGCTGACCGACCGGCGGTCGCCGTGGCGCACCGGGCTCTACCAGCCCGGTCGTACCGCGGCGGTCTACGACGCGCTGCTCCGCCGGGCCGCCGACGCGCTCCGGCACGGCGAGTCGGTGGTCCTGGACGCCGGCTGGGTGGACGCGGCCGCGCGCGACGCGGCCCTCGTGATCGCGTCCCGGGCCGGTGCGACGCCGGTGGAGCTGCGCTGTGTCGCCCCGGCGCAGGTCGCGGCCGAGCGGATCACCGGCCGGACCGGCGACCCGTCCGACGCGACGCCCGAGATCGCCGCCCGGCTGGCCGCGGGGTTCGCTCCCTGGCCGGCCGCGTCCGAGATCGACACGACCGCGCGTCCCGCCGACGCGGTGGCCGCGGCGCTGCACCGCGTCGAGCAAGTCGGGACGAACGTCCCGTCCTAGCGGTCCACCGGCTCTGCTGCCGGACCCCGCCGGGCCGCACGCTGAACACAGAAGCCACCGAGATCACGGGAGTTCGCCATGGCCGCCACCGCTGCACCCCGGCCGCTCCAGGCGGTCCTCGACGTCGCGGCCGCGGCCGCGCTGCGCGCGCCGTCGGTGCTCAACACCCAACCGTGGCGCTGGATCGTGCACGAGAGGTCACTGGACCTGCGTGCCGACCCGGGCCGGCAACTGGGCGCCGTCGACCCGGAGGGCCGCATGCTGACGATCAGCTGCGGGGCGGCGCTCGACCACGCGCTGATCGCGCTGCGTACCGAGGGCTACGACGCCCGGGTGGAGCTGCTGCCCGACGCCCGCGACCCGGAGCTCCTCGCGGCGATCTACCCGGCCGGGCACCACACGCCGCTGGCCGAGGACTTCCGCCGGTACCAGACCACGTTGCGCCGGCACACCGACCGGCGGCCGTTCGGACCGGATCCGGTCACCGAGGACATGATCGCCGGCCTGACCGGGGCCGCCCTCGCCCACGGGGTGCACGTGCACGTCGTCCGGGACGACCAGGTGCCGACGCTGTCCGCGCTGGCGTCCGTCGCCGCCGGCGAGGAGCTGGCCGACCCGGCCGAGCGCGCCGAGCTCGCCCGCTGGACCCGTCGCGCACCGCACGCCACCGAAGGCCTGGCCACGGACGTCACCGTTCAGGGCTCGCCGCGGCGAGTGCCGTTGCGCCCCCACGCCGAAGACGCCGCCGGTCGGCTCCCGGCCGGGCCCGGGAACGACAGCGGCGCCCGGTACCTCATCCTCTGGGGCAACCAGGACGGCCGCCGCGCGTGGCTGCGCGCCGGGCAGGCGCTCTCCGCCGTCCTGCTGACCGCCGCCGAGTCAGGCCTGGCCGCGTCGCCGATGACCGACCTCGTCGAGGTGACCGATACCCGGGTGTCGCTGCGCCGCCTCCTGTCCTGGCAGGGTCACCCCTACGCGGTGCTGCGCGTCGGCGTGGCCGCCGCCGACCTCGGTGTGCCCGCGGCGCACCGGCTCGGCCACGACGAGGTCGTCGAGATCGATCGGCCGTCGTCATGACCACGCCCGGGATCACCCTGCTCGACGCCGAGCGGTTCGCCGAACTGGTGACGCTCGGCACGCGGGCGCCGTCGCTGCACAACACCCAACCGTGGCTGTTCCACCGGGACGGCGACGCGGTCGAAGTCTTCGCCGACCCCTCCCGGGTGCTCCCCGCCACCGATCCGTCCGGCTGGGGCCAGCGCATCGCGATCGGCGCCGCCGCGTACAACCTCCGGCTGGGGTACGCGCAGCTGGGTTGGCGGGCCGAGACCGAGCCGTTCCCCGAAGCGGGGGAGAAGCACCTGGTGGTCCGGGTCCACCCGGTCGCCGAGCACCGGATCACGCCCGCCGAGCGGACGGTGGCCGACGCCATCCCGCGGCGGCACACCAACCGTCGCCCCTACCTGGAGGCTCCGGTGCCGGCGGCGACACTGGCCGCGCTCGTCCATGCCGCCGACGAGGAGGCCTGCCGGCTGACCGTGCTGGACGCGCGGGGCGTCGGTGAGGTCTCCGAGCTGATCCGGGACGCCGACGCCGAGCTGGAGCGTCGGCGGGGGTACCGCGAGGAACTCCGGCGCTGGTGCCGCGACGCCGGCGGACCGCCGGACGGCGTCCGCTGGGACCGGCTGACCGGCCGTCCCCACGCCGACGAGCGGCTGCGGCGGCGCGACTTCGGCGCTCCCACGACCAGCTCCGATCGCCGCTACGAGAGCGACCCCTGCCTCGCGGTCCTGACCAGCAGCGGTGACGGTCGCTTCGACGAGCTCCGCGCCGGTCAGGCCCTGCAGCACGTGTTGCTGCGGGCCACATCGGCCGGGCTGACCTCGTCCCTGTACTCGCAGCCGATCGAAGTCGGCGCGGTACGTCAGCGGCTGAGTGCCGTGTGCGGCGGCGGCACCCCGCAGATGGTGGTGCGGGTGGGCTACGGGCTCGCGCACGGACCCACCCCACGGCGTCCGATCGACGAGGTGATCCGGTGAGCGACGTCGAGGCGCTCCTCGCCGGCGGAAGTGTCGTGCTGGTCCGGCCGGTCGTCCCCGCGGACGCCGACGGACTGCGTCACCTGCACGTCGACGCGTCCGGCAGCAACCGCCGGATGCGGTTCTTCACCGTCGGTGACGTCACGGCCGCCGCCTACGCCGAGCACCTCGCGCATCCGGACGACGACCACCTCGCCCTGGTCGCCGTCCGCGACGGCGAGATCCTCGGGGTGGCGTCGGCCGAGCCGACCGGCACCGATCCCGCCGTGGCCGAGGTCGCGCTGATGGTGACCGACCGGCTCCACCACGCCGGCATCGGCACGCTCCTGCTCGAGCACCTGGCGGCCGCCTCGCGCCGGGCCGGGGTCACGCGCTTCACCGCCGACGTGCTGTCGGAGAACCGGGCGATGATGACGGTCTTCGCCGACGCCGGCTTCACGGTGTCGATGGCACGGCCGGAGGCGTCGACGGTCGGCGTGAGCGTCGATCTCACCGGCACCACGATGCTGGCCGCCGCGGTCGCGGATCGCGAGCGGCGGGCCGGCGCGGCCTCGCTCGCTCCGGTCCTGGCGCCGACGTCGATCGTGGTCGTCGGCGCCGGACGGAACCCGGGCGGCGTCGGCCGCGCGGTAGTGACCAACGTCCTCGCCGGAGGCTTCACCGGCCGGCTGGCGGTCGTCAATCCCCACGTGGCGCCGGGCGCCACGATCGGCGACGTCCCCGCGTATCCGTCCGTCGCGGACGTGCCCGGCGCAGCGGTTCCCGGCTCGGCCGGTCCGGCCGCGACCGCCGTCGCGAGCCCGATCGATCTCGCGGTCGTCGCCGTTCCCGCGGACAAGGTCGCCGCCGCACTCGGCGAGTGCGGGCGCGCCGGCGTGCGCGCGGCCGTCGTGCTGTCCTCCGGCTTCGCCGAAACCGGCGGCCGCGACGCCGAGCGGGAACTGGTCGCGATCGCCCACCGCTACGGGATGCGGCTGGTCGGCCCGAACTGCCTCGGCGTGGTGAACCTCGACCCGCGCATCCGGTTGAACGCCACCTTCGCCGACCTGCGGACCAGCACCGCCCCGGAAGGCGCCGGAGTCGGGCTGGCCTCGCAGTCCGGAGCGCTCGGGATCGCCGTCCTGGAGGCCGCGGCCCGGCGTGGGATCGCGGTGTCGCAGTTCCTCTCGCTCGGCAACAAAGCCGACGTCAGTGGAAACGACGCGTTGCTCGCCTGGGAGGACGCGCCGGGTGTCCGGGCCATCGCGCTGTACCTGGAGTCCATCGGCAACCCCCGCCGGTTCCGGCGCATCGCCGCGCGCATCGCACAGCACAAGCCCGTCGTCGCCCTCCGCAGCGGACGGTCGGCCGCGGGCGCCCGTGCCGGCGCCTCGCACACCGCGGCGGCCGTCACCCCGGACGCCACCGCCACCGCGTTGTTCCGCGACACCGGCGTGCTGGCCGTCGACACCACCGAGGAACTCCTCGACGTCACCGCGCTGCTGGCCACCCAACCGGTTCCGGCCGGAACCCGGATCGGTGTCGTCGGCAACGCGGGTGGCCCCGGGGCCCTCACCGCGGACGCCGCCGCGGCGGCCGGCGCGCGGATCCCGGAGCTGAGTGAAGCGACCGCGGCGGCGCTCCGCCGGCTGATCCCGCGGGCCGCCGCGGTGTCCAACCCCGTCGACCTCGGCGCCGAGGCTTCGCCAGCCGCCTACCGGTCCGCGCTGGTCACGGTGTTCGCGTCCGGAGAGGTCGACGCGGTCGTCGTGTTGCACGCGGTGACCCGCGCGCAGCCGGTCTCCGCGGTCGTCGACGCGGTGCAGCGGGTCGCCGACGCGCACCCCGGCATACCGACGGCGGGCGTCCTGCTGGGCGCCGAGCCGCCCCGCGGCGCAACCGTACCGTGGTACTCGTTCGGAGAATCCGCGGCCCGCGCCGTCGCCAGAGCCGGACACCTCGCGGTGTGGCGGGCGCGGCCGCACCTGCCGGCGGCGGTGCCGGGCTTCGACGAGCCCGCCGTCGCCGCGCTGCTGGCCACCGCTCCACGATCGACGGACGGGTGGCTCGACGCGGGCGCCGCCCTCCGGTTGCTCGACCTGGTCGGTGTGCCGGCCTGCCGCACCGTTCCGGTCGTCGGCGCGGACGCCGCCGTGCGTGCCGCCGCGGACCTCGGCGGACCGGTCGTCGTCAAGTCGGCGGCTCCCGGCCTGGTGCACAAGACCGACCGGCACGCCGTCGCGGTCGGACTGGCCTCCCCGGGAGACGTCGCCGCGGCCGCCGCGGCGATCTGCCGCAGCACCGGCTCGGACGCCCTGCTCGTGCAGACGATGGCCACCGGGCGTCTCGAGCTGACCGCCGGACTCGTCGCACCGGCCGGGGGCGTGCCGGTCGTTCTCGTCGGTGCGGGCGGTGTCCACGAGGAAGTCCTCGCCGACAAAGCGCTGGCCACCTGCCCGCTGGGCACCGGCCGTGCCGCCGCGATGCTCGACGAGCTGCGGTGCGCACCCCTGCTCCGTGGCCACCGGGGGAGCCCTCCACTGGACCGCGGCGCGGTCGTGGACGTCCTCGACCGGCTGGCCCGCCTCGCGGCGATCGCACCGGAGATCGCCGAACTCGACCTCAACCCGCTCCTCGTCGACGAACACGGCGTGACCGCCGTGGACATCGCGGTGCGGTGCCACCCGTCCACCCCGGACGGCCGTTCGCTCCACCGCGACCCGGTGGCGGACGACTACGCCCGCGCGCTGGGCTGACCCCGGCGCACGAATCACCCCTTACCCAAGGAGGCCGCCATGCGCGCCGCTGTTGTTCCCGCCCTCGGTGCCCCGCTGGAGATCCGGGACCTGCCCGTCACTCCGCCCGGTCCGGGCCAGATCCTGGTCCGGATCGAGGCGTCCGGTCTGTGCCACACCGACATCCACGCCGCGCGCGGCGACTGGCCGGTCAAGCCCACACCGCCGTTCGTCCCCGGGCACGAAGGCGTCGGTGTGGTCACCGGCGTCGGTACGGGCGTCACCTCCGTCGCGTGCGGTGACCGGGTCGCGCTGCCCTGGCTCGGCCACGCCTGCGGACGCTGCCGCTACTGCGTGTCCGGCCGGGAGACGCTCTGCGCCGGACAGCAGAACACCGGCTACTCCATCGACGGTGGGTACGCCGAGTACGCGCTCGCCGACGCCGCTTACGCCGTTCCGGTCCCCGACGGTGTCGACCCGGTCGACGCCGCCCCGCTCACCTGCGCCGGCGTCACCACGTACAAGGCCGTGAAGGTGGCGGGGATCCAGCCGACCGAGCTGGTGAGCGTCGTCGGCATCGGTGGTCTCGGGCACCTGGCCGTGCAGTACGCCTCGATCGTGGGCGGCACCGTGATCGGCGTCGACGTGCGTGAGGACAAGCTGCAGCTGGCCAAGGAACTGGGCGCGACCTACACGGTCAACGCCGCGACGACCGACCCGGTCGAGGCGATCCACACGCTGGGCGGCGCCGACGTCGCGATCGTGCTCGCCGCCAGCTCCGCGGCGGCCGAGGCCGCTCTGGCGTCGCTGCGCCCCGGTGGTCGCCTCGTGCTGGTGGGGCTGCCCAAGGACGGCGCGATCCGGCTGCCGATCTTCGACACGGTGCTGCACGGCAAGCACGTCATCGGGTCGATCGTCGGCACCCGGCAGGACCTGACCGAGGTGTTCGCGCTGCACGCGGCGGGCCGGACCCGGGTCATCACGCAGGCCCGCGCGCTCGACGAGGTGAACACGGCGTTCGACGAGGTGCTGGCCGGCGACGTCCCGGCTCGGCTGGTCTTCACCCGCTTCTGACGGCGGGTGACGGGCGTCCCGCGTCGCGACGAGGCTCCGCGACGCGGGACCTTCGTCCCTAGGGAGAACGATGATCGCGCTCGACACTGAGCCGATGCGCCCCCTTTCCCCCTCCCTCGTGGTGCTCGATCGCGACGAGTGCCTCGCCCTGCTGAGCAGCGTGCCGGTGGGGCAGGTTGTTTTCACCGACCGGGCGCTGCCCGACGTCCTCCCGATCAACTTCCGGCTCGACGGCGACGCGGTGGTGATCCGCGTCGCGACCGGCTCGAGGCTCGCGCGGGCCGCGGCCGGGGCGGTGCTGGCGTTCCACGCCGACCGGATCGACGAGGCCACGCACACCGGGTGGAGCGTCACCGTGGTCGGGCGGGCCACCGAGGTGACCGACCCGGCCGAGCGTCAGCGCCTGGACGAACTCCCGCTGCGGTCGTGGATCGGCGACACCCGGGATCACTTCCTCCGGATCCCGGCCGAGCGGGTGACCGGCCGTCGTCTGACGTGATCCGTCAGGCGCCGCGGCGATCAGGCGTGCGCGACCACCAGCGGCGCGCTCACCGGTCGGCCTCGGCGAACGCGGCCTCCAGCGTGGTGGTGTCCTGGTCGGCGCCGGCGATGCCGACCGCAGCCCACGACGACCGACGCGCGGGACGCGGACGCTTCCAGGAGGGCGCGCGCGGGTGGCTCGTCGCTGACCCGCCCGGAAACGGACAGCGCCGGGAACGCCGCGCCCAGGCGGGTCGCCGCCGGTCGAGCGCCCGCTCCCCGTCGACGCGTGCCGCGTCTCTCTTCCACGCAGGCCCAGCCGAGAGCCCGGTCGGCGGCGAGGGTGCCGTCGAGGCCGACCACGACTCCTTTCCACGCGCTCATCACGGGGCGGGCCGGGCGCGGAGTCGACGGACGCCGTGCTCCGTCGGGTCGCGGTGCGGTGCGGTGCCTCATGGCGATCCTCCTCGAACGCGGAAGGGCAGCCGGTACCTCCAGCGCGCGACCGTCCACCGGGGATCGACAGGGTCGACGATCCCGACCCGGACCGAATTCCGGGCCGGGAGTCACCACCAGGACCGCTGGTCGCCTCGGTCCGGGACCAAGGACCCTGCCCGGTTCGGTGGGACGCGACGAGGCTGGTGGGTGTGAGGAGGCTTGCGATGAGCGTTCATGGTGATGCCCCGGTCGTTCTGGCGGAGCTCCCGGTGGAGGTGACCACCGACGGGTACTTCGCTCCCGACGTCCCCGACCACGCGCGGCGGAAGGTGCGTGCGGCGCTGAGGTACTGCCCGTACCCGATCCTCCGGGCGTCGGTGCGGATGGTGCGTTTCCCCGACCCCGCGTTGCCCCGGCCGGTGGTCTCCAACGCGTTGGTGAACGTCAACGGGCGGCTGGTCCGGGTGCAGACGACGGCGTCGTCGGCCCGGGAAGGACTGGACGCGCTGCAGCACTCGCTGCGCACCGCGATCGAGCGGATCGATCGTCATCCGGGGCGCCGGGGCCACGGACAACGGCCGGTGGTACCGGACGCCGGCGACGATCCGGAGATCCACCCGCACGGCACCTACGCGCCGGTGTCGTGCACCGTCGACGAAGCGATCGCCGATCTCGACGCGCTCGACCGCGAGTTCCATCTGTTCCACGACGTCGACACCGACGTGGACACCGTGGTGTTCCGCGCCGGGCCGACCGGCTATCGCCTCGCCCAGGTCCGGCATCAGCCGCTCGAAGTGACTCCGGCCACGCCGGTGGCGATCGAGGTCGGCGACGCACCCCGGCTGAGCGTCGGGGATGCCACCGAGCGCCTGCGCTGCAGCGGTCAACCCTGGGTGCTCTTCGCCGACAGTGCCACCGGGCGCGGCACCGTGCTCCATGTCGGGCGCGACGGCCACTACGGGCTGGTCACGCTCGACTGAGAGGGTGTCAGGCGCCGGGCGTGTGCGGACCGAGCAGCTTCGTCGCCAGGATCGCGGCCTGGGTGCGGCGTTCGAGCCCGAGCTTCGACAGCAGGCTGGAGACGTAGTTCTTGACCGTCTTCTCGGCCAGGAACATCTCCTCGCCGATCTGCCGGTTGGTGAGGCCGCGCGCGATCAGTTCGAGGATCCTCCGTTCCTGCGGAGTGAGGCGGGCCAGTTCCGACGGCGTGTGCTCGTGGCCCTCGCGGATCCGTTCGAGTACCTGCTGGGTGACGGCGGGGTCGAGCAGGCTCTGCCCGGCCGCGACCCGCCGGATGCCGTCGATCAGGTCGGTGCCGCGGATCTGCTTGAGCACGTAGCCGGCGGCTCCGGCCATGATCGCGCTGAACAGGGCCTCGTCGTCCTGGTACGAGGTGAGGATCAGGGCTTTGATCGACGGGTCGGCCGACCGGACGTCACGGCAGACGTCGATGCCGTTGCCGTCGGGGAGGCGGGCGTCGAGCACGGCGACGTCCGGGCGCAGCGCGGGGATGCGGCGGGTGGCCTCGGGTGCGGAGCCGGACTCCCCGACGACCTCGATGTCACCGCTCGACTCCAGCAGCGCGATCAACCCACGTCGGACGACTTCGTGGTCGTCGAGGAGGTACACCCGGATCATGTGTCGTTCCTACACGGCGCGGACCGGATCCGGTGGGTTCTTCACTAGGCTGCGACCGGCGGCAGAGGTGTCCGGCGGGAGCGAACGATGAGCGACGACAGCGAAGAATCGGCCGGACCGGTGCCGTCCCTGTCCCGGTTGCGCCTGGACACGTTGCTCCGCGAGCTGGTCGTCCGGGCCGAGGACCTGCTCGACACCCAGTCGCGGCTGCACCGGTTGCTCGACGCGGTGGTGTCGATGGCCAGCGATCTGAGCCTGCCCGACACGCTGCGCCGGATCGTGGAACTCTCGGCCGAGCTCGCCGGCGCCCGGTACGCGGCCCTGGGCGTCATCGGACCCGAGCGTCTGCTGGTGGAGTTCATCACCGTCGGGCTCGACACGCAGACGCGGGTCGCGATCGGTGATCCGCCGCACGGCAAAGGCATTCTCGGCCTGTTGATCAACGAGCCGAAGCCGATCCGCCTGCACGACCTGGGCGAGCACCCGGAGTCCTACGGGTTCCCGCCGAACCATCCGCCGATGACGTCGTTCCTCGGTGTGCCGATCCGGGTGCGCGGCACGGTGTTCGGCAACTTGTACCTCACCGAGAAACGCGGCGGTGAGGACTTCAGCGAGGAGGACGAGGACGTCGTGATCGCGCTGGCCGCCGCGGCCGCGATCGCGATCGAGAACGCGCGGCTGTTCGAGCAGACCCACCGGCGCGAGCAGTGGCTCGCCGCGTCCACCGAGGTCACCGACCGGCTTCTGCAGGGCGCCGACTTCACCGAGACCAGCGGTCTGATCGTCGCCAAAGCCGTGGAGATCGGCCAGGCCGACGCCGGGTTCCTCCTGCTCCGCGGGGAGGGCGAGCCGCAGGACGACCCGCGGCTGACCGTGCGGGCCGCGTTCGGGGACGGCGCACATCATTTCCTCGGCGCCAGTTACACCGTTCCCAGCGCCCGCACCGCGCTGTTCGCCGGTGACGGCAGCCCGTTCCGGTTCGACGGCGGCGGCGCCCATCCGTTCGTCCCGCGGGACCCGGCCCCGGTTCCCGACCGTTTCCTCGGCCCGGGCGCGATCGTCCCGCTGGCCGCGGGCGGACGGGTCTTCGGCGTGATCTCGGTGGCCCGGGTCGAGGGGCGGGCCACGCTGAGCGACGCCGACACCCGGATGCTGCACGCGTTCGCCGGTCAGGCCGCGCTCGCCCTGGAGTTCAGCCGGGCGGCGTCCGATCGGCAGCGGCTCGCGGTCTTCGAGGATCGCGACCGGATCGCTCGTGACCTGCACGATCTGATTATTCAGCGGCTGTTCGCGGTGGGGCTCGGGCTGCAGGGTGTCAGCACGATGGCCGGCCGTCCGGAGGTGACCGACAAGCTCAACGGGTTCGTCGACGACTTGGACGACACGATCCGCGATGTCCGCAAGACGATTTTTTCGCTGCAGGAGCCGGTGGAGCGGCCCAGTGGGTTGCGGGGGGAGGTGTTGCGTGTGGTGTCGGGGTCGGCGGAGACGTTGGGGTTCGAGCCGCGGTTGCACTTGGTGGGTCCGATCGATTCGGCTGTGCCGGATGCGGTTCGTCCTGATCTGCTGGCAGTGTTGGGGGAGGCGTTGACGAACGTGGCGCGGCACGCGCGGGCGTCCAGTGCGGAGGTGGAGCTGAGTGTCGACGTCGGGTCCGGCCGGGTGACGCTGGTGGTCACCGACGACGGGGTCGGGCCTGGTGCCGACGACACGCCTGGCCACGGAACCGTCAACATGGCCTCCCGCGCCCACCGGTACGGCGGCGACTGCACGTTCGAGCCCCAGGCCGAGCGCGGGGCCCGGCTGTGCTGGTCGGTGCCGCTGCGTCCCGGTTCCTGAGCCGACCTCCGGGACTTTGGCCTCTGCTCCCGAGCGGCCCACCGTCCCACGCTGAGGTGGAGACCCGTGACGCGCGACCTGGAGTCGCGCCCGGCCGAGGAGCCCACGATGACCCACCGCAAGGTCCGGGACGTCATGACCACCGACGTCCGCACCGTCCACGTCGGATCACCGGCGAAAACCGTCGCCGGGCAACTGGAGGCCGGTTCGGTCAGCGCGCTGCCGGTCGTCGACGACGATCGGCACGTGGTCGGGGTCGTCTCGGAGGCCGACCTGCTGCACAAGATCACCTACCAGGACGACGCCGACGACCTCCCGCGCATCTTCCGACGGCACCGCGCCGATCGGGCCAAGGCCGACGGCGAGTCCGCCCGGACGTTGATGACGTCGCCGGCCGTGACGATCGGGCCGGGAGCGTCCGTGGTCGAGGCCGCCGCACTGATGGAGCGGCACCACGTGAAGCGTCTGCCGGTCGTCGACGACACCGGTGACCTGATCGGCATCGTCAGCCGTCGGGACCTGATCCGGATGTTCACCCGCACCGACGACGAGATCCGTGCGGAAGTCGAGCACGAGGTGCTCGACCGGGTGCTGATGCTGGAGCCCGGCACCGCCTCCGCCTGGGTCGCGAACGGCCACGTCACGTTGCGAGGGCGGTTGCGGCGCAAGAGCGAAACCGAGATCGCCGTCGCGCTCGCGGGGCGGGTCGACGGCGTCGTCGGGGTGGCGAACTCGATGACGTTCGACCAGGACGACACCACCTACCGCGCGCTGCGCGACGACGTCGCTTCGCGCGGGATCTATTACTGAGATGAACCGCTACTCGCGGCCCCGTCGCGTTCTCCGCACGCTCGGCTTCGGACGCAATCCGATGCGGCGTCGACTCGATCGGGTCGACGCCCTGCTGCGGGTGGTCACGGCGCTGCTGGCGATCGGGCTGGTGACGACCGCCGGTGACCTGGCCGCGACGAGGTACCGAACCGCGGTCGACCACCGGGCCGACCAGCTCCGGCATCGGCACGAGGTCACCGTGGTGCTCCTGGCCGACACCGTCTCGACGTCGAACGGGTCGTCCGCGCCGGTCCACCGGCAACGCTCGCCGGTGAGGGCCCGGTGGACCCAGCCGGACGGAACGGTGCGCACGGGCGACGTCTACTCGCGTCACCCCGGTGTGAAGGGCGACCGGGTCGCGGTCTGGTTCGACGAGACCGGCACGCCGGTACCCGCGTTGATCACCGTCGGCGACCTGCGGGCGCAGGCGTGGACGATGGCGTTGGCGGCCACGGGATTCGGTGGGCTGGTGCTGTTCGCCGTCTACACGAGCGCGCAGGCGGTGCTCGACCATCGTCGGTACGCCGCGTGGGCGGCGGAGTGGGCGGCGGTCAGCCCGCGGTGGCGCCATCGGATCTGAGGGGCGATCCGACCGGACCGCCCCTCGCCGGGGCATCAGCGGACGACGAGCACCGCCGCGTCGGCGTGGTGCACCAGGCGGCGGGCGACCGCGCCCAGCAGCATGCCGGCGAAGCCACCCCGCCCGTGCGATCCGACCACGACCAGACCGGCGTCGGGAGCCAGGCCCAGCAGCATCTCGGCCGGACGTTCCCGCTCCACCACGGTGTTGACCCGGACGTCGGGATACTTCGCCCGCCATCCCGCCAGCCGGCCGGTCACCAGGGCGTCCGCTTCCTCCCGCGCCTCGATCCAGCTCGGCACGGCGGCCGAGCCGAACAGGCCCACCCGGCTGACGTCGCTCCAGGCGTGGGCGACCACCAGCGGCGCGGCCCACCGGTCGGCCTCGGCGAACGCGGCCCCGAGGGTGGCCTCGTCCCAATCGGACCCGGCGACGCCGACGACGACCGGCGCCTCCGGTCCGGGCACGCGATCGGCCCGGACCACCGCCACCGAGCGCTCCGCGTGCGCGGAGACCGCAGTGGACACCGAGCCCAGGACCAGGCCCGCGGCCGGATTGAGGCCTCGGCAGCCGACCACAACGAGATCGCTGAGCGCGGACGCGTCCAGGAGGGCGCGGACGGCGGTCTCGTCGCTGACCCGGCCGTCGACCGCGAGGCCGGGCCGGGCCGTGCGAACCCGGGCCACCGCACGGCCGAGGGTCTTCTCCCCGTCGACGTGGGCGGCGTCTTTCAGCTCGGCGACGCGGTAACCGCCGTAGAACTGGCGCTCGCCCGGCCATCCGACGGCCACCACCACGTCGAGCGTCGCTTCCCGGGCGAACGCGTACCGCGCCGCCCAGTCGAGGGCGGCCAGCGCGGGAGCCGAACCGTCGACCCCCACGGTGACCACGGTTGTATCTGACATGTCGACCTCCTCTCTCACCTCCAGGGTCGGGCGCGTCGTCGCCGGCCGGCAGAGGCGGAGGTCCCGGCGGAGGACCCGGCCGGTTCGGGACGTCCGGCCCTGCCCCGCCCGCGCCGTGCGGTCGACGCTGGAGGTGAGGGGAGGAGCGGTGATGAGCGAGCAGCGGTACGACGGGCGGGTCGCGCCGGGTGACCGGCCGGACCGCCTGAGCCTCCGAAACGAGGGGGGAACGATGACACTCGACACCCGGCCGACCGGGCTGCGTCGCGTACTGCGCACCGGGGCGGGATTCGGTCTCGTGGCGGTCGGAGGCGCCCTGCTGTGGCCGGTCGCCGCGGCGGTGGTCGCCGGCGACCTGTGGCGAGCACGTCACCGGGCGTGACCTCCCGCGCCCGGCCGGTTCGCCACCGGGGCCCGTCCTACCTCATCAGCTCCGGAAGTGGGTGGTCAGTGCCTGCAGTTGCTGGGCCATCCTGGTCAGTTCGGCCACCGCGCTCTGGGATTGGGAGATGCCCTCGGTGGTGATCTGGGTAGCGGTCGCCAGGCCCGCGATGTTGGTGGCGATACCTCCCGCCCCGTCGGCGGCCGCCGAGACGCTGCGGTTCATCTCGCTCGTGGTCGCGGTCTGTTCCTCCACTGCTCCGGCGATCGTCGACTGGAAGTCGTTGATCTGCATGACGACCTCGCTGATCTGACCGATCGCGGCGATCGCCGCCTCGGTGTCCGACTGGATCGCGTCCACCCGCTGCGCGATGTCTTCGGTCGCCCGCGCCGTCTCCTGGGCCAGGTCCTTGACCTCGCTGGCGACCACGGCGAAGCCCTTGCCCGCCTCGCCCGCGCGCGCCGCCTCGATCGTGGCGTTGAGCGCGAGCAGGTTGGTCTGCGCGGCGATGCTCGTGATCACCTTGACCACCGTGGCGATCTCGGTGGAGGACTGGCCGAGCTTCCCGATCTGTTCCGTCGTCGTCTGGGCGACGCCGACGGCCTGACTCGCCACCCGCGCCGCCTCGGTCGCGTTGTGGGCGATTTCGCGGATGGAGAGCCCCATCTCCTCCGTGCCCCGCGCGACGGTCTGCACGTTGTCGGACACCTGGGCCGCGGCTTCCGCCGCGCCCTGGGCCTGGCCGGACGCATCCTGAGCCGACGCTTCTATCCGGCTGGACGTCGACGACATCTGCTCGGCCGCCGCGGCGACGTGGAACGCCGAGTCGGAGACGGCCGCGATCACGCTGCGGACGCCGGACTGAGCCTCGTCCAGCGCGTGGGCCATCTGGCCCACCTCGTCCCGGGACGAGATTTCCGCGCGGACCGTGAGGTCACCGCCGGCCATCGCCGCAAGTGCCAACCGCACCCGCTGCAGCGGTCCGGTGATCGAGAGCACCACGAACCGGGCCAGCAGACAGAGGAGAAGCGCGGTCGCCGCCGCGGTGGCCCACAGGACGTACTGGGCGTTCCGGCGGCTGGTGGCCGACGCGGCCTCCTCCGCGGTGACCACGCGTGCGAACAGCGTCCGCTCGTTCTCCAGGACGGTGCTGGTCAGATAGTTGTCGATGCCGATCTGGCCCCAGGCGCTCCGGGCACCGGCCGGGTCGACCGCGGCCCCGGCGACGAAGCGGGTGACGACCGCCGTGTAGTCGGTGTACGCGGTCTTGATCCGGGACACCGCGCTCGACAAGGACCTCGGCAGGTCAACGGTCTCCAGGCGACCGAGCAGTTGATCGGCCGCACCGACCTGATCGGCGAGCAGCGCCTGCTGGGTGGCGGGGTCGCTGCGGACGAGCGCTTGGAGCGCGCTGCTCTTCAGCTCGGTCGCCTGACGATCGAGCTGGAGCACCAGCGCGCCGGCCTCGTTGATGTTCTGCAGCCGTGTCGCGGTGCTGTCGGCGATCTGATGGCTCACGGTCGTCACCACCAGGCAGGTGGCGAGTGCGACCAGGCTCGCGCCGACGAGGGCGCCCAGCTTGGTGCGGACCGGGAGGTCAAAGAATCGGCCGGCCGGCGACCGACGCTTCGACCCGCTCTGCGGAGCGGATCCGTTCATGCGTGCTCCTGAGTGTGTCGCTTTCAGCCCGCTAGCTGGTCGGCGGTGTAGTAGCCGCCCTCGACGAGGACCCGCCGGTAGTTCGATTTGTCGACGTTCACCGGTTGGAGAAGGAACGTGGGCACTGTCTTGACGCCGTTGTTGTACTGCTTGGTGTCGTTGACCTCGGGGGTACCGCCGGTCAGCAGGGAGTTGGTCATCTGAACGGCCACCTTCGCCAGTTCACGGGTGTCCTTGTAGACGGTCTGCCCTTGTTGACCGGCGGCGATGAGCTTCACCGAGTCCAGTTCGGCGTCCTGGCCGGTGAGCACCGGCAGCTGCGAACCGCGATAGCCCGCCGCCTTCACCGCCTCCAGGATGCCCCGGCTGATGCCGTCGTACGGCGAGAGCACCGCGTCGAGGCGGGCGGACCCGTAGGAGGCGGCGAGGATGCGGGCCATCCGCTGCCGGGCCACCGTTCCGTCCCAGCGCTGGGTGGCGACCGCCGCGAACGACGTCTGCCCGCTTCGGACGACGAGCCGGCCGCGGCCGATGTACGGGCGGAGCACGCTCATCGCCCCGTTGAAGAAGAACGTCGCGTTGTTGTCGTCAGCGGAACCGGCGAACAACTCGAGGTTGAACGGACCGCGACCACGCTTCAGCCCGAGCGCGTCCACTATGTAGGACCCTTGCAGGACGCCGACACGGTAGTTGTCGAAGGTCGCGTAGAAGTCGACGTCCCCGGAGTCCCGGATCAGCCGGTCGTACGAGATCACCGGGATGTCGGCCGCGGCGGCCTTCGCCAGTACGTCCTTGAGCGCGCTGCCGTTGATCGCTCCGACCACGAGCGCCTTGTCGCCGCGCTCCACCATGGCGTCGATCTGGTCGATCTGCGTCTGCACGTCGTCGGCGGCGTACTGCAGATCGGTGCGGTAGCCGAGCAGCGTGAACTGCTTGACCATGTTCTCGCCGTCACCGATCCACCGCGCCGACCCCTTCGTCGGCATCGCCAGGCCGACGACCCCCCGATCGGGGGCCGCGATGTCCCCGGACGTGGAGTCCGAGCAGGCCGCGGTCACGAGCATCGTCCCGACGAGGGCCAGTGACAGCCACGGCAGGCTGACGTTCCGAGTGGCGAACGGCATACGTGCCTGATCGGGCGCCGCCCGGGCGACCTGAGCCCTTTCCGACGCCGAAGCGGGCCGGGTCAGCGCTCCCGCAGGGGCATCGCGAGGGGGCGCATGGGTGCGGCAGTCGCGCCACGGAGCTTGATGCCGGCGCCGATGAAGCAGAACTCGTACAGCTTCTCGGCCGACAGCGCCTCCATGTCGACGACCTCCATGATCGGCACACCGGCCTCGGCGAACAGGTACGTGTGCACCGGCAACCAGTTGCCCTCCTCGGTCGACGGGATCTGCTCGAACGAGAGGTTGTCGGAGCACACCAGCGCGGCCCCGCTCCTGGCCAGGAACTCCGCGCCGTCGCGGTTCACCCCGGCTTCGTTGGTGATGTAGGCCTGCGGGTCGTCCCACAGCGTCATCTGGCCGCCGCGGATGAGCACGACGTCGCCGGGGCGCAGCTCGACCTGCTGCGCGCGGGCGGCGTCGGCCAGGTCCTTCGCGCCGATGCCGTAGCTCTGCGGCAGCACGTCCACGCCGTGCAGCGCGGCGACGTCGAGCAGCACTCCGCGCGCGATGATCGGCGGCTGCTTCTCGGCGCCGGCGCACATCCAGTGCCGCGCGCCGAGGTACTGGTCGGCGTCGAAACCGTTCCAGATCTTGGTGCCGTACCCGAAGTGGTTCAGCGTGTCGATGTGCGTGCCGCAGTGCGTGTACATCGAGATCGCGTCACCGGAGTAGCCGACCAGCTTGTTCTGTTCACCGAAGCCCGTCCCGTCGTCGACGGCGGTGCCGCGCGGGGTGTTGGTCATCCAGATCTGGTACGGCGGCTGCCCCGCCGCGGTGAACGACGGCATGCCCAGGAAGTAGTCGACGCTCAGGTCGATCGTGTGCCCGGCGTCGGCGCGCGAGAGCACCGCGCGCATCGACTCCGGCGTGATCAGGTTGAGCATCCCGATCTCGTCGTCGGGGCCGAACGGGCTCTCGGTGATCTGCCGGAACTTCGCCGCGGTCGCGGCGATCTTGTCGGCGGTGGCCTGGTCGACGAAATTGGTTCCGCACATGTCAGGCGTCCTTCCTGGCGGGGGTTTCACGGGTCAGCTCGCCGTAGAGGCGCGGGCGACGATCGCCGAACAGCGAGATCGCGAAGTCGACCTCGGGGGCGAGGATTTCTTTGCGGCGGGCTTCCGCCGGGTCGATGGCGGCGATCACCAGCGCGTCGCCGCGATCCGCGGACGCCAGCACCGCGCCCGAGGGATCGAGGATCTGGCTGCGGCCGATGAACGAGACCCCCTCCTCCTCGTCTCCCCGGTTGGCCGCGATCACGTAGACGTGGTTCTCGGCCGCCCGCACCCGGGTGAACAGCTCGGCGACCTGCTCGGCCGGAGCCGGCCAATTCGTGGGGTTGGCGATGATGTCGGCGCCGCCCAGCGCCAGGCAGCGCGCCCACTCGGGGAATCGTAGGTCGTAACAGATGCTCAGCCCGATCACCCCGAACGGTGTCGTGACCAGCACCGGCAGGTTGTCACCCGGGGTGACGTACCGATCGGCGCCCAGGTGCGGCAGGTGCGTCTTGCGGTAGGTGGCCATCGGCCCGCCGGGGCCGAACAGCGTCACGGTGTTGTGGACGCGGTCACCGGCGCGCTCGAGGTAACCGACGACGACGTGCAGGCCCGACCCCGACGCGGCCGACGCCACCCGGGCCAGCTCAGGGCCGTCGACCTCCAGCGCGGCCGCGTGCACCGACGCGGCGTCGTCGAACACGTAACCGGTCAGGCCGCACTCGGGCAGCACCAGCAGGTCCACCCCGGCCGAACGGGCGTCGCGCATCGCGCGGAGCGTGCGGTCGACGTTCTCGGCGATCCGACCGGCGGGCGCGGCCAGCTGGCCCGCGGCGACTGTGGCAGTCAACGTGCTTTCCTCCGTCGGTCCCAGAGGCCGTTGGCGACGATCGCGACGACGAGCACGACGCCGTACACCATCTGCAGCACGAACGACGAGGCCTGGGTGAGCGTCAAGTAGTTCTGGATCAGGAACAGCAGCACCGCGCCGGCCGCCGCGCCGAGCAGCCCGCCGCGTCCCCCGGCGAGGCTGACGCCGCCGAGCGCGACCGCGGCGATCGCCTGCAGGGTGTACGTGGGGCCGACGGTGGAGTCGGCGCCACCGAGCACGGCGGTCAGCACCAGCCCCGCGACCCCGGTGAACACGCCGGTGACGAGGTAGGCCAGGAACCGCACCGCGGTCACCGGCACCCCCGACGCGTACGCGGCCCGGTCGGAGCTGCCGACCGCGCGCAGGTTGCGCCAGTACGCGGTGCGCGTCAGCCCCCACCACACCGCACCGACGCCGAGAACGACGTACGCGACGTTGGGCAGCGGCCCGTCGGTGCCGGTGAACCACCGCATCCAGCCCGGCAGGAACCCGGTCGGTGCGGCCAGGATCTGGGTCGCGAGACCGGCGAACACCAGGTAGGTGGCGAGCGTCGCGATGATCGGCGGGATCCGGACGAACGCGACGAGCGCGCCGTTGATGGCGCCCGCGGCCGCGCCGAGCACCAGCGCCGCCAGCACGATCAGCCACCACACCGACAACTGGTTCGGGATCAGCACCGCGGCGAGGACGACGCTGATCAGCCCGGCCGCGGGGCCGACCGACAGGTCCATGCCGCCGCCCCCGCTGAGTACGACCGGCGCCTGGGCCATGCCGAGCAGGATCAGCGGCGAGGCGTAGACGAACACCAGCTTCCAGCCGCCGTCGAGGAACTGCGGGGACGCCGACGCGGTGATCACCAGCATCAGCATCACCGCGAGCACGGCGGGCACGAAGTACGGGACGCTCCGCCGCGGGGTCGTGCTGAGCGTGGTCATGGGACCTCCTGTCCGAACATGGCCGCGAGGGCCGCGTCGTGGGTCATCGCGTCGCCGTCGAGCACCGTGGCGACGCGGTGATCGGCGCAGACCGCGATCCGGTCGCACACGGCCAGCAGCTCCTCGAGCTCGGTCGAGAGCATCAGCACGGTCATGCCCTCGTCGGTGAGGCGGCGCAGCAGCGCGTAGAACTCGACCTTCGTGCCGAGATCGACGCCGCGCAGCGGGTCGTTGAGCACCAGCAGGTCGGGTTCGGCCGCCAGCCACCGCCCGACCAGCACCTTCTGGGCGTTGCCCCCGGACAGCCCGGTGATCGGGTAGCGGGGATCGGACGGATGCACGCCCAGCCCGTCCAGGTGCTCGCGCACGGTCGCCAGCACCTGACTGCGGCGGAAGAACCCGCGGCGCGCCAGCCGCGGCAGGATCGCCATCGCCAGGTTGTCGGCCACGTCCAGCGTCGGGAACAGGCCTTCTTCCTGACGCTTGCCCGGCACGTACGCGACGCCCGCGGCGAACGCCGAGCGATGGCTCGTGATCGCCACCCCGTCGGCCGTCCCGACCGTGCCGCCGTGAGGCTTGCGGAGACCGGCGACGGTCTCGACGAGCGCGCTGCCGCCCTGGCCGTCGAGCCCGGCGACGCCGAGGATCCGGCCGCGGTGCAGTGTCAGGTCGAACGGCTCGGCGCCGGGCTCGAGGGTGAGGTCCCGCAGAAGGACGAAGTCGTCGCCGCCGGTGCGCGGGGGTCCGCTGCGGGCGGGCGCCGATTGCTCGGCGCGTCCGCTCATCATCGCCAGCAGCTTCGCCGGCGTCGCCTCCTCGCGGGTCACGGTGCCGACCGTGACGCCGGAGCGCTGGACGGTGGCGCGGTCGATGATCAGCTGCAGTTCGTCCATGCGGTGGGAGACGAACAGCACGCTGCGGCCATCGGTGGTCTGCTCGTTGACGAGCGCGAACAGGCGGTCGCGGGTGGCCAGGTCGAGCGCGGAGGTGGCCTCGTCGAGGATCAGCAGCCGCCACGGCCGTACCAGCGCCCGGGCCAGCGTCAGGATCTGCCGTTCGGCCAGGCTCAGGTGGTCGGGGGTGAGGTCGAGCAACGCCGGGTCGGCGCCGAGCCGCGTCAGGGCGTCGGCGGCCGCGGTGCGCTGGGCGGCGACGCTCCGCCGGCGCCGGAACAGACCGTCGGTGCCGGCGAACACGTTGTCGAGCGAAGTCAGTTCGTCGGCGACCAGCGTCTCCTGGAACACCGTGACGATGCCGTGGTGCTGCGCGTGGGCGGGGGAGCGCAGCGTGACCGGGGCGCCGTCGACCTGGACCGAGCCGGCGGTCGGCCGCATGATGCCCGACAGCAGCTTGACCACGGTGCTCTTGCCCGAGCCGTTCTCACCGACCAGCGCGTGCACTTCGCCGGGCTCGATGTCGAGCCGACAGTCGGCCAGGGCGACGGTCGCGCCGTAGCGGTGCTGCACACCGCTCAGAGACACCAGCATGGCGCTCACAACCTTTGTGCGACGTGCCGGTCGCGGCCGTAGACGGTGATCAGGGCGAGGATCGCCAGGCCGAGCAGCACCTGCTGCATGGTGGCGCCGATGCCCACGCCGATCAGCAGCGTGGTGAATTCGGTGGTGACCAGGACGCCGGCGATCGTGCGGGCGTAGCTGCCCGCGCCTCCCAGCAGTGACGTGCCGCCGACGACCACCGCGGTGATCGTCGAGAACAAGTACGAGGAGCCGATGCCGACCGACGCGCCGCCGCTGGAGCCGGCCAGCAGGGTGCCGGTGGCGGCCGCGCACAGGGCGCTGACCACGTAGACGGTGATCTGCACGCGGACCGGGCGCACGAACGCCAGCCGCGCGGCGCGGGTGTTGGCCCCCACGGCGTAGAGGTGCCGGCCGAACACCGCGCGGCGTTCCACCCACAGCACGAGGCCCGCGATGACGATCCAGGCCAGCACCGCGAACGGGATCGGCAGCGGACCGGCCGTGCCGACCGGCGACACCGCGTCGGTCAGCGCGGCGGGCACCGCGCCACCGGTGTTGCCGCCGGTGGCCACCAGCACCGCGCCGGTGACGACCGAACCGACGCCGAGCGTCACCACCAGTGGGTGCAGGCCGAGGCTGCCGGCCAGCGCGCCGTTGAGCAGGCCGGTGGCCACGGCGACGGCCACGATCACCGCGAGCGCGGCCCCGAAGCTCCAGCCGCGCGAATACAGCGTGGTCAGCAGCACGTTGGCCATGCCGATCGTGGCCGGGATCGACAGGTCGATGCCGCCGATCATGACCGCCCAGGTCTGCCCGACCGCGGCGATGCCCAGCAGCGCGGCCAGTACCAGCAGCGACATCACGCCGGTGCGGGAGAGCACCTCGGGCAGCACGGCCACCAGGACGACGAACATCGCGACCGGAGCGACGTAGACGAGCCGGACCAGCAGGTGCGGGAGCCTCGCCGCGACGGGCGCGCGGGCCGCTTGGGTGGTGGACATCGTTCTCCTGGGGGAGCGAGCCCGGCCGGCACGTACCCGCGCCGGCCGGGCGGGGATCACTTGATCGGGAGGGCGCCGAGACCGGCCGTGAAGGTGGCCGGCTTCGCGTCGCCGGTGAACA
The DNA here is from genome assembly GCF_000585375.1 of Cryptosporangium arvum DSM 44712. Lineage (NCBI taxonomy): Bacteria > Bacillati > Actinomycetota > Actinomycetes > Cryptosporangiales > Cryptosporangiaceae > Cryptosporangium > Cryptosporangium arvum. The sequence goes on from NZ_KK073874.1 coordinate 4,053,119, forward strand.
GCGCGTCGTAGTAGCTGTCCGGCACCGACTCACCGTCGAGCGGCTGAGCGTTGCAGCCGCTGTTGAGCGTCATCTGCGGCTTGTAGTACTGCGTGAAGTTGCTCGCGTTGATCTCCGGCAGCGGGTACAGCAGCGTGTTCACCGTCGACTTCTGGCCCGCCAGCAGCCGCAGCGCCACCTTGAACGCCTCGACGACACCCTGGCCGCCGCCCTGCGTGAAACCGATCGACTCCTTGCCGGTCCGCTTCCAGCTGGCCAGCCACGCGCAGCCGCCCTCGAACCCGGAGACGTACGGCAGCGTGCGCCCGGCCTGCTGGAACGCCTCGGTGACGGCGACCGCGCAGACGCCGCCGTCCCACACCCCGGCGACCTCACCGGCGTGCGTGCTCAGGTAGCTGAGCATCTGTGACTTGATCGTCGAGGGCGTCCACTCACCGGTGACGCGGTCGACCTTCAGCCCGGCCTTCTGGAAGACGGCGGCCGCGGCGGCCTGCCGGGCCTCGGCGGCGGCGACGCCGGGAATTCCGTCGCACATCACGACCGTGCCCTTGCCGCCGCTCTTCCGCACCAGCCACTCCGCGGCCTTCGCGCCGGTGGCGTACTGGGCGAAGTCCGACTGGATCACGTTCGTGCACTCGGTGCCGGTCTGCATCACGACGACCAGCGCACCGGCCTTGTTCGCGTTGTCGAAGGCGTTGCACATGCCCACCGACGGCGGCTGCATCGCGAAGATGACCTGGCAGCCCTGCTGCACCATCGTGGTGACCTGCGTGGCCTGCACGCTCGCGTTGTTGTTCGCGTCGGCGACCACCAGGTCACCGTCGACCAGGTTCTGGGTCTGGAGTTGCGCGACGATGTTCCGCGCGACGGTCAGCCCCTCGGCGCGCCACGAGTTGCCCTGGTAGGCGCTGGAGTAGCAGAACTTCCACGGCGCCTTCGGCGGCGTCCAGTTCGCGTAGGGGCTCGGGCCCAGGCGGGTGGAGTGCCAGAAACCGTCGTACGAGTCCTTCACCGACGCCGGTAGCGCGGCCAGCGCGTCGGTCTCGGTCGTCGTCGCGTCCTTGCCGGTGCGCAGGGCGGTGTAGCCGCCGGTCGTGCTGTCGGTGCCACCGGGCTCCTCGGCCGACAGACCACCGCACGCGGTGAGCACGCTGATCGCTAATCCGATTGCCACCAGGGCCAGTGCTCTCGGTCTGTACACGGGAGCTCCTCTCACAGTGTCGAAAGTCCCCGGATTCGCGTCGGGCTCCGGCTGGTGTGCCATGTAACATGCAACATGGAACAGGCGTCAAGAGCGGACTGCGCAGGTAGTGCATGCTTGACGCGTTCCCTGGTCGATCGGAGGCGAATGAAACCCCTGCGCGAGGGCTCGATGACCGAGCGGGCCGCCGCGGCGCTGCGCACGAGCATCCTCAACGGTGAGCTCGAGCCCAACGTCCTGCACGCCACCCACACGGTGGCCGACCAGCTCGGTGTCTCCCGCACCCCCGTGCGCGAAGCGCTGATGCAGCTGGCCAGCGAAGGGCTCGTGCGGGTTCAGCGCAACCGCGGGTTCGTCGTCCTGCGCCACTCGCCGCAGGACCTGCGGGAGATCTTCTCGCTGCGCATCCTGCTCGAGGTCCCCGCGACCCGGGTCTCGGCCACCATCGCCGGCCCCGCCGACATCGCGCGGCTCGAGGCCGACGTCGAACGCATGCGTGAGGCGATGGACGACGCGGAGAAGTTCCTGCGCGCCGACCGGCAGTTCCACCGCTCGCTCCTGGCGATCGGCGGCAACGAGCGGCTGGTCGACTTCGTCGACAACCTGCGCAACATCGTGCTGACGAGCGGGGTGTCGACGGCGAACCGCTCCGAGTCGATCGAGGAGATCCTGGAGCCGCACGTCGAGCTGCTGGAGCTGGTGCGGCGCAACGACGCGGTGAGCGCCGCCGCGTCGATGAGCAGGCACTTGATGAGCACGGGCGTGAAACTCATCGCCCAGGAATTCGGCCCCGACACGGCCGACGAGTTCCGCCGGACCGTGTCGATGCTCGTGCCCGGCCCGAGCTGACCAGCGGACAGGTCGAATGCGTCGAAGAGCCGCCGCTCGATCGGCGCGAGAGCACGAGCGCCCGGTCCGCGGCCCTTCGCGGCCGAGTTCGGGAACACCGACATACCGTTGTCGCGTCGGCGTTCGAGTGTGGGGGCATGACCGAGAGCACCAACCTCACGACCAGCTCCACCGCCCGGCACTCGCTCGACCTGTGGCTGACGATGTGGAACACCGACGGCGAGATCGCGCGGCAGATCTGCGCCGACGACTTCCGGATCCACTTCGCGGTGACCGAGCGTGACGGGTCGACCCCCGCCGACGACATCCGCACCGCTGAAGACTTCGTGATCTACCTCGACTGGTGGCACGAGCAGAACCCGGGTGTCGTCTTCACCAGGATCGACGACGCGATCGACGGCGATCACGGCCGGCTGCTGTGGGACGTCGAGGCGGACGGCACTCTGGCGGGCGGCGTCGACGTGTTCGACTTCGCCGAGGACGGCCGGGTCCGGCGGGTCTGGTCCGTCGGTGGACAGCGGAGCATGCGCAGCTGACGGAGGGCGCACGAATTCTCCCTGCCAGACTCGAGGCATGAAGAGAGCCGAGCGGCAGTACGCCCTGGTCGACCTGCTCCGCGGAGCACGTCGGCCCTGGTCCGCCGCTCGGCTCGCCGACGAGTTCGGGGTGTCCTCGCGCACCATCGAACGGGACATCGGATCGCTGCAGCTCGCCGGGGTCCCCATCTACGCCGACCACGGCGCGGCGGGCGGCTACTCGATCCTCCGGGAGTACTCGCTGCCACCGCTGAACCTGTCCGCCACCGAGTCGCTGGCCGTGCTGGCCGGGCTCGCGCTCCTCGACTCCTCGCCGTACCAGGGGGCCGCCCGGCGCGCACGCGCCAAGATCGCCGCCGTCATGGACGAAGACCATCGCGCGCCCGTGCAGGAGCTGCTCGGGCGGATGCGGGTCATCGACGCCGTCACCCCCGGTGACGACGGGGTGCCGCTCGGGATGCTCGCCGACGTGATCGCGGCCCGGCGGGTGGTGCGGCTCGCCTATCTGGGGGAGAACGCGGACGGTGGCCCGGACCGCGCCACCACCACCGTCCGCGACGTCGAGACGCTGGGCCTCCTCCGCGCGGGCGACGCGTGGCTGCTCACCGGGTGGTGCCGGCTCCGGGAGGCGATCCGCGGCTTCCGCATCGAGCGGATCACCCGGCTCGAGATCCTCGCGGAGGTGCCGCCGGCCCGCGACCCGGCGCTCCTCGAGGCCGACCTCGCGCGCTGGCCGACGCGGCGCCTCGCCTGATTCCCCCGGCTCCACGGCGCCTCGCCTGAATCCTCCGGCTCCACGGCGCCCGTGCGGTCGAACGCCTCCTGCGGCGCTGACGGTCAGGCGCCGGGCGACGGCTCGCCGACCTGATGCGAGCCCGCCTCGCGGGGGGTTCGCACTGGCCAGGTCGCGGCGTCGGCCAGGCGGGCGAGGGCACGCAGGCGGAGCGCGACGCGGAGAAGGCCGTACCCGAGGGGCGCTCCCAGGACATTGGCCAGCAGGTCGTTGACGTCGACCGCATGGCCGGCGTGGAACACGACGTCGGCGACGAACTGCAGCAGCTCGATCGTGAGACTGGCGAGAACCCCGGCGAGCAGGACCCGGCCGACCGAGCCGACCCGCGCGACGAGGGGGAGCAGGACACCGAGCGGGACGAACAGCACCACGTTCTGCAGCACGTCGTGCCACTCGGCGTGGACCAGCGGGGTGAGGTTGACAAACCACTGCCACGCCACGTGGTAGTCGGGCTCGCCGAGCGGGACCGGCAGGAGGGTCGCGGCGAGCACGGCGGTGGCGTAGACGCAGAACGTGACGACTACGAGGACGCGCGGCCAGGTCAGCGCCGCGCGGCGACGCAGTCGCCACAGCAGTGCCGCGATCGCCGCCGCCGCGAGCGGCAGGGCCACGGACAGCCGGGAGATCTCGTCGTACGGAGCGGGCATCGGGCGGAGTCTCCTCGGGCAGCGTCGGGCGTAGCGCACCCAAAGATTTCACGACGCCGTCACCGAAACCTTGACCACATCCGCATCGCTGGCTAGCTTCCTCGAATCGATAAGAAAGTTTCCAATCGATCCGAGCCCAGGAAGGCCAGCCCCCGATGTCCGGAAGCCCCAGCGCGCTGCGCTTTCTGAACGACCGCGCCGCGCTCGAGGCGTTGTTGCAGCACGAGGCGATCACCCGGGCCCAGCTCGAGACCCTCGTCGGCCTCTCGAAGCCGGCCACGTCCCAGCTGCTGGCCCGCCTGGAGAAGGTCGGCCTGGTCGAGCGCCTCGGCCGCCGGGAGGTCGGGCCCGGCCCCCGCGCCCAGCTGTGGGGCCTGAAGGCCGACGCCGGGTTCGCCGCCGGCGTCGACGTCACCAGCCAGGGCATCGACGTCGAGATCGCCGACCTGCGTGGCACCACGGTCGCTCAGCACCGGGCCCCGGCCGCGACCGACGAGCCCGCCGCGGCGCTCGGGGCGGCGCTCGGCGAGGCGTGCCGCCGGGCCGGTCTCGGCGTCGACCGCCTGGCGCACGTCGCGATCGGGACCCCGGGATCGGTCGACGCCGCCAGCGGTGTGCTCCGGTACGCGTCCGACCTCCCGGCGGCCTGGACCCGCGTGAACCTGCTGCAGGCGATCGGCTCCGTCCTCGACGTTCCCTTCACCATCGAGAACGACGTCAACCTCGTCGCGCTCAACGAGATGGCCCGCGGCAGCGCGCGGGACGTCCGCGACTTCGTCCTGCTCTGGATCTCCGAGCACGGCGTCGGCTCGTCGGTGGTCGTGCACGGCGGCCTGGTCCGCGGCGCGACGCTCGGGGCGGGGGAGCTCGGGTTCACTCCGGTCCCCGACCTGGCCCGCGAGCCCCTCCCCGGCGTCCACCGCTTCGGCGACCTGCTGGCCGGCTCCGCGCTGCTGACGCTGGCCGGGACGCACGGCCTCACCGCGGGTGGCCCGATCGACGCGATCCGGCAGAGCCTCGAGGGCGACGACGGCTTCCTGATCGACGTCGCCCGGCGGATCGCCGCGGGCCTTGCCGCCGTCGTCAGCCTCCTCGACCCGGAGCTGATCGTGCTCGGCGGCGCGGTGTGCAGCGCCGGCGGCTCCGCCCTCCGGGCGGCGATCAGCGAGGCGCTGGCCGAGTTCGTCGAGCCACGCGTCCGTCTCGTTCCCGGCCGTCCCGACTCCGACTCGGTCCGCGCCGGCGCGGTCCAAGCCGCGCTGGTGCCCGCTCGTGAGCACTACTTTTCCGCCGGTTCCTCACTCGGTGACATCTGACCCCCGGAGATCCACATGAAGAGACTCACCGCCGCCGTGGCCGCGGTCCTCGTACTCAGCGCCTGTGGCGGCACCGGCGGAGGCGACCAAAAAGTCGCCGACGCCCCCGGCGACAACGACAAGGTGACGCTCACGGTGTGGAGCGGGTTCGCCGACAAGGAGCTGGCCGCGCTCGACGCGGTCCTCGACGGGTTCCACCAGAGGCACCCGAACATCACGATCACGAGCCAGGGCAGCCAGGACGACGACAAGATCTCCCAGGCCGTCCGTGGTGGCACCGCACCCGACGTGGCGATCTCCAGCAACGCCAACGCGCTGGGCCAGTACTGCAAGACCGGCGCCTTCCAGAACCTGCAGGGCTACCTGGATCGCGACAAGGTGGACCTGAGCGTCTTCCCGCAGGCCGTGCGCGACTACACCGAGCACGACGACGTGCGCTGCGCGATGCCGCTGCTGGCCGACGCGTACGGCCTCTACTACAACAAGACGCTGTTCGCCGAGGCCGGCATCACCGCGCCGCCGAAGACGATGACCGAGCTCGCGGCCGCGGCCAAGAAGCTCACGAAGTTCAACGCCGACGGGTCGATCAAGGTGGCCGGCTTCGTCCCGACGCTGGGCTTCTACAACAACCGGGTCGACGTCTGGGCGCCGCAGTTCGGGGCCGAGTGGCAGGACTCCCGCGGCAAGTCGAGCCTGTCGACGAGCCCCGGCTGGACGAACCTGTTCCAGTGGCAGAAACAGCTGACCGACTTCTACACCGAGAAGAAGCTGACCGCGTTCACGGCCGCGGCGGGGCAGAAGTACTCCCCGGACAACGCGTTCCAGACCGGCAAGATCGCGATGATGTTCGACGGTGAGTTCCGCACCGGCTTCGTCGACTCGGAGGCCCCGAACCTCGACTACGGCACCGCGCCGCTGCCGGTGTCCGACGACCGCACCGACACGTACGGCGGCAGCGACGTCGGCGGCAACATCATCGGCATCCCGAAGGGCGCCAAGCAGGCCGGCGCGGCCTGGGAGCTGATCAAGTACCTGACGACCGAGACCGAGCCGCTCGTCGCGCTGGCCAACGGACTGAAGAACCTGCCGACGACCACCGACGCGCTCAAGTCGCCCGACCTGAAGTTCACCGGCACCCTCGCGCCGTTCGTCGACATCTTCACCAACCCGAACTCCAGTTCGCTGCCCACCACCCCGAACGGTGCGGCGTACCTGAAGACCACGCTGGACTTCGCGGTGAAGTGGCAGACCGGCGGCGCTCCCGACCTGAAGAAGGGCCTCAAGGACGCCGACACGCAGATCGACGACGATCTCGCACTGCAGAAATGACCGCTCACCGGCGGTTCGTCGTCCTCGGGTTCATGTCGCCGTGGATCGTCGGGTTCAGCGTCTTCTTCGTCTATCCGCTGCTCTCGACGCTCTACTACAGCCTGACCAGCTTCGACCTGATCAACGACCCGGTGTTCATCGGCGCGCGCAACTTCGTGTTCCTGTTCACCAAGGACCCGCTGGTACGCACCTCGGCCGCGAACACCGCGTACCTGGTGGTGGCCGTCACCGTCGGCCGGGTGGGGTACGGGCTGCTGACCGCGCTGGTGCTGAGCAGGCTCCGGAGCCGGGCGAGCGGTGTCTTCCGGACGCTGTTCTACCTCCCGGCGCTGGCTCCGCCGGTGGCCGCGGCGCTCGCGTTCGTCTTCGTGTTCAACCCCGGTACCGGACCGGTGAACGCGCTGCTGAACGTCGTCGGGATCAAGGGACCGCTCTGGTTCAACGACCCGTCCTGGTCGAAACCCTCGTTGACGGTGCTGGCGCTGTGGGCGTCGGGGGAGGTGATGGTGATCCTGCTGGCCGCGCTGCTCGACGTCCCCGCCGACTACTACGAGGCGGCGTCGCTCGACGGCGCGGGCCCGCTGAAGAAGTTCTGGCACATCACGCTGCCGTCGATCTCACCGGTGCTGCTGTTCGCGATCATCAACTCGATCATCGTGGGCCTGCAGTACTTCACCGAGTCCACGGTCGCCGGAGCGGTGGCGTCGGGATCGTCCGACGCCGTCGGCAACATCTCCTCGCTCGGCTACCCCGACAACTCGACGCTGACGTTCCCGATGTGGCTCTACGAGCGGGGCTTCCACTCGTACAACATGGGCTACGCCTCCGCGATGGCCACGGTGCTGTTCGGGGTGTCCGCGATCTTCACCGTCCTCCTCGTCCAGCGGCTGCGGGCGACGGCCGGCGGGCAGGAGGACTCATGAGCACGTCGGTTCGGGCCGCGCTGGCCTGGTGCGGGCTGCACGCGGTGGCGGTGGCGATGGCCATCGGGTTCCTCGCGCCGCTGCTGTTCCTGCTCCTGACGTCGGTCATGACCGATCAGCAGGCGTTGACCAGCGACCTGTGGCCGCGCGACTGGCAGTGGAGCAACTTCGTCACGGTGTTCGACAAGGCACCGATGCTCGGCTACTTCGCGCACAGCCTGTTCTACTCGATCACCGCGACGGCCGCGATGCTGGTCTCCAGCGTCCCGGTGGCGTACGCGCTGGCCAAGCTGCGGTGGCGCGGCCGGACCTGGGCGTTCTACCTGGTCATCGTGGCCATGCTGTTGCCGCCGCAGGTCATCGCCGTGCCGATGTACGTGATGTGGGCGAAGCTGGGGCTGACCGGCTCGCTCTGGCCGCTGATCCTGCCCAACCTGTTCGGCGACGCGTTCAGCATCTTCCTGCTGCGTCAGTTCCTGGTCGCGATCCCGCAGTCCTACATCGACTCCGCGCGCATCGACGGGGCCTCGGAGCTCGGCGTGCTGCTGCGGATCGTGGTGCCGATGGCCCGGCCGGGCATCGCGGCCGCCGGGCTGTTCATGTTCCTCAAGACCTGGAACGACTACTTCGGCCCGCTGCTCTACACCGGCGAGAACCGCGCCAACTGGACGCTGTCGCTCGGGCTCGCCGCGTTCCGCAGCACCCACCAGGTCCAGTGGAACCTGACGATGGCCGCCACCGTGCTGGTGATGCTGCCGGTCGTCGTGCTGTTCTTCTTCGCCCAGAAATCGTTCATCGAGGGGATCAAGTTGTCGGGGGTCAAGGGATGAAGCTCGCCGTCGTCGGCGGAGGGTCGACGTACACGCCGGAGCTGATCGACGGGCTGCTGAGCAACGCGTTCGGAATCGACGAGATCACGCTCGTCGATCCCGACGCGGACCGCCTGGAGGTCGTGGCCGGGTTCGCGCGCCGCATGGTGGGCGCGGCCGGGAAGGCGACGCGGATCACCGCGACGGACGACCTGGACCAGGGCGTCGACGGGGCCGGCGCGGTGCTCGTCCAGCTGCGTGTCGGGGGGCAGAAGACCCGGCTCTCGGACGAGACGTTCCCGCACGCCTGCGGCTGTCTCGGCCAGGAGACCACCGGCGCCGGTGGGTTCGCCAAGGCGCTGCGGACCGTACCGGTGATGCGCGACATCGCGTCGCGCGTCGACCCGGACACCTGGATCGTCGATTTCACGAACCCGGTCGGCATCGTCACCCGCAGCCTGCTCGACGCCGGGCACAAGGCCGTGGGGCTGTGCAACGTCGCGATCAACTTCCAGCGCAACTTCGCCGGTCTCCTCGACGTCGATCCCGGCCGCGTGGGCCTGCGTCACGTCGGGCTCAACCACCTGAGCTGGGAAACGGCGGTGTACCTGGACGGGGAGGACGTGCTGCCGTCGCTGCTCGCCGCGCGGGCCGAGGAACTGGCCGAGAGGTTCCGGATCACACCGGAGCACCTCCGGCTGCAGGGCGCGGTGCCCTCGTACTACCTGCGCTACTACTACGCGCACGATGTCGTCGTCGCCGAGCAGCAGACCGAGCGCCCGCGGGCGGAGGTGGTCAGCGACGTCGAGCAGGAACTGCTCGCGCTCTACCGCGACGAATCGGTGGTGACGAAGCCGGAGGCCCTGCAGAACCGCGGTGGACGGCACTACTCGCTGGCCGCGATCAATTTGGTCGCGTCGCTGCTCCAGGATTCCCGCGACGTCCAGGTCGTCAACGTCCGCAACCGGGGCACGCTGCCGTTCCTGCCCGACGAGGCGGTCATCGAGGCGGCCTCGACGATCACCGCCGCCGGGCCGGAACCGCTGCCGATCGGGCCGGTCGACCCCCTGCTGCGCGGGCTGATCGCGCACACCGCCGCCTACGAGGAGCTCGCCGTCGACGCCGCGCTCCACGGCGGGCGCGACCGGGTGGTCAAGGCGCTGTTGGCGCATCCGCTGGTCGGCCAGTACGCGCTGGCCGAAGGGCTGGCCGACCGCCTGCTGGCCGAGAACGCACGCTTCCTGCCGTGGGCGTGAGCCGGTCGTGGGGGTGAGCGCGGACGGCGTGCTGCTGGCCGTCGACGGCGGCAACAGCAAGACCGACGTCGCGGTGCTCGACCGCGACGGCACGCTGCTGGCGCGCCGGCGGGGGCCGGGGTTCTCCCCGCACGTGCTCGGTGTGGCCGGTTCCGTGCTCGCCGTCGAGGAGCTGGCCCGTTCGACGCTGTCCGCGATCGGGCTCGGTCTCGACCCGGCTGCGGTCGCCCACACGGCCGCCTACCTGGCCGGCGTCGACCTGGCCCGGGAGCGGCGGGAGATGCTCGCCGCCGTGACCGCCCGTGGCTGGTCCCGCTCGGCCGTGGTGGACAACGACACGTTCGCGGTACTGCGGCTGGGTTCCCCCGACGGCGACGGCGTCGCCGTGGTCTGCGGCGCCGGGATCAACTGCGTCGGGGTGTCGGGCTCCCAGGTGGTGCGGTTCCCCTCGCTGGGCACGGTCTCCGGCGACTGGGGCGGTGGCCTGCAACTGGGCGCGGAGGTCATGTCGGCCGCCGCGCGGGCCGAGGACGGACGCGGGCCGGCCACCGGGCTGGCCGCCGCGGTGACCGCGCACTTCGGGGTCGATTCGGTGCTGGAGGCCATCGAGGCGTTCCACTTCGGAGACTTCCCGGCGACCCGGTTCGGGGAACTGAGCCCCGTGGTGTTCCGCTCCGCCGCGCAGGGCGACGCGGTCGCCGGTCGCCTGGTCGACCGGCTCGCGGCGGAGATCGCCGACTACGTGTGTGCCTCCCTGCGCCGGCTGGAGCTGCGTGACCGGGCCACCCCGGTGGTGCTCGGCGGCGGGATCCTCGCCGGCGGCGACGAGCGGCTGCTGGCCGGAGTGGTCGACCGGGTGCGGCCGGAGTTCCCGCTCGCCCGCTTCGTTCCGGTCGACGAGCCGCCGGTGATCGGGTCGGCGCTGCTGGGGCTGGATCACCTCGGGATCGCCGGGGACGGTGTGGTGCGCGCGGCGTTCCGCGTCGCGGCCTGAGCCGCTGGTCGAACGCCGCCGACCCTCCTGAGGGTGTCAGGAGTGTGCCATCGCGATCTCTCTTCGCTGAGTGATGGCAGAGATTTGACATCACCGCGCCCCGATTTCGGGTGTGTTCCACGGCTTTCGTGCCTTGCTCGACACGGCAGCTACAGAGTTGGAACAGTGAAGAAATGTCAGAGTAATGACGCGCAGTCAATCTGCTTTCACCCGCAGCATTCAGCTGCACCCGGCCGGTGGCACGGGAGTACGGGACGTCGGCCGCTCGCTCTGACCATCCACACCGCACGTTTCGCGGTGCCGGGGCGCGGCGTCCCGCCCCCATCCCCAGGAACGGAGTTCCCCTATGTCCATCACCAGCAGGCGGCTGCGCGCGCTCGTGGCCACCGGCGCCGCCGGGATGAGCATGGTCCTCTTGCTCGCCGGCTGCGGCGCCCGAGCCGGCGACGACACGGCCGCCCAGGGGTCGGCTCCGGCGGCCAGCTGCGTCGACGCCTCCGGCGCCACCATCAAGCTCGGCTTCCTCAACTCGCTCACCGGTGGCATGGCGATCTCGGAGAAGACCGTCTCCAACGTGCTGCACATGGCCGCCGACGAGATCAACGCCGGCGGCGGCATCCTCGGGAAGAAGATCCAGTACGTCCAGGAGGACGGCGCCACCGACTGGCCGACCTTCGCGGAGAAGACCGAGAAGCTGCTCACCCAGGACTGCGTCGCCGCGATCTTCGGCGGCTGGACGTCGTCGTCGCGCAAGGCCGTCAAGCCGGTCGTCGAGAAGCACAACGGGCTGTTCTTCTACCCGGTGCAGTACGAGGGCCTCGAGTCGTCGAAGAACATCTACTACACCGGTGCGACCACGAACCAGCAGATCATCCCGGCGATGGACTTCCTCAAATCCCGCGGGGTGAAGACGCTGTTCCTGGCGGGCAGCGACTACGTCTTCCCGCGCACCGCGAACGCGATCATCAAGCTGTACGCGGCCAAGCTGGGCATCAAGATCGTCGGTGAGGAGTACGTACCCCTCGACAAGGACGACTGGACCAGCCAGGTGGCCAAGATCGTCAAGGCCAAGCCCGACTTCATCTTCAACACGATCAACGGCTCGTCGAACGTCGGCTTCGTCAAGGCGTACTACGACGCCGGCCTCACCGCCGCGAAGACGCCGATCATCTCGGTGTCGATCGCCGAGGAGGAGGCGCCGGCGATGGGCCACGAGGTCACCGGCCACTTCGCGTCCTGGAACTACTTCCAGTCGCTGAAGACGCCCACCAACCCGAAGTTCATCAAGAGCTGGCAGGCCTACCCCAACTCGAGCGGCGTCACCTCCGACCCGATGGAGGCCGCCTACATCTCGCTGTACCTGTACAAGTCCCTCGTCGAGAAGGCCGGCTCGTTCGACGTCGACGCGGTGAACGACGCGGCGAAGAAGAACACGATCACGTTCGACGCGCCGGAGGGCACCGTCACGCTCGACGGCGAGAACCACCACATCTCCAAGCCCGGCCACATCGGGCAGATCAACGCCCAGAACCAGTTCACCGTCGTCTGGGCCTCGGACAAGTTCATCGAGCCGGACCCGTACCTCGAGAAGTACGACTGGTTCCCGTCCGACGTCCGCAAGCAGCTCACCGACGCCGCCGGCTGATCGCCCACGCGGGGTTGCCTGCCGCCCGCGGCAGGCAACCCCACCCCTCGAACGGAGAGAGAGAACACGTGGACGCCCTGATCACACCGCTGCTGAACGGCAGTGCACAAGGTGCGCTGCTCCTGCTCGCCGCGCTGGGCCTCTCGCTCACCTTCGGCCAGATGGGCGTGATCAACATGGCCCACGGCGAGTTCCTCATGATCGGCGCCTTCACCGCCTACCTCGTCCAGCAGGTCATCGGCGCCGGCGACCTGTCGATCCCCGTCGCGTTGCCGGTCGCGTTCGTCGTCGCCGGTCTGTTCGGCCTCCTGCTGGAGGTCGCCATCATCCAGTGGATGTACCGCAGGCCCCTCGACACCTTGCTCGTCACCGTCGGGGTCAGCCTGATCCTGCAGCAGGCGGCACTGCAGATCTTCCCGTCGCAGGGCGTCCCGGTGGAGAAGCCCCACTGGCTCGACGGGCAGCTGAACGTCCTCGGCTACGACTGGCCGTTGCGGCAGCTGTTCACCATCGTGCTCGCGATCGGCTGCGTCGCCGCACTGGCGGCCTGGCTCAAGTACACCGCGTTCGGCCGACGCATCCGGGCGACCGTGCAGAACCGGGACCTGGCCGAGACCTCGGGCATCGCCACCCGCACCGTCGACCGCCTCACGTTCTTCGCCGGGTCCGGGCTGGCCGGGGTCGCCGGCGTGGCCGCCTCGCTCATCGGCGGCACGAACTCGCAGATGGGCACGCAGTACATCATCCCGGCCTTCCTCGTCGTCGCCGCCGGAGGCATCGGCCAGCTCAAAGGCACGATCATCGCCGCGTGGGCGGTGGGCGTCGCCCTCGCGTACTTCGCCGACTGGACGACCGGCAGCCTGGCCCAGGTGCTCGCCTTCATCCTCGTGATCGTCTTCCTGCAGCTGCGCCCGCAGGGACTGTTCACGGTCCGAACCAGGAGTTTGGTATGAGCAAGCTGAAGCCCTGGCTTTCCCTCGGCGGCATCGGGGTGTTCGCCGTCCTGCTCCTCGCCGTCGCCCCGCTCGTGCTCACCGAGCACTGGCTCAACAACCTCGGCAAGTACTGCTGCTGGGCCATCGCCGCCGTCGGCATCGGCCTGGCGTGGGGCCGGGGCGGGATGCTCGTGATGGGGCAGGGGGTGTTCTTCGCCCTCGGCGCCTACTCGATGGCCATGCACCTCACGCTGGAGACCGCCGGTGACCGCGTACCGGGGTTCATGGTGCTCTACGACCCCCTCGCGCCGCTCCCGGTGTTCTGGGAGCCGTTCCGCAGCGCGGGGTTCACCCTGCTGGCGATCGTGCTGCTCCCGGTGGTGCTGGCCGGCCTTCTCGGCTACGCGCTGTTCAAGCGCGGCGTGAAGGGCGCGTACTTCGCGATCCTGACCCAGGCCCTCGCCGTCGCGCTGGCCACGCTGATCAGCTCCACGATCCGCGAGACCGGCGGCGACACCGGGCTCAGCGACTTCAAGTACTTCTTCGGCTTCGTGCTGAACGACCCGGCGAACAAGGTCATGGTGTACCTGATCGCCGCCGCGCTCCTCATCCTGTGCCTGCTCGTGGTGTGGCAGCTCTACCGCAGCCGCTTCGGTGAGCTGCTCGTCGCCACCCGGGACGCCGAGGAGCGCGTCCGGTTCCTCGGCTACGACCCGGGCACCGTCAAGCTCGTCGCGTTCGTCGTGTCCGCGCTGATGGCGAGCATCGGGGGAGCGATGTTCGTGCCCATCGTCGGCATCATCACCCCGGCCGAGATCGGTGCCGCGGCCTCGATCTTCCTGATCGCCGGTGTCGCCCTCGGCGGCCGCGCGTCGCTGTTCGGGCCCGCGCTCGGCGCGATGGCGGTCGGCTGGGGACAGTCGAGCCTCGGCTCGACCTGGCCCGACGGCTGGACCTACCTCCTCGGCCTGCTGTTCATCGTCGTCATCCTGTTCCTGCCGAAGGGTCTGTCGTCGCTGCCGGCCCGGTTCACCGCCGCGCGCCGGAGCCCGGCCGAACCGCAGGCCCCCACCGCCGCGGAACTCGAAGAGGTGAGGTCATGAGCCTGGTGGTCACGGATCTGCGCGTCGAGTTCTCGGGCTTCGTCGCGGTCGGCGGCGTCTCCTTCGACGCGCACCCCGGCGAGGTGCGGTTCCTCATCGGCCCGAACGGCGCCGGCAAGACGACGTGCATCGACGCCATCACGGGGCTGACCAAGGGCACCGGGTCGGCCCGCCTCGGCGAGACCGAGCTGCTCGGCCGGCCGGTGCACACCATCGTCCGCCTCGGAGTGGGTCGCACGTTCCAGACCGCGAGCGTGTTCGACGAGCTCTCGGTACTGCAGAACCTCGACATCGCCGCCGGACGCCACCGCCGCCCGGCCTCGCTGTTGCGGACCAGGACCGGCGTCGACGCGTCGATCGAGCGGGCGCTGGAGGAGACCGGGCTCGCGGGCGAGCTCGCCACGCCGGCCGGCATCCTGTCGCACGGGCAGAAGCAGTGGCTGGAGATCGCGATGCTGCTCGTGCAGGACGCGAAGGTGCTGCTGCTCGACGAGCCCGTCGCCGGCATGAGCCAGGACGAGCGCACCGCGACCGGCGAGCTCCTGCAGCGCGTCGCGGCGAACCGCATCGTGGTGGTGGTCGAGCACGACATGGACTTCATGCGCCGCTTCGCCACCCGGGTGACCGTGCTGCACCAGGGCGCGGTGCTCGCGGAGGGCGCGGTGAGCGAGGTCCAGGCCGATCCGAAGGTGCAGGAGGTCTACCTCGGCACAGCGGGAGCCGCGACCACAGCCGCCGCGTCGGCCGTGCCTGAACCACTTCGGAAGGAGGACTGACATGCTCGAGCTCACCGACGTCGAGGCCGGCTACGGGCGCACCCGGGTGCTGCACGGCGTGACCGTGCCGGTCGGCCGGGTCGTGGCCGTGCTCGGCCACAACGGCGCCGGCAAGACGACCCTGCTGCGCCTCGCGATCGGCCTCATCAAACCGTCGAGCGGCCGCGTGGTGTTCGACGGTGAGGACGTCACGTCGCTCGCCCCCAACCAGCGCATCGCTCGCGGCATGGCCTACGTCCCGCAGGGGCAGCAGGCCTTCAGCCAGCTCACGACGCTCGAGAACCTGCAGCTCGTCGCCGACGGGCGCCGGGGCGGCAAGGCCCTCGTCGACGCGCAGCTGGCGCGCTTCCCGGCGCTGGAGCAGTTCGCCGCCCGGAAGGCCGGCCTGCTCTCGGGCGGGCAGCGCCAGCAGCTCGCGATCGCCCGCGCCCTCATCACCTCACCGAAGCTGCTCATCCTCGACGAGCCGACCGAGGGCATCCAGCCCACGATCGTCGCCGAGATCGAGCAGACGATCGTTCAGCTGGCCGCCGAGGGCATCAACGTGCTGCTCGTCGAGCAGCACATCGGCTTCGCCCTGGAAGCCGCCGAGCGCTACGTCGTGCTCGCCTCGGGCCGGGTCACCCAGACCGGAGACGGTGGTGCGGCCGCCACCTCCACGGTGCGGGCCGCCATGGCGATCTGACGGCTTCCTGGCCGCAACGCGATCGAAACACCGGGCCGGGAGGATACCCCCGAGGGGGCGCCACTGTGTCGACGGACAACGCGCGCGCGGCCGCGGAGGACAGCCTCGAGGACTACGCCTTCCGCTACGTCCCGCGCACTTTCCGGCGCTGGAGCGCGGCCTCGGTCGGCGCCACCGCCCTCGGATCGATCGCGTTCCTCGCCGATTTCTCGATCGGCGCGAGCATCGGTATCGACCACGGCACCGCCAACGCCGTGCTCGGCATCCTGTTCGCGTCGGTCGTCATCGTCATCGTGGGTGTTCCCGTCGCCTACTACGCCGCCCGCTACAACCTCGACCTCGACCTCATCGCCCGCGGCTCGGGGTTCGGTTACTACGGCTCGATCATCACGACGATGGTCTTCGCCGGTTTCACCTGCATCTTCTTCGCCCTGGAGGGCGCCATCATGGCGCAGGGACTGCAGGTGGCGACCGAGATGCCGCTGTGGCTCGGTTATCTGCTCTCGACCGTCGTCGTGATCCCGATCGTCATCTACGGCATGCGTGCGCTGGAGCGCCTGCAGTTCTGGACCACGCCGCTGTGGCTCGCGCTCGCCCTGCTGCCGCTGCTGTGGATCCTCGTCTCCGACCCCGAGGCGGTGCGCGCCTTCACGACGTTCACCGGCAACTCCGACGGCTCGATCCGGTTCGGCGCCGTGGTGTCGAGCGCGGCCGTGTGCTTCGCCCTCACCCCGCAGCTGGCCGAGCAGATCGATTACCTGCGCGCCATGCCACCGCGCACGTCGTCGAACACGCGCTCGTGGTGGACGTCGTTCGCGTTCGCCGGTCCGGGCTGGGTCGTGTTCAGCGGCACCAAGCAGGTGATCGGCGTGTTCCTCGCGGTCTACCTGCTGGTGAAGGTCGAGCCCACGCTCGGGCACCGCGCGACCGAGCCGGTCCAGCAGTTCGTCGTGATGTACCAGACGCTCGTCCCCGACTGGCTCGCGATCGTTCTCGCGCTCGTGCTCATCGTGGTGGCGCAGGTGAAGATCAACGTGACGAACGCGTACTCGGGCTCGCTCGCGTGGTCGAACGTCTTCACCCGGATGGCGAAGCACTACCCGGGGCGCACGATCTTCGTGCTGTTCAACCTCGTGATCGCCTACGCGCTCATGATGCTCGACGTCTTCACGCTCATCTCGTTCGTGTTGAGCCTCTACGCGAACGTCGTCATGGCCTGGCTCGTGACGATCGCCGCCGACATCGCGATCAACAAGTGGATCCTGCGGATCTCGCCGCGGTTCCCGGAGTTCCGCCGCGGCATGCTGCACGACTGGAACCCGGTCGGGCTGGTGTCGGTGGGGCTCGCCTCGGCGCTGTCGCTGCTCGCGTTCGCCGGGCTGTTCGGCCCGGGGGTCAAGCCGTTCTCGGTGCTCATCGCGATCGGCGTCGCGATGGTCGCCACGCCGGTCACGGCCCTCGCCACGCGGGGGCGCTACTACCTGCGCCGCCGCTCCGACGGCATCGACTCGCCCCGGTTCGACGACGACGGCAACCCCTCGGGGGAGCGGCTGCGCTGCCACGTCACCGGCTACACGTTCGAGCGGCCGGATATGCTGGCCTCGGCCGAGAGGGGGCCGCACGGCGAGGTGCAGTACGTCTCGTCGCTGGCGCTCACGCTCGACGATTCCGATCGCTTCGTGCTTCCGCCCGAAGTCACCGAGCCCCCGCGGTGGGCGGCCGCCCGGTCGAGGGAGGCGTGATGGAGGAGCCGGTCGACACCGCGACCGCGATACTCGCGAGCGCCGTGGTGCTGCTGCGCGGGCGGACGTTCGACGACATCTCCTACCGGGCGCTCGCCGACGAGGTCGGCATCTCGGAACGCACGATCTACCGCCAGTACCCGACCCGCGCGCACCTGCTCGCCGCCCTCTCGGACTGGATCGAGCAGACCTGCTTCCCGCTGCCGCCGTTCGTGACCGTGGCCGACTTCTGCGCCGCCGCCCACGAGCGCTTCCGCGCCTTCGACGCGTCGCCCGCGTACGCGTACGTCAGCGCGCGGGCGTCCGCGATCTCGCCGACGCTCGACGCCGCCGGGCCGGCCTACCTCACGCGGGCGATCGAGGCGATGCTCGAGGTGGCGGCGCCGACGCTCAACCGGCGGGACCGGCGGCGGGTCGCGGCCTCCCTGCGTTACTTCTCGTCGGCGATGTTCTGGGCCCGCCTGCGTACCGGCTTCGACCTGGATGCCGCCGAGATCGGCGACGCGTTCGACCACGCCGTGGGCACCGTGCTCGCGCGGCTGCCCGACGCGACGTGGGTGAAGCCGTGACGCTGAGTGGCACCCAGACGGCGATCCTCGCGGCCTACGCGGAACTGATCGAGGAGCTCGGCAGCGACGACGTGTCGTTCCGGGTCATCGCGCGCCGGGCCGGTATCGCCCAGCGCACAGTGTTCCGCAACTATCCGACGCGTGTCGACCTGCTGCTGGCGACCGCGGCGTGGATCGAGGCGACGCTGTTCGCCCGCGACGAGCTGGACTCGATCTTCGACGTCCCGCTCGCGATTCGCGACGCGATGCAGCGCTACGACGCGCGCCCGGAACTCGCGCACGTCGTCGCCGAGACCGCGATGCGCGGTGTGAGCGGCGCGGCACCGGCGCCCGGCCGGGCGCAGCTCGAGCGGCTGCTCGATGCCGAGGTGCCCTCCCTGGACGCCGCGCAGCGCCGGTCCGTCGTCGCGGCGCTGTCGCATCTGGACTCCGTCGGGACCTGGGTGACGTTCCGCCGCGAGTTCGGCATGGACCAGCGTGACATCGCCGACGCCGCCGCGTGGGCGGCGGAGGCGGTGCTCGACACCATCCGCGACCGCGTCGCCCCGTAACGTCCCCGACGGATCCGGCAGGCGTCGAGCCCGGCCGGTTTGACTCTCCAGTGGCTCGAGACGTGATAGTCACCGGCATGGACGAGCTTTATCCCATCGGTGACGTCGCCCGTCGCACCGGACTCAGCGTGACCACCATCCGGTTCTACGCGGACGCCGGGGTGGTCGTCCCGACCGGGCACAGCGGCGCCGGGTACCGGCTGTACGACGTCCGCGCGATCGCCGCCCTCGAACTCGTCCGCACGCTGCGTGAACTGGGCGCGGGGTTGGACGAGATCCGGCGGGTGCTGGCGGGCGAGGCCGGCGTCCGCGACCTCGCCGCCCACCACCTCGACCTCGTCGAGAGCCAGATCTCCCGCCTCCGGACGCGTCGCGCCGTGCTGCGCACGATCGTCCGCCAGGACAGCGCGATCGAACAGGTGACGATCATGCACGAGTTGGCGACCCTGTCCGACGACGACCGCGACCGGCTCGTCGACGGCTTCTGGACCGAGATCGCGGAAGGCCTCGACGCCGGTGTCCTCGACGACGACGTCCCGCCCTACCGGCCCCGGCTGCCGCAGGACCCGACGACCGAGCAGCTGGAAGCGTGGATCGAGCTGGCCGACCTGGTCATCGAGCCCGGGTTCCGGCAGGCGGTCCGCCGGTATTACGAGCAGCTGTACGCGCCGGAACAGGACCGGGCCTGGAGCGAGGAGGAGATCCAGCGGCAGGTCGCGCTCCTCACCGAAGCGAGGACGGCGGCCGAAGCGGGTCAGCCCGTCGACGCGCCGCCGGCCCGCGAACTGGCGCGCCGCTACGTGGCGCTGGTGATGAGCATGGACGGCGGCCTGGACGCCGCCGAGGCGCGCCGGTTGATCGCCGGCGCCGAGCCGAGCGCACACGTCGATCGGTACCGGCGGTTGTTCGACCGGTACAACGCCCTGGTCGCGATCATCAACGCGATCACGCACCGGCGAGCGGAAGCGCCCGGTGTCACCTGGCTGCACGAGGCGGTCAAGGCCCTGCCCGACACCCCCGACCACGGCGCCCGCAGCGCGGACTGAGTGAGGGCTTGGCGGGGGCCGGTGTCACGGTGGAGGCCCGTCGGCACCGGGTCAGCGCACCAGGCCGATCCGGTGGGCGAGCACCACGGCCTGGACCCGGTCGCGGACCTCGAGCTTGGCGAGGATCCGGCCCACGTGGGTCTTCACCGTGCCCTCGGAGAGCACGAACCGTTCCGCCAGTTCCGGGTTGGAAAGGCCTTCGCCCATCGCCACGAAGATCTCCCGCTCCCGGGGCGTGAGCCTGGCCACCCGCGGATCGTCGGGCGACGCCTGCCCCGGCGTCGGCAGCCGGTCGGCGTACGCGTCCAGCAGGCGCCGGGTGACGCTCGGGGCCACGACCGCGTCGCCGCTGGCCACCGACCGGATCGCCGACACCAGGTCACCGGGGGCGCGTCCTTGAGCAGGAAGCCGCTCGCTCCGGCACGCAGGCCCGCGTACGCGAATTCGTCGAGGTCGAACGTCGTCAGGATGAGCACTCTCGCCTGGCCGGCCTCGACGATCCGGCGGGTGGCCTCGATGCCGTCCGTGCCCGGCATGCGAACGTCCATGACGACGACGTCGGGCCCGAGCCGGGCGGCCTGCCGGATCGCGTCCGCGCCGGCCCCGGCGGGCGGCGACCGCGGCGACCGCGTACCGATGGCCCGGCCCGGCGACCCGGCCTGCCGTCGATCACGCCGGGGGCGGGTCGATCGCGTACAGGTCGAGCGTGGCCGGAGGCTCGGCGATCCCGGGGCCGCCGGCCCGGACCCAGGCGATGACGTCGTCGATCGCGTCCGGGTCCAGGACCAGTCCCAGCCAGGCCGGGCGGCCGCCGGCGCGTCGGCCGGCCGGGCTGGGGTTGACCACGAGGACGTTGGACTGGGCACACCGGTCCAGGCACGCGCTGACCCGGACGCGAATGGTGTCGCCGAGCGCGTCACGCAGGCGGGCGAGTTGTCCGTGGTGATCGACGGAGGGGTGCTTGGTGGTGCTGCCGCAGCAGCAGTCGCGGCAGACGGTGATCATGTGTTCCGGTTCCCGTCGTTCGCCGTGGTCGACCGTCATCATCACATTCGGTCCGCGCTCGGGCGGCGCGGCCCTCGGCGTCACGAGGAGGAAACCCGGCGATCAGCTGGACGACGATTACTAGACTCCGTCTGATCGAGTCGGCGGACACGGGGGAGTGGCACGGTGGACGATCGCCGCGGAGCGGCCGAGCTGGGGAGTGCGCTCCGCGCCGCGAGCCCGGTGGAGCTGTACCGGTTCAACGCTTTCCGGGTGACCGGTCTGCCCGTGGACGCCACCCCGGCCGAGGTCCGCCGGAGCGCCTCGCAGTTGCGGGCGGCCCACGCCCTCGGCGTCGACGCGCAGCTGCCCGGTCAGGTTCTCCCGCTGACCCCGGCACCGTCCCACGAACTCGTCGAACAGGCCCTGGCCCGGTTACGTGACCCGATCAGCCAGGTCGTCGACATGTTCTTCTGGTTCTGGCCGGGCAACGACGCCGCCACCGCGGCGCTGGCGGCCGGTGATCTCGACGGCGCCGAACGCGCCTGGGACGCGGACGGCTCCGCGGCCGCGTCGCACAACCTCGCGGTCCTCAACCACCTGCTCGCCCTCGACGCCGAACACGTGGGCAAGACCCCACCCCGCTACGGAGCCGCGGCCCGGTGGCGCGAGACCTACCGGCACTGGCTGGCCGCCTGGCGCGACGACGCGGTCTGGGTCGAGTTCGCCGACCGGGTGATGGGTCTGCGCCACCCCGGGCTGGACGCGACGGTCGCGGCCACCGTCCGGGACCTGGTGCCGACGGTGGTGATGGCCGGCACCGCCGCGGTCGCCCTGCGGGGGGCCGACCGGGGCTGGGACGACGAGCGCATCCGGGTGCACTGGCGGTTGGTCCACCGGCCGGGCTTCCCCGACGACACCCGCGCCGTCGTCGTCCGGGCGGCCACCGACCAGATCGTCGAGCGGCTGGAGGTACGCCTCGAAAAGGCGGAGCAGGATCTGTCCCACCACCCCGAGCGGGCCGACGAGCTCTCCGAGCGGCTCGCGGAGGCGACCCACCCGCTGCTCGTCAACCTGGAGCTGGCCCGCACCGCCGACTCCGACGCACTGCACGACGGGGTCGCCCGGCTGCTGCTCCGCTGCGCGTACACCGGCCATCAGCATCTCGGGGACTGGGAGCGGACCCGCACGATGCTCCGGCGCGCGCAGCGTCCCGCGCGGGGCGAGATGATCCGCACCCAGGTTCGGGAAGACATCCTCGCGGTGGAACGGATGCTCGAGAACCCCCGGCGCCCGGAAGCCCGGGGCTACACGTACCGGGTCCCCACCCAGGACGAACTGGAGGCGAGCGCCGAGGCCGAGCGGCAGCGCAACATCGAGATCATCCTCGAGGAACTGCGTAAGGTGCCGAACCTGCTCACCGAGGAGCGGGAGGCGGAGGTACGGCGCTTGGGGGCGTCGTTGGGGGCGCTCGGGGGCATCGTGTTCGTCCGTTCGAGTACCTGGGTGGACAACCCGATCGAGGTCGCACGCCGCTACCGGGAGATTTTCGCCGGACGGGACCATCTCGCGAAGGTCCGCCGCGAGGCGCAGGGGCGGCGGTCCCTGCTGGACGAGCTCCGGCGGGAGGCGGACGAGGCGAAGACGCGGCGGTACTTCGATCTCGAGGGCGGCCGGCCGGGGGATGTCTTCCCGTGAGCGACTCCGACGCGGCGACCGTCCGGGAACTGGAGGCGGTGATCGCCGAGGTCGCCACCGGCCTGTGGCGGCTAACCGCCCGGCTCGGGGATGCCCCGGAGCGCGACCGGCGTCCGGTGGAGCGACTCGTCGAGGTGCTCGCCGACCGGGGAATCCGGGTGCACGACCCGCGTGACCGCCCCTTCCACCCCGGGTTGCCGGTGGAGGTCGTGGCCTATCAGCCCACTCCCGGCATCCGCGAGGAGACGGTGATCGACGTCGAGCGCCCGACCGTGTACCGCGGGGCGAGCGTCCTGCAGCGCGCCCGGGTCGTCGTCGGCGTTCCGGACGAGGAGGTCGGTACCGCGTGAGCACGATCGACTACGGCATCGACCTCGGCACCACGAACAGCGCGATCGCCGCGCTGAGCGGTGTCGACACGCGGATCGTCAAGAACAACGACGACCAGGACACCACTCCGTCGGCCGTCTGGGTCGACCGCCGGGACCGGGTGTTCGTCGGGCGCGCCGCGCGGGACCGGGCCGAGGCCGACCCCGGGAACACCTGTACCGAGTTCAAGCTCCGGATGGGTACGGCGGGCGCCGAGAAGCACTTCGCCGCCGGCGGCCGGACGATGAGCCCGGAGCAGCTCTCCGCCGAGGTGCTCCGGTCGCTGCGCGCCGACGTCCACCAGCGCGACGGCGTCGAGCTCGACGCGGCCGTGATCACCGTGCCCGCCGCGTTCGAGCTGGGTGCCTGCGAGGCCACCCGGCGCGCCGCGGCGCTCGCCGGGTTGCGCACCACCCCGCTGCTGCAGGAGCCGACCGCCGCCGCGTACGCGTACGGCTTCCAGTCCGGGGAGGACGCCCGCTGGCTCGTCTACGACCTGGGCGGGGGCACGTTCGACGCGGCGGTCGTGCAGCTGCGTGACGGCGAGTTCACCGTTCTCACCCACCGGGGCGACCCGTTCCTGGGCGGCAAGCTCGTCGACTGGCGCATCGTCGAGACCCTCCTGGTGCCCGCGGTGGCGGCCGAGTTCGGCCTGGACGACCTGAGCCGCGGCAACCCCCGGTGGACGGCGGTGCTCAGCCGGCTCAAGCTGGCGGCCGAGGCGGCCAAGATCCGGCTGTCCCGGGCGCCGAGCGTCGACGTCCTCCTCGAGCTGGACCTCGGCGAGCCGGGGCGGCACGAGTTCGAGTTCGAGGTGCACCGGGCCGACGTCGAGCGGCTCACCGAGCCGTACCTGATCCGGTCGGTCAACCTGTGCCGTCAGGCCCTCGCCGATTCCCGCCTCGCGCCGGACGACCTCGCCCGCGTGCTGCTGGTCGGCGGCCCGACGCTCTCCCCCTACCTCCGGGAGTGGCTGGCCGACGCCGACCACGGCCTCGGCGTCCGGCTCGACCACAGCCAGGACCCGATCACCGCGGTCGCCCGGGGTGCCGCGATCTTCGCCGGCACCCAGCGGCGGCCCGGGCCGGCGCCGGTCCCGGACGTGCCGGGCGCCCGGCTCCGGATGGCGGTGGAGTACGCCCCGATCGGACCGGACACCGAGCCGTTGATCGCCGGGCGCCTCCTCCCGGCCGGCGAGGACCGCACGCCGGACCTCGTCGGCCACCGGGTGGAGCTGATCAGCGACGACCCGGGCGCCGTCTGGCGCAGCGGCCAGTACCCGGTCGGACCGGACGGGTTCTTCGCCGTTCCGGCCTGGGCCGAACGCGGCCGGCGCAACACCTACCGGATCACGGTCACCGACCCCGCCGGCACACCGATCGACGTCCCGCACGACCCGATCACGTACACGGTGGGGATCGTCGAGACCAGCCCGCTCCTGACGAACTCGATCGGCGTCGGGCTCGAGGGCAACACCCGGCAGTGGCTGGTGCGGCGGGGCACCCCGCTCCCCGCCTACGGCCGGGTGACGCTGCGCACCGCGGTCGACGTCGGCCGCGGCGGCCACGGCGGCGTGCTCCGGATCCCGTTCCTGGAAGGCGAGCACGCCAGGGCCGACCGCAACCGGCAGATCGGCCGGCTCGAGGTCGTCGCCGCGCAGGTGAGCCGCGACCTGCCGGAAGGCAGCGAGGTCCAGGTACGCCTCGAGATCGACGCGTCCCGGCTGATCACGGCCCGGGCCTACGTGCCGATCCTGGACGAGGAGTTCGAGCACGTGGTCCGGCTGGGGACCGAGACGGCGCCCGCGCACGCCGTGCTGAGCGCCGAGCTCGAGGTCGAACGACGTCGCCTGGCCGCGGTCCGGCAGCGGCAGCGCGACGTCGCCAGCCCGGTCGCCGAGATCGACCTGTTCCGCATCGACGACGAACGGATCGAGCCGGAGGTCGCGGCGCTCGTCGATGCGGCGCGTGCCGACCCGGACGCCGCCTCCGCCGCCGGACGCCGTTTGCTCGACCTGCGTGCCGCCGTCGACGCGGTCGAGGACGCGCTGGAGTGGCCGGAGCTGGTCAGCGGCGTGGAGCAGGCGATCGAGGAGGTGCGCCGCCTCGTCGCCACCGACGGGGACGCCGGTGACCGCCGTCGACTCGACGAGCTCTCGGCCACGGCGCGGCGGGCCGTCGACGACCGTGACCCCCGGCTGCTCCGCGTCCAGTTCTCCGAGCTGGCCGAGGTGGCGGTGACGATCCTCGATCGCAGTGGCCGCCTCGACGTGATGGTCTTCGAGGATCTGGCCCGCCGCCGGGGCGAGTTGCTCGACCGGGCTCAGGGCGACGCGCTGCTGGAACGGGGGCGGCAGGCCGTGGCCGGCGGCGACCACGCGACGCTGCGCAACCTCAACGTCCGGCTGCGTGGGCTGTTGCCGGTTCCGCCGCCGCCGCCCGACCCGTTCAGCACCGTGCGGAGGGCCTGACCCGTCCCGGCGCCGGGCGCGCCGCCGCGGTCAGCGGTCGTCGCGCGGCTGGTCGACGTGGGTGATCAGGTTGATGCCGCCGTCGACGTGGATCACCTCGCCGGTGACGAACGGGACCTTGGTGAGCGCGAGAACCATCGCGGCGACGTCGGCGGGTTGCCCGAGCCGGCCCAGCGGGGTCATCGCCGCGGTGCGCGCCGCCCGCGGACCGAGGCTGCCCGAGGTCAGCCGGGTCTCGACCGGCCCCGGAGCGATCGCGTTCACCCGGACGTCCGGGCCGACGGCCTTGGCCAGCAGCCGCGTCAGGTGGTCGAGCGCGGCCTTGCTGACCGAGTAGGGGATCGAGCTGCCGAGGGGGCGCGAGCCGCCCACCGAGGTGATGTTGACGATCTGGCTGCCGGGTTCCATGACCTTCACGGCGGCGACGGAGACCTGCCACGTCCCGACGACGTTGACGCCGAGGATCCGGTGCCAGTCGTCGGCGGTGATCGCGTCCAGGTCGGGGTGGGGGACCGGTCGCGCCACCCCGGCGTTGTTCACCAGCAGGTCGAGCCGGCCGTACCGCTCCACGGCCGTCTCCACCAGGCGCACGGCGTCGATGGGGTCGGCGATGTCGGCCCGGACGTAGCTCGCCCCGGGGAGCTCGGCCGCGAGCCGCTCACCGGCGTCGACCGAGGTGGCCGAGGTGACCACGACGTGGAAGCCGTCGGCCGCGAGCGCGCGGGCGATCCCTTCGCCGATCCCGGAACTGGAACCGGTCACGATGGCGACGCGCGCCACGGCTCAGACCCCGCCGGCGGCGTCGGGGGTGCTGGTCCAGAAGATCAGCCACTTGCCGAGCTGCACGACGATCGCGTGCAGTGCGATGCCGATCGCCGACAGCACGACGATCACCGCGAACGTCCGGGCCACGTCCAGGGTGAAGTTCGTCGCCTGGATCAGGTAGCCGAGACCCTCGGAGCTGCCCACGAACTCCGCGACGACGGCGCCGGTCACCGACAGGATGACCGCGACCTCGAGCCCGGCGAAGATGTGCGGAAGCGCCGACGGGATCTGCAGGTGCCGCATGACCTGCACGCGTGACGCGCCGAAGGACCGGAGCATCTCGACCTGCTCGTGGGCGGCGGACCGGAACCCCAGGACGGCGTTGATGAGGAGCGGGAAGAACGCGATCAGGGCGACGGTCAGCACCTTCGAGCTGATCCCGATACCGAACCAGACGATCAGCAGCGGCGCCATGGCGACCTTGGGGATGGTCTGGGTCAGGATGAGCAGCGGGAAGAGCACGCGCTCCACCGGCCGGAACTGGGTGATGAGCACCGCGGAGACCAGCGCCGAGCCGACCGCGATGCCGAACCCGATCAGGATCTCCTTCAGGGTGACGACCGAGTGGGTGATCAGGCTGCCGTCCCGGAAGCCGTCGACCAGG
This sequence comes from Cryptosporangium arvum DSM 44712, assembly GCF_000585375.1. Classification (NCBI taxonomy): domain Bacteria; kingdom Bacillati; phylum Actinomycetota; class Actinomycetes; order Cryptosporangiales; family Cryptosporangiaceae; genus Cryptosporangium; species Cryptosporangium arvum. The sequence continues at coordinate 4,079,774 of NZ_KK073874.1, forward strand.
GAGTCGGCGACGGCCGTGGGCGCGGGGACGAGGATGTCCGAGACGTCGAACACCTTCACGACGAACTGCCAGACCACCAGCAGCCCGACGAACACCAGCACGCTGTAGGTGATCTCCGGTACCCGGCGGCGTCGGCGGCGGACCGGGGTGTCCGAGGCCTCCGGGGCGGCGAGCGTGGTCGACATCAGAACTCCTAGTGGGCGCTGTGCTCGGAGTCGAGCAGCTTGCGGATCTTCAGGACGATCTCGCCGAACTCGGGGGTGTTGATGTTCTCGAGCCGCCGCGGCCGGGGGAGCGCGACCTCGACGACGTCCGCCAGCCGGCCGGGGCGCGGGGTCATGACCACGACGCGGTCGGCGAGGAGCACCGCCTCGGGGATGCTGTGCGTCACGAACAGCACGGTCTTGCGGTCGGATTCCCAGATCCGCAGCAGGTCCAGGCCCATCTGGTCGCGGGTCATCGCGTCGAGGGCGCCGAACGGCTCGTCCATGAGCAGGATGCGCGGGTCGTGCATCAGGGCGCGGCCGATCCCGACCCGCTGCTGCATCCCGCCGGAGAGCTCGTTGGGGTACCGGTCGCCGAACTCCTCCAGGCCGAGCATCACCAGCAGCTCGTCGGCCTTCGCCCGGGTCGCGGCGTCCCGGGTGCGGTGGAGGTCGGGCGAGGTCAGCAGGTTCTTGCGCACGGTGCGCCAGGGCAGCAGCAGCGGCTGCTGGAAGACCATGCCGAGCTGGTTGCGGTGGGTGTCCTCCGACGGGGAGAACGTGACCTGTCCGGAGGTCTGGCGCGACAGGCCCATGAGGATCCGCAGCAGCGTGCTCTTGCCGCAGCCGCTGGGGCCGACGATGGAGATGAACTCACCGGCCCGGACGCGGAGCGAGACGTCGTCGAGCGCCTGGACCGTCCCGCCGGACTTCGTCGGGTACAGCATGGACAGTGCGTCCACGCGGATCACGCAGTCGGTGTCGGTACTTGTCGGCATGCCTGTCACTCCTCACCTGGTTCGGGCCACGTGCCACCCATTTCCTTGGTCAGCCGCTTGCAGGCGGCCTTCAACGCGGTGGCCTCCCGCGAGTCCAACGCCGCCGGCAGCATCCGCTCGGTGCCGACGGCCGCGATCGTGGCGCAGATCCCGCTCGCCGCGAACACCGGCGCCGCGAGGATGCAGATGCCGCGGTGGTTGACGTCGCTGCTCATCCCGGCCTGCCGGATCGTCGCGATCCGGCTGCGGACGTCGGTGCGCTGGGGCTCGGGGAGGCTGCCGGTGAGCCGGTCGGCGTGGAACTGGTCGGGGAGGAAGGCCAGGAAGACCTTGGCCTGCGAGGAGTTCAGGGCGAGCTGCGAGCCCACGCGCACCGTCACCAGCGTGGGATGGTCGGCCTCCTCCACCAGGGAGACCACCGGGCCGGAGGCGCCCCACAGCGACAGCACGGTGCTCACCTTGATCTCGAGTGCGAGCTCACGCAGGTAGGCCGGCGCCATCTGCATGATGCGCTGCTGTCCGAGCATGAAGCTGCCGAGTTGCAGGATCGACCGTCCGGGACGGACCAGCGCGGACTCCTCCACCCGCTCGAGCAGGCCGGAGCTGATCATCGAGCTGAAGTAGCGGTGCACGGTGGTCCGCTTCAGACCGAGCCGGCGGGTGGCCTCCGCGACCGAGAGCTCCGGCGTCTCCGGACCGAACAGCCCGAGGATCTGCGCGGTCCGGCTCACCGCCTGGATGTCCTGCTCCCGAGCCGTCTCCGGCTTGTCGTCCTGGTCCTCGGTCATGGCCTGACACCTGTTCCGTTGAGCGTCCACAAAGAGCACGCGTCGTTCGCAGTACGGACGGAGATTAAGCGTGTCCTCCGGCGTACGGCAAGGGTTGCCTGCGGATTCGCCGCGCCACTCCACTCTTGACAGACCGCATAGCGAACTCACAGTCTGTGATGCGAACGCCCGGCGATGCCTGGAGGCTTCATGAGCGAGACACCCGCAATCGTCAAGCTGCTGAACGGCTGCGTGGACCTGCACTGCCATTCCGGCCCGAACCCGTTCCCTCGACGCATCGACCACGCCGAGGCCGGAAAGGACGGCGAGCGGCTCGGCATGCGGGGCGTGCTGGTGAAATCCCACCACCACAACACCGTCATGGACCTGCTCGCGATGAGCGATCGGCTGGCGACGATCCGCACCCCGGTCTTCGGCGGCATCACCCTGAACAGCATGGTCGGCGGCATCAATCCGCAGGCGGTGGCCATGTCGCTGCGGATGGGGGGCCGGGCCGTGTGGTTCCCGACGTTCTCGGCCGGCCGGCACATCGACTGCCATCCGGAGGGCGTCGGCTTCCCCACGGCGAGCGTCGAGGTGCCCTCCTCCCGGGTCGACGTCCACCAGGCGGACGGCGAGCTCATCCCGGAGGTCCACGAGGTGCTCGACCTGGTGAAGGAGAGCGGCGCGATGGTGACCGGCGGCCACATGGAGACCGAGTCGATCACCCAGCTGTTCGCCGCGGCCAAGGACAAGGGCATCACCCGGATGCTGCTCAACCACCCCGACTACGTCATCGGCGCGGACGAGGCGAAGTGCCGTGAGCTCGTCGGCTACGGGGCGTTCATCGAGCACGAGACCGGCTTCTACGACCCCGAGGGCACCAAGAAGTGGGACCCGAAGCTGCTCCTGGACTGGATCGAGAAGATCGGCCCCGAGCACACCGTGATCGCCTCCGACCTCGGTCAGAAGGATCGGCCGCTGCCGGTGGACTCCTATCTCCGCGTCGCGACCGCGCTGCTGGACCTCGGCTTGGACGAGCGGTCGCTACGCCAGATCTTCTGCGACAACCCGGCGTTCCTGCTCGGACTGGAGGACCGATGAGCACCCTGGCCACCCCGCCCGACGTCGAGTTCTCCGACCTCGGCACGGGCGATCCCGACGAGACGACCCCCGGCGGATCGTCGACCTGGTACTTCCGCGGGCACAACTTCGTGCTCGCCCACACGACGCTCGTCGCCGGCGACGAGCTGGCACGGGCCGACCAGCCGGACGAGTACGTCGTGATCCTCCCCTACGAGGAGTGCGGCATCGAGGTGCGCGCGTCGCAGGAGGTCGCGTCGGTCTCGGGCCGAGCGGTGGTGATGGTCCCGCCGGGCCGCAGTGCGATCGTCGGCGTCGAGGACTGCACGGTCGTGCGGCTGTTCAGCTGCCGGTCCGCCGACCTGCTCGACAAGGCACGCAACCGGAGCTCGTACGCCGAGCCGCACCCGAACGTCCGGCCGTTCGAGCCGTGGCCGGACCCGCCGGAGGGCTATCGCATCCTGCCCTACCGGCTGGCCGACCTGGCCGTGACGCCGGACGCCGTCCGCCCGGGCCAGATCGTGCGGTGCAGCACGTTCATGGTCAACTTCCTGGCCCCCCGGGTCGGTCCGCGCGATCCGGACAGCCTCTCTCCGCACGACCACGACGACTTCGAGCAGTGTTCGCTCGCCGTGGAGGGGGAGTACGTCCACCACCTGCGGACCCCGTGGTCGAAGCGGCGCCGCGAGTGGCGCGAGGACCGGCACCTGCGGTGCGGCAGCCCGTCGGTGGCCGTGATCCCGCCGCCGATGATCCACACCAGCGAGGCCGTGGGCCCGGAGACCAACCAGCTGATCGACATCTTCTGCCCGCCGCGTCTGGACTTCTCCCGGACGCCGGGCCGAGTGCTCAACGAAGACGCCTACCCGTTACCCCACCAGTAAGAGGAAGGGTCCATCGTGAAGACCAGACGAGCGATGAAGCTCGTGAGTGGTGCGGTCGCCGTCCTGTGCGCGGCCGCGACGTTGAGCGCGTGCGGATCCGACGACTCGGCCTCGTCCGGCGGGCTGACGCCGGTGAAGTTCGCGATGGCGTCCCCGAGCTGGAACGCCGGCTTCGCGGTCATGGCGGTCGTGGAGGCCGAGGGCTTCTACCAGGAGGAGGGGCTGAAGGTCACGACGAACCTGTTCCCGTCGGCCACCCAGGCCGCGCAGCAGGTCGCCGGAGGCGGGGCCGACGTCGGTCTCATGACGGTCGAGCCGGTGGCCATCGGGCACGACAAGGACCTGGACCTGGCCTACTTCAGCTCCTACTGGCCGAAGTGGATCTACAGCCTGCAGGTGCCGGAGGGTTCGGACGTGAAGAGCATCGCCGACCTGAAAGGCAAGAAGATCGGCGTCACCGCGGTCGCGAGCTCCGGCGCGACGTTCGCCCGGACCGCGATGAAGCTCAACGGGATGAGCGAGAACGACGCCAGCCTGGTGCCGATCGGTGCCGGCCCCCAGCAGATCAACGCGATCAAGAGCGGCCAGGTCGACGCGTTGGCGCTCTGGGACATCCAGTACCAGAGCGTCAAGAACGCCGGCATCACGCTGACGCCGCTTCCGGTCACCGAGACGGCGGACGCGTGGGGCGGCGGCTTCGCGACGACCCGGAAGAACCTCGGGGCCAAGAAGGACGTCCTCGAACGGTTCGGTCGTGCGGTGGCCAAGGCGTTCGCCTTCTCGAAGGCCAACCCCGAGGCCGCGGTCCGCGACCTGTGGAAACTCCACCCGGAGACCCGCGGCTCCGGCTCGGAGGCGAAGGCGCTGGCCGACGGGGTCAAGGTCCTCCAGGTGCGCCTGGAGGGACAGGGCTTCGACGACAAGACCCTGGGCCGGATCGACGAGGCGGCGTTCACCCGGTCGCTCGACTTCCTGGCGTCGGCCGACCTGATCAAGAAGTTCCCGGCGAAGGACGTCTACACCGACGAGCTGTTCACCGCGTTCAACAACTTCTCCTACGAGGACGTCGTCAAACGAGCAGAGAGCGCCGGCTGAATGAGCAGCTCGTTCGTGTACGCGTCGGTCCGGACCCCGTTCGGCCGGTTCAACGGAGCCCTGGCCGACACGAGGCCCGACGATCTGGCCGCGACCGCACTGAAAGGACTTCTCGACCGCTCGCCGGGCCTCGATCCCGGACTGGTCGGTGACGTGTTCTGGGGCAACGCCAACGGCGCCGGCGAGGACAACCGGAACGTCGGCCGGATGGCCGTGCTGCTGGCGGGCCTGCCGGTCTCGGTGACCGCCACCACGGTGAACCGGCTCTGCGGCTCGTCGCTGGACGCCGCGATGATGGCCACGCGCATGATCGAGGTCGGCGACGCGGAGATCGCGATCGCCGGCGGCGTGGAGTCGATGACGCGGGCGCCGTGGGTGCTGCCGAAGCCGTCGCGCCGGTATCCGGCCGGCGACGTCACCGCCGTCTCCACGACGCTGGGCTGGCGCCTGGTGAACGAGCGGATGCCGGCCGAGTGGACGGCCTCGCTGGGCGAGTGCAACGAGCAGCTGCAGGAGAAGTTCTCGATCTCGCGCGAGCGGCAGGACGAGTTCGGCGCCCGCTCGCACCGTCTCGCCGCGCAGGCGTGGGACAGGGGCTTCTACGACGACCTCGTGGTGCCCGTGCGCGGCACCGACCTGGTCCGGGACGAGAGCATCCGGGCCGACACCTCGGTCGACAAGCTGGCCGGGCTGAAGCCGGCGTTCCGGCCCGACGGGACGATCACCGCGGGCAACTGCTCCCCGCTGAACGACGGGGCGAGCGCGGTGCTGCTGGGTTCGGCGGGCGCGGCCGCGTCCATCGGCCGGGACCCGGTCGCGCGGATCGCCGGTCGCGGCGGGGCGGCGCTGGAGCCGCAGCACTTCGGCTACGCCCCGGTCGACGCGGCCGACCGGGCACTGGAGCGGGCCGGCATCACCTGGGCCGACGTCGGCGCCGTCGAGCTCAACGAGGCGTTCGCCGTCCAGTCGATCGCCTGCGTCGACGCCTGGCTCGAGCTCGGGCTGCCGGACGCCGAGCTCGTCAACGCCACCGGCGGGGCGATCGCCATCGGGCACCCACTGGGCGCCTCGGGCGGGCGCGTCCTCGGGACCCTCGCGGCGCGGCTCGTGGAGTCCGGCGAGCGGTGGGGCGTGGCCGCGATCTGCATCGGCGTGGGTCAAGGCCTGGCCGTCGTGCTCGAGAACGTCGCATGACGCTGCTCTGCGCCTCGGCCGACGAGGCGGTCAGCGGCATCGCCGACGGCTCGACGGTGCTCGTCGGCGGCTTCGGCACCGCGGGCATGCCGTTCGCGCTGATCGACGCGCTCATCCGGCAGGGAGCGCGGGAGCTCACGGTCGTGTCGAACAACGCGGGCAACGCCGACACCGGGCTCGCGGCGCTGCTCGCGGCCGGGCAGGTGCGCAAGATCGTGTGCTCGTTCCCCCGCCAGACCGACTCCTGGGTCTTCGACCGCCTGTACCGCAGCGGGACGATCGAGCTCGAGGTCGCGCCCCAGGGGAACCTGGCCGAGCGCATGCGCGCCGCCGGAGCCGGGATCGGCGGGTTCTACACCCGCACCGGAGTCGGAACCCTGCTCGCGGAGGGAAAGGAGACCCGTGAGATCGACGGCCGGACGTACGTGTTCGAGCGGCCCATCGCCGCCGACGTCGCGCTCATCAGCGCCCACACCGCGGACACCCTCGGGAACCTCGTCTACCGCAAGACCGCACGCAACTTCGCACCCGTCATGGCCACGGCCGCGACGACCACCGTCGTGCAGGTGCCGCACGTCGTCGAGCCGGGAGCGCTGGATCCGGAGGCCGTGGTGACCCCGGGCATCTACGTCGATCGAATCGTGCGGGTGACGTCGTGAGCGGCCCGCTCGGACGGGACGAGATGGCCCGGGTGCTCGCACGCGACATTCCGCGCGGGGCGTACGTCAACCTCGGCATCGGTCAGCCCACGACCGTCGCCGACCATCTCCCCCCGGAGTCGGGAGTCGTCCTCCACACCGAGAACGGCATGCTCGGCATGGGACCGGCGGCGACGGGCGACGCCATCGATCCCGACCTGATCAACGCCGGCAAGTTCCCGGTGACCGAGTTGCCCGGCGCCGCGTACTTCCACCACGCCGACTCGTTCGCGATGATGCGTGGTGGCCACCTCGACCTGTGCGTCCTCGGCGCCTACCAGGTCTCGGCGTCGGGGGATCTCGCCAACTGGCACACCGGCGAGCCCGACGCGATCCCGGCGGTCGGCGGGGCGATGGACCTCGCCGTGGGCGCCAAGCGGGTCTTCGTGCTGATGTCGCTGTTCACCCGGGGCGGCGAGCCGAAGCTCGTCCGGGACTGCACGTATCCGCTCACCGCGCTGCGGTGCGTGAACCGGATCTACACCGACGTCGCCACGTTCGAGATCACCGGGGATCACGTCCTCGTCCGGGAGACGTGGGGGATCTCGTTCTCCGAGCTCCGCTCGCGCCTCGACGTCCCACTGGAGCGACATGTCCACTGAGTTCTACATCGGGGGTAGCTGGGTCGATCCGGCCGCGCCGCGGACCCTGGGCGTTCTCGACCCCGCGACCGAGGAGACGTTCGCGACGATCAGCCTCGGCACGGCCGCGGACGTCGACCGCGCGGTGGTGGCGGCGCGCGCGGCCTTCGCCACGTACTCGCAGGTCAGCGTCGAGCAACGACGGGAGTACCTGGAGCGGATCGTCGCCGGCTTCCGGGCCAGGCTGCCCGAGATCGCCCGGACGATGACACGCGAGATGGGTGCGCCGATCACGTTCTCGACGCAACGCCAGGCCACGGTGGCGCTGTTCCACTTCGAGGAGGCGGCCCGGGTACTCGCGGACTACCGCTTCGAGGAGGAGATGGGAGCCGGGATCGTGCGGCGCGAGCCGATCGGCGTCTGCGGTCTCATCACGCCGTGGAACTGGCCGCTGAACCAGGTCGCCTCGAAGGTGGCCCCGGCGCTGGCCACCGGATGCACCGTGGTGCTCAAGCCGAGCGAGATCGCGCCGCTCAGCGCGATGGTGCTCGCCGAGGTCATCCACGACGCGGGGCTGCCGCCCGGTGTGTTCAACCTCGTCAACGGCGACGGTCCGGGAGTCGGTGAGGCCATCGCGGCGCACCCCGGCATCGACATGGTCTCGCTCACCGGCTCGACCGGGGCCGGCGTCCGGGTCTCCCAGCTCGCGGCCGTGACCGTGAAGCGCGTCGCGCTCGAGCTCGGGGGCAAGTCGGCGAACATCGTCCTGCCCGACGCGGACCTGGAGTCCGCCGTCGTCGCCGGGGTGCACTCGTGCTTCACCAACGCGGGTCAGAACTGTCAGTCGCCGACGCGGATGCTCGTGCACCGCGCGCAGCGCGACGAGGCGTACGCCGCCGCGCGACGGGCGGTCGCCGAGGTCCGTCTCGGGGACCCGCTCGACGAGTCGACCACGATGGGGCCCGTCGTGAGCCGGGTGCAGCGGGAGAAGATCACCGCGCTCGTGCGGTCGGGGATCGACGAGGGCGCGACGCTCGTCGTCGGTGGCCCGGAGCGTCCCGACGGGCTCGACCAGGGGTTCTACGTCCGCCCGACCGTGTTCGGCGACGTCACGCCGGAGATGCGGATCGCGCGTGAGGAGATCTTCGGCCCGGTGCTCTCGATCCTGCTCTACGAGACCGAGGACGAGGCCGTCGAGATCGCGAACGACACGCCGTTCGGGCTGGCGGGCTTCGTGCAGTCGGCGGACCCCGACCGCGCCCGCCGGGTCGCCCACCGCATCCGGGCGGGCCGCGTCTACCTCAACGGCGCACCGTTCGACCGCAGCCTGCCGTTCGGCGGCTACAAGCAGTCGGGCAACGGGCGGGAGTTCGGACGGTTCGGGTTCGACGAGTACCTCGAGGTGAAGGCGATGATCGGGTGGTGAACGCCGACCGGCTGGCCGTCCTGCTGGACCGCGAGGAGCTCTTCGACCTGGTGCGGCGGGAACGCTTCGCCCGCGACCAGCGCCTCTTCGACGTGATGCGCGACTGCTTCCACGACGACGCCTACGTCCGGACCACCTGGTACGACGGGCACGGCGGCGCGGCCTACGTCGAGGCGACGAAGGCGTGGATGGCGAGGACCGGGAACAGCAAACACTGGGTTTTCCCCGCCTACGCGCGGGTCGCGGGCGACCGGGCCACCGTCGAGAGCCCCGCGAAGATCTTCAACCGCACCACGGTGGAGGGAGTGGAGGTCGACTTCCACGCCTACTGCCGCTTCTTCTCCCGGGCGGTCCGGGAGGAGGGACGGTGGACGCTGCTGAGCTTCGAGGTGTTGCTGGAGCGCGACGAGCTGCGTCCGGTTCACGCGGGAGAGGCGCTCCCGGTGGACGTGGCGCAGCTCGCCGGCTTCCGTCCTTCCTATCGGTTCCTGACCTGGATCCAGTCGACCCGCGGCGTGACGGTGAGCCAGGACCTGCTCGGCGACGACCGGCGGGCCGAACTCGACGCGTTCCACCGGGGCGAGACGGCCTGGCTCACCGGCACGGACAGCGGTCAGGGCCGTAGACCCCCACCGTAGGTGGCTCGCACCGTGAGGACCCCACGGCATCGGACGTCGTCGCCCGCCGCGATGACCTCGGCGCCGTAGCCACCAGGGCCGGGGCGCGGGCTCGACGTGCTCAGGTCCCGGATGACCGGCCCGTAGCGCCTGGATCGGTGCCGAGGAACTCCAGCCGGTTACCGACGGGGTCGAAGGTGTGGAATCTCCGCCGGCCCGGAATCTCCGCCGGATCCGCCCACCGAACCGGATGGTGCGCCGCGGCCAGCGCCGCCGCTACCGCGTCGACGTCCACGACGAACGCGGGATGGGCCTTCCGGGCGGGGCGGAAGTCGGCTTCGACGCCGACGTGCAGTTCCCCGTCGGGACCACCGAGGCCGGGGACGCGGAACCAGCAACCACCCCGCGCCGCCAGCAGTGGCGGCTTGTCGAGCTCCGTCCAGCCCAGCGTGCCGCTGTAGAACGCACGGAGTCGCGCTTCGCTACCGGCCGGACAGGCCACTTGGACGTGATGGATCACGAGCCTCACCTCCGTGCTCACTCTGCAGTACGGGCGTTCCCTCGTGCCGGCTGTCTCCGGCTCCGCCTCGGGGCGGGAAACTCGGGGCGGGGAAACCGGAGCCGATCGACGATCGGCGTCAGCGCGGCAACCGGCTGACCACCACCCCGAGGAGGTACTCGGCGTGGGCGTAACCGCGCACGCGGGAGTCCGCGCTGGCCGCGACGTTGTCGCCGAGCAGGAGGAACCGGCCGGGCGGCACCTCCCGGTCGGGCACGGTCGGCCGGACCACCTCGGGCACGGCGTCACCCGGCCCCGCCACCAGTCGCTTCACCATCCACGGGGCCAACGTGGACGGCCGGCCCGGCGTCGGCTTCTCGATCGTACGAGGGAACGGTCCGCCGGGCTCGGGGACGCCCCAGGCCGCCACGACGACGTCGCCGGCCCGCGCCCGAGCGAGGCGGACCCGCCGTACGAGCACCCGATCGCCGTGCGCGAAGGTCGGGACCATGCTCTCGCCGAGCACCGTCACGACGACGAACCGCCGGTGCAGCCACCACCCGGCCGCGATGCTCGTGGCGAGCAGCGCCCCGGCGACCCGCGCGACGGTCACCGCTGCGCCCCGGCCCGGGTGTAGCCGCTCGCCTGCAGGCCGAACAGGTGCGCGTAGGTACCGGCGGTCGCCATCAGTTCCCCGTGGTCGCCCTGCTCGGCGACGACGCCGTCGACCAGGACCACGATGCGGTCCGCGTCGGCCACGGCTCCGAGCCGGTGGGAGATGAGCAAGCTGGTACGGCCCGCCCGGTGACGGCGCAGCCGGGTGTGGACCTCGTACTCGGCCTCGGCGTCGAGGCCGGCGCTCGGCTCGTCGAGGACGAGCAGGTCACGCTCACCGCGCATCAGCGCCCGGGCCAGCGCCAGCCGCTGCCACTGCCCGCCGGACAACATCGTCCCGTTCGACTCGTCGTCGGACGTGTCGCCTTCCGTGAAGACCTGCGACAGCATCGTGTCGTAGCCCCGGGGCAGCGCGGCGAGCACGTCGTCGATCCCGGCGAGACGGGCCGCGTCGGTGATGCGATGCCGGTCGTCCACCGCCGCCACGTCGCCCAGACCGATGTTCTCCGCTGCGGTCAGGTCGTACTCCATGTAGTCCTGGAACAGCGCCGTGGTGCGCTGCCGCAATTCGTCGATCGCCAGGTCACGGAGGTCGACCCCGTCCCAGTGGATCGAGCCGAGGGTCGGGTCGTACAGCCGGCACAACAGCTTCACCAGCGTCGACTTGCCGGCGCCGTTGCGCCCGACGAGGGCGACGCTTGCGCCGTGCGGGATCACGAAGCTGACCCCCCGCAGAACCCAGGGCTTGTCGTCCGCGTAGCGGAACCACACGTCGCGCAGTTCGATGCCGCGACGCAACGGCGGGACCGGGACCGGCGCGACCGGCACCGGCAGGTCCGTCTCGGCCGCGAGGACCACCCGGTGGTGCGCGAACAGCAAGGCGGATTGGTGGCCGCCGGCCAGGGAACCGACGAGCCCCACCAGGGTCGCCTGCAGGCCGGCGACGGTGACGACGAACATCGACACGTCACCGACGCTCTGCTGGCCGGCCCGGGCGGCGAACACGGCCCACACCAGACCGCCTCCGGCGACGCACGCGCCGAGCAGGGCCAGGCCGCCCTGCGTGCCCAGCTCGCGCCGGTCGACGGCGCGCTGCGCGACGTCGATCGCGCGGTGTTCGGTGAGCATCCGTTCGCGCAGGAAGCGCGCGAGACCGAAGAGCCTGATCTCCTTGGCCGCGACCGGGTGCCCGAGCAGATGGCTGAAGAAGAATTCGCGCCGGGCCGTCGGGCTCATCCGCCACAGCACGGCGGCTCGACGCCGCGCGAGCCTCAGCTCCATCACCAGGACCGGCACGGCGGCAGCGAGCACGATCAGGGTCATCAGCGGGCTCACCACGGCCAGCGCCGCGATCAGCCCGACCGCGCCGAGCAGACCGGCGCCGGCCCCGAGTACCTCTCCGCACAGCTCGCCGGGTGCCCGGCCGCCGTTGCCGGCCATCCGTAGCCGGTCCAGGAACGGCGGGTCCTCGAACCGGCGCAGGCCGGCCTGCCGTTCGACCGCCCGGTAGAGCTCGTCGAGGGCCCGGACGGTGCTCCGCCGGCCGACCTCCGCCTGCGCGTACCTGGTGGCGTGCGGCAGCACCCCGGCGGCGATGCCCACCGCACCCAGTCCGGCGACGAACACGAGCAACTCGCCGGTGTCCAGGGACGTCACGATGCCGTCGATCGTCGCCCGGGTCAGCCACGCGGTCAGGGCCGGCGCGGCGGCGCTGAGCACGGCGACGACGACCGCACCGGCCAGCTGGGCCGGTGCGGCCAGCCACGCCAGCCGGAAGGCGGCGGCGACCGTGCGCGCCACCGGTTCGGTGGTCGCCTCGCTCATACGGCCGGCACGGCCAGCCGGTCCACCGACGACGCGTCGCTGACCAGGAGCCGGCCGTCACCGTCGAGCTGGAACACGGTCGGGTAGCCGGTGACACCGAACGCCCGCTTCACGACGCCACCGGTGACGTCCTCGACGACCACCCGAGCCGCCGGGGACAGCCGGTCGACGTACCCGGCCGCCTCCTCCGGCGTACCGACGACGACGGCGAGGGCGCTCTGCCGGCCGCCGGGGAGACGCTCCGCGTAGGACACGAACTTCGGCAGGAGGGCTTCGCACGGCGTGCAGCCGGGGCTGAAGAACCCGATCACGGCACCGTGGGGGAGCTCGTTCCGGAGCAGCGGACGCCCGTCGGTGTCGGTGGTGGTGAACGCCTCGATCTGCGCGCCGACCGGCAGAGCCCGCGGGCCCGGCAGACCACCGGGCGGGGTGTCGCCCTGCTCGCGCAGACGCCGGATGACTCCGAAGAGCAGCAGCAGGTTCAGCAGGGTCAGCGCGTTGGTGACGGCGAGCGCGGCGACGACGTAGGTCACGTCGGAGGTCCCTTCTGCCGGTGGATACGAACTAGCCGGCCGCAGGTGCAGCGGCCGGCTAGTCAGGCTGGTGCGCCGGAACCGCGACGAAGGACGGCGCCGGCGGATCTCGGATCAGCAGTAGTAGTCATGGCACTTGCCGATGTACCACTCGCTGCAGCTCCCGGCGCAGTACCGGTTGTCCTGCCGGTAGAACGAGCCGTAGCAGTGCACGCACCGGTACTCCATCTCGGCCAGCGCGGTGGTCCGTGGGACGACGACGGAAAGGAGGCGGTCCGCCAGCTTGACGACGGTATTGATCACGGGGTTGCTCCGTTCGACGATCCGATTTCCCGGAAAGGCAGTTCAGAAGCTCGCTCAGCAGCACCCTGGTGACGTGCTGTACGGCGTCGAGTAGCAGGAGTTCTCCCGCATCGCGAAGCAGTACTGACCGCCGGACACGTACTTGTTCCAGTAATAGACACAGCTACTGCCGCCGCAGGCGGTGTAGGCGTGCCGGCACATGATGCCGCAGGCGGACGCCCGTGCCTTGGGCAGCATGGCCGCGAGCATGGTGTCGCCCATCCTGGTGAGAAGTCTGGCCATGATGGTCCTTCCGCCGCTGAGACCGACGCCGTGTCGGCAGGGGCACCCTGACACGTGTCTTTAACGTTCCGCTAACGATGTGCTATCGGCCCGGGGGCGGCGGATCGCGCCGATCAGGCGGCTGATGCGTACTCCCGGAGCGGTGCCCAGATCTCCGGCGAGGATCCGGCAGAGCTGGTCGTGCACCGCGAGCGCGGACGCGAAGTCGCCGCGCTCCAGATGAGCACTGATCAGGTGCTCCCAGGCGCGCTCCCGGTAGGGCGTCAGCTGCACCAGGGACTGCATCGCGTCGATGACGGCATCGTGCTCGCCGAGCGCGAGACGCGCTTCCGCGAGGTCCTCGGTGGCCCGCCGGCGACGTTCGTCCAGCGACGCGGCGACCGCGGCCACCCAGGGGGAGGAGAGGTCGGTACACGCGTCCCCGCGCCAGAGCAGCAGAGCCTGCTCCAGTGCGGCCGCGCGCCGCGCCGCGCCGGACGGGAGCGGGCTGTTCCTGGCCTGCCGCACGAGGTTCTCGAAGGCGTCGAGATCCGTGGTGGCGTCCGGCGCGCAGAGCACGTAGCCGGGGCGTCGGGTGCGCACGACCCGCGCCGCCCTCGGCCCGCCGAGCCGCACCAGCCCCTGGCGGAGCGCGCAGACGTGCCCCTGCAGTTTGGTCGTCGCCGTCGCCGGTGGATCGTCGCCCCAGATCGCCTCCAGCAGACGGGGGACACCGACGACGGTGCCGACGTCCAGCGCGAGCGTCGCGATCAGGGCACGGCGGCCGGGTCCGCCGAGCGCGAGCGGCTGCCCGGCGACGGTGACCTCGATCGGGCCGAGCACCGACACCTGTACCAGCCCGGCGGTGCTCACGGCGCGATCCGATCGGCGCGCGTGTCGTCGTATCCGGAGGCTTGCAGGCGGAAGAGGTCGGCGTAGTGGCCGCCGCACGCCATGAGCTCCCGATGGGTGCCCAGCTCGGTGATCCGTCCCTCCTGGAGCACGGCGATGGCGGTAGCGTCGCGCACGGTGTTCAGGCGGTGGGAGATGAGGAGGCTGGTCCGCTTCTCCCGGAGCGCGGTGAGCCGCCGATGGACCTCGTGTTCGGCCTCGACGTCGAGGCCCGCGGACGGCTCGTCGAGGACCAGGACGTCGGCCTCCACACGCAGTGCCGCCCGGGCGAGGGCGATCCGTTGCCACTGGCCACCGGAGAGCACGACGCCGGTGCTGCGGAAGCCCGCGTCGTCGTCGGAGAAGGCGCGGGTCAGCAGGGTGTCGTAGCCCCGGGGGAGCTTCCGGAGCGTGTCGTCCAAACCGGCGGTGTCCGCCGCTGCACGCACCCGGTCGGTGTCGTCGAGCCCGTCCAGGTCTCCGAGGGCGATGTTCTCGTGCGCCGACAGGTCGTAGGTCATGAAGTCCTGGAAGGCGGCGCCGATGCGGGCCCGCACCGACGCCGGATCGTAGGTGCTGATGTCGACGCCGTCCCAGCGAACGACGCCGCGGGTCGGTCCGTAGAAGCCGCAGAGCAGTTTCACCACCGTCGACTTCCCGGCGCCGTTGCTCCCGACCAGGGCCAGCGACGTGCCGCGCGGGATCCGGAGCGTCAGGCCACGCAGCACCCAGTCGTGATCGGCCGCGTACCGGAACCAGACGTCGTCGAACTCCAGCGCGTCGCGCAGCCGGGGAGCGGGCGGGAGGGAGGAGGCGGCCGCGGATCGGCGTGCTCCGGCGGTGACGTCCACGTAGTGCCCGAACATGATCAGGGTCTCTCCGAGGTTGGCGATCTGCTGCACCAGGCTGGACACCGACATCTGGAGTGCGCCCAGCGCAGCGATCACGACGACGAGGTCGCCGATGGTGGCCCGTCCGCCGGCGACCTCCCGGACGAACACTCCGAGCGCGGCCAGCGACACCAGCCCGGTCAGCGCGGCCAGTCCGCTGTCGACGCCCAGCGCGAGCCGGTCCTGCTCCCGTTCCTGGCGCTGCGCCGAGCGGAGCTCACGGATCATCCGGCCGCGGAAGAACCCACTCAGGCCGAACAGCCGGATTTCCTTGGCGGCGCGCATGTCCAGGAGGAGCGCGGCGTAGAAGGCCTGGCGACGGAAGATCGGTGCGACCCGCTCCATCATGGCGCCGCGGAGCCGGGCCAGCCGGGCCTGGGCGACGAACGTCGGCACGGTGGCGAGAAGAATGAGCAGACCGACCACCCAGGACCAGCGCAGCAGCGGAACCGCGAACCCCACGATCGTGATCACGTCCTGACCGACGCCGAGGAAGACCATGCTCAGCTGGGCGGGCGCGAACTGGCTGGCCTCGCGGGCGAGGCGGAGGCGGTCGTGGTAGGTGCTGTCCTCGAGCTCGGTCAGGCCGGGATTCGCCGACACGGCGCTGAACAGCTCGACCTGTGTCCGTACCGTCACCCGTCGTTCGGTCTCCGAGCGCACGTATCCGGAGAGATGGGAGACCACCGGCGTCACGACCGCGAGCGCTCCGAAGCCGAGCACGCCGGCCCAGATCCGGGTGCTGTCCTGAGCGGACAGCCCGTCGACGATCGCGCGGGTGGACCAGGCCACGGCCACCGGTGCCAGGCCGGCAACCACCATCACACCGACGCTCACCGCGGCGGCCCACGGCGCCGCTCCGACGTAGATCCCCAGCGCGCGCCGGAAGATCGTCGCGGCCCGGCGGATCCCTCGCGCCGACCGGGGGGTCATCCGTCACCCAGCACGTCGCTCAGTTCGTGGCCTCTGCGCGTGAGCCGGCCGTCCGCGTCGAAGAGCAGGAAGCTGGGCGTCGCCGTCTCGCCGAAGACCGCCGTCAGGTAACCCGGGTCGCTCTCGGTGACGAGGGTTCCGGTCTTCTCGAGCACGGGGCTGAGGTTGTCGGCCCGGCCCTCGGACACGGTCAGCACACTGACCACCCGGGTGCCGTCACCGGTGAGTTCGTCCGCGCGCGACGCCAGGCGCGCGGCCTGCGCCGGGCAGTGCGAACAGCCGGTGGAGAAGAACGCGACGAGTGCGGGGCCGCCCGCGAGGTCGTCGCGGCTCAGCCCGTCGTCGCCGGTGCTGAAGTCCGGGATGGTCGCTCCGACCGGTAACCCGGTGTCCGGAGGGGTGCGGAGGTCGATCAGGGCCGCCTCGGTCTCACGCAGGCGGCGGATGATCGCCGCGCTGAGCACGAGGTCGACGAGAACGAGGGCCGTCAAGACGGCCACGATCACGGAGAGGATTGCCATGCGGAGCCCCGTTCGAAGACGTGCCGCAGCGCCCGGACCGGGTCAGGAAGGCGAGGCCGGGCGGCGGAAGAGCCAGAGCAACTCGTCGAGCCAGACGAGGGACGCGACGAGGAATCCGGCGGCTGCGAACGCGACGATCAGCTGAGCCGCCGGCAGGCCGGTCACTCGCTCGGTCGAGGTGGTCACGGCACCGCCGAGTGCGACGAGGGAAGCGGCAGCGAGAACACCGCTCCGCGCCACGTGACGTCGGGCGACCGGGGTGCTGGACACCCCGAAGCAGTGGCAGCCGGTGGTGGCGCGCCGCCCCACGGCGACGGACAGCGCGGCGGTGAAGCCGCCGAAGAGAAGGGTGGCTCCGGCCAGCCCGGCGACGAGGCCGCCGGGCCACACGAGGGCACCGAGCACCGCCGCCTCGGCCACCACGGCCAGTGCGGCCAGTGGAGGCGCCCAGCGGCCGGGAACGACCCGGAGTGCACCGAGCCCGCCGACGAAATCGCGGAAATCGCCACGGCTGCGGAGTTTGCTGAAGAGGGATACCGAAAGAACCCCGATGACCACTAGTGCCACCGTGGCGACAACGACGCGCATGAGGCCCCCCGTGGGCCAATAGTCGGTGCGGACAAACGCGAGTCGAACTGTTTTGGCAACCTACGGAGATTCGAAACGTACGCGTTGTTAACGTTAACGTCAACCAATTGCGGAAGCGCTCCGGCGATCGGTGCGCGAGGAGGTGGAGCCATTGTGGACGACGAAGTCCGCGGTCCGCGCGGTGCTGCCGACGGCCCTGGCGGCGACGCTGGGTGTCCTCGTCGGAGGCACTCTGGTGGCGCGCCGGCGATTGCTCGTGATCGACGTCGTCGGCGACAGCATGTCGCCGGTCTACGACCACGGTGACCGGCTCCTGGTCCGCCGGACCCGTCGGTTCCGGGTCGGCGACGTGGTGATCGCCCATCATCAGGTCGGTGGCCGGCGAACGCTGCCACCCGGATCACTGGCGACGAGTTGGCTGGTCAAGACGTTGGCGGCGCTGCCAGGAGATGCCGTGCCGCCCTCCGTCGCCGCCGCGGTCGGCAGTGACCGGCTGATCGTGCCGCCCGGTTCGGTGGTTCTGCTCGGCGCGCACCCGGCGAGTGCGGACTCGCGACTGTGGGGATTGGTCCCGGCCGAGGACCTCGCCGGTGTGGTGATCACCCGGCTGGGTTCCGCGCCGTCGCCCTGATCGACGGTGGTGCCGAGCGGCGGAGGTGGTTCGGGCGCGTACCGCGGTTCGCACCGGAGTCGTCGGGCCGATGTGAGCGTTACCAATCGAGGATTGCGCCGAGCCCTCTCAGCCGGTCAACCACGACCGCACTCGCCTTTCCGGATGGCCCGGCCGTCCCGGCCGAAAACTATTCGCCTGTCCGAATCGGCGGCGTCGGCGGCGCCGATTCCCGTTCAGCGCCGGACCTACCGGTACGGCCCGGTTCCCGCGTTCGTGCCGGGCCGGGATCACGGTCTGCGCGCGACCGCCCGTGGACCGCGCTGTTCGGGCTGGGCTGTTCGTCCGGTCCGGCGAGGCGGTCTCCGGCGCCTCGCCGGCCGGGGCGGACCGGGCCGTCACCGCCCGCGTAGGCGCACCAACGCGAAGACATGAAGTGCCATCGCCCGGTCCAGCTCGGTTCCCTCGCCGCTGTGACGGCGGAGCGTGTCGCACGCGTCGCCTAGATCTCGACGGCCGCGATGACGTCGAAACCCTTTCGCCAGCCGCATCGAAACGTCAGGGTCACTTGCGCCGGCTGGTCGAGCAGGGCGTCGACTGTTTCAAGACCGACTTCGGCGAGCGCATCCCGCTCGACGTCCGGTGGAGCGACGGAGCGGACCCGGACGGTATGCACAACCGGTACGCGCAGCTGTACAACGAGGCGGTGGCCGACGTGCTGTCGGACGCCCGCGGCGCCGGTGACGTCGTCCTGTTCGCGCGGTCCGCCACGACCGGTGGGCAACGTCTGCCGGTGCACTGGGGCGGGGACAGCACCTCGACCTTCGCCTCGATGGCCGAGACCTTGCGCGGCGGTCTCTCGCTCGCGCTCAGCGGGTTCGGGTTCTGGAGCCACGACATCGGCGGCTTCGAGGGAACCCCCGATCCCACCGTGTTCGTCCGGTGGGTCCAGTTCGGCCTGCTGTCGTCGCACAGCCGCCTGCACGGCAGCGGTTCGTATCGGGTGCCCTACGCCTTCGGTGACGAGGCCGAGCGGATCACCCGCGAGTTCCTGCGCCTGCGCTACTCGCTGATGCCCTACCTGTGGGCGACCGGCCGGCAGGCGGCCGAACGCGGCCTGCCGGTCATCCGCCCCATGGCGCTGGAGTTCCCGGACGATCCCGGCGCCGCGTACTGCGACCGCCAGTACATGCTCGGGGCCGATCTCCTGGTCTGCCCGGTGTTCGATCCGGACGGTGCCGTGGAGTACTACCTCCCGCCGGGCCGATGGACCGACTGGTGGACCGGCGACGTCACGCACGGCCCGGCCTGGCGCACCGACGAGTACCCGCTGGACCGCATCCCGCTGTGGGTGCGGGGACCGGCCGTCATTCCGATGACCACGCGGGTGGACCGCCCCGACCACGAGTGGCTCGACTCGCTGGAGCTGCGTGTCTTCCCGGCCGGTGGCGGGGCCGCGGTGAAGCAGGTGACCGTGACCGATGAAGCCGGACGGGAGGCGACCTGGCAGGTGACCATCGACGACGAGTTCCTCGCGGCCGTTGGCGCTGACGGAGCACCCGAGTTCTCCTTCTCGGACGCCGGTCAGCGGGTCGGCGTCTCGCGCGAGGGCCGCGCCCGACTCCCGCGGCGTGCCGGGACCCCCGGCTGACCCGCGCGACCCCGGGTCGCCGCCCGCTCGAGCGCTTCACCCCGTCGACGGGCCAGGGTGCGGACCCGTGCCGGGCACCGGTGCGAACGGGGGTGGGCACGACCGAGGGTGGTGGGAACACCAGCTGAGGAGATGCCATGGAGTACGCGATCGAAGTGATCGTCCTGCCGGTTTCCGACGTCGACCGCGCGAAGGCCTTCTACACCGCACTGGGCTTCCGGGAGGACGTCGACTACCGCGGGCCCGACGGGTTCCGGGTCGTGCACGTCACTCCGCCGGGTTCGGCGGCGTCGATCGTCATCGGCAGCGGGATCACCGAGCAGACGCCGGGGTCGTCGCAGGCCGTGCACCTCGTCGTGGACGACATCCGGGCCGCCCGGGCCGATCTCGAGGCCCGCGGCGCCCGGCCGAGTGCGGTCTTCCACGACGCGGGCGGTGTCTTCCACCACGCCGGGGTGGTGGACCGTGTCCCCGGCCCGCATCCCGACCGGCAGTCGTACGGGTCCTTCCTGTCGTTCACCGACCCGGACGGGAACCTGTTCGTGGTGCAGGAGGTCACCACGCGCCGTCCGGGCCGCGTCGACCGCGTCGTCTACCGGTCGGTGGACGAGGTGGAGAAGGCTCTGATCGACGCCGCCCGCGCGCACGGCGAGTACGAGAAGGAGATCGGGCGGGCGGACGAGAACTGGCCGGCCTGGTACGCCGCCCACCTGGCCCGGGCGGCCGGGCTCGGCGCCTGAGCCGTCAGCACGGCGTCGGTCCCGCCCGGCCACCGGCCGGGCGGGACCGACGCGTGACGCTCACCCCCGTGGGGCGTAGCGGGCCTCGATGGCCTTGACGGTGTTGCCGAGCGCCTTGTCGAGCTGGCCCTTCGCGACCGTCCCGAGCAGGAATCCGACGATTTTTCCCTTCAGGTTCTTCCCCTCCCGGACGACGACGGCGTCCAGCACGGTCATCCCGTCGGCGCGCCGGGTGAGCGTGTAGGTGTGGCCCGAGGCCCCGCCCCACAGGTTCGAATCGATCGTCGTCATCACTATGCGGTGCGGATCCGACCAGTCGTACCGGAGCCGCTCCCAGACGCCGCCGGACCCTTCGGTCACGTCGGCCCGGGTGGGGCCCTGGTCGTGCACCTGGAGCCGGTCGTCCGCGCTGGCGCTGAAGAGCGTGGAACGGCCGGGCCCGAAATCGGTGATCCCGGCGACGAGCTGCTCCGGTGTGGCGGTGGTGGTCTTGCTCATGCGAATCGTCGACATGCGCTGAGCGTCGCTCCGGGAACGGGGCCATCGCACCCGTGGTGGACACTGGTCCGTACCCGGGACGAAGGAGAGCGGTGCTGCTGGGGCGGGGGCGCGAGTGCGAGGCCCTGGACGGTCTGCTGCGTGACGTCCGGGCGGGGCGGAGCCGGGTGCTGGTGCTGCGCGGCGACGCCGGCATCGGGAAGAGCGCCCTCCTGGACCACGTGGCCGGGCGGGCCGCGGCGGGCCGGGTCGTCCGCGTCGCCGGCGTCGAGGTCGAGTCCGACATCGCCTACTCGGGGCTCCAGCAGCTGTGCGGCCCGCTGCTGCCGCACCTCGGCGCGCTGCCCGGCGTCCAGGCCGCGGCGCTGAGCACGGCGCTCGGGCTGAGCGCCGGGAGCGCGCCGGAGCTGCTCCCGCTCGGTCTGGCGGTGCTGAGCCTGCTCGCCGAGGCCGCGTCCGAACGGCCGGTCGTCGTCGTGGTCGACGACGCGCACTGGCTGGACCGGATGTCCGGGCTCATCCTCGGCTTCGTCGCCCGCCGCCTGGACGCCGAGGCGGTGGCGCTGATCTTCGCGACCAGGCAACCGAGCGACGAGCCGACGCTCGGCGGGCTGCCCGAGCTCCGGATCGGCGGATTGCCCGACGGCCCGGCCCGGACGCTGCTGAACTCCGTGCTGCCCGAACCGGTCGACGCGGCGGTGCGGGAGCGGATCCTCGCCGAGGCCAGGGGGAATCCGCTCGCGCTGCTCGAACTGCCCCGGGGATCGACGTCGGCGGAGTTGGCGTTCGGGTTCGGCGGTCACCGACCCACGCCGATCGCCGGCCGCGTCGACGAGGGCTTCCGGCAGCGGATCGCCGCGCTGCCGGCCGAGACCCGGGTCCTGCTGCTGACCGCCGCGGTCGAACCGACCGGCGACGTCCCGCTGCTGCTGCGCGCACTCCAGCTGCTCGGCGTCAAGATCTCCGCGGCCGAACCGGCGGCCACCGCGGGCCTGCTCGAGCTGGGGGCGGGTGTGCGGTTCCGTCATCCGCTCGTCCGGTCGGCGAGCTGGCGTTCCGCCGACGCCACGCTGTTGCGTGCGGTCCACGCGGCGCTGGCCGACGCCACCGACCCGGCCGACGACCCGGATCGCCGGGCCTGGCACCGCGGCCACGCGACGCTCGAGCCGGACGAGGAGGTGGCGGGCGAGCTGGTGGCCGCCGCCGACCGGGCGCTGGCCCGGGGAGGCCGGGCCGCGGCCGCCTCGTTCCTCGAACGCGCGGTGGTGCTCACCCCGGATCCGCAGCGGCGGGCCGCCCGGGTGCTCGCGGCCGCGCGTGCCCACCTCGGTGCCGGGGCCGCCGAGGCGGTGGCCGATCTGCTCGCCGCGGCCGAGCTCGGCCCGCTCGACGCGCGCCAGCGGGCCGAGGCCGGGCGGCTCCGCGCCTCCGCGGCGTTCCTGGTCGACCCGAGCGGCCGGTCCGGGCCACCGCTGCTCGACGCGGCGGCCGGCCTCGCGACCCTCGACGAGGCCGCGGCGCGGGAAACCGCCGTGATGGCGTTCGTCGCCGTGCTGCAGGGCGGCCGCTCCGGTGATCCGGACGCGGTGCGCCGCACCGCCGAGGCGGCCGGAACGCTTCCGCGCGGAGACGATCCGGCCGGGCGGCTGGTGGACGGTCTGGTCGCCTGGAGCCTCGACGGGCCCGGACCGGCCGCGCCCCGGCTGTCCGCGGCGCTGGAGACGATCACCGCCGCCGACGATCCGGAGGTGCTCTGGCTGTCGGCGTCGGTGGCGCTGGACCTCCTGGATCAGGCGGCGCTGGACCGGCTCACCCGCCGCGGCCTGGACTCCGCGCGCCGGACCGGAGCACGGTCGGGCCTTCCGGGCGCGCTGTCCGGCCGGAGCGAGGCGCTGCTGGCCGCCGGTCGGCTCGTGGAGGCGCGGAGCCTTCTCGACGAGGCGCGCACGATCGCCGAGGCCACCGGTCGCCCGAGTCACCTCGGCACCGAGGCGCTCGTCGCCGCCCATCAAGGCCGGGAGAAGGACGCCGAGGAGGCGATCGCGGCGGCCGAGCGGGCCGCCGCGTCGACCGGGGTGGGCCGCCTGATCGGGGTCGCGGCGCTGAGCGGGGCGGTCCTCCGCAACGGCCTGGGTCACTTCCCGGCCGCGCTGGCCGCCGCTCGGGTCGGCACGGCGTTTCCCGAGCTGTCGCTCTACCCGCGGGTGTTGAGCGAGCTGGCCGAGGCCGCGAGCCGGGCCGGGGTGCCCGCCGCCGTGACCGAGGCCCGCGACCGGCTCGCCGAACGGGCCGCCGCCGGGACGCCGTGGGCGCTCGGTGCCCACGCGGTGGCGGAAGCGCTGACCGGCCCGGCGCCGGCAGCGGAGGAGTGGTTCCGGGCGGCGATCGCGCACTTCGACGTCGACCTGCTGGCGTTTCCGCAGGCCCGGGCGCGGTTGCTCTACGGCGAGTGGCTGCGCCGGGAGGGCCGCCGGGTCGACGCCCGCGCGGCGCTGCGTGCCGCCCACGAGGCCTTCGCGGCGATGGGGGCGGAGGCGTTCGCCGACCGCGCCGCCCGGGAGCTGACGGCCACCGGCGAGATCGTGCGCAAACGTTCCGCGGACGCGCGCGACGAACTGACGTCGCAGGAGGCGCAGATCGCCCGGCTGGCGCTGGCCCATCGCACCAACGCGGAGATCGCCGCGATGATGTACCTGAGCCCGCGCACGGTCGAGTGGCACCTGCGCAAGGTCTTCACCAAGCTCGGGATCACGTCCCGCCGGGAGCTGGCGGCCGTCCTGGAGGGCTGATGCCCGCTCAGGGGGTGTGGACCCTGTCCACCTCGATCGTGAGGAGGACACGCTGCTGCTCGCCGCCGCCGTAGTTGGGGTACGGGCGGCCGATGTACTTCTGGGACAGCTCTTCCAGGTTCTGCCGGGCGCCGCTGGTCTCGGCGGCGACGACGGTGCCGCGCAGCGCCCAGGACCGCAGGGGTGCGGCCGGGTCGGCGATCCCGATCGCGACGCGCGGGTCGCGGCCGATGTTGCGGGCCTTCTGGTGGGTGTCGACCGTGTTGATGAGGACGTGCTTGCCGTCCGTGTCGGCCCAGGTCTGCGAGATCTGGGGCGAGCCGTCGGGCATCAGCGTGGTGACGAAGCAGATCGCCTTCCCGCGGAGAACCTCGAGCAGATCGTCGGGAAGTGGCATGTCGGTCGCACCTTTATTTCTGCTTGTCGTGGTACAGGAGATCGATGACCGTCTCGTCCGGCGGGTCGCCGGAGAGATCGGCGTGGCGCAGGCCGGCCAGGACGACGACGAGCGCGCGCCGCCAGAGTTCCGGAGCGGAGGCGCGGGACGCGTCCAGCACGCTGCCCACCATCACGTGCGCCGCGGCGAAGTCGGCCGGGGTGGCCCCGGCGGGGAGCTGCCCGGCGCGTACGGCGCGGTCGATGAGGCCGGCCACGAGCGGGGTCATGCGATCGTGGGCGCGACGTACCGACTCGGTGGCCTGATTCCGGCTCCGGAGAAGTTCTCCCAGCCCGCGGCTCTGCGCCTCCAGTTCGAGTTGCCGCTCGAGGAACCAGGTGAGCCCGGCCCAGGCGTCGTCGGAGCGCGCGGCCTGCTCGGCGAGGTCGGTCACCGTGTCGATGTGGTCGCTGAACAGGGCGTCGAGCAGATCCTGCCGCTGCGGGAAACGCCGGTACATCGTGCCCATCCCGGTACCGGCGGCGCGGGCGATGTCCTCGTACGGGACGCCGACGCCCTCGGTGGCCATCAGCTCGTACGCGGCGCGCAGGAGCAGCTGACGATTGCGCTCGGCGTCGCGTCGCAGCGGCGGTTTCGGATCGGACACGCCCCTGACGCTAGCCAAGTGGAAGAGAAATTCCAAGTTGAAGTTCTCTTCCACTTATGGGTCGGGGCGGCGCCGCGCTCACCGCCCGCGAGCTCGACGCGGTTGCGATCTGGGCCCACGAAGCCGGGCACGCCGTGGGCTGAGCCTTCGACTCACCGGTTCGACACTGCGGGCGTGGCCGACCGGATCGTCGACCCTCGCCTTGCCACATTGGACGACGCGATGAAAACTGCCTAGATGAGGCGGCGCGGCATCGAGCCGGTGGACCGCCGGGGGGTGAGGCACTCATGGACGGTCACCAGCCGGGCGACGCTCTCAATCGGCCCAGTCATCCCACCGCGAGTCTCCCGGAAGTCCGGGCACGGACGGAGATCTCCCGGCTGTTGACGGAAACGCCGATTCCGCCGGAAGACTTGACGAAGAATCTCGGGCTCTATCAATCCAAGGAGAGCGTCGCAACCATTCTGGCCATGAACGACGTCTACCGGCGTATTCGATCGATCCCGGGCGTCATCATGGAGTTCGGCTCGCTCTGGGGCCGCCGGTTGGCCCTTCTCATCGCGCTCCGCGAGATCTACGAGCCGTACGACTACACCCGGCGGATCATCGGTTTCGATACGTTCACCGGTCTTCCCGACCTCCATCGGAACGACGGGTCCTCCGTGGAGGTGCGGCCCGGATCGATGTCGGTGCCGCCGGACTACGCCCGCCATCTCGAACAGGTGCTGCACGTTCACGAGATGGAGAGTTGCCATGCGCATATCCAGCGCTTCGAGGTGAGACAAGGGGACGTCCGCCGGACGCTGCCGGAGTATCTGACGTCGAATCCCGAGACGATAGTGAGCCTGGCCTATTTTGATCTCGACCTTTATGAGCCCACCATTGCCTGCTTGGAGGCTCTTCGCCCCCGGCTCGTTCCGGGAAGCGTCTTGGCGTTCGATCAGCTCGTGCACCGAAACTTCCCGGGCGAGACCATCGCCGTTCTGGAGTCGTTGGGACTGCGCCTGAAGTCGGTGGAGAAGCTGCCCTACCTGCGGTCGCCAAGTATCGTGACGGTCTGATCCGGCCCAGCGTCGACCGGGGAGGGATGAGCCGTGCGACCAGACCGTGACCGCCCCTTCGTCGACGTGGCAGAGCTTGTCGGTGACCCGTCCCGCGCGCGGGTGTACGAGCACGGCTGGCAGTCGTGGAGCCCGACCGGCATCTATCCGGCCACCGGGACCTCGCAGCGGCCGGCGGACGCCACGGCGCAGACGATGGTGTACCGGCCGGGCCGCCCGGCCCCGGCCCGCGGGTTCCAAGGCGAGGGACTGATCGCCGTCCAGCCGGCCCCGCACGCCCCGGTGCACATCTGGTCGTCGTCCGCTCCCGAGCGTACGGTGCCGTCGATCCGGGTCCGGGCCGAGCGCGACCGCCTGGTCGTCTCGGCCGATTCGGAGGTCACCGTGTCGGTCCACGACACCGGCTTGGGAACCGCGCTGGCGCGGTGGGCGGAGTCGCTCGCGGTCCGCTTGGGTGTCGGGCCGGTACGACCCACGCCGCCGGTCTGGTGCTCCTGGTACTGCTACTGGGAGGCGGTCACCGCCGAGGCGGTGCTGGCCAACCTCGACGCCATCGTGGACGCGCGCCTTCCGGTCGAGGTCATCCAGGTCGACGACGGGTGGGAGGCCGGCATCGGCGAATGGAGAGCCGGCGGCGACTGGGCCGGCTCGCTCACCGGGGTGGCCGCGCGCGTGCGCGACGCCGGGCTTCGCCCGGGCCTGTGGCTGGCGCCGTTCCTCGTCGGCGCCCGCTGCACGCTGGCCGCCGATCACCCGGACTGGCTGGTCGGCGGGGCCGACGCCGGTCATAACTGGGGTCAGGACCTCGCGGTGCTCGACATCACCCGTCCGGCGGCGGCCGAGCATCTGACCGGGATGCTGCGCGCGCTCGCCGACGCCGGGTTCGACTACTTCAAACTGGACTTCCTCTACGCCGGCGCGCTGGCGGGGCGCCGGTACGCCGACTGCAGCCCGGAGGCGGCTTACCGGGAAGGGCTGGAGCTGATCCGAGCCGCGCTGCCGGAGGGAACCACGCTTGTCGGTTGCGGCGCGCCCCTCCTGCCGAGCATCGGGCTGGTCGACGCCATGCGGGTCGGTCCGGACGTCGCCGGGGAGGGGGCGCGGGAGACTCCGGAGCGCCGGCCGGCCGCGATCCGGACCGGCAGCGCTCGCTCCTTCCAGCACGCCCGGTGGTGGGTCAACGACCCCGATTGCCTCCTTCTGCGCCCGGAGGTGCCCGACCGGGAGGAATGGGCCGGGTACGTCAGCTCCTCCGGGGGCGTCGCCGGGTTCAGCGATCCGGTCTGGCAGCT
Organism: Cryptosporangium arvum DSM 44712; assembly: GCF_000585375.1. Taxonomy (NCBI): domain Bacteria; kingdom Bacillati; phylum Actinomycetota; class Actinomycetes; order Cryptosporangiales; family Cryptosporangiaceae; genus Cryptosporangium; species Cryptosporangium arvum. The sequence goes on from NZ_KK073874.1 coordinate 4,106,643, forward strand.
CGACGAGTGGGGTCTGGATACTGCGCGCCGGCTGCTGCGCCCGTCCTCGACCGAGCACGTCGACCTCGTCTAGGGCGCCGCCATCACTCGGTGGGACCGACCGGTGGGACCGGGTAGGTGGCCGTCGGCGGCCCGGCGACCGGTGCCGAGCGTTCCAGGAGCGAACGGGCCCGCTGGGTCTCCGGGTTGTCCGGGCCGAAGGTGGCGGTGGTGATGTCGACGGCGAGCGCGAACTGCTCGCGGGCACCGGACTCGTCGCCCGCTTGCCGCAGTAGCGTTCCCAGGTTGCTCCGGACCACCGCGAGTGAGCGGTGCTGCGGCCCGAACGACCGCTCGATGATCGTGAGTGCCCGCTCGTAGTGCGCCCGCGCGCCCTGCACGTCTCCGAGGTCCTGCAGCACACCGCCCAGGTTGTTCGCCCGCATGGCGACCTGGTACCGGCCGGAGCCGAGCGTCTCCTCGTCGATCTCCAGCGCACGTTCGAGCAGACGGCGTGCCCCGGTCAGGTCGCCGAGGTCGTGCAGCAGACGACCCAGGTTGTTCAAGTCGACGGCGAACCGGGGATGGCTCGAGCCGTACCTGCGTTCGTCGATCTCCAGCGCGCGCTCGAGCTGGGCGCGGGCCGCGTCGGTCTCGCCCATCTGCTGCAGGACGCGGCCGAGGTTGCCGCAGATCGACGCGACCGCCGGATCGTCCGGACCGAACGCCGCCTCGTCGACGGCGAGCGCCTGCTCGAGCTGGTCCCGTGCGCCGGCGAGGTCGTCGAGGTCCTGGAGCACACCACCGAGTGTGTTGCGGACCGCCGCGATGCGCGGGTGGTCCGGTGAGAAGACCTGCATCAGGATCTCCAGCGCCTCCTCCAGCTCGGTCCGAGCCGCCGGCCACTCGCCGAGGTTCTGCAGGGTCCGCCCGAGGCTGTTGCGTGCCTCGGCCACGGCTTCGTGGTCCGGACCGTAGGCCGCCGAGGTGATCGCGACCGCCCGCTCCATGTACTGCCGGGCCTCGTGGAGTTCGCCCCCGGACTGCGCCACCGCGGCCAGGTAGCCGAGGTCGACGGCGACCAGCGGATGCTGTGGGCCGTGTGCGGACTCGTCGATGGCCAGCGCGCGCTGGAAGGCGCTGGCCGCGTCCTTCAGCCGGAACCGCTCGGCCAGGTAACTGCCCGCCGAGGTGAGCAGTTCCGCAGTGCGATCGGGCTCGACGCCGAGCCGCTCCGTGCGCGCCACGACCGTCAGCGCGTGCGGCAGCATCCGCTCACATCCCGGCCAGCTCGCCGGTTCGTCGGTGGCGAAGGGGAACGCGTCGGCGATCAAGTGCAGGGCACGTGTCGCCCAGAACGGCTCATCGGCCGGGCCCGCCCGCGTGCGCACGACCGCCTGCACCAGCCGATGCACGCTCAACGAGTCGTCGTGGGCACTGACCAGCGAGAAGCGGACCAGGGCGCCGACCGCGTCGGCATAGGTCAACGGGTCCGCCACCGCCTCGCGCAGCCGGTCCGGCAGCCTCGCCGCGCCCTGGACCGGCAGGCCGCGCGGGATGTCGTCCGGTGCCAGCATCGCGCATAACGTGAGCAGCTCGGCGGCGGCGGGGGCCCGAAGGTTGAGCTGGTCCAGCGCGATCGACCACGTGGTCGCGACCGGCTCCTTGTGCGCGAACGGCTCGCCGCGGTGCAGCACGTCCGGAAGCCGGTCCCGGACCAGCTCGACGTACGCGGACACGGTGATCTTCGTCTGGCTGACGTAAGCCGCGGCCTGCTCCAGCGCGAGTGGCAGATCGCCGAGCGCGTCGGCGAGATCCCGGGTCGCCTCGACGTCCGTGGCGACCCGGGACCGGAGAAACGCGACCGACTCGGCCCGGTCCAGCACGTCCACTTCGACCGTCCCGGCCAGCCCGGCCCAGTGCGGGTTGCGGGACGTCACCAGCACATGGCCGCCGATGGCCGGCCAGTAGGGCTCGAGGTCACCGCCGTTCTCTGCGTTGTCGAAGATCAGGAGCCAACGGATGCCGTCGCGCAGCACGTTCCACAGTGCGTCGGTCATGTCCGCCTGGTCGGCGACCTCGGCCACGCCCAGCCGGCGAGCCAACGCGGCCAGTTCGGCGGCCACCGTCGTGCCCTCCTCGGCCGCGATCCACCACACCACGTCGTAGTCGGCGCGGCGACGGTGGGCGTACTCCAGCGCGAGCTGGGTCTTGCCGACTCCGCCGAGCCCGTACAGCACTTGCCCGACCGGCCCGGACGCGGCCGCCGGATCCCCGAACCGCGTCGCAAGGTCAGCGAGGATCGCCTCCCGGCCGGTGAAGTTCTGGTTGCGGGGATGGAGGTTCGACATCGCGAGAGGCCGAGCCGGTGTGGGCGCGGTGTCCTCCGTCGGCCCGGCGGGCGGCGCGTGGCGACCGCGGCGTACGGCGAAGCCGCCGGCCCGGGCCGTCAACAGCGCCAGCAGGCCGGACAACGTGGAGGCGACGAGTGCCTGCCCGAGCTGTGCGCCGCGCAGCCCGTCCTGCAGGTTGGCGAGGATCCCGGCGTACACGGCGATCCCCGCCAGGAGCCCGACCCCGGCCTCCGCGAGCAGTCGCTGGGGGAGCCTCCAGGCACGTCGACCGCGGGCGGCGATTCTGGCCGCGATGGGCCGTCTCGGCTCGTCCGCGTCTGCATTCTCCATGCGAAACCCTCGCCGCCGGTGCCGATGTCCGACTGATCCGTTGTGAATCGCGCAGGTCGTGCTGTGCCGCGACCATACAGCCACGGCGGACAGCCGATCGCCCTCGCGAACGAAGCAGCGGAGGTCGTGCAGGCCGGCCGATCGGCCGAGGAGACCGCGGTCACCGTCCCGTGAGCGTGAGGGCGGCGTCCACGATCGAGGCGACGTCGATTCCGTGCAGGCGGTAGGCGTCGTCCACGCCGGACGACTGGCCGAACTCGGTGACGCCCAGGTTGATCGTGCGGTCGCCGCGGAGACCGGCCAGGAAGGACAGCGTGTGGGGGTGGCCGTCCAGCACGGTCACCAGCGGCGCGGGGTGCTCGGCGGGGAACAGCGCCGCGCTGATGTCGCTGCCGCGCCCCTGGGCGGACCGGAAGACCAGGTCCGGGCTGGTCAGGCAGACGACGCCCGCGGTGACGCCCTGGCTCGACAGGAGCTCGGCCGCGGCGACGACCTCGGGGAGGATGGCACCGGCGCCGACCAGCGTCACCTGCTCGTCGGCGGGGGAGTGGGCGGTGATCCGGTAGCCGCCGGCGACGGCCTGGCGCCGGCGGCGTTCACGCAGCACCTCGTCGAGCGGGAGCGCGGCCAGCCCCGGGTCGATCGGCCGGGTGGACAGGCGGAAGTAGCCGGAGGTCCCGCCGGGGACGCCGACCTGGTTCATCGCCTCGAGCAGGCACCACTCGAGGTCCTGGGCGAAGGCCGGTTCCCAGGCGACGCACCCGGGCTGCTCGAGCCCGATCGACGGCGTCGTGATGGATTGGTGGGCACCGCCCTCGGGCGCGAGCGTCACGCCGGAGGGGGTACCGACGATGATCGACTGCCCACCGGCGTAGATGCCGTACGACCAGGGCTCGAGGGCGCGTGAGATGAACGGGTCGTAGAGGGTCGCGATCGGGATCAGCCGTTCGCCCCACCGCGACCACGTCGCTCCCAGCTCGCCGAGCAGGCCGACCAGGTTGACCTCGGCGATGCCCAGCTCGATGTGCTGGCCGGTGGTCACCTCCGACCACTTCAGGACACGCTCGGTGTCGTCGGCGAACCAGTCCGGGCGGTCCTGCGCCGACCAGACCCCGGTCTTGTTGATCCAGCCGCCCAGGTTCGTGGAGGAGGCGACGTCGGGGCTGCAGGTGACCACGCGCGCGGCGGCGGCGGGCGCTTCGCGGGTCAGATCGGCCATGAACCGGCCGAGCGCGGCCTGCGTCGAGATGGCTTTGCGGTGCGGGCGGGAGAGGGCCGCGGGCAGCACGTCCGGCCGGCGGGACGGGGTCGGCGGCCGCTCCAGCGCCGCGGCCCGCCGCCCGCACAGTTCGGCGGCGCGCGAGCCGGGCGCGAACGTGCGCCACGGGTCGGCCGGGTCGGCCCCGACCGCCTCGGCGAGGGTGGCCATCTGCGCCTCGGACAGCAGGGCGGAGTGGTTGTTGGGGTGACCCTCGGTGGGTAGCCCGCGACCTTTGACCGTGTAGGCGAAGATCACGGTCGGCCGGGTCGACTCCACGGAGTCGTAGGTGTCGAGCAGTAGACCGTGGTCGTGCCCGCCCAGATCGCGGATGGCCGCCGCCAGCTCCGCGGCGGGCAGCGACGCGAGCAGCGCACGCAGCCCGGCCGACCCCCGCTCGCCGGCGATGCGGTCGGCGACCAGCGAGGTGTCGACCCGCAGCAGCCGCTGGTACTCCTCGTTGGGCATCGCCTCGAGGCGGGCCCGCAACTCGTCGCCGCCCGGCCGCTCGAACAGCGCCGAGATGGCGCGGCCCCACTTGAGGGTGATCACCTGCCAGCCGGCGGCGTCGAACATCCCCATCAGCCGGTGGATCTGGACGTCGGGCACCACGCGGTCGAGCGACTGCCGGTTGAGGTCGACGATCCACAGCAGCTCGCCCAGCCGTGCGACCGACGGGTCCGCGACCGCCTCCCAGATGGCGCCCTCGTCCAGTTCGGCGTCGCCGAGGAGGCTGACGAAACGCCCCGCTTTCGGTGCGGTGTCGAAGTGCGAGGCGACGTAGCGGTGCGCCATCGCCGCCCAGATCGCCGCGGTGGCGCCGATGCCGACCGACCCGGTCGAGAAGTCGACGGTGTCGGGGTCCTTCAGCCGGCTCGGGTAGGACTGCAGCCCGCCCTGGGCGCGCAGCGAGGTCAGGTACTTCGGGTCGAGGTCACCGAGCAGGTAGTTGATGGCGTGCAGCACCGGCGAGGCGTGCGGCTTGACCGAGACGCGGTCGTGGCGGCTCAGCTCGGAGAACCACAGCGACACCATGATGTCGACCATCGACGCGCTCGACGCCTGGTGCCCGCCCACCTTGACGCCGCTGGTGTTGGGCCGGCCGTGGTTGGCCGCGTCCACGATGGCGGTCGAGAGCCAGAGCACCTTCCGCGAGATCTCGTCCAGCACCTCCGTGCCGGTGGTGGCGTCGATGTCGATGTCGATGTCGTGCCGCAGCTGGTTCATCGCTGTCGTCTCCGTCGGTGGTGGCGGTCGTCGGCCGCGAAGTGCCGACGTCCCTGAGCAACGAACTGTGCGTAGACCGGGCCGCGAGGGCAAGAGAAGTGCGAAACCGTGCTCGGGAGCGCACGAATGTTTCGGGTTCGACGCCCGGCGGTGCATCATGCGTTCATGCCGAAGCACGAATCCCGGATGGCACGGCGGACCGTCCACCTGGACGAGGTCGACCGGCAACTGCTCGACCTGCTCCGCAAGGACGCCCGCGCGCCCGTCAACCAGCTGGCGCGGGCCGTCCGGCTCTCACCCGCGCCGGTCAGTCGACGGATCGCCCGGCTGGAGCAGGAAGGAGTGATCCGCGGCTACGTCACGGTCGTCGACGACCGGGCCGCGGGTGACGTGCACGCGTTCGTGGAGATCCGGCTCACCGGCGAGACCGAGACCGGGGAACTCGAGGAGTGGCTGCGCCGGATGGACGAGGTGGAGAACTTCTTCACCGTCGCCGGCGACCCGGACGTCCTGGTCCGCCTGCGTGTTCACGACGTCGATCACCTGCAGCGCGTCGTCAACTCCATCCGCCGCACCGGGAAGGTGACCGGCACCAAGACGATGATCGTCATGTACGACTGGACTCGCGGGGAGGACGTCGACGGCGGGTGACCGGCCGGACCTCCGCCGGGCTTCCGCCCGCCCAGGACACGTTGCGCTGCCGGTAACCGGCGGGTGACTCGCCGGCCTGCCGGACGAAGGCGCGGCGCATCGCCTCCGACGTGCCCCACCCGCACCGGCGGGCGATCCGGTCGACGTTGTCCGGTGTATCGGTGAGCATCCGCTGGGCCGCCTCGACCCGGACCTGCTCGACGTAGTGACCGGGGGTCGTTCCGGTCTCGCTCAGGAACAGCCGGGCGAAGTGCCGGGCCGACATCCGGGTCCGCTCGGCGAGAGCGGTGACCGACAGGTCCTCGTCGAGGTGGTCGGCTATCCACGCCCGGACGTCACGAAGCCTGGTCGAGCCGGACGATTGGACCGCCAGCTGAGCGCTGAACTGCGCCTGGTGGCCCGGCCGGCGCACGAAGACCACGAGCAGGCGCGCTACCCGCAGAGCGAGTTCGCGGCCGCAGTCCTCTTCGATGAGCGCGAGCGCCAGGTCGATTCCGGCGGTGACGCCGGCGGAGGTGAACACCCCGTCGTCCTCGACGAAGATCGGGTAGCGCTGCACGTGGACCCGGGGGTACGCCTGCGCGAAGTGGCCGCAGAACGACCAGTGCGTGGTGGCCCGCTTGCCGTCCAGCAGCCCGGCCTCGGCCAGCAGGAGTGAGCCGGTGCAGACCGAGGCCAGGCGCTCGGCCTCCGGGCCCAGGGTGCGAAGCCGCGCGGCGACCTCGGGGTTCGGGACCTCGGCGCCCGGTCCGCCGGGAACCAGGAGGATGTCGGGCCGGCGGACGTCCTCGATGTCCAGGTCCGGCAGGACGGTCAGCCCTCCGGCCAGGCGCACCGGACGGCGGCCGATCGACGCGGTGCGGACGACGTAGGGCGGGCCGTCCGGGGACGAGTGGTACCGGGCGGCCCCGGTGAACGCGTCGTAGGGGCCGGTGAAGTCGAGTGGCTGCGCGCCGTCGAAGAGGAAGATGACCACGGTCCGGGAGCGCATGGCAGCAGTGTCCGTCCTCGGCCCGGTCGTGGCAACGAGGCGCTGCGCGCGGGCGTCCGTGCGTTCTGCGTGGTCATGGCCGCTCTCCTGGGTCTCGTGCCCGCCGCGGGCCGAACGTAACAACGCCCGGTGGCGCTCGGACCCGCGTGTCCGGATACGAGGGGTATCCGTCGTTGTCCGGTCGGTCCCCGGAGCCTAGTTTCAGGCCAACCCCGCGGTATCCGCAGGTCAAGGACGTGTCGATAGGCGTTGGACGGCTCGCCGCCGAGGCTCACGGGCGTCGGCCGAATTCGTCCGCGGGCATGGCCAGGAGTCGACGTGGGCGCTACTGTGCGGGCTAATGGTCTAGAAAACATTCCAACAGACCAATAAACGAACCGGTGACGGGTGGTCCATGGTGCGAACGGGAAACATGACAAGACGGGTGGCCGGCCTGACCGGCCTGGCGTTAGTCGCGCTCGGGCTCGTCGCCTGCGGCGACTCGGGCGACCAGGCCTCGGGTGACTGCCGGAAGACCTACACGATCGGATTCAGTCACCCGATCAGCGAGGCGGCCTTCGTCAAGGCCCTCAAGAAGGAGATCCAGGGTCAGGCCGACACGATCGGCTGCGTCGAGATGTTGTTCGACGACACCCAGGCCAACGACCTGGAGTCCCAGCGCAACACGGTCGAGACCTGGGTGACCCAGCGCGTCGACGCGGTCGTCGTGCTCCCGGTGGACGCGAAGGCGCTCTCTCCGCTGCAGAAGCAGGCGCAGTCGTCGAAGATCAAATGGTTGCAGTACGCGACACCCGGCGACGGCGTGGACGGGTACACCGGCTTCGACAACGTGCGCAGCGGACAGATCGTCGGCCAGGCGGCCGTCGACTGGATCAAGCAGCAGCAGGTCAGCGGGAAGGTGACCGCGGCCATCAGCTCGATCAGCGCTCTGCCGGACGTTAAGGGCCGCTGGGTGGAGCCGCAGAAGCTGATCCCCGCCGCCGGCGTGAAGGTGGTGTCGCTGCAGGACTGCGCCGACCAGACGTGCGGGCTGGAGCAGGCCGAGGCGCTGCTCAACGCGCACCCGGACCTCCGGGTCTACATCGGGGCGAACGACGACGCGGCCCTGGGTGCGCTCAAGGCGTTCCAGAGCAGGGGCATCGACCCGAAGTCGGTGTTCATCGCCGGTCAGGACGGCAACATCGAGGCGTTGAAAGCCGTCAAGGCCGGTGGCGCCTACCGGGTGTCGGCCGCGATCGACCTGGTCGACCTGGCGCACGCGATCGTGCAGAACTCGATCAACGCGGTCGAGGGGTCGGGGGAGACCGAGACCGAGGCCGCGGTCATTCCCGCCTCGCTCACGGATCCGGCGAAGCTCGACGAGCTGATCGCCCAGCTGGGCGGGTGAGAACGGTGAGCCGGAGCGGCATGACCATTCGGGGCCTGACCAAGTCGTACGGGACCAGCGTCGTCCTGCGCGGCGTCGATCTGGACCTGACGGCGGGTCGGATCCACGCCCTCCTCGGACCCAACGGCGCGGGCAAGTCGACGCTGCTGGGCTGCCTGAGCGGGGCGGTGCGGCCCGACAGCGGGACGATCGTCGTCGACGGGGAGACCCACGAGGGTTTCACGCCGTCGTCGGCGCTGCGCTCGGGTACCGCGATCATCTATCAGCACCTGGAGCTGGTCGACGACCTGTCCGCGGTCGAGAACATCTTCCTCGGCAGCGAGCTGCGGACCCGGTTCGGGACCGTACGACGGCGCGAGCAGCGCCGGATCGCCGCGGAGCTCCTCGCGCGGGTCGGAGCGGATTTCCACCCGACCCGCACGCTGAGCTCGCTCACGATGGGACAGAAACAGGTCGTCGAGATCGCCAAGGCCCTCCGGCACCAGCCCGAGGTGCTCATCCTCGACGAACCGACGGCCGCGTTGAGCGCGCGGGAGACCGAGATGCTGCTCGCGCTCGTCACCCGCCTCGCCCACGAATCGGGCCTCGCCATCGTGTACGTCACCCACCTCCTGCGTGAGGTCACGGCGATCGCCGACGAGGTCTCCGTCCTGCGTGACGGGAGCGTGGAGTGGACCCGGCCGAAGTCCGAGCTCACCCTGGAGATCCTGGTCGAGGCGATCACCGGGACGCCGGTGACCGGTGCGTCCGCGGCCGGCGTCGCGGCCCGCCCCGGCGAGGCCGGGCCCCCGGTTCTCGAGCTCGTCGGCTTCCGCGCCGCCGGAGCGGCCGAGGTGTCGCTGACGATCGGCGCGGGTGAGGTCGTAGGGGTGTTCGGCCTGCTCGGCTCCGGCCGCACCAACCTCATCGAGGCCCTGGCCGGGGCCCGGCCGAGCCAGGGTGGCCTGCGCCTGGCCGGGCGGCCGCTCCGGCTGACCTCCCCCCGGGGCGCGCGCCGGGTCGGCATCGCGCTGGTCCCGTCCGACCGCAAGGTCCAGTCGCTGTTCTCGTCGCTCTCGGCCCAGGAGAACGTCCTGATGCCGCACTACCGGCGGCTGTCGCGGTGGCTGCGGAGGTCCGGCGCCGAGCAGCGCACGTTCCGCGCCGTCGCGGAACGGATGTCGCTGCACCCGATGGCCCCCGGGCTGGCCGGCGACGGGTTCTCCGGCGGGAACGCCCAGAAGCTGGTGATGGGCCGCTGGCTCATGGACGGCAGCGGCGTCACGGTGCTGCTGCTCGACGAACCCACCCAGGGCGTCGACGTGGGAGCGCGGGTCGAGCTGCACCGCATGATCCGGGAGTTCGCGCGGGAGAGCGAGCGCGCCGTCGTGTTCGTCTCGAGCGACGTCGAGGAGCTGAACGTGCTCGCCGACCGGATCGTCGTCCTCGCCGAATCCCGGGTCGCCGGGGTGGTGCCCGGCGACACCTCCGAGCGGGACCTGCTCACGCTGGCCCAGCCGGCCGAACTCCGAGGGAGCGCTGTCGCATGACCGAGGTAGTTCCCACCCGCACGACGCTGCGGCCGGCCTTCTCGCTGCGGTCCGGCGTCCTCACCGGCATCGACAGCATCATGCCGGTCGCGACCGTCGCGCTGATGATCTTCTTCGCGGCGAACAAGTCGTCGTTCCTCACCACGGACAACCTGCTGCTCGTCGCTCTGCAGTCGGCGCCGTTGATGGTCGTCGCCGTGGGGGCCGCGCTGCTGCTCATGTGCGGCTACATCGACCTCTCGATCGGCTCGGTGATCGCCGTCTCGGGCGTCTGCGCCGGGCTGACGTTCAACGCGGCCGGTGTCACGGCCGGCGTACTCGTCGGCCTCGGCGTCGGCCTCGCGTTCGGGGTGGTGAACGGCGTGCTCATCGGCTACCTGAAGCTGTCGCCGATCATCGTCACGCTCGGTCTGCTGGCGGCCGGCCGGGGCCTGGCGCAGGTCCTGTCGCCCGACGCGCTCTACGGCTTCCCCGACCCCGTGCTCGAGTTCGGCAACGCCAAGGTGTTCGGCGTGGGCACGCTGGTGTGGATCGCGGGCGCCGTCGTGGTGCTCGGCGCCCTGCTCATGACGTTTCTCCCGGTCGGGCGCCACATCGTCGCGGTGGGCGTCAACAGCCGGGCGTCCTACCTGAGCGGCATCCCGGTACGGCGCCTCGTGTTCGGTCTCTACGTCCTGGTCGGGCTCCTCAGCGCCCTGGCCGGTCTGCTGATCGTCTCCCGTCTGGACAGCGCGCCCAGCGGGACGCTGGGAGCCGGCTTCGAGATCAGCGTGCTCACCGCGGTGCTGCTGGGCGGCATCCCGTACAGCGGCGGCAGCGGCCACCTGTGGCGGGTCGTGCTCGGTGTCTGGTTGATGGGGATCCTCACCAACGGCATCACGCTGATGAACGTCAGCTCGCAGCTGAGCCAGGTGCTCACCGGTGGCGTTCTCGTCCTCGCGGCCGCGCTCGAAGGCGTCCGCTTCTGGATCCACCGGTCCTCCCGCTAGCCGGGCCGGCTCCCCGATCAGTCAGGAGATCCTCCCGTGATCCCATCGATCCTCACGTCATACACCAATCAGCTGTCGTACTTCCCGGGTGACACGATCCGCCTGTACGTGTCGAGCCCCGCGGACGACCGGGCGAGCATCACGCTGGTGCGGCTCGACGCGGCCCTGGACTCACCCGGAAAGGAAGCGCAGACCACGGAGATCCCGTGGTCGGAGGCCACGACGCGACCGGTCGGAGGGCAGGACGGCCACTTCGGCGGGTTCCTGACCGGCACCCTGGTGACTCCGCCCGCGACCCGGTTCACGGTGGGCGCCTTCGTCCGCTTCGACGGCGAGGTCCGCCCGGTGGCGCAGTCGATCGTGGCGGTGGGCGACGACCAGCACTCGGTGACCCTCGGTGTCGAGGACGGCCGGGCGCTGCTGACCACCGGGGACCCGGCCGGAGCGGTCCGCTGCGCCGAGCCGCTCCAGCCCAACGCGTGGTACCTCGTCGCGGGCACCGTGGACGGCGATCGGGCCGAGGTCCACGCGATCGCGATGGACGTCGGCGCGCGCTCCACGTCGACGACCGGCTCGCTGACGCCGAGCGGCGCGCTCGGACGGGGCGTCGTCGTCGCCGGAGCATTCCCGATCGTCACCCACGGCACCGGGATCGCCGCCCACGGACGCGCCGCGGCCAGCCTGACCGCCGCCGTGAGCTGGCCGTTCGTGGCGTCGACCGCAGTGGGCGCGGAGCAGCTGCGGACGCTGGCCGAGCGGCGCTCCCTCGACGCGACGACGATCGGCGCCGAGCTCCTCGGCGCCTGGGACCTCTATCCGGCCCACGGCGAGGACGGCTCCGCGGCCGACCTCGCGGGCGGAGCACCCGGCCGGCTGTACAACCTGCCGACCCGGGCGGTACCGGGGCCGAACTGGCAGCGGCTGACGACCCGCTTCACCGAGGCGCCGGACGAGTACTCGGCCGCGCACTTCCACGAAACCGACGTCGTGGACGCGGGCTGGAGCGAGACCTTCTCCGGCGCGCTGCCCGCCGACCTTCCCTCGGGGGCCTACGCCGTGCGCGTCGCCACCGGGCGGGAGGTGGACTTCGTCCCGTTCGTCGTCGCGCCCGCGCCGGGAAGCGCGCGCAAACCCGTCGTCGTGGTGATCCCGACGTTCACCTATCTCTCCTACGCGAACGAGTCGCTCTTCGAGGGCATGGACCCGTCGGTGACCGGCCACTTCACGATCGGCCCGAACGATGCCGACCTGGCCCACGTGGGGAACCGGACCTTCGGGCTCTCGCAGTACGACACCCACCCGGACGGCCACGGGGTCGTCTACTCGAGCGCGGCCCGCCCGATCGTGAACACCCGGCACGACTACCGCATGTGGCTCAGCGACAGCGGCCGTGGCTTCTCCGCCGAGATGTACCTCCTCGAGTGGCTGACGAGTGTCGGCATCGAGTTCGACGTGATCACCGACTTCGAGCTGCACACGCTCGGCGCCGACTACCTCGGCGGCTGGAAGGCGGTGCTGACCGGGGCGCATCCGGAGTACCACTCCGGCGAGATGCTCGACACGCTCACCCGGTACCGCGACACCGGCGGCCATCTCGTCTACATCGGAGGCAACGGCTTCTACTGGGTGACCGGCGTCATCTCCGAGTCGCCCCTGGTCGTCGAGATCCGCCGGGGCTTCGCCGGCATCACGGCCTGGAAGTCCCGGCCCGGCGAGACGAGCCTGCTGTCGACCGGCCTGCTGGGCGGCTCGTGGCGGCACCGGGGGCGTGAGCCACAGCGTCTCGTCGGCCTGGGGATGGCCGCGCAGGGCTGGGGCGGATCGCAGCCCTACCGGCGGACGGAGGCCTCATACGCACCCGAGGTCGCCTGGATCTTCGACGGCGTGGACGAGGACCCGATCGGTGCGTACGGGCGGGTGATGGGCGGCGCGGCCGGCGACGAACTGGACCGGGCCGACCCGACGCTCGGAACCCCGGCCAACGCCGTCGTCCTGGCCAGCTCCCGCGACCACGGCCGCACCTACCAGCGCGACGCGTCCGAGGTCGCGTTCATCCTCGACGGTCAGCACGGCGGAGACGTCGACCCCGAGGTGCACTCGGACGTCGTCTACTTCGAAACCCCGGGCGGGGGCGCGGTGTTCGCGGCCGGATCGATCGCGTACTCCGGGGCCCTGCTGGAGAACGGCTCGCAGAACGGGATCTCTCGGATGACCGAGAACGTCGTCCGCCGATTCGCCCACCTCGACGCAGCAGAAGGGAACCCGGCATGACTCGCCGCCACGACAACAAGGTCGCGTTCGTCACCGGCGCCGGTGCCGGGATCGGACGCGCGATAGCCCGGAACCTGGCCGCCGGGGGCGCGCGGGTCGTCGTCACCGACATCGACGGAGCCGCGGCCGCCACCGTCGCGTCCGGCCTCGCCGACGACGGCGCCGACGCGATCGCGATCCCGCTCGACGTGCGCGACGCGGCCCAGATCGACGCGGCGGTAGCCCGGGCCGAGGAGGCGTTCGGTGCCGTCCACCTGCTGGCCAACAACGCGGGGGTGGTGACCGACCACTCGTTGGCCACGCTCACCGAAGAGGCGTGGGACTTCGTCTTCGACGTCAACCTGAAGGGCCAGTTCCTCGTCGCGCGTGCCGTCGCCGCGGCCATGGCCCGCACCGGCGGGGGCGCCATCGTCAACCTGTCGACGATCGAGGCGCTCGTCGTCGTCACCTCGGGGTCGACCGCCCAGCCGCACTACAACGCCAGCAAGGGCGGCGTGCCGATGCTGACGAAAGCCCTCGCCGTCGAGCTGGCCGGCGCCGGCATCCGCGTCAACTGCGTCGCGCCCGGCCCGATCGCGACCGACTTCTTCGACTTCGAGACGGTGACGTCCGAGGCCGGTCTGGAGTTCATGAAGCAGCGGCTGCTGATCCCGCGGGTGGGCCGGCCCGAGGACATCGCCCAGGCGGTCTCCTTCCTGCTCTCCGACGAAGCGTCCTGGATCGACGGCGTCCAGCTGCCGGTCGACGGCGGGTGGCTGACGCGGTGAGCGATCAGATCCTCGCCGCGGCGGGCATCACCGGTGACGTCCACACGGTCATCGTCGCGACACCCGACCTGCAGGGCCGCCTGGTCGGCCGGCGTATCCCGATCGAGGGCTTCGAACGGGCCGTCGAGGAGGGCGTCGACGTCTGCACCTGCGTCTTCGCCTGGGACCTCACCCAGAGTCTGGAGCTGGTGGAGGCGAACGTCTTCGCGCTCTGCGGGGTGCACAACGGGATACCGGACTTCACGCTCGTCCCGGACCTTTCGACCCTGCGCCGGGCGGCCTGGCTGAACGGGATCGCGATCTGCTTCGCCGACGCCGTCGACAAGCACACGCGTGAGCCGCTGGCCCTCTCGCCGCGGGAGATCCTGAAGAAGCAGATCGCCGAGCTCACCACGTCGGGCATTCGCGCCCGGACCGGCACCGAGCTGGAGTTCTACTTGTTCCTCAATGCTCCCAGGGCGTTGCGTCAGGCGGGGTTCCGCGGCCTCGAGCCGACCACGCTGACCCCGTCGGACTTCATGATCCACGAGGGGAACCACTACGAGCCGTTCTTCCACCGGCTCCGCACGGACCTGCGTGACTCGCGGATCGAGATGGAGGCGGCGCAGAGCGAGTGGGGCTCGGGCCAGTGGGAGATGACGTTCCGCTACGGCGAGCCGCTGGAGATGGCCGACCGGCACGCCCTCTACAAGCTGGCGGTGCGCGACAGCGCCGCGGCCGCGGGAATGTCGGCCACCTTCATGGCCAAGCCGCTCAACGACGGGCAACCCGGGTCGTCGTGCCACGTGCACGTCTCGATGGTCGACCTCGACGGTCGGCCGACGTTCTGGGATCCCTCGGCCGAGCACGGACTCAGCGCCACGATGCGTCACGCGATCGGCGGGGTCCTCGAGCACGCGCCCGACCTCATGGCGTGGTACGCCCCGACGGTCAACGCCTACCGTCGCGTCAACTCGGGGGACGTCGCCGGCTGGGGCAGCGCCTGGGGGCTCGACAACCGCACGACCTCGGTGCGCGTCGTCGGACGGCGGGAGCAGGACCTCCGCTTCGAGTTCCGGCTGCCCGGCGCCGACACGAACCCGTACCTGACCCTGGCCGGGCTCCTCGCCTCCGCGCACCAGGGAATCCTCGACAAGACCAACCCGCCCCCGATGACGACGGGCAACGGTTACGACACGCCGGTCGACCCGGCGTTCCCGTCGAATCTCGGGGAGGCCGCCGCCCGGTTGCGGCGCTCGGCCTTCGTCGCCGGGGCCATCGGGGAGGAACAGCGCGATCACCTGGCGGTCCTGGCCGATCACGAGTGGCGCACGTTCATGTCCCACACCAGCGACTGGGACCTCGATCGATACTTCGACCGGATCTGAGGCGACGATGCACCTTCCCGTCCCACGCACCTGGCTCGCCGGCGTACCGGGCGCCAACACCGCGCCGGCCGTCCGCGACCTGTTCGACCCCAACACCGGAGAACACCTCCAGACCTACGCGTTCTCCGCCGACCAGCAGGTCGACGCCGTGCTCGACGCGGCGGTCGCGGCCCATGCCTCGGGGCGGTGGGCGGACGCCGACCTGGCGGAGCGCGCGGTCGTGCTCTCGGCGTTCGCCACCCGGCTGGAGGGGGTGGCCGACACGATCGCCGAGCTGGACGCACTCAACAGCGGTGTGCCGGTGCGCTTCACCCGCATGTTCGCCGAGAGCCTTCCGGGTACCGTCCGGCGCGCGGTGGAACTCGCGGAGGAGCAGTCCACCCGGCGCTGGCTCGAGGCCGACGGACGCCGCGTGCAGTTGCGCCGCCGTGCCTGGGGCCCGACCGCACTGCTGCTGCCCTGGAACGCGCCCGCGGCGGTGCTGGTGAAGAATGTGGCTTACGCCCTGGTCGCGGGAGCTCCGGTGGTCGCGAAACCGTCGCCGGAGTCACCGTGGAGCGCGGAGATCGTCGCGGACGCGCTGACCGCGGCCGGCGTCCCGGCGGGGGTCTTCGGGCTCGTCCACGGGGATGCCCGGGTCGGGGCGCTGATCGCGGCCGACCCGCGCATCCAGGCGATCTCGATGACCGGCTCCACGCACTCCGGACGCAGCGTGGCCTCGGCCGCCGGCCGCAACCTGACCCGGCTCCGTCTGGAGCTCGGCTCCAACAACCCGGCAGTGGTGCTCGCGGACGCCGACGTTCCGGCCACGGCGCGGGCGCTGGCCTCCGGCTTCACCAAGCTGAACGGGCAGTGGTGCGAGGCGCCCAGGGCGGTCTACGCCGACAGCGGCCTGACCGGGGAGCTCGTCGACGCGCTCGTCGCCGAGATCGAGCAGCTCCGGCTCGGACCGAGCACCTCCGGGGACACCACGTTCGGGCCGATGGCGTTCGCCGGCCGGAAGTCGGTCCTGGAGGACCAGGTCACGGCGATGGCCGCTCCCGGGGCCCGGTCGGTGGCGCCGCTCGCGCTGCCCTCCGACGGGTGGTTCCTCTCGCCCACCCTGATCGTCGGGGACGAGGTGCGCCTTCCGGGCGAGGTGTTCGGGCCGGTGCTCGCGATCAGCCCGGTGACCGGCGACCGCCGGGCGGTGGCCCGGGCGAACGCGCTCGGCGGCGGTCTGGCCGGCTACGTGTTCACCCGCGACGTGGAGCGCGGGCTCGAGGTCGGGTCACAGATCGTCGCCGGTGAGGTGAAGCTCAACGGGACGAGCCTCCTGGACATGGCGCGCGACTCGGCCCAGAGCTTCTTCGGCACCAGCGGGCTCGGCGGCCACGGTGACCGCGACGTCCTGGAGTTCTTCGCCGGCAAGCAGGTGCTCGGCGCCGACCTTCCCGACCCCGCGATCTGAGAGGAAACCCATGATCGACGACGTCTTCGGCAGCGGACACGAGCAAGTGGTGCTCTGCCACGACGAGGAGTCCGGCCTTCGCGCCGTCATCGCCCTCTACTCCACCGCGCTCGGACCCGCGATGGGCGGCACCCGCTTCTACCCCTACCGCTCGGCGCAGGCCGCCCTGGACGACGCGTTGCGGCTGTCCACGGCGATGGCCTACAAGAACGCCCTCGCCGGGCTCGACCACGGCGGCGGGAAAGCCGTGATCATCGGCGACCCCGACAAGCACAAGTCCGAGACCGTCCTGCGGGCCTACGGCCGGTTCGTGCACGGGTTGAACGGCCGCTACCTCACGGCCTGCGACGTCGGCACGTTCAGCCCGGACATGGACGTCGTCGCCCGGGAGACGCCGTACGTCACCGGACGCACGGTGGCCAACGGCGGGGCCGGCGACTCGTCGATCCTGACCGCGTGGGGCGTCTACCAGGGCATGCGCGCGGCCGCGCAGCATCGCTGGGGGAGTCCCGACCTGGGCGGCAAGCGGGTCGGGATCGCCGGGGCGGGCAAGGTGGGATCCCGGCTCACCGAGCTGCTGATCGAGGCGGACGCGCGGGTGACGATCACCGACCCGAACCGGTCGGCGATCGACGCGCTCGTGGGCCGCTTCCCCGGCGTCGACGTGGTGGCGGGCACCGAGGAGCTGATCGACGTCGATCTGGACGTCTACTCGCCGTGCGCGATGGGAGGGGCCGTCAGCCGGGCCTCGCTCGCCTCCCTCAAGGCGGAGATCGTGTGCGGGGGAGCCAACAACCAGCTGGCCGAGGCCGGGATCGACCGGGAGATGGCGGCCAGGGGGATCCTGTACGCGCCGGACTACTGCGTCAATTCGGGGGGCGTCATCCAGATCGCGGACGAGCTCCAGGGCTTCAACTTCGAGCGGGCCAAGGCCCGGGCCACCGGCATCTTCGACACCACGCTGCGGGTGCTCGAGCTGGCGGCCTCGACCGGTGTGACCACCGCGGTCGCCGCGGACCAGCTGGCCGAGGAGCGGATCGCGGGCGTCAGCCGGCTGCTCCGCCTCTACCGGGGAGCCTGAGCTCCGACCGGCGAAGCGCCCGTCCCCGGTGGGGGCGGGCGCTTCCGCGTCGGTCAGGGTCCGGTGTGCTGCCGGGCCGGTGCCCCGGCGGCGGTGACCAGCCAGTCGAAGACCGGGTCCCGGTCGAAGCACTCGGGATGCCACTGGACGCCGAGCACGGGGGCGTTCGCCATCTCGACCGACTCCACGACGCCGTCGCCGGCCCGTCCGGTGACCGTCAGCCCGGTGCCGGGCCGGTCCACGGCCTGGTGGTGGAATGAGTTGACCAGAGCCTGATCGCCGTACAGGCGGTGCGCGATGCTGCCGGCCTCGAAGCGGACGTCGTGGCGGCGGTGGGCCCGCGGGTACGCGTAGGAGGCGTGCGAGGCGCCTTCGCCGACCGGCAGGTCGGGCACGAGCGTGCCGCCGAGCGCCACGTTGATGAGCTGATTTCCCCGGCAGATGCCCAGGATCGGCTTCCCGGCGTCGAGGACGGCTTCGAACAGAGCGACCTCGAACGCGTCCCGGGTCGGGTCCAGCACGGTCGACCTCGGGCCGGCCGCCGAGCCGTAGCGGACCGGATCCACGTCCTCGCCTCCGGTGAGCAGCAGGGCGTCGACGGCGTCGGCGACGGCCTCGGGCGGACCGTCCACCGCGATGTGGAACGGAAGCCCACCGGCGCGGGCGACGCCGCGCGCGTACTCGCTGTAGTAGGCCTCCGCCTGGGCATCGGCGAAGCCGGGCGGCGCTCCGATGCGCGACGCGGTGGTGCGCCGGCCGGTGAGGCCGACGAGGGGCCGGCGGGGTGCTCCACCGCTCGATAACGTAGGCATAATGGTCTATAGATTAGTCCATAAGGCCTTAGTGCGGTATCGGTGCGGTGCTCCGAATAGACTCGGGCCATGACTGACACGCAGGTGCGCGTCCGAGCGGCCTACTCGGTGGTGCTGGAGAGGCTCCGGCGGGACATCATGTTGAGCCGGATCCTGCCCGGGGAGCGGTTCCCGCCGGAGCGCGAGCACGCGGAACGGCTGGGCGTGTCGCGGGTGACCCTGCGCGAAGCCCTGCGTGTCCTCGAGGGTGAAGGCCTGATCGAGGTGCGTCGCGGGGTCAACGGCGGGTCCATTGTCAAGGCGCCCGCCGTGCCCGACGGTCGCACGCCTCCGCTCGCGCCGTGGTCGGAGATCGAGGGCCTGCTCGAGTTCCGGGCCAGCATCGAACCGCTCGCGGCACGCCGGGCCGCGCAGCGCCTCACCGACGAGGGCCTCGCGGGCCTCGAAGCCGCGGTGCGGGGCCTGGACACGGCGTCGGACATCGCGACGTTCCGCAGCCTCGACTCCGCGTTCCACCTGTTGATCGCCGAGCTGGCCGACCTGCCGCTGCTGCTGGACGCGGTCGAGGCGACCCGGATCGCGATGTTCGAGTCGCTGGACCGGCTGGACTTCGACGTCGTGCTCGCGTCGACCCAGCGCGCGCACCGCCGCGTGCTGGCCGCCATCGTCGAGGGCAACCCCAAGCTGGCCGAGCGGCGGATGACCGCGCACCTCGCGGATTCCAGCCGGGAGGTGGCCGAGGTCTACGCCCGTTTCGTGAGCCCGTAGACAGCGGTGGCCGCCCGGCGTCCCCGCGTTCCGGTTACTGACGCGCGAGCCACTCGTCGAACCGGATCGCGCCGAGCCGGGCGTCGGTACCCGGGAGCAGGGTCCGCTCGCTCACCCGGATGCCGAAGTACGGGGCCTGCTCGTCGGTGACGACCTCGCGCGGGTCGCCCTTCGCCGCCAGCGCCCTGCGCACGAGCGCGTCGAGCCCGGACTGCTCCGGGCCGCCGATCTCGCGGATCCCGTTGACCGGCGCCTCCACCGCGGTGCGCCCGACCCCGGCGGCGACGTCGGCGGCCGCCATCGGCTGGAACCGGGCGGAGGGCAGCCGCACCGTGCCGTCGACGGTGCTGAAGTCCGCGATGGCCGCGATGAACTCGAAGAACTGGGTGGCGTGCACGAGCGAGTACGGCAGCCCCGACTCGCGGATCAGCGTCTCCTGTGCGGCTTTGGCGCGGAAATATCCCGACTCCTGCAGGCGGTCCGTGCCCACCACCGAGAGCGCCACGTAGTGCTCGACGCCGGCTTTCGCGGACGACTCGAGCAGGTTCGTGGTGGCGGTCCGGAAGAAGTCCATCGCGGCGTCGTCGGCGAACGACGGCGCGTTCGAGACGTCGACCACGACCGCCGCGCCCTCGAGCACCGGGTCGAGCCCTTCCCCGGTGACCGTGTTCACGCCGGTGCTGGGGGCGGCCGCGACCGCCTCGTGGCCGTGCTCCGCCAACTCGCCGACAAGCGTGGACCCGATCAGCCCGGTGCCACCGATCACAACAACCTTCACGGTCGTCCCTCGATTCGCGATGCGAGAACGCCGCCGACGGTCGTCGGCGGCTCCGCAACTCACGACCGGACAGCGAGCCGATCTGTGACACCGGCGGGTCAGGTGACCGCGGTGATCTTCTCCGGGTTCACCATCCACAGCACCTGGTCGACGCCGTCGGCCGACGCGCTGATCGCCAGCACCCCGTAGACGCGGCCGTCCCGGCGCAGCACGGCCGAGGTCTGCCCGTTGGTCTGCGCCCAGCCCACCTCGACGTCGTCCCAGAACCAGCCGGAGATCGCGGTGAGGAACTTCGCGACCCGGGTAGCGCCCACGATCACCGTGCGGGCCACCCGGTAGCCGCCGTTGCCGTCCGACACGCTGGCGACCTCCGGGGCGAACAGCCGTTCCAGCCCGGCGAGGTCGCCGGACCGGGCGGCGTCCAGGAACGCGGCCAGCAGCTCCCGCTGCGCAGCCGGGGACACCGGCGTGCGCCGTTCGCCGGCCACGTGTTTGCGCGCCCGGCTGACCAGTTGGCGCACCGCCGGTTCGCTCGACTGCAGGATCTCGGCGATCTGGGCGTACGGGTAGTCGAACGCCTCACGCAACACGAACGCGGCGCGTTCGGCGGGGGAGAGCTTCTCCATCAGCAGCAGCGCCGCGAACTCCAGCGCCTCGCCGCGCTCGGCGCCCAGGTACGGGTCCGCGCTGGTGTCGACGGGCTCCGGCAGCCACGGCCCGACGTAGGTCTCGCGCCGCGCTCGCGCGGACGTCAGCGCGTTGATCGCCAGCCGGGTCGTCGTCGTCGCGAGGAACGCGGCCGGGTTCCGTACCGCACTGCGGTCGTACAGTTGCCAGCGCAGCCAGACGTCCTGCACCAGGTCTTCGGCCTCGGCCACGCTGCCGAGCATGCGGTAGGCGATGCCGAACAGGCGCGGACGGACGTCGGCGAAGACCTGTGCGGCGCTCTCCAGATCGGTGGCGTCGCTCGGGACGTCCACCTCTGAGTCCGTCACCTGTGCGCCCCGCCCGGTCGTGTCCGCTCCCGGAGAACGTACCTCGTCGACGGCGGCCGCGATGTCGGTTTAGTTCGCCAACAGGCGGATAACCGGCGGTGATGTCGTCGCTGAAAGCCGTCGCGCTCTGCTGCTCGCTGAAGAAGTCACCGGCTCCCTCGAGTTCCGAGCTCATCGCCCGGGAGATCCTGACCGCCCTGGCCGATCACGACGTCGAGGGCGACGTGATCCGGGTCGTCGATCACGACGTGCGGTTCGGGGTGTCGACCGACGAGGGCGACGGGGACGAATGGCCCGGGATCCGCGCGCGGATCCTCGGCGCCGACATCCTGATCGTGGCCACCCCGATCTGGATGGGCCAGCCCGCCAGCGTCAGCAAGGTCGTGCTCGAGCGCCTGGACGCCGAGTTGTCGGAGACCGACGACGAGGGCCGGCTGTCGACCTACGGCAAGGTCGCCGTCCTCGGTGTCGTCGGCAACGAGGACGGCGCGCACCACGTCACGGCGGAGGTGTTCCAGGCGTTGAACGACGTCGGGTTCACGATCCCGGCGAACGGGGCCACGTACTGGGTGGGCGAGGCGATGCAGTCGGTGGACTACGACGAGGCCGGCCCGAAGCCCGACACGACCGGCGCCGCCACCAAGTCCCTCGCCGCGAACGCGGCGCACCTGGCCCGGCTCCTCCGGGCGAGCCGGTATCCGCCCGCGTAGCGTCCGTGGTCAGGCACATCGCGTGTCTTTGTGCGGCAGTGTGCCGGTCGCCAGGAAGGTGTCGGCGGCCCGCGAGGCGCAGGCGGTCGGGCCGTGCGGGTTGCTGCCGTAGACGACGTGGCCGCCCGCGTTCACGGTGACCAGCACCGACCGGTGGCCCAGCGCCCGGTGCATGCCGCGTCCGGTCTCCAGCGGCGTCGCCGGGTCGCGTTCGTTCTGCAGGATCAGGATGTTCCGCGCGCCGCGGCCGGAGACCGCGACGGGCTTCCCGACCGGCTGCGTGGGCCAGAACGCGCAGGGCCAGAGGTTCGCGGGGGCCCCGGCGGAGAGCGGATACGCCTTCCGGTCGGCGGCCACGTTACGGGCGTATTCGCGGAGGTCCCGCGGCCAGCGCGCGTCGCCGCAAGCCACCGCGTACGCCGACGCGATCGCGTTGTCGGTGGGGACACCCGGGGAGGAGGCGGCGGCGACATTCATCGCTCCGAACAGGCCCTGGAGGGTCCGGAGTTGTTTCCCGGTGGCGTGTCCGGCGGCGAGGTCGGCCGCCGCGCGCCACCCTTCGCCCAGCATCGGAAAGTACTGGTCCGACGAGAGCAACGCGGTGGTCAGACCGCGCAGCACGGCCCCGGAGAGCGGGACCGGTGCGCCCGGAACGACCGCCGGGGCGGCGTCCAGCCGGGCCGTCAGTTCGGTGTAGGACGCGGTGACCGCGGACAGCGTGCGGCCGAAGCGCAGCGTGGCCGCGTTCGCCGCGACGTAGGCGGCGGCGTCCGGGAAGCGGATGGCCTGGCCCCGGCTCTGGGTACGGAACTGGTCGTACCAGACCTTCGACGGGTCGACGGCGCTGTCGAGCACCAGCCGGTCGGTGCGCGATGAGAACAGCGTCGCGTACGCCGCCCCGAGGTACGAGCCGTACGACGTGCCGTAGTACGAGATCGTCCGCTCGCCGAGGGCGGCGCGGATCCGGTCCAGGTCCCGGGCCGTGTTCGCGGTCGTGACGTATGGCAGCAGGTCGCCGGACCGGGCTCCGCACCGCTGCGCGGCCGACGTCGCGTACGCGACGTTCGCCGCGATCGAGCCGGTCCGGTCCGGGTAGGGGTACGGCGGGACGAGCTCGGCCGGTTGGAGTCCGCAGGTCACCGGCGAGCTGTGGCCGACTCCGCGGGGGTCGAACCCGATCAGGTCGTACGCGGCGAGCACCGGCTTGCCCGCCGTCCGGGTGAACGTACTCGGCAGGTTCAGGCCCTCGCCGCCGGGGCCGCCGGGGTTGAGCACCAGCACGCCGCGCCGCGCGGCCTTGCCGGTGGCCGGAATGCGGGAGATCGCGATCGGGATCGTCTTCCCGCCGGGCTTCGTGTAGTCGAGCGGAACCCGCACCGTTGCGCACCGCTGCCGGGGATCGACGGCGAGACCGGCGGGTGGCTTCGGACACGGCCCCCACCGGACGGCGGGCGCTTCGGAGAGCGACGCGTTCGCGACCTCCACCGTCCTCGTCGGAGTGAGGGCGGGTGTGCCGGCGGCGAGGGCCACCGCGACGACCACGGGCGTCGACCAGAGCAGCGTCTTCTTCATCGTTCTCCTCGTCAGAGCGGTGACGGGAGCGACGCTACGGACCGCGATGCCCGAAATCGTCACCCGTCGGAGCGCACCCGACCGTCCCCCGCGCGAGCTACGCCGGGCGCGGGCGAGTGCGCCGACGGGGACTCGGCGATCGCACTCGCCGGGACGCCGCGCCCGGACGTGGTGGTGCGGATGCCCGGCGCCGACGGTGACCTAGGTGATCACCGCAGGGACGACCGGGTCGTCGGTTCGAGGCGCAACTCGAGCGGCGGGCCCGCCGAGCGCGCGGCCAGGAGCGCTGCGATCTGGTCACGGACTGGGGCGGCCGCCGCGTGCGCGTGCCGATCGGCGCAGCGTGCGAACCGGACGATGACCTGCTCGCCCTCACGGACGGGCAGCGCCGGGTAGGTGTTGGCTGACGGCTCGGTCCGCAGCAGCGCCGACCGGTGGCTACCGCACCGGGCCAGGAGCGGTTCGACCTCCCGATCGAAGAACTCCAGCGTGGCGTCGGCCACGGGCTCGGTGAACGGGTAGACGGTGGCCGTGGTCAGCGCCGGGCCGGCGGCGGCGTCGGCCGGCGGGAACCCGGTGCCGGGGCTCGCCGGGCGCAGCAGCAGGACGTCGTCGGAGTCGATCATCGTCGCGTTGGCGGCGTCCTTGTGCGCCGCCCAGACCGGGCCGCCGTAGAACGCCGAGAGCGCGGCTTCACGTTCCGGCATGCCGGCGAACCCGCGCACCCAGACGAAGTGATCCGGCCGATCGAGGTCGCGGAACTGGCCGACCACCGCGATGCCGACGTCCTCCTGGGTCTCGACGAACTCCCGGTCGAACAACTCGATCAGGTCGTCGCGCCGGCCGGGGTGGAGCGTGTACTGGCGTAGTTCGAAAACGTGGCTCATCGGGCTCCTCATCACTAGAGCGCTCTGTATAGTCAGCGCATGGGGAAAGCGCAATCGCGACCGGGCGGCGGGCGGGAGCGGCTGATCACGGCGACGGTCGGGTTGCTCAGCCGGCAGGGGTACGAGGCGACGGTCGTCAAACAGATCACCACCGAGGCCGCCGCCCCGATGGGCTCGTTCTACTTCCACTTCCCCGGCGGCAAGGAGGAGCTCGCGCTCGCCGCGCTCGAGCGGGGCGCCGAGGGCGTCGACACGCTGCTGGCCGAGACGCTCGCCCGCGCGGCGGCGCCGGTGGACGCACTCGCCGACTGCGCGCTCGCGCTCGCCGACGTGCTCGCCCGCTCGGAGTGGCTGGACGGGTGTCCGGTCGCCGCGACCGCGCTGGAGTCGATCGGACGCTCGCCCGCGCTCCGGGCGGCCGCGGCGGCGGCGTTCGAGCGGTGGGTCGGGACGCTGGAACGTCACCTGGTGCGTGCCGGCGTGGCCGCCGAGCCGGCCCGCTCGCTGGCGACCACGACGCTGGCGCTGCTGGAGGGCGCCGAGATGCTGGCCCGGGTCCGGGGAAGCGCCGAACCGCTGCACGACGCGGCCGCCGCCCTGCGCGTCCTCGCCCGCACCGCGCTCGCCGCCGGGGACTGACCCGGTACCGGCCCGGTCACCGCGAGGGCGGATTGCGGAACACCGCGCTGGCCGTCAGCACGGTTCGTCCGTCGCTGTGGAGCCGGGCCGACACGAACGTCACGGTCGTCGTGGAGCGGTCGACGGCGTCCTCGCCGAACAGCAGCGCACCGCCGCGTGCGGGGCCAGCATCGAGCACGACGGCCGGAGCGTCACCGGGCGCCGGTCGGAGTCGATGCCGAGCAACGACTCGACGGTGGCGTCCAGCGTGATGTCGAGGACGGTCAGCAGGAAGCCGCCGTGCGCGGACCTCGCGGAACGCTGAGCCACCGGCCGTGCTACCAGGGAAGGACACCGTCGCGGTCGGTCGCCGTTCCGGTCGGCGTCCGATCGCCGAGGGTGGCCAGACGCACCGCGGCGTCCGTCCCCTCCTGCGGGCTGTGACCGAGCCCG
Source organism: Cryptosporangium arvum DSM 44712 (assembly GCF_000585375.1). NCBI lineage: Bacteria > Bacillati > Actinomycetota > Actinomycetes > Cryptosporangiales > Cryptosporangiaceae > Cryptosporangium > Cryptosporangium arvum. Next base: position 4,131,867 of record NZ_KK073874.1, read on the forward strand.
CCGGTGAAGTCGGTGGCCGACTGCCCGGGGTCGACGACGTTGAACCGGACGTCGGGGATCGTCCTGGCGTACTGCACGGTGAGCATCGTGACGGCCACCTTGGACGATCCGTAGGCCGCGAGCGGGTACTGCGACTCCACCCGGTCCGGGTCGTTGATCAGCGTGAACGACCCGACGCCGCTGGTGATGTTGATGACCGACGGCGTCGTCGCCGCGCGCAGCACCGGCAGGAACGCGTGGGTGACCCGCACGGTGCCGAACACGTTCGTCTCGTAGACCGGCCGCAGGTGCTCGACGGTCATCTCCTCGGGAGGGGTGACCTCCCCGAGAATTCCGGCGTTGTTGATCAGGACGTCCAGGTGCCCGGCCTCGGCGCGGATCGTCTCGGCCGCGGCGAGCACCGACGCGTCGTCGGTGACGTCGAGCCGCACGAACCGGGCGCCGATCCGGTCGGCGGCGGCCCGGCCCCGCTCGGCGTCGCGGGCGCCGATCCAGACGGACTGCCCGGCGTCGACGAGCCGGCGCGCGAGCTCGAAACCGAGGCCGCGGTTGCCGCCGGTGACGAGGGTGACGGTCGGCGCGGTCATCGGGCGGGCCGGAACGGGCGGAGAAGCGTGATGCCGTCCTCGATGGAGCCGTCGATCAGCTCGAGCATCCGCGGCACGAGGTCGGCCATCCGGGGCGCGCCGAGGTGCGCGTCGAGGTGTTCGCGGCTCTCCCAGCGTTCGTAGATGACGAACGAACCGGGCTGCCCCTCGACCTCGTGCGCCTCGTAGTCGATGTTGCCGGGGTCGTTGCGCGAGGGGGTGACGGCCGCGCTGATGAAGTCCTTCAGGTCGGTTTCGCGTCCGGGCTTGGCCCGGGTCTGCCAGATCACGGTCACGTATCCGTTGGGTGTTGCGGTCATGCGTCGATCCTCCGGCGCGCCGGACGGGGTAACCAGGTAACACCCGTGCTACCCAGGCAGACTGATGGGCGATGACCTCCGAACCCCTCTCGCTCGGCGAGCTGCTGCGTAGCCGGCGCGAGCACCTCACCCCCACCGACGTCGGGCTCGCGTCCTTCGGCCGGCGACGGACCGCCGGGTTGCGGCGGGAAGAGCTCGCCCAGCTGGCCGGCGTGAGCGTCGACTACATCACCCGCCTCGAGCAGGGCCGCTCCCGCACCCCGTCCCGGCAGGTGGTCGCCGCGCTGGCCCGGGCACTGCGGTTGAGCCGCACCGAAGCCGACCTGCTCCACCGGGCGGCCGGCCTGACCCCGCCGGGGTCGGGGATCGTGTCGCACTACGTCCCGCCCGGCGTGCGCCGGATGCTCACCCGGATGTCGGACCTGCCGCTGGCCGTGTTCGCCGCCGACTGGTCCCTGCTCGACTCGACGCCCCTCTGGCAGGCGTTGTTCGAGGCCCCGCCGGTCGACGCCGATCCGGACCAGAACCTCCTCGTGCAGGTGTTCATCGACGACAGCGTCAGCGGGATCGCCACCGCGCACGGCGGCCCGGAGGCGTTCGAGCGCGCGCTGGTCAGCGACGTCCGGCGCTCCGCGGCCGACTACCGCGACGACGCGCGCTTCCGCGAGTTCGTCGCCGATCTGCGGGCACGCAGCCCGCGGTTCGCCGCGCTCTGGGACGCCGGACACGCCGCCGCCCACCAGAGCCTGGTGAAGACCGTGCACAACTCGGTGGTGGGCGACGTCGTGCTCGACTGCGACGTCGTCGTGGTGCCCGACGGCCAGATCAAGGTCGTCGTCTACTCGACGTCACCCGACGGCCCGGACGCGGAGAAGCTCGACTCGCTGCGGCTGAGCGCCGCGCGCTAGGCGGTTCACGCGGGGGCGTCCGTGGTTTCGGGGTGGGTGAAGCAGCCGGCGAACGGGTCGGGGAGCGTCGGCCAGGTGTCGTGGCCGTCGGCGAGTTCGTCGTCGGTGAGCAGGCAGTGGGTCAGGAGCGTGGTGAGCGCGTCGGAGGCGAGGTCGAGCCCGACGAAGGCGAGCGTGGTGCGGCGGTCGCCGTAGTAGGGGTCCCAGGTGGCGTCGGCGGTCAGCCGGCGGTCGAGCGACGCCTCGGTCCACCGGGCCGGGGGCAGCGCGGCGAGCCAGTAGCCGAGGCCGCCGAGCCCGATGCCACCGCCGGCGGCTTCGAAGCCGAGCACGGTGTCGGGCTGGCTGGCGATCCAGAGTTGCCCGCGGGCACGCAGGGTCAGGCCGGCGAGGTCCTCGAGGGCGTCGTGCAGGCGCTGCGGATGGAACGGGCGCCGGGCCTCGAACACCAGCGAGGCGACGCCCCAGTCGCCGGTCGGTGCCTGGTCGCCGATCGGGTAGCCCGCCAGCGCCCGGCCCAGCGTCGCGGGGAGCCGGGGGTCGTGCCGGTGGGTTCGCCGGATCGCGGCCGGGAGGTCGCCGGTGTCGGCGTCGACCGGGACCGCCCAGGGGACGAGGCGCCGCAGCAGGGTGGCGGTGCGGACGCGGTCGAGCGGGTCGGTGTCGGGGGGCGTCCAGGTGAGGATCGTGTCGGCGTACTCGAGTTGGCGGGCGACGACGTCGGCGACCGCGCGATGGTCGTCCGGTGCGACGTGCAACCCGCGGTCACGCAGGTCGTCGGTGGTGTCCAGGTCGCCGGTGATCCGGCCGGCGTCGACGACCGTGACGTAGGAGTCGAACCGCACGGCCTCGGCGACCCACGGCGAGTGGGCGCAGGCCGCGGCGACGGCCTCCGGTTCGACGGCGCGGGGCAGCGCGAGCAGCAGATCGCTGCCGGGGCGCTCGTGGGCGAGCCGGACCAGCGTCGGGAGGACGTCGTCGCGCAGCGTGCAGGAGAAGCAGCCGTGCACGAGTTCGACGGTGACGTCCTCGACGATGCCGGCGGCGGTGCGGACCAGCCGCCGGACCGTGCCGTCGGCGAGATCGTCGATCGAGTGGACCACCAGCAGCAGGCTCGGGTCGTCGACGAGCAGGCGGCGGGCGACCGCGCCGGTCGCGGCGGGGGAGAAGCCGCTCAGCACGGTGACGGCGGGGCGGGGGATGTCGGTCATGGTCCTTCCCGGGGGTCAGGCGAGGTCGCGTCGCTGGAGGTCGCGCAGCTGGGCGGGCAACGGCGCCGCGGACGGCCCGCCTCCGCGCACCCAGTCGGCGAGGGAGTGCAGGTCGGCCGGGTGGTGCAGCGGCCCGAGCATCGTGGCGGCCAGGGGACCGCCGCCGGGGTCCGATCGCGGCGCGACGAGCGCGACCGGAGCCCACACGCACGGGCCGAGGCAGCCCTGGCTGCGGATCAGCACCGCTCCGGACGTCTCGCGGACCGCCGCGCGCAACAGGTCCGTCGAGGCGTCGGGCCGCAGCGCCAGACAACGTCGGCCACCGCAGGTGACCACCACCGGATCAGGCATCGGTGCTCCTCTCGATCGGGCCGCGCCGGAGAGGTACCGGCGCATGCCCTACCGTAGAGCAAATGAAAATCATTTTCGAGAGCGGACGACGATGAGCGCCCGCTGCCGGGGGACCGGCCGCACCCCCGGGTTCGGGAACGCCGGGTCGCCGTCGCACCGCCGGACCACGCGGCGCGGGGAGACGATCTGATGGCGAAGAAGAGCACCGTCGCGCGCGACACCCGGCGGCGCGTCGTCGTCGCCCGGCACGCCGCGCGCCGGGCCGAACTCAAGCGGGTGATCGGCAACCCACGCAGCACCGACGACGAACGGACCGCCGCGAGGGCCGAGCTCACGCGTCAGCCCCGGGACGCCAGCCGCACCCGCCTGCGCAACCGCGACGTGGTCGACGGGCGGCCGCGCGGGCACCTGCGTGCGTTCGGGCTCTCCCGGGTGCGTTTCCGGCAGCTGGCCCACGCCGGCGAACTTCCCGGCATCAGCAAGTCCAGCTGGTAGGTCGAGCCCGGGCGCGAGGTTAGTGATCGTCGCCCGGGGTACCAGGCGGTCTCCGGGCTCGCATCAGGCGGGCTCGGAGCGTGAGGAGTGGTCATGAGCGCCGAGGACAAACTGAGCAACAAGACCGAAGAGCTGGGCGGCAAGGTCAAGGAGGGCGCCGGCAAGGCGACCGACGACAAGGACCTGGAGGCGGAAGGCAAGGGCGACCAGGCCGGCGCGAACCTGAAGCAGGCCGGCGAGAAGATCAAGGACGTCTTCAAGTCCTGATCGCCGCGACGATCGCGCGCCCCGGCGACTGACGCCGGGGCCGGTCACGCTGCCGCTCCGCTGCCCGTACACAATGGAGCCAGTGGACACCGTCTTCGTCGTCACGGCCGTGGCGCACCTGTGCGCTGTCGTTCTGCTCAGCGTCGAACTGGTCCGTGGCCGCAGGCTGCCGGCGGCGGTCGTCCCGGTGGTCTGCGCCGCGGCCGGCGCCGGCGGTGCGCTCCTGACCGGTCGGCCGGCGGCGTCGGCGGTGGGCGTGCTGGTGCTGGGCGCCGTGGCGGTCCGGTGCGCGCCGGGGCTCCGGCCGTCCGGCGCGGTCGCGTGGGCGACGCTGCTGGTCAGCACCGCGGCGGGCACGGTGGTCGGGTTGCTGCACCTGGCCGGGCTCACCGTCCACCCGGTCGGGCTGGTGCTGATCTGGGTGGTCGCGCTCGTCGGTGTCGTGCGGACCCCGTCGAGCCTGCTGCAGTTGTACGAGAACTGGGAGATCGGGCTGCGCCGGCACTGGCGGCGCAGCCTCGCTCCGCTCGTCGACCGGGAGCCGGGCGGCGACGCCCCGCTGGTGACCGTGCAGGTGCCGATCCACGCGGAACCGCCGTCGGTCGTGATCGCGACGCTCGACGCGCTGGCCCGGCTCGATTATCCGCACTTCGAGGTGCTGGTCATCGACAACAACACCGGCGACGAGGAGCTCTGGCGCCCGGTCGAGCAGCACTGCGCCGAGCTCGGTGACCGCTTCCGCTTCCGGCACGTCGAGGGCATCACCGGCGCGAAGGCCGGCGCGCTCAACTGGTCCCGCCCGCACCTGGACCCCCGGACCGCGCTGGTCGCGCTCGTCGACGCCGACTACCAGGTCGACCCGCTCTGGCTGCGCCACACGGTCGGGTTCTTCGACGACCCCGAGATCGGTTTTGTGCAGTGCCCGCACGCCTACCGGGCCTACGAGCACTCCGCGTACGGCCGCTGGGCGAACACCGGGTACGAGTGGGCCCAGGTCACCGAGATGCGCTCGCGCAACGAACACGGCGCGGGCATCACGGTGGGCACGATGTCGCTGATCCGGCTGGAGACGCTCGACGCCGCCGGCGGATGGGCCGAGTGGTGCCAGACCGAGGACTCCGAGTTCGCGATCCGGGCCCACGCGGCCGGATACAGCTCGGTGCTCGTCGACCGGGCCTACGGCTGGGGCCTGATCCCGGAGACCGTCGCGGAGCTGAAGAAACAGCGGTTCCGCTGGACCTACGGGCCGGGGCAGGAGTTCAAGGCCCATGCCCGGCTCTACCTCCCCCGGCCGCTGGGCGTGCCGTCGCGGCTGACCCGGGCCCAGCGGATCCGCCACGGCCACTACGGCCTGGTCGTGCTGGTCACCGGGCTCGGTGTGCTCTCGCTGCCGGTCAGCCTGGTGCTCGTCGGGATGATGTTCGCGCGCCACGACATCCCGGACGTGCCTGCGGTGTTGCTGCTGCCGCTGGCCGCCGGGCTGGTGGCGCGCCGGATCATGCGGTGGACGCTGTTCCGGACGGCGGTCGGCGCCGGCTTCGGTGCGTTCCTCGGCGCGTGCGTCGCGCTGCTCGCGGTGAAGCCGACGATGTCCGGCGCGGCGTTCGGGGTGCTGATCGGCCGCCCGGCGCGCTGGCAACGCACGAACAAGTTCCGGGTGCTGCCGCGCCGGTTCCGGTTCGTCCGGGACGCCTGGTCGGAGATCGTGCTGGGGGCCGGGTGCCTCGCGCTGGCGATCGCGTTGCCGCTCGTCGCACCGATGAGCGTGGCGACGGTCGTGTTCGCGCTCGGATTCGGGTGGCAGGCGCTGGTGTACGCGTGCGCGCCGTTGCTCGCGGTGCTGGCCGAGCGGGCGCTGCGGCCCGGCCGCGCCGTCACCGATCACCGTGACGCCGGAACCGGCGGTGACCCCGGCCCGCACCGCCGGGTGGCGACCGGTGGTGCGGACGCCCGTGACGACGTCGGTGCCGGCCCGGCTCAGCCGGAGGAGAAACGCCACCCCCGAGCGGCATCCGCCGGGGCACCGTGACGGTCGCCCTCGGTCCCTTCTCGATCGTCGAGCCAGACGATGTGGTTCCGGGTGATCGCGAAGTCGTGCATCATCGTCAGCCCTGGCACCGCGACCGGCTCGCTGCGCACCAGGTTCCCCGCCGGGTCGAGGCGGTGGTAGGTGAGGCGCGGCGGACCACGCCCGCGTGCTGGTCGAGCGGATCACCGCGGAGAGCGAGCGGGAGAGCGCCGACCCGCGTGCCGTGATCGCGCGCATGGAGAGCGCCGAGGACGGCGGACAGTTCGGGTTCGCCCGGTACGCGGCCGAGTTCGGCCTGCGCTGGTACAGCGTCCAGCGCGAGTGGGTGGCCTGGGTCGTCGAGCGAATGGACGCCGGTGCCTAGCCTGCCGGTTCGAGGAACGGGCTCCGGAGGCCGGCCGGGTGTTCCCCGCGCTGGACGAACCATTCGCGGCCGGCGACCAGGGTGAACAGCGGCCCGGGCAGTCGCAGGAGGGTGGTGATCGTGCGTGGACCACGTCCGCCTTCGCCCTGGCTGACGTGGGCGCGCAGCGCGGCGCGCTTCTGCGGCAGGTAGCGCCGGACGTCGACGGAGTGGGTGATCTCCGCGCGCGGCGTGAACACGGCGTCGCCCAGCGGGAGAGCCGGGAGCCACCGCCGGGCCAGTCCGAGTGCACGGAGCAGCAGCCGGAGCGAGTCCCGGTCGATCGTGGCTTCGAGCACGACCGGTACGTCGGCCAGCTCGGCCGCGCGGGCGCCGACGCGGTGGACGGCCAGGTGATCGGGGTGCCCGTAGCCGCCGTGGACGTCGTAGCTGGTGAGGACGTCCGCCCGCTCGGCACGAAGGATCGCGGCCAGCCGGTGCGCGGCCTGCTCGGCCGGAGCGTCGGCGAAGCGCCGGGCCGCGGGGTGGGCTCCGTCCAGGCCGGAGTCGTCGTACCCCAGCACCTCGACCCGGGCGCAGCCGAGGGCGGCGGCCGACGCCAGCAGTTCCCGGTGCCGCCGCGCGGCCAGCGCCTCACCGCGGGGGTCCGCGGCCAGGCCCGCGCCGCCCAGCGTGGCGACGACCAGCACCACCCGGTGCCCCTCGGCGGCGGCCCGCGCGAGCGTCCCCCCGGTGAGCAGCGCCTCGTCGTCCGGATGGGCGTGGAAGGAGACCAGGATCATCGGACGCCGACCCGACCCTGGTGGCCGGCCGCGCGATCGTAGAGCGCCGACGCGCGGTTCAGGACCGCGTCCCAGTTCACGGCCGGTGGCACGGCCCGGTTGTGCCGGCCGATCGCGGCGATCCGGTCGGGGGCGTCGAGCAGGGCGCCCACGGTGGCGAGCAGGTCGGCCTCGGAGCCCACCAGCCAGCCGTCGACGCCGTCGCGGATGAAGTCGGCGACGCCGCTGCCGGTGCGGGCGATCACCGGCAGCCCGGCGCTGCGCGCCTCCAGGGCGGCGATGCCGAACGACTCGCGGTGTGCCGGCGCCAGGTAGAGGTCCGCGGCCGCGAGCCGGGCCCGGATCGCGGTGCGGTCCAGGGCACCGGTCAGCACGATGTCGTCCGCCGCCCCGGCCCGGTCGACCTCGCGACGCAGCGCGGGCAGCAGCGGCCCGTCACCCACCAGCACCGCGGTGAAGGCCCCGGGACGGGTGGCGCGTAGCGCGAGCAGCGTCCGCAGCAGCGGACGCGGCTGCTTGCGCCGGACCATCCGGCCGACGCTGATCACCGTGGGGACCCGGGTCGGGTCCGGTGCTCCCGGCTGGAGCCAGGCGCCGGGGTCGATGCCGTTCGGGAGCACGTCGACCGGTGCGCCGTCCAGCGCGTCGCGCACCCCCGCGGCGGCGACGCTGCTGACCGCGGCCCATGCCACCGGCCACCGGTTCGCGTGCCGCCGCCGGGCGTACCCGCGCACCAGTGGCGCGATGTCGTGCCACATCGAGTGCACCGATACGACGGTGGGCAGGCCGGTGCGCCCCGCCAGCCGCGCCGCGGCCCAGGCCAGCGGCGAGAACGTCGAGAGGTGGACGTGGACCGCGTCGATGCCGAGCGCGGCCAGCGTCGCGACGAGCTCGTCGTCGCTGACGCCGCGGTACGGACCGGCGCCGATCCGGCCGTGGCCGAGCCGCAGGACCTCGACGTCGGCGAGGCGGTCGGTGACCCGGCCGCTCGGTTCCAGGCCCGGGGGCGGCGCGGTCGTGGTGATCACGACCGTGTCGTGCCCGGCGGAGCGTTGGCGGAGGGCCAGGTCGTGGACCTGGAGCTCGACCCCGCCGAGCCGGGGCAGGTAGACGTCGGTGACATGGGCGATGCGCACGAGGGGGCTCCTTCGGGGGAGGTCAGGCGGTGGCGCGACGGCCGAGGGCCCAGAACGCGGTGGCGATGCCGCCGACGGGGATCTCGGCGGCGAAGACGAAGGCCCGGTAGAGCAGCACACCGGCCAGCACGCCGGTGGCGGCCGCGCCCAGCGCGACGAGGAGCGCGACCGTGCCGGCCTCGACGAACCCGCTTCCGCCCGGGGTGACGGCGAGCAGGGTGAGCACGCGTTCGGCGACCAGCCCGGTCAGCACGACGACGACCGGGAGGTGGACGCCGACCGCGTGCAGGCAGAGCCAGAACAGCGCACCCTGCAGGACCAGGTAGGCGGACATTCCGCCGCTCAGCCCGGCCCATCGCCGCCGGACCAGCCGACTGGTGTCGGCCAGCAGCGTCTCGACCGACGCGGTCCAGGTGCCGGTGCGGTCCCGCCGGAACCGTTCGGCGAACCGGACCACGGCGAGCAGCGGCTTCGCCCGGCCGAGCAGCGCGGTCACGACGAGGGCACCGACGGCGGCGCTGAGCACGGCCAGGCCGAGCCAGCCGGCGGTGTGCCGGGTCGGTTCCAGCTCGTCCAGGCCCAGCAGAGCGACGAGGGCCAGCAACGGCAGCACCAGCTTGGCCGCGACGTCCCAGGCCTTGCTGACGATCGTGAAACGGGCGAAGTCGCGCGCGCTGTGGCCCCAGCCGCGCACCATGCCGAAGTTGAGGGCGGTACCGGCCACCCCGCCGAGCGGAAAGACGTTGGAGACCGCACTACCGGCCAGGTTCAGCGTCAGCGCGCGGCGGTGGGTGAGCCCGGGCAGCGACGCGGTGAGCACCCAGGTGTGCGCGCTGAGCCCGAGGATCCACACCGCGCCGAGCAGGAGCGGCCACTGCCAGGGAAGCCCGGTGATCAGGTGCAGCGCGGCCGACCACGAGGCGCCGAGGGCAGCGAGATGCCGGAGCGCGAGGACCGCGGCGCCGGTCGCCGCCAGGAGCAGAAGAGCTCGGCGGATGCGGTGGGCGTTCATTCGCCCACCATCACCGGCGGTTTCTGAAAATTTGATGACAGTTCCCGCGATGGGGGAAGGCTCAGCGCGGTCGCAGGCCGGAGAGCGCGTCGGCGAGGGCTTCCACTCCCTCGGCGATCGCGCGCTCGGTGAGGGTGGCGTAGCCGAAGATCAGCCCGCCCGGTCCGTCGGGGTCCAGCCGGTACGGGGCGAGGCCCCGCACGATCAGCCCGTGCCGGGCGGCGGCCACCACGACCGCGTCCTCGTCGAGCGTCCGGGGGAGCCAGGTGACGACGTGCTGACCCGCCGCGACGCCGGTCGGTTCCAGGTCGGGCAACCAGGTGCGCAGCGCGGCCAGGAGCGCGTCCCGGCGCCGGCGGTAGACCGGGCGCATCCGCCGGAGGTGCCGGTCGAACTCGCCCCGGGTGAGGAAGTCGGCGAACGTCAGCTGATCCAGGACGGGGGAGCCCCGGTCGGCCAGCACCTTCGCCGCCGCGATCGCGTCGACCAGGTGCGCGGGTGCCAGCAGCCATCCGAGCCGCAGCCCGGGCGCGAGGGTCTTGCTCGCGCTGCCGCAGTACACCACGGTGTCCGGCGCCAGCCCCTGCATGGCGCCGATCGGCGAGCGGTCGTAGCGGTACTCCGCGTCGTAGTCGTCCTCGATCACCAGCGCGTCGCGGGCCTGCGCCCAGCGGATCACCCGGGCCCGCGCGGTGGCCGAGAGGACCCCTCCGGTGGGCCACTGGTGCGAGGGCGTCAGCACGACCGCGTCGGCGTCGGTGCGTTCGAGTTCGTCGACCAGGATGCCGTCCGGCCCGACCGGGACGCCGACCACGTCCAGGCCGGCGGCGGCCGCGAGCGGGCGGGCGTCGTCGTCGGCGGAGGGATCCTCGACGGCCAGCCGCCGTGCGCCGCGCGCCGCGAGCACCTGGATCAGCAGCCCGACGCCCTGGCCGTAGCCACTGCAGACGACGACGTTCTCCGGGCGCGCCGAGGTGCCGCGGACCCGGTTGAGGTAGTCGCTCAGCGCGGTGCGCAGTTCGGGGACGCCACGCCCGTCGAGGTAGGCGAAGCGCTCGTTCGGCGCGGTGGTGAGGGCCGTGCGCACCGAACGCAGCCAGGCGGCCCGGGGGAACGACGACACATCGGTCCGGCCGTAGCCGAAGTCGATCCGGGCCGGCGGCCGATCCGCGGTGCGGCGATCCGCGGACGCCGGAACCGGCCCGGCCGCGACCCGGGTGTAGCCACCGGCCCGGCTGGTGAGGTAGCCCTCGGCGACGAGCTGCTGGTAGGCCTCGACCACCACGCCGCGGGACACCCCCAGATCGGCGGCGACGGTGCGGGTGGGCGGGAGCGACGTGCCGGGACGCAACCGGCCGTCCCGGACGCCGCCGCGGATCGAGGCGGCGATCTGCCGGTGCAGCGGATCGGCCGCGGACCGGTCGAGAGTGATCAGGAGGTCCTCGGCCGTGCTCGAATTGGTCCTGATCCGGCCCATGTCATCGGACCTTACCGGGGGTACCGATTTCCGGGACGCTCAGCGCGTGACTCCTCACTTCGACGGCTCCCTGCTCACCGGGGGCGACCCCGGATACGACGCGGCCCGCACGGTCTGGAACGCGATGATCGACCGCCGTCCGCGGATGATCGTGCGGGCCGCGAGCGTCGCCGACGTGGTGACCGCGGTGCGTCTGGCCCGCGAATCCGAGCTGGAGCTCGGGGTGCGCTGCGGCGGCCACAACGCGGCCGGGTTCGCCGTGCCCGCCGATGGCCTGATGATCGATCTGACCCGGATGAACGCCGTCCGGGTGGACCCCGTCGGGCGGCGCGCGACGGTTCAGGGCGGCGCGCTGCTCGGCGCGCTCGACCGGGCGTCGCAGCCCTACGGCCTCGCCACCACCAGCGGCAACGTCTCGCACACCGGGGTCGGCGGCCTGACCCTGGGCGGCGGCATGGGGTGGCTCGCCCGCCGGTACGGACTGGCCTGTGACAACGTCGTCTCCTACCGGATGGTCACCGCCGACGGGGAGGTGGTGACCGCGAGCCGCACCGAGAACCCCGACCTCTTCTGGGGGTTGCGCGGCGGTGGCGGCAACTTCGGCGTCGTCACCGACTTCGAGTTCGCGCTGCACCACATCGGAACCCGGGCCCTGGTCGCCGAGCTCGACTTCCCGGCCGAGGACGCCGTGCCGGTGCTGGAAGGCTGGCGGGACCTCAACGCCGACGCGCCGCGGGAGGCGACGTTCACCGCCGACGTCCGGAGTGCGCCCGGCGGCGCGATCGCCACGGTCGGCTTCGTCTGGGTCGGGGACCCGGCCCGGGGTGCCCGGTTGCTGCCGGGGCTGCGCGCACTCAGGTGCCCGGTCGCCGAGCGGGTCACGACGCCGTCCTATCGGGAACTCCAGAGCCGCGACGACAGCACCGGCGGGCACACCTACCGGCGCTACTCCAGCGCGCACTACCTGCGTGAGTTCTCCACCGCCGCGATCGAAGCGTTCCTGTTGCGCGGCGCGGCGGACGTGGGCACCGGCTCCTTCCGGCCCGACGTCGGCCTGCAGGCGTACGGGGGCGCGATCGCCGACGTCGCGGACGCCGACACCGCGTTCAGCTACCGCGGCACCCGGTTCGAGTTCGGCGCCGGTTCCCGCTGGACCGATCCGGCCGAGGACGACGCCCGGATCGCCGCCGCCCGGGCCGCGGGCGCGGCGCTCGGCCCGCACGCCGACGGCGTCTACGTCAACTCGCTCTCGGCCGACGAGGGCCGGCGTGGGGTTCGACGCGCGTACCCGGCCGCCAAGCTCGCCCGGCTATCCGATCTCAAGTCCGTCTGGGATCCACGCAACGTGTTCCACCTCAACCACAACATCCCGCCCGTCGGGGAGTGAGGAGTCCTCATGGCCGGTCGCTTCGTGTACTGGATGAACGTCTCGCTCGACCTCAAGATCGAGCACGCCCGGGGTGAGGAGGGCGGCGGGAGCTGGCTGCGCATCGGGGAGGCGCTGCACCGGGAATTCAACGCCCGGGCCCGCGCGCTGGCGATGATCGTGGAGGGGCGTACGGTCCGCGAAACGATGGAGGCGTTCTGGCCGGACGCGCGCGAGGACCGGTCGCTGCCCGGCTTCCTCCGCGAGTACGGCGAGATCTGGACGTCGAAGCCCAAGGTGCTGGTGTCACGCACCCGGACCGAGGCCGGGTACGACACGCGCGTGATCGGCGGGGACGGCGACGCGATCGAGGAGCTCGCGCGCCTGCGCGCGCGGACCGACGGTGACCTCGGGGTGGGCGGCGCCACGCTCGCCACCCAGCTGCTGCGGGCCGGGCTGCTCGACGAGCTGCTGCTCTTCACCCATCCCGTGGTCCTCGGTACGGGACGGCCGCTGTTCGATCCGCACGACGAACCGATCGAGCTCGACCGGCTCGAGCAGGCGTCGTTCGACGAGGGCGTCACCCTGCATCGCTACGCGGTCCGAGGGGTGCGGTGAACCCGGTCGCGGGCCGGGCTGTCCGAAGGTAGGAGTCCTATCTAGTATTGGGTCATGGGAGAGAGCACCTTCGCCGTACCCGTGGCGCCGGGGCGTCAGCCGCTGGTGGGGCACATGCCGGCGCTGGCCCGGGACGTCGTCGGCTTCTTCGAGTCGCTGCGCGACGTGGGCGACGTCGTCGAGGTCCGCTTCGGACGCACACCGGTCTACGTGATCACCGACGCCGAGCTGGTGCACCGGGCGATGGCCGCCGACTCCGGCGACTTCGTGCAGGGCAAGCTCTACGACAAACTGGCCCGGGTCGCGGGCGGCGGTGTCGCCTGCACCGACGGGCCGGGCCACCTGGACCAGCGGCGGGCGTTGCTGCCGGCGTTCCGGCCGGCCCGGAACGCGGAGTTCGCGGACCTCTTCCGGGAACAGGCCCTCGAGCTGAGCCGGTCCTGGCGCCCGGGGCAGCCGGTGAACCTGCTCCGCGACATGTACCGGCTGACCACCAGGACGACGGCGCGGGCCCTGCTCGGCGGGGACCTCGACGACGCCGACACGAACTGGCTCGCCGACAACATCCCGTTCGTCTTCTCGATCTTCGCCCTGCAGACGTTGTCCCCGTCGGACCTGCTGGAGCATCTGCCGACGGCGACCAACCGGCGTTACGCCGCGGTGCGCGAGCGCCTGCGCGCGATCGTCGACGACGTGGTGGGCCGGAGCAGCGGCGACGGTGACGACATCGTGTCGACGCTGCGCCGCGCCCACCACGGTGGTGACGCCGCCGACGAGGTCGCGACTATCCTGATCACCGCGATCGAACCGACCGCCACCGTCATCGCCTGGCTGTTCTACTACCTCGCCCGGAACCCGGCCGTCGAGGCGCGGGTGCACGACGAACCGGCGTACCTGAGACCGGTGATCACCGAGGTGCTCCGCTTGCGGCACCCCATCTACTTCGTGATGCGGCGGACCGTGCGCGAGGTCCGGCTGGGGTCCTGGCCGCTGCCCGCCGGGGCCGACGTGCTCTGGAGCAACGCGGCGCTGCACCGGGACCCCGCCGCCTTCCCCGATCCGCACGTCTTCGACCCGGACCGCTGGGCGTCCGGGGAACCGCCGCACCGGCACTACCTCCCGTTCGGCGGGGGCGCGCACAAGTGCCTCGGGCACCGGTTCGCGACGAGCGAGATCGACGTCGTCGTGTCCACGATCACCGAGCGCTGGCGACTGGTCCTCGACCCGGACGTCGAGATCCCGCTGGGCGTCCTGCATCCGGACGAGATGCCGGTGTCCGTCGTCGCGCGGGACGGACGGCCGTGACCGCCACGACGTCGCCGAACCCGGCCGCCACCACCGGGTCCGCCCGCACCGCGGTCCGGGTCGTGCGGCTGCTGCGTGCGCTGCGCCGGTGGGCCGCCGAGGTGGGCCCCTCCTTCGCGGACGCGGTCGAGATCGACGAGGTCTCGGCGATGGTGCTCGTCGACGCCGGGCCGCACGCCCCCACCGGTGAACTGCTCGCGCCGGCCATGACCGCGGTGTGGATGCAGGTGGCCGACGACCACGTCGACCGTTTCACGCACGACCAGGCCGAGTTCGACGGGCTGATCCAGCGCTGGCGCAGCGTCTCGGCCGGGGCGCGGCCGACGCCGGGGGACCCGTTGGAGCGTGGCCTGGCCGACCTGGTACGCCGGCTGCGCACCGCGCCCCGCTACCCGTCGCTGTTCCCGGTGTGGCGGCGGAGCTTCGGCCGCATGCTCGACGCCTGGGTCTTCGAGCAGACGACGGCCACCCGCCTGGCCCGGGGCGAACCCGCGCCGAGCATCGAGTCCTACCTGGCCCACCACCACAGCTTCGGCCTGCGCCCGATCGTCCTGGCCTGGTGGGTCACCGCCGGTGGCGACGATCTGCCGGACGCGCTCGAGGCGCTCCTGGCCGCACTCGACGAGATCGAGACCGCCGTGCGGCTGGCCAACGACCTGGTCATGGCCGACCGGGCGCGGACCGAGCCCGGCAGCGTCGACGCCCTGCTGCTCGGCGCCGACGCCACGTGGGTCAGCGACCGCGCGACCGAACACCTGCGCCGCGGTCACGATCTGCTGGCCCCGCTGATCGAGACCGGCTCACCCACCGGCGAGGCGCTCGGCCGCATCGGCGAGTGGCTGGTGACCTTCTACCTGCTGACCGACGCCCGGCTCCAGGGCGGTGGTCCGGGGCGCCGGGCGGCTCCGGCTCCGATCGCGACCTGATCGCGGGCCCAGCCGGCGTACGCCGGTCCGGCGAGGACGGCGCGGGTGTGGCCGTGCTCGGCTGGCGTCCCTACCGCGGGGACGGCGGCGTACCCGCGACGAGTACGAGTCCGCGAATTCCCCGGGTGGTCGGATCGATCAGCCGGTTCCGCTCAGAACTGTTTGCCGAACGGGTTGGGCCGGTAATCGTCGTTCGCCGCTTCGGTCGGGGCCGGGCCGGTCGGGCTGGGCTCGGCGCTCGTCCGGTCCGCGGGGACGGGGTCGCCGGACTCCACGACGCCGAGGGTCACCAGGAACGCGGCCACGATGGCGACCGCGGCCAGCCCGAACACCAGGAGCAGACGCCGCGGCACGGACGGAGGCTGTGTACCCGACGCGGAGCGCGCCGGGTCTCGCGGCGCGGGGCGCGCCGGGTCTCGCGGCGCGACGAGAGGGCGTTCGCGCAGCGCGGATGTCGGGGCGGCGCGCGTACGCGGGTAGGTCGGGGGCAGCGGACGTCCGCCCAGTGCGACGGCCGGGGAGATGTACCCGGGCTGGGAACGTGGTGCGGCCCCGGGGGCGGCCGGCGCCGGGGCGGCCTGCGCCGGGCCGGCCTTGGGCCGCGGGCGCCGGGACAGGGCTGTGTCGGGGTGCGTGTAGGCGCCCGCAACCGGCGCGGTCGGGCGATCGACGCCGGACTCGCTCGGCCCGCTCGACTCACTCGGCTCAGGTCGGCTACCAGATGGCGTGCTCACGGCGTCCTTCCGTCCGGGCCGCCGGGGGAGCGGGGCCAGCGCGCGTCCAGTGTCGACGGTCGCGTTCGTGCCGATCTCCCCAATTCGTGCCAGGTTTCCTCCGGCGGCGTCCGCGGGCTCGTCACGCACACGCAGCGCGAGGCCGCCCGCGAGCACACGGCGGCGTCCCGGGACGCCGGCCGCGCGACCACCGAAGAGCAGGAACCCGCCGGACGGGTCGGCTAGCCTGCCGTCATGGGGAGCGCGGAGCTGGATGAGTTGATCGTCGCGGACGCCGAGGCGCTGCGTGACTGGTTGGCGGCGAACGGTGAAACGTCCCCCGGCGTCTGGCTGGCGCTGACCAAGAAGGGCGGCACGGTCACGACGCTGACCTGGCAGCAGGCGGTCGACGAGGCCCTGTGCTTCGGCTGGATCGACGGGCAGGCCCGGAAGCGGGACGCGGAGGCCTCCTGGATCCGGTTCACGCCGCGCCGGGCCCGTAGCTCCTGGTCGCAGCGCAACGTCGCCCACGTGGCCCGGCTGGAATCGGAGGGGCGGATGCGTCCGGCCGGCCGCGCGGCGGTCGACGCCGCGAAAGCCGACGGGCGATGGGCGGCGGCCTACGCCCCGCCCTCGGAGGCCGAGGTGCCCGACGACCTGCTCGCCGCCATCGCCGCCGTACCGGCCGCCCAAGCCATGTTCGACGTGCTCACCAAGACCAACCGGTTCTCGCTCATCTACCGGGTCAACGCGGTCAAGAAGGCGGAGACGCGCGAACGCAAGATCGGCGAACTCGTCGCGATGCTGGCCCGCCACGAGACGTTCTCCCCGCAGAAGGCCAAGCCCGTGAGCGGCGGGTAGGTCACCGGGCGCAGAGCGCGTGGTCGATCAGGACCGTCGTGGGCTTCTCCTGCGCGAGCGCGCCCTCCAGCGAGTCGAGGAACTGCGTCGGCATCGAGACGACGGCGCTGCGCCGGGCGTCGGCGGTGATCGCGGTGCGGGTGCGGTAGCCGAGCTGGTCGCCGCTCGGGATCCAGGCGAGATCCCCGCACGGCAGCGGGCGGGAGAAGATGCCGAGCCCGTAGCGGGCGCCCGGCCACACCGCTTCGACGTCGGGCGGCACCGCCACCGTGCGCCGCATCGCGGCCAGCGAAGCGGCGTCCAGCAGCGTGCCGTCGAACAGGCCGTGCAGGAAGCGGTCGAGGTCGGCGGTGGTCGAGACGTGGCCGCCGGAGGCGTCGGCGTCGATCGGTTCGGTCGTGGTCACCAGCGGGCCGCCGGGGGCGAAGCGGGTCCAGCCGTCGGCGTGCGGGGCCGGGAGGTGCGGTGACGCGCCGGGGAAGAACGTGTGGCGCATCCCGAGGGGGTGCACGATGCGGTCGTCCACCTCGCGGTGCCAGAGGCGTCCGGTGACCCGGCCGATGATCATTCCGACGAGGACGTAACCGGTGTTGGAGTAACTCCAGCCGGCGCCGGGCCCGAGCCGCGGGAGGGCACCCCGGGCGGACCGAGCCCGTCGTCGCTGACCCGCAGACGGCGGCACCGGCCAGCCCGGCCGCGCCCCCCGCCCAGGGCCGGCGCGCCGGGTCCTCGCCGGTCGACAGGAACACGAGGGCCGCCACCGCCAGGCCCAGCTGGACCGACTCTCCGGTGCTCACGACGATCGAGCCGGCCGCACCGATGGCGACGCGGCGCACGCGCTAGGGGGTGACCACCCGTTCAGTGTGGCGATCGGCGCCCGCGCCGACCAGGTACCGGGGGTGCCGGTGAGGGTCGGCCCCCGGTACCGCCTCCGCGCTCCGATCGGCGCCGCGGCACGTTCCGCGTGCGCGTCCCGCGGCCGATCGTGCAGGGTTGGCGCCCACCGACGTCGGTTCCTTCCGCACCGGTCACGCCGTGCTCGTCGTCGCACTGCTGGCGGCGGGCCAGACCGCGGGCGAGCTGCTCCTCTTCGCCGCCGCGCGTCGCGGTACCGGGCGGTTCGTCCGGAGGGGCCGATCCGCGCGCTGGGCCGAGCCGGTACGACGACGGCTCGCGCACCGCCGCACCGGCCTGCCGACCGTGTTCCTCGCGGCGACGCTCGGGCCCCCCGCTAGCCCTGGTGAGCGTCGCCGCCGGGGCGGCGGGCCTCCGGCACTGGGAGTTCGCGACCACCTGCTTCGCGGGGCGCCTGATCCGGTTCGCCGTGCTCGTTCTGCCGGTCGCGCTGCTCTGACCCCGGCTGCCAGGGCCAGGATCCGGTGATCTCCAGTTCCAGCGAGAAGCTGAGGAACGTCCGGATGACGACGATCCCCGCGAGCACACCGACGCTCTCCAGCGTCGGGGTGATCGCGACGGTCCGGATGATGTCGGCGGCCACGAGCAGCTCCAGGCCGAGCAGGATCGAACGCCCCAGCTGCTGCCGGAACGAGCGGTAGGTGTCCGGCTCCGCCCGCCGGAGACCCCGGAGCGCCACGACGAGAGCCCCGAGGGCGCCGACGACCATCACGGCGGCGCCGGCGACCTCGATGCCTCTCCCGACTGCTTCGATCGCCTCGTTGAACGTCAAGGCGTCGCTCGCGGAGGCCGACTTACCAGACGGACTTCGCGTACGGGTACGACCACAGCGTGACCTGCATCGTCACCGACTTGAACCAGGCGTTGAACATCGCCTCGACCTCCTCCTCACGGTGTCCGGCGGCGGTGAGGAACGGCCGGATCGTGGCGGTGATCGGGTAGATGAACCCGATCATGTAGCGGAGGGGGATGTAGGGGACGGAGTCGACGTGGTCGGTCTCGTTCTTCTTCTCGGCGGTGTGCCGGATCGCGATCTCCTGGTGGTACGCCAGCCACTGCTCGTCGTACGGGCGGTTGCAGGTGTCGAGGATCCAGTGCGCGAAGCGGGCCCGGACACGCGCCAGGTAGTCGGGGAGCGGGGTCCCGGACGGGGTCGAGAAGTACGCGACCAGGTGGGGGTTCGCGCCCACGAAGCCGTACCAGACGTCGAGGATCTGGTCGATCTGCGGGGCGAGCACGTCACCGGCGGTCTTGAGCGCGGCCTCGTCGGCCGAGCTGAACAGGACGGTGGCTTTCAGCTTCTCGAGGTCGTCGAGGGTGACGGGAGAAGGCCGGAGCGACGGGTCGTCGTAGTCGTAGCCCGGAGTGGTCATCATCTCAGTTCCTTCCATGGGGAGCCAGCGACGCACGCATGCGCGGTCGGGGCCCATCATGGCACACAGTCGATAGGAGTCCTACCTATCGACGCACTGATCGAACCGTCGATCACGTCGCGACTCCCCGTCCTGCGCGGGTGGTCATCCGGGGCACACCGTCCCCGGGGCCGGGAGCGCACCGGTGACGAAGAACCGGTTCACCGCCCCGGTGACGCAGGGACCGGTGCCGTACGCGCCGTGCCCGGTGCCGTCGCGGGTCAGCAGCCGGCCCGTCCCCAGGTTCCCGGCCGTACGCACCGCCCAGTCGTAGGGCGTCGCGGTGTCGTGCGTGGTGCCGACCAGCAGGATCGGCGTGGGGGAGGTGATGCGGTGCGGGTGGTAGGTGGCCGGGGTGGGCCACACGTTGCAGACGGTGGTCGCGGTCATCAGCCGCCCGAACAGCGGGTAGCGGGCGGCGGCGCGCCGGCTGTCCGCGATCACCTGGGCCGCGGTGCGGTGGTCGGGGAGGTCCAGGCAGTTGACGTCGGTGTTGAGGACGTCGCCGGCCTCGTCGTCGGCCGGCGGGTGGTACGTGCCCGCTCGCACCCGGGTGAGGTGCTCGTCGATCGCGGGCCAGTCGGCGGGGGAGGTCAGGTAACCGACGATCTCGCCACCGACGGCGGGTTCGGCGGTGATGCGCGGGATCAGCCAGGACCGGACCCGGGCCGGCGTCATGCCCTTCAGCGGGCAGCCGGGGCGGGACGCGCAGGTGTCCAGGTAGTCGGTGAACGCCTCCTCCTTCGCCCGGGTGGCTCCGTCGACGAACGGGCCGTTGGTGCTCGTCGTGTCGACCACCGCGTCCAGCGTCAGGCGCCCGACGCGCTGCGGGAAGAGGTCGGCGTAGAACTGGCCGATGCGGGTGCCGTAGGAGCCGCCGTAGTAGTTGAGCCGGGGCTCGTCCAGCACCTGGCGCAGGCGGTCGAGGTCGCGTGCGGTGCTGACCGTGTCGACGTGGTCGAAGAGCGGGCCGACGGCCGCGCGGCAGCGCCGGGCCCAGGCCGCGGTCTCCCGCTCGAACCGCTCCCGCTCGACGACGGTCGCCGGGACACCGGAGTCGGGGCGAGGACCGGGGCAGCTGATCGGCGCGGACCCGCCGACCCCGCGCGGGTCCCAGGCGACGACGTCGTAGGACGCGCGGAGGGCGGCGAACCGCGCTCCGGCCGCGGCGAGGAACTGGGTTCCCGGGATGCCGGGGCCGCCGGGGTTGACCACCACCGCACCGAGGCGCGTGCCGGTCGCCCGCAGGCGGGAGACCTTGAGGGTGATCGTGTCGCCGGCCGGCTCCGACCAGTCGACCGGAACCGTCACCCGGGTGCACTCCAGGGGCACGTCGCCGGCGGGGCACGGCTGCCAGCCCGGCGGTGCGGCCTGAGCGGTCCCGCCGAGCGCGGTCAGTGCGGTGGCGACGGCGGCCACGATGAGCGTCTTCGCGGAGCGGATCATGACCCCAAGCATCGAAAACCGCGCGCGGCGGCGGAACCCGGTCAGCGGGCCCTCCGGGGGTGAGGCCAGCCCTACCGCCGGGTGCGCGTCGAGACCGGGCCGCGCGCGCCGGTGATCGTGATCGGACCCGGCGCGGTGACGTCGAGCGGCCCGGTCACGCCGGTGACGTCGACGCGCCCGGCGGTGGCCGCCACCAGCCGCGTCCCCGGCGGAACGTCGATCTCGTAGCTGACGGCGCAGTTGACCCGGACGGTGATCACGCCGTCGCCGAGGCAGTCGCCGGTGAGCGTGAGCGTGTCGCCGCTCCGGCGCGCGGCGAGCCGGGGACGGGAGAGCGACCAGGAGGCCCGCCGGTGCACGGTGACGCGCGTGCCCCCGCCCCGCACGGCGAGCGTGCCGCTGCCGCCGGTGTTCTCGACGACCAGCCGGCGGACCCCGGCGTAGGTGACGGTGGACTCGACGCTCCGGCGGGACGTCGACGACACCGCCACCAGCGTGCCGACGAGCAGGACGGCCACCGTGAAGACCGAGCCGCCGACCCGCCATCGGGCCCGGCTCACGGGCGGTCGCCCCGCTCGAGGTAGCGCAGCACGGCCAGCACGCGCCGGTGATCGGTGTCGGCCGGCACCAGCCCGAGCTTGGCGAAGATGTTGTTGACGTGCTTCTCGACGGCGTGGCCACCGATCCCCAGCGTCGCCGCGATCGCCGAGTTGGACCGGCCCTCGGCCATCGTCGCCAGCACGTCGGTCTCGCGCGGGGTCAGCTGCCGCACCGGGCTCGTCCGCCGCCGCACGAGCAGCTGGGCCACCACCTCCGGGTCCAGGGCGGTACCCCCGGCCGCGACCCGGCGGAGGGCCTCGATGAACTCGTCGACGTCGGCGACCCGGTCCTTGAGCAGGTAGCCGAGCCCGCCGGTGTGACCGGCCAGCAGGTCGGCGGCGTAGCGCTCCTCGACGTACTGCGACAGCAGCAGCACGGCGACGTCCGGCCACCGCGCCTTGAGCGCGAGCGCGGCACGAACCCCTTCGTCGGTGTGCGTCGGCGGCATGCGGACGTCGACGAGCGCGAGGTCGGGGCGGTGCCGCTCGACCGCGCGCAGCAGCCCCTCGTCGTCGCCGACCTCGGCCACCACCTCGATGCCGGCCCCGGCCAGCAGCGTGACCAGCCCGGCCCGCAGGAGCACCGAATCCTCGGCGATCACGATCCGCACGGCAACTCCGCCTCCACCCGCGTCGGTCCGCCGGGCGGACTCTCGATCCGGAACTCGCCGTCCACCGCGGCGACCCGCTGGGCCAGCCCCTCCAACCCGCCCCCGGCGCGGCCGGCGGCACCGCCGACCCCGTCGTCGACGACGGTCAGCCGCAACCGGTCGCCCCGGCGGACCACCACCACCTCGACCCGCGACGCGTGCGCGTGCCGGGTCACGTTCGTCAGCGTCTCCGACACGACGAAGTAGGCGATCGCCTCGATCGCCGGTGGACAGCGACCGGCGACGTCGACGTGCAGCTCGACCGGCTGCGGCAGCCCGGCGACCAGGCCCGAGAGCGCGGCGTCCAGCCCCCGGTCGTCGAGCACGGCCGGGTGCAGCCCCCGGACGAAGTCGCGCAGCTCCGCGAGCACCGCCTTGGCCTGCCGGTGCGCCGACTCGACCGCGTCGCGCCCCGGCCCGTCGGCCAGTGCGGTGCGGGCCAGGCCCAGCGTCAGGGCCAGGGCGACGAGGCGCTGCTGGGTGCCGTCGTGCAGATCACGCTCGATCCGGCGGCGCTCGGCGTCGGCCGCCTCGATCGTCCGGGCCCGGGAGCGGGCCAGCTCGGCCAGGCGGGCGTCGAGCGCCTCGGCCGCGGTGGGCCCGAGCAGCCGCCGGGCCAGCGCGGCGTCGAGCCGGGCGAGCAGCGGGGCGGCACCGGCCGCGACGACCACCGGCACCACCCCGACCGGCCGGGAGGTCACCAGCAGCGCCAGCCCGTACGAGGCGGTGCCGGCCACCACCGCGAACCCGGCCGCGCTCACCGGCACGGCCAGCAGGTGGTAGCCGGTCTGCCGGCGCACCGCGGTGACCTCGGCGATCCCGACGTCGAGCAGCGCGGCGAACCGCCGGCGCTGGGCCGCGGTACGCCCGGCCACGACCGCGCGCAGCGGCCGCCCCGAGATCCCCGCGACGACGAGCACGGGCAGGATCAGGACGGCGCCGCCCAGCGCGACCGGCAGGCTGGTCAGCACGTGCACGACGGACGGCCAGAGGCTCCGCGGTCGCATCAGCTCACCCCACCTCCCGACGGGCAGCACAATAGTCGCCCGGTGTCCACTGAGTACGGCGAGGGAGCACGCGATGAGGGATATCCGTCCACCGCGGTTACGCCCCGGCGACCGGGTGGCGGTCGTCGCCCCGAGCGGCCCGGTGCCGGCCGACCGCCTCGACCGCGGCTGCGACCGCCTGCGGAAGGCCGGGTTCGAGGTGACGCTCGGCGCGCACGTTCTCGCCCGGCACGGCTACCTCGCGGGCACCGACGCCCAGCGCGCGGCCGACCTCACCTCCGCCTGGTGCGACGACGACGTCCGGGCGGTGCTGTGCGCGCGCGGTGGATACGGCGCCCTGCGGCTACTCGACCACCTCGACCCGGCGCGCTTCGCCGCCGCGCGGCCGAAACCGCTGCTCGGCTCCAGCGACGTCACCGTGCTGCACCGGTGGCTCGCTCGGCACGCCCCGGTGACGACGCTCTACGGCCCGATGGTGGCCGGCCGGGCGCTGGGCTCCGACGCGCTCGGCCCGCGCTGGGCCGAGCAGCTGATCAGCGTGCTGACCGCGCCGGACCGGTCCCGGCTCCTGCACAGCCCGCACGCGCGTGAGCTGGTCGCCGGACTCGCGACCGGCCCGGTCGTCGGCGGCAACCTCAACCTGCTGGCGGCGCTGCTCGGTACCACCGAGGTCGGCTCGGCGGACGGCTGTGTCGTGCTGCTGGAGGACGTCAACAAGGAGTCGCACCGGTTGGACCGGCTCTTCACCCAGTTGCTGCGGGCACGCTGGTTCGACGGTGCGGTCGGCGTCGTCGTCGGCAGCTGGCAGAACTGCGGCGAGGATGCGGACGCCATCCTGCTGGAGCGGCTCGGCCCGCTGGGGATCCCGGTGCTGACCGGCTTCGACGTGGGGCACGGCCCGCGTCAGCTCACGGTGCCGCTCGGCGTCCCGGCCGTGCTGGACACCGCGAGCCGCTCACTGCACTATCCGCGGCCGGCGCTGCGCTGAGACCGGCCGGGAAGGAGGTCGGTCAGCCGGACTCCGGCCAGCGACGTCAGCACGGTCTCGGCTCCCGAGAAGTCGTGGTCGACCGTGACCGGGCCGGGCACGGCGACGCAGCGCACCCCGGCGGCCCGGGCGGCCGCGATGCCGGTCGCGGTGTCCTCGATGGCCACCGCGGACCCGGCCGGGACGTCGAGGGCGGCGAGCGCGGCCAGGTACAGGTCCGGCGCGGGTTTCCCGGCCCGGACGTCGTCCCGGCAGACCACGAGGTCGAACGCGTCGCGCAACCCGACGCGGTCGAGGTGGCCGTGCACCCACTCCCGGGTGGCGCCCGAGACGACGGCGGCGGGCACCCCGGCCGCCGCGATCTCGGTGAGCAACGCGTGGACTCCCGGCAGTACCGGCAGGTCGCCGCTGAGCTGACGCAGCCGGGCGCGGATCCGCGCGGCCGCCACCGCCGGGTCGCCGGTGGCGGGCCCGAGCACGGCCCGGATCCGATCCGGACGCAGGCTCGGGACGCCGACCGCCGCGACGAACGCCGCCCGGTCGAACGGAACGCCCAGCGCGGCGCAGTCCGCACGCCACGCGGCCACCACGGCGGACTCGGTGTCGACGACGACGCCGTCGAAGTCGAAGAGCACCGCACCGTCCACTGTCGCCTCCGTGGTTTCCCTAACCCTGAGATGCCCAGCGGTGACCAAGCGTAGATTAACGGCGCGAAACATCGCTTCGCGCTCACGGGGAGAGCTCATGGACATCGGACTGGTAGGCGTAGGACGAATGGGCGCGGGCATCGCCCGCCACTGGCTGAAGGCCGGTCACCGGGTCGTGGCCCACGACCTCGACCGCGACGCCCTCGCGGTGCTGGCCCGCGACGGGGTGGAGCCGGTCGACGACCTGGACGCGCTGGTCGCGGCGCTACCGGCGCCGAGGACCGTGTGGACGATGCTCCCCGCCGGCGCGCCGACCCGCGGCGTCACCGCGTTCCTCGAGGACGCCCTGGCCGCGGGTGACCTGCTGATCGACGGGGGCAACACGAATTTCCACGAGTCGGTGGAGCGCGCCGGGCGGTGCCGGGACCGGGGGTTACGGTTCCTGGACGTCGGGACCTCGTCGGGCCTGCTCGGGCGCTCGGACGGCTACTGCCTGATGGTCGGCGGCGACCCCGATCTGGCGGCGGAGACGATGCCGCTGCTCCGGGCGATCGCGCCCGACGGGGGGTGCCGGTACGTGGGCCCGTCGGGTTCCGGCCACTACGTCAAGATGGTCCACAACGGTATCGAGTACGGGCTGCTGGAGGCCTACGCGGAAGGCTTCGAGGTACTCAAGGCCAGCGACTACAGCCTGGACCTGCCGGCGATCGCCGAGCTGTGGCGGCACAACAGCCTCGTCCAGTCCCGGCTGCTGGACCTGCTGGCCCGCAAGCTCGACGAGGATCCGGAGCTGTCGAAGTACTCCGACTACGTCGAAGACCTGGGCACCGGCCGGTGGACGGTGCTCGAGGCGATCGACAAGGACGTGCCGACCCCGGCGATCACCGCGGCGCTGCTCACGCGCCTGCGTTCCCGTCAGGACAGGTCGTTCGGCGGGCAGGTCCTCTCGTCCCTGCGCGAGGAGTTCGGCGGGCACGTCGTCGACCGGCCGACCGGTCCGGTGAGCTGACCGCGCGCCGGCGTGGATCTCCTCGTCGTCGGCGCGGGGCTGTTCGGTCTGACGGTGGCGGAGCGGTGCGCGACGCGCCTCGGTCTCGCGGTGACGGTCGTCGACCGCCGGCGGCACCTCGGCGGCAACGCGTTCAGCGACCTCGACCCGGCCACCGGGATCGAGGTCCACCGGTACGGCACACACGTGTTCCACACGTCGAACGAGGCCGTCTGGCGTTACGTGAACCGCTTCACCGAGTTCACCGGCTACCAGCACCGGGTGTTGTCGGTCCACGCGGGAAAGATCTACTCGCTCCCGGTCAACCTGGGCACGATGTGCGCCTACTTCGAGCGGGTGATGACGCCGGACGAGGCCCGGGCACTCATCCGGAGCCAGACCGCGGCCGACGTCGACCCCACCACGCTGGAGGGGCGGGCGATCGCCAGCATCGGCCGCCCGCTCTACGAGGCCTTCGTGCGCCACTACACCGCCAAACAGTGGCAGACCGATCCCCGGAACCTGCCCGCCGATGTCATCGGACGGCTGCCGGTGCGTTACTCCTTCGACAACCGCTACTTCGCCGACACCTACGAAGGGCTGCCCGCCGACGGGTACGGGACCTGGTTCGAGCGGATGGTCGCGCACCCCGCCATCGAGGTTCGGCTCGGGACCGACTACTTCGCGCACCGGACGGAGTTCCCGGCCGACGTGCCGGTGGTCTACACCGGCGCGCTCGACCGGTACTTCGACTACGTCCACGGCGCCCTGGGTTGGCGCACGCTGGATTTCGAGTGGCGGACCGAACCGACCGGGGACTTCCAGGGCGCCCCGGTGATCAACTACGCGGATCCCGACGTCCCGTTCACGCGAGTTCACGAGTTCCGGCACCTGCACCCCGAGCGACGCCACTATCCCTCCGGCACGACCGTGATCGCGCGTGAGTACTCCCGGTTCGCCGGCCCGCAGGACGAGCCGTACTACCCGATCAACTCCCCGGCGGACCGGGCGGCGGTGGCCCGCTATCGGGAACTGGCCCGAGCGGAGCGGCGCGTGCTGTTCGGCGGCCGCCTCGGCACGTACCGGTACCTCGACATGCACATGGCCGTGGCGTCGGCGATGACGCTCGTCGACAACGCGGTGTCACCGCTCTTCGGCCGCGGGTGAACCGTCGAGCGGCCGCCCGTGGCCGTCGGCGTGCAGGTCGGCGAACGCACCGGTCCCACGCGCCAGCAGCGCGGCCGGTGGCCCGTCGTCGACGATGCGCCCTTCGGCGACGACCAGGACCCGGTCGACGGTCTCCACCGTGGAGAGGCGGTGGGCGATGACCAGCGCGGTCCGCCCGGTCAGCAGGGTGCGCAGCGCCGTCCGCATCGCGCGCTCGGTGGGGATGTCCAGGGCCGCGGTCGCCTCGTCGAGCACGAGCACGGCCGGGTCGGCGAGGAACGCGCGGGCGAACGCGATCAGCTGGCGCTGCCCGGCCGAGAAGCGGGTTCCGCGGCTGTGCACGTCGGTGTCGTACCCCTGCGGGAGGCTTTCGACGAACCGGTCCGCGCCCGCCATCCGCGCCGCCGCCTCGATCTCGGCCCGGGTGGCGTCCGGCCGCCCGACCGCGATGTTGTCGGCGACCGATCCGGCGAACAGGAACCCTTCCTGCGTGATCAACAGGACAGCGCGGCGCAGGTCGGCGTCGGACAGCGCACGCACGTCGATGCCGTCGAGCGTGATCCGGCCGGACTCGGGGTCGTAGAAGCGGGCGACGAGCTTGGCGACGGTGGACTTGCCCGCGCCGGTGGCCCCGAGCAAGGCGACGGTCCGCCCGGCCGCCAGCCGCAGCGACAGCCCGGCGATCTCCGGTGACGCCGACCCCGCGCGGTAGGAGAACGACACGTCCTCGAACACGACCTCACCACGCGGACGGCGCCCGAGCGGGACGGGCCGGGCGGCCTCGGCGACCCGGGGCTCCGCGGCCAGGATCGCGCCGATCCGGTCGAGGCCGGCCAGCGCGGCCTGCAGCGAGTCGAACACCAGCGGCAGCGCGGTGACCGGGGCGAAGAACTGCGCGACGTAGAGCAGGAAGGCGGCGAGGACGCCGACCCGCAGGCTGCCCTCGGCGACCCGCAGCCCGCCGACGACCACGACCACCAGCGCGGCCAGGCTGAACACGAGCTCGAGGACGGGCCACAGGATCCCGCGCAGCGTCAGGATGCGTGTCGTGGCCGACCGCAACCGGCCGGTGGACGACGCGAACGC
Source organism: Cryptosporangium arvum DSM 44712 (assembly GCF_000585375.1). Lineage (NCBI taxonomy): Bacteria > Bacillati > Actinomycetota > Actinomycetes > Cryptosporangiales > Cryptosporangiaceae > Cryptosporangium > Cryptosporangium arvum. Next base: position 4,159,500 of record NZ_KK073874.1, read on the forward strand.
CTCGTCGTTGCGGCCCTGCCGACCGAACGCCTGCACGACGCGGATCCCGTTGAGCGCTTCGACCAGCTGCGCCGTGCTCTCCGCGCTCGCCGCGCGCTGGGCCCGGAACGCCGGCCCGAGCTGCCGGGCCTGCCAGGCGAGCAGGGCGGCGAGCGGCAGCAGCGCGGCCAGCGTCACCGCGGCCAGCTCGACGTCGAGCAGCAGCATCGCCGCCGTCGTGAAGACGAGCGTGAACGCCGACTGCGCCACGGTGGCCAGCGGTGTGCCGAGCAGGGCGGTCACGGCCTCGGTGTCGGCCGTCTGCCGGGCGATCACGTCACCGGCCCGGACCCGCTCGTGGTACGCGACCGACAAGCGGCGCAGCGCGTGGAACGTCTCGGTGCGCAACGCCAGCACGATCGCCTGCCCGATCGTCCCCGCGCCCCGGAACCACCGTGCCTGGAGGAAGCCGGCCGCGACGGCGGACCCCACGATCGCCACGGCGATCGCGGCGAGCGGGGCGGCGTCGGAGTTCCGTAGGCGGGGGATGCCGGTGTCGATGGCCACGCCTACCAGCCAGGGCGCGGCGACCGCGCACGCGCCCTGCCCGGCGCCGACGGCCAGCAGGCCGAGCAGGCGACGCCGGTGCGGGGAGGCGAGCCGCGCGAGCAACCGGAGCGGCTCCCTCATCGGGCCGGACCGCTCGTCGTGGTCTCCGCGGCGATCAGGACGTGCCGGTAGGCGGCGCTGCGGTGCATCAACTCCGCGTGCGTGCCGACGTCGACGATCCGGCGGTCAGCGAGGACGGCGACCCGGTCGGCCAGCCGGGCGGTGGCCGGGCGGCGCGCGATCAGCAGCGTCGTCACCGCGCCGAACTCCGCCCGGAGCCGCCGCTCGATCGTCTCTTCGGTGCGGACGTCGAGGGCCGACATCGGGTCGTCGAGCACGAGCAGTCGGGGCCGGCCGAGCAGCGCCCTGGCCAGCGTCAGCCGCTGGCGCTGGCCACCCGAGAGCGACAGGCCCCGCTCCCCGACGAGCGTGTCGAGCCCGTCCGGCAACGCGTGCACGAACTCGGCCCGTGCCACCGACAGCACCCGGTCGAGCTCCGCGTCGCTGGTGTGCTCACGGCTCAGCACCAGGTTGTCACGCACCGTCGCGGAGAACAGCGTGGCGTCCTCGAAGGCGATGCCGACCGCCGCGCGCAGCTCGTCCAGCGCGAGGTCCCGGACGTCGATGCCACCGATCAGGACGCGTCCGGCGCCGGGGTCGACCAGCCGGCCGACGAGGTCCACGAGCGTGGTCTTCCCGCTGCCGGTGGCTCCGACGAGCGCCACGGTCTCGCCGGCCGCGACGTCGAGATCGACGCCGTCGAGCGTCGGAGAACCCGCACCCGGGTAGGAGAAGCCGACCGCGTCCAGGCGCAGGGACAACGCGGGCGCGGGCGGCAGCGGCACGGGGTGCGGGGGATCGGTGACGTCCGGCTCCGCGGCGGTGATCTCGGCGATCCGCCGGGCCGCGCTGATCTCCTCCTGCAGGCTCGCCAGGAGCGCACCGGCCACGTTGACCGGGAACAACATGCGCAGGTAGAGCGTCGCGAAGGCCACGAACGAACCGACCGACACCGCCCCGTCGGCCACGGCCACGCCGCCGCCGACCACGACGAGGCTCAGCACGGCCAGCGGGTACACGGTCAGCCCCGCGCGGAACGACGCGTTGAGCCGTACCTTCGCCAGTTCGGCGTCCCGGACACCGGCGGCGGCCCGGTCGAACCGGGCGGCGGCGAACCGCCAGCCGCCGACGGACGTCAGGACACGGACGCCGAGCACCGCCTCCTCGGTGACCGTGGCCAGGTCGCCGGTGCGGTCCTGAGCGAGCCGGGCGGCGCGTCCGAACCGGGTGCGGAAGCGGCCGCTGGCGACCGCCAGCGGGATCATCGCGGCGACGACGAGCAGGCCCAGCACCGGGTGGATGATGACCAGCATCGTCGCGGTGACGACCAGCGCGACCGTGTTCGAGACCAGGAAGACCAGCGTCTCCTGGTGCAGGAAACCGACCCGGGTGACGTCGCCGATGACCCGGGAGACGGCCTGACCGCTGCCGTGGCGGTCGTGGTGGAGCGCGGACAGGCGCTGCAGCCGCCGGAACAGATCACGCCGGAGAGCCGCCTCCATCCGGGCCGAGTCCCGCGTCGGCCACCGGCGCAGCCCGTAGCAGACCGTCTGCAGCACGGCCAGCCCCAGCAGCACGGCCGCGTACCGCCAGAGCCCACGGTGGTCACCGTCGCGGATCGGACCGTCGATCATCCGAGCGAACACGAACGGCGTGACGGTCTGCGCGACGAGGCTGAGCACGTCGGCGACGACCATGATCGCCAGCCCGCGCCGGTACGGACGCAACCACGGCCACAGCGTGCGCCACGCCCCGGCGAGCGAGTGCTCAGCCCGCATTCGCCACCGTGATCAGCCGGGCGATCGGCGGCACGAAGTTCGCCATGTCGTAGCGCTTCTTCAGCCGCCGGATGTTGTCGCGCAGCGCGTCGTAGAGCGAGGCGTCGACGACGAGCCGCTCCATCGCGTCGCGCACCGCGCCGACCGTGTTGTCGACGACCAGCCCGACGCCGTGCTCCTCGACGAACGCTCCGATCGCCCCGGGCCGGGACACGATCATCGGCTTCTCGTAGACCAGCATCTCGCGCATCCGCATGCTCAGGAACAGGTGCATCTGGAGGACCGAGCCGTAGGTCAGCACGAGCGCCCGGCACGACGCGAGGATCGCCGCCTTCGCGGAGAAGTCGGGTGGCGCGCCGAGTTCCACGTACGGGAGGTGCTCGTCGGTCTTCCGCCGGACGATGCGTTGGTGCGCGAGCGTGTGCTCGCCGGGATACAGGAACCGGAACCGGACGTCCCGGCCGGACTCGCGCAGCGCGGTGACCGCGTCGATCAGCAGATCCACGCCGTCGTAGTGGTTGTAGAGCCCGCCGTTCCAGAGAAACGTGTCGCCGGTCGGCTCGAGCGAGCCGGTCGGCAGGCTGCGCCGGTGGTAGCTCACCACGGGCAGCGGCAGGATCGTGTCGCCGAGCGAGACGTGGTCGGCCGGCCGCACCTGGAACGTGTTGATCAGCTCGCCGAGCTTGAGCAGCTTCTCCTGCGGTTCGCCGACGAGGTAGGAGCAGGCGAGCTCGTTGAACCGGGTGTGGGTGCGGATGACGCCGTGGAAGTAGTTCTCTTTCTGCTGGTCGTCCTCCATCCGCACCACCGACGCGAACGTCAGCTGTTCGACCGGGGAGAGGTAGGAGTCGTAGATCAACGACCGGTCGTGTCCGGCGAGGAACTCGATCAGGTCGGGGTCCTCGCGCAGACAGAAGAGGAACACGCGGGCGCAGGCGAGGATGTCGTCGGGGGTGAGCGTCTCCCGGTCCAGCACGTCGACCGGGAGATCGTCGAAGTCGGTGGCGCCGGGGGCGACGATCGCGACCCGGGTACCGAGGTCGTGCAGGCTGAGCGCGAGTTCCAGGCAGCGGTACCCGGCCCCGGTCTGGAATCGCCCGATGTGGAAGTTGGCGGAGAGGATGACGACGTCGTAGCGGAGCGTGTCGGCCGCCTCGGCCATCGGGTGATCCTTCCGCCGGCTGCGTGTCCTTCCCGATTATGAGACGCCCCGGGTCCTCCCGATGCCGGACCCGCAAAGGCAGGAGGCGGGTCGGACGGGAGGTGCCGGACGTACGGGACCCGGTCCGGCCGGGCTACTGTTGGCCCCACCGAGGTCTCTCCGAGCGTTGACAGCTTCGTCGGCGTCGTCCTGGGCGAACCGCGAACCGCCGGCCACCGCCGGGGACGGGCCGATGTCGTGACACCAGTTCTCTTCCGCCACCGTGCGGTCGCGCGATGACCGGCGTGACACTGGTGGCGTTCGTGCGGGTTCCGCCGGACCAGGCGCAGCAGCTGGCGTCCTACGAGAACGTCGTGCTGGGTTTACTGCCCACGCACGGGGCGCTCGTCGAGCGCCGGTGGCAGTCGGTGGACGGGTGCACCGAGGCGCACCTGCTCAGCTTCCCGTCCCGGGAGGCGATCGACGCGTTCGACGCCGATCCGCGCCGGGCCGCGGCGCGAGCCGGCATCGACGGTTCGGGCGTGCGGGCGCTGCGGTTCGTGGTCGAACCTGAGGAGGGCCCGCAGGGCATCGTGCTCTGGCGGTTCCGGACCGACGGCCGGATCGGCATCCTGCTGAAGCGCGGACAGGACATCGCCGACGTCGACCTCCGGCTGACCGCCGACGTGCTGCTGTCCCAGGACCGCTACCTGGCGGCCGCGGAGCGGCTGGCCCGCACCACGCTCGGCGACGACGTCGAGCCGTCCGATCCGGAGTTCACGTTCTACGTGGGCCGCGAATGGGTGCTGCGGTTCGCCGAGGGCGGCCGGGACCCGTTCGGCATCTTCGTCGTGTTCGACGACCGCGACGCGGTCCGGCTGGAAGACCTCGAGCCCGGCGACGTCCTGGAGTGATCACCCCGGACCGGCGGTGCCCTCGTCGAGGCCCTCGAGCTGCCGCCGGGAGTTGAGGCCGAGCTTGCGGAAGATGTCGCGCAGGTGCGCGTCGACGGTGCGGGGGCTCACGTAGCGCCGGGCCGGCGATGTCGGCCGAGGTCGCGCCGGTCGCGGCGAGGCGGGCGACGTACCGTTCCCGCGCGGTGAGCTCGTCGTAGGGATGGGCCGACCGGCTGGGCGCGGTCCCGCCACTGGCGCGGGGTTCGTCGGCGGCGCGCCGGGCGAACGCGTCCAGGCCGGCGTCGGAGCAGAGCTCGTGGGCGAGGCGCAGCTGGCGGCGGCGGTCGCGGCAGCGGCCCCGGCGGCGGAGCCGGGCCCGGGGGCCGCGATGCCCGGCCCGGTCTCGGTCCCCCCGGCGCGGGCGCGTTCGGTCAACGCGTCCAGGGCGGTCCGGGCGGTCCCGGTCCGGCCGCGGCGCACCGCGGCTTCCACCAGTTCGGGCAGCGCGGCGCCGGCGAGGAAGAGGGCGCCGGACGCGACCGCCCTGGCGGCGGCGTCGAGCGCGGCCGGGTGGTCGGCCAGCCCGTTGCTGAGCACGGCCATCGACCAGTGCACGTTGGCCACCAAGTGGCCGGACCCGGGTTCCGCGGCGGCCGCGGCGACGGTGTCGAACAGGGCGACGGCGTCCCGGTGGCCGCGGACGGCGGCGACGTGCAGGCGGTCGTAGTGCAGCGGAGCCAGACCGATCGCGTCGGCGATCGCCTCCCCCTCGATCATCGCGGCGACAGCACGGTCGAGGTCACCACTGAGCGCGGCGCTGGACGCGATCTGGCCGAGCCCGAGCCGGAGCACGAGGGGCGACCCGGAGGCGCGGCCGGTCTCGACGAGCGACTCGGCGATCGTCCGATGGGTCCGGACGTCCCACGGCTCGGCCGCGAGCAGGGTCGCGAGGGCGGGGCGGTGCGTCCACAGCGGCACCCGGGTGTTCTCCAGCTCGCGGCGGATCAGCGGCGCCGCCGCCTGTGGCCAGCGTGGCCAGCGTGGCCAGCGTGGCCAGCGTGGCCAGGGCGTGCAGGAGGTCCGGCGGGCGTCCGGCCGGGGAGGCGGACCGGGCGGAGTCGAGCACCAGGTCCATCACACCGGTGGCCCGGCCGACGAACCGGCTCGTCTCCAGCGCGTCGAGGAGGCATTCGCGGGCGCGGGGCGGGTCGGACTCCCGGAGCCGCTCGGCGGCGCGCCGCATGAACTTCGGGCCGTCGGTGGCGTCGTGGCGGGCGAGCGCGATCCGGCCGCGGAGGAAGTCGACGTCCGCGCCGGTCCGGGTCGGCGATCGGGTCGGTGGCGTCGGCGAGCGCCGCGTGGGCCGGTGCAGGTCGTTCTCGTCCGCCACGGTCCGGGCGGTGAGGACCAGGGCGATCGGCTCGGCGGCGAGCCGGCGCGCCACGAACGTGATCGCCTTCGCCGACGCGGGGTCGAGCCACTGCGCGTCGTCCACGAGGCACAGCAGCGGACGTTCCCGCGCCGCGGTCGCCAGCAGGTTCAACGCCGCCAGGCCGACCGTGAACAGCTCGGCGGCGCCGGGCGCGGCGGCGAACACGATCCGCAGGGCGTCGCGGTGCGCGGCCGGCAGGGCCGGGAGACGGTCGAGGAACATCGAACACAGCCCGGCCTCGCCGTGCAGCACCAGCGCCCCGCCCCGCCCCGCACGGGCAGCCGCGCTCAGCGCGTCGAGGCGCCGGATCTCGTCGTGGCGCCCGACGAGCCCGGCCGGGCGCGCCTCCGTCCACATGGGCGAACGGTAACGCGTCCGGAGTGGGGGCCCGCGGGACGCCCGGGTACGAGGGCCCAGCCGGCGCCGCCGCGACGGTGGGCCGGTGGGCCGGGGACCGCCAGGCGAGCCAGCCGCGGCACAGCACGTACGCGATCGCGGTCACCACGATCCCGTCGATGATCGCGGTCTGGGTCGCGAACGGCAGCCCGAGGACGATCAGCGCGTGGAGGGTGACCAGCCCTTTCTGAAGCAGGATCAGCTCGACCCCCCCGTTGGGCCCGGGGGGCGACGGCGAGCAGCGCCCAGAGCCCGGCGAAGACCAGGTAGGCCGTCGTTCGCCGGAACTCGGTGAGCACGAAGTCGTCCGGCGCGTCGGAGATCCGGAGCGATCCGTCGACGAAAGCCCCCAGGGTGGCGACCGCGCGGACCGCGAGCAGGATGCGGCCGATTCGATCGGCGGCGGGGAGAGGAAGGTCGGTAGTCACCCGACCACCCGGTCCGCGCCGGCCGGGCCAACGCGTCGGTGACGCCTACGTGTCTTCCGGCCCGTCGAGCCGAGGATAGGTGGGTTTCGCCTAAGCGAAGCGGACTCGCCCTCTTCCACAATGGGCTGAGCCCTGTCCGCCCGACCTCTGGGATCTTCATGAACGACATGCCGACCGTCGACGAGACGGCCCCGGTGATCAGCCGGCACGAGCTGACGACCCCCGCATCGGCGGAGGACGTCTGGCGCGTGCTCACCGACATCGACTCGTGGACGACGTGGCTCCCCGACATCTCGCACGCCGGTCTCGAGACCCCGGGCCCGCTCGCCGAGGGCTCGGTCTTCCGATGGGTGGCACCCGGCCGGGACGTCGTCTCGACGGTCGTGCTGGCGCGCCCGTTCGAGCGGCTGGTCTGGACCGGCCAGGTCAACGGCCCCGGCGGCATCTCCGGCGTCTCCGCCTGGACGTTCACGCCCGGCGGTGACGGTCTGCTCGTGTCCGCCGCGGAGTCCCTCGCGGGTCCGCCCGCCGAGGCGGCCGCGGAGCAGATCCAGCCCGCTCTCGACGAGGGCCTCGCCCGCTGGATGCGTTTCCTGCTGAACGCCGCCGAAGCGAAGTAGAGCGCGATGGTTCACCGGGCCGCGGGCCCGGTGAACCACAGGGCCCGGCCCAGCAGCACGAAGCCGATGAGGAACGGGTAGAGGATTCCCCGTTCGGCCAGTCCGATGAGGATTCCGGCGCCGGAGCCGAGGACGACCGCGAAGGCGATGATCGAGACCAGCCCGACCACCCCGAGGCCCACCAGCACGCGGCCCAGCCGACGGGAGACGCCGAGGTACCGGTACGAGCGCCCCAGCAGCACCGACAGCACGTTGCCGGCGACGAAGGCCAGCATCGCCCCGAGCCCGTGGTAGTCGGTCGTGCCGTCGTCGCCGGATCCCGGGTACAGGCCCACGAGGACGCCACCGACGCCGAGCGCCGCGCCGAGCCCGACCACGACCCGGCGGCGCCGCGGCGGCAGGCCCCGCAGCAGCACCACGCCGGCCAGCGCGGCCAGCCCGAACAGCACGAAGCCGGTGTTCATCACCCACGCCAGCGGCGAGTACATGAACTGGCCGAACACGGTGGCCGGGCCGTGGACCCCCAGGTTGCTGACGAAGTGGTGCGTGTAGCTGTACGGCGGGTCCGACCACGCCGCCGCCGCGACGAACTCGGCGGTGAAGAACACCGCGCTGCTGGCGGCGAGTGCCGCCGCGGCCCGGCGGTTCACGACTGCTCCCGAGCCTGTACCGATGATGCCGATCATGAGGTCTCCTGCACGGAGTCGGAGGAACGAACCGTGCAGAAGACTGCGGGGGACGGCTGTCAGCGGGCTCTCACGGCGCTAACACGGACGCCGGGGCGGTGAGAGCAACCGGTCCAGTGCGCCGCGGGCGTCGGTGCCGGGCCGGGCCGTCAGCACCACGATCCGCAGGTCGCTGTCCTGGATCGGAAGGATGTTGGCGTCCAGCGCGATCTCGCCCACCTCCGGATGCACCGCGACCTTGTGCGCGCTCTCGTGCGCCGCGACGACCGGCCGCGCCCACAGCTCGCGGAACCGCGCGGTGCGGTCGAGCCGCTCGATCAGCGCCGCCACGTCGGGGTCGCCCGGGTAGCGACCGGCGGTGGTGCGGAGGTCGGCGACCAGGGAGCGCTCGAACCAGTCCCGTTCCGCCGCGCTCTGGCGGACCCGCGGGTTGAGCCCTTCGAACTGGATGATCATCGCGTTGCGGTCGGCGGCCGGCGCCTCGGACGGGTCGCCCCACACCGCCGTGAACAGCGGGTTCCAGTGCAGCAGCTGCCAGGTGGCGTCGTGGACCGACAGCGGGTGGGCGTCCAGCTGGTCGACGACGCGGCGCACGCTCGCCGGGATCAGCCGGGGGACGCGGTCCGGGCCGACGACGTGGCCGGCCAGCCGTAGCAGGTGCGCCTGTTCGGTGTCCGACAGCTGCAACGCGCGTGCCAGGGCCAGGCAGACCTGAGCCGAGGGAGTGGCCCCCCGGCCCTGCTCCAGCTGCGCGACGTACTCGGCCGAGATCCCGGCCAGCGTCGCGAGCTCGCCGCGGCGCAGGCCCGTGACGCGGCGCGCCGCGTGCCGATCGACGCCGAGCGTCGCCGGGTCCGTCCGGTCGCGCCAGGCCCGGAGCGCGACGCCGAAGATGCTCCGCCCTTCCCGGGTAGTACTTCCGGTACGCGCATGATCCATGGCTCCCTCTCCGAGGCCTCGGTGTTCCAGCATCGACGGATGTTCACAGTGACCCGGATGAACCACATCGGTGTGCCCGTCAGCGACCTCGACCGATCGGTGCGATGGTACGAGGACGTGCTGGGCATCGCCGCGAACGGCGTGACGATCTCGGCCGACAACGCCGCGCTCGGCGCCGTGCTGGAGGTCGAGAACCCGGCGATGCGCGCGGCGTTCTCGCTCGCCGGTGACAACGTGCTGCTCGAGCTGATCCAGTACGACCGTCCGACCCCGAAGCCGTTCACCGGCCGCAACTGTGACGTCGGCATGATGCACCTCTGTTTCGAGGTCGACGACCTGGACGCCGCGGTGCGTGACCTGAAAGAACGCGGTGTCCACCTCAACGCGGACCCGGTGGTGCTGGCCGCCGGTGACGGGATCCACCCGGGTGCGCTGGCCGGTACCAGGATTCTCTACCTGCGTGATCCGGACGGCATCCAGCTGGAGCTGTTCGAGCTGGCCCGCTGACCCCGGCCGGCATCAGCCGCCGACACGCAGGACGTCGCCGAGCCGGCGGGCACCGGCCTCGATCGACGCGCTCGCCCGGATGGAGGCCGTAGGCCTCGTCGTCGAGGAGCCCCGGCGCAGCGACCCGGCGCCGGGGCCTCCGCTAACGGGCCTAAGCCGTACGCAGCTGGTCCCACCACCAGTCGATCGGCACCAGGTGCGGGGCGGCCGCGCGGCCGTCCGCGGGCGTCTCGGCCCACGGCGACGCCGAGCCGGTGCCGTAGCGCGGCACCCGGACGCTCCACTCCAGATTGCCGCGGATCAGGTGGTCGAGCCGGGTCAGGTGCCGTCGCACCGTGGACGAGCCGTCCTCGTCGAGCTGGGCCCGCAGGCCCAGGTAGAGGCACATCACCCGGTCGTGGAGCTCGACCGTGCGGGCCAGCGCCGCCTCCGCCGTGCCGCCGTCCCGGTGCCGGATCACGCCGACGATGTTGGACTCCAGCACGTCGTCGTCGGCCTCCTTGCGGAAGGAGAACAGGTCGTTGCCGATCGTGACGAGCAGGTTCGCGGCCTGGGTGACCGCCCGGACGGTGGGCTCCTCCCGGTCGGCGTCGGTCAGGACGCTGCCCTCGGCCAGCTCGATCAGCGAACCGGTGAGCCGCATCGCCCGGTCCCGCGGCCCCAGGTTCAGGTACTCGGTGAGCGTCGGCATCGTGCCGGCCACCCGGTGCGCGGTCAGGCAGGCCACCGAGAAGAACCACTCCAGGTTGCCGTCGGCCCAGCGCCGGACCACCGCCGCGGGCGCGCCGGCCCGCGCCCGGGCCGACAGGTTCCGGAACGCGGCCGCGAACGGGTCGTCGTCCGCGGGTGCCTCCGGGTGGTCGAGGGCGTGCATCAGCCGCATCATCAGCGGGATCAGCCGGCCGGGCCGGTCGGCGATCGGCCCGGCGTCGAACCGGGTGTCGTCGATCACGAACCCGAGGTGGGTCCAGTCCGAGACGAGCTGGAGGCCGGCCCCGGTGCCGCCGGGGGCGATCCGGCAGGCCCACTCGGCCGGTCGGGTGGCCCGGATCCGCTCGCGCGTCCGGTCGTCGTCGAGGAGCCCGAAGCGCTCCAGCCAGGCGACGCTGCGACGCCCGATCGGCCCCGACTCCGGATGCATCCGCGTCGGCAACGGGCAGTAGAGCGCGGGTACCGGATCACGCGGCACGGACGGGCTCCGGTGTCATCACGAGCCGGTCGGGGTGGATCGTCACCCGCGGCACCGGCTTGGGGGCACGGTCCCCGGTGGGCGTCATCCGCCACTGCCGGAACGTCTCGGCCAGGATGATCGTCATCTCGTCCCAGGCGAAGTTGTCGCCGATGCACTGCCGGGTTCCGGCGCCGAACGGCAGGAACGCGGTGCGTGGGATCGACGCGGCCCGCTCCGGCGACCAGCGGCCGGGGTCGAACCGGGCGGGGTCGGGATAGACGACCGGGTCACGGTGGATGACGTACGGGCTGAACACGACGTCGGCGCCGGCCGGGAGCACGAAGTCCCCGAGGACGCCCGGGGCGCTGACCTTGCGGGTCAGCAGCCAGGCCGGGCCGTAGAGGCGCATCGTCTCGTGGATGATCCGGCGCAGGTAGGTCAGCGACTTCAGGTCCTCGGCACGCAGTGGACGCTGCCCGCACACCGCGTCGAGCTCCGCGTGCACCTTCCGCTCGACGTCGGGGTCGCGGCCGACCTCGTACAGCGCCCACAGGATGCTCGCGGTGGAGGCCTGGCCGTTCGTCGTCACGAACGTGATCACCTCGTCCTCGAGCTGCGTGCGGCTCATCCGCTGCCCGCTCTCCGGGTCCGCGGCGTCGAGCAGCAGGTCGAGCAGGCCGGCCCGGTCGGGATCGGCGGGGCCCCCGTCGTTCGAACGGGCGCCGTGCGCGTCGATCAGAGCGCCGATCGCCGTCCGCAGGTCGCGGAGGCTGGCCTGGTAGCGGCGCTGGGTCGGGGTCGGGATCGCGCCCAGCGCGCGCGGCAGGATCGTCGCCCGGATCGTGCCCGCCATCACGTCGGGCAGCACCCGCTGGAACTCCCGCCGGACCTCGGTCGGCGGTTGCGCCCCCAGCAGCGCGGAGAGGAACACCGACAGCGTCAGCTCCTGCATGTCGTCGTCGGTGCGGCGGGGCTCGCCGGGCGCCCAGCCGCCGACGACCGAGCGGGCCGTCTCGATCATCACCCCGGCGCGGCCGGCGATGAACGAGCGGCTGAACATCGGCTGCATCAGCCGGCGCTGTCGCCGGTGCCGGTCGCCGTCCGGCACGGTCGCGAGACCGTTCCCGGCGAACCGGCTGAGCGCCTCGATCAGCCGCCCGCCTTTGTGGAACGAGCCGGATTCGGCGGTGAGCATCGAGTAGGTCAACTGTGCGTCGGTGACCACGTAGACCGGCACCCGCCCGAGACCGAGGCGGACGACCGGGCCGTGCCGGCGCAGCTCGTCCATGAACTCCAGCGGACGCCGGAGCAGCGGTACCACGTGTCCGAGCAGCGGTAGCGCACCCGGAACCGCCGGAGGAGTGCCGCGGTCGGCGCTCGCGACCCCGTGTTGCAACGACATGCCTTCGCCCCGTCCAAAGTAAGTAGGAGTCCTACCATACTCCGGGTGGTGCGAATTGGACTTTCGACAATGTCGGACCGCTCCGGAAACCCGTACCGTCGCCGCCGTGGACAGCACGCTGCTCGGCGCGAGGGCCGCGACCACCGGGTTCACCGTGGCCGCCGTCGTCGCCGCCGGTCTGAGCATCGGGAACGGGTGGTGGGCCGGGCCGGCCGCCCTCGCGGCCTTCCTGGCCGGGCAGCGGCCGGGGCGGACCGCACCGATCGCGTCGGCGCTGGTCGCGGTCCTCGCCGCCGGCGTCGTCGCGCTGGTGGTCGTCCCCGCGTGGCTCACGCTGGCCGGCCGGTTCGTCGTCGTCGTGAGCCTCGCGCTGACGCTGCCCTGGTTCACGGGTCGGTTCTGGCGCCAGTGCCGGGAACTCGTGCGTGCCGGTTGGGAGCGGGCCGCACAGCTGGAGCGCGAGCAGCAGCTGATCGCCGAGCACGCCCGGCTGCGTGAGCGGACCCGGATCGCCCAGGACATCCACGACGTGCTCGGCCACGATCTCAGCCTGATCGCGCTCTCGGCCGGGGCGCTGAAGCTCGCTCCCGGCCTCGAACCGTCCCATCGGCAGGCCGCCGGTGACATCAGGGCCAGGGCGGCGGCCGCCGTGGAGCGTCTCGGCGAGGTGATCGGTGTGCTGCGTGACGACGCCGACCAGCCCCCGACGGCTCCCGGAGACGCCGGTCTCCCGGAGCTGATCGCCGAGGCGTCCGCGGCCGGCCTGCCGGTTGAACTGCACGTCGGCGGCGACCCCGGTGCACTGCCCGCCGCGGCCGAGCGGGCCGTGCACCGCGTCGTGCAGGAGGCGCTGACCAACGTGGCCAAGCACGCCGCCGGCGCCGCGGCGACGGTCCGGGTGCTCCACACGGCGGCCGGGACCCACGTCGTCGTCGAGAACGGTCCGCCACCGCCGGCCGCGGACCGGCGACCTCTCGCCCGGACGGGGGGCCACGGCCTGATCGGTCTCCGGGAGCGGGTGAGGCTGGCCGGCGGTTCGCTCGAGCACGGGCCGCACGGCGGCGGCTACGCGGTCGCCGCACGCATTCCGCGGCAGCCGTCACGACCGGCGCCGGCGACCGCGCCCGGCGGCACGCTGCCCCCGGAGCACCGCCGGGCCCGGCGCCGGGTCGGCCGGGCGCTCGTCGCCGCGGTCCTGGTGCCGCTGGTGAGTGGAGCGGTGCTGAGCGGAGCGCTCATGGTCGCCGAGACGCTGTCGGCCTCGCGGTCGGTGCTGGACCGCGACGACTACGCCCGCCTGTCGGTGGGGCAGAGCCGCTCCGAGGTGGAGCGTTTCCTGCCGGACCGGCAGACCAACCACCGACCGCGGGTGGCCGAGCCGACCGGAGACGGCATGACCTGTGAGTACTACGCGATGACGGCCGACCGCTTCGACGACCGCTCGGGCGACGCCTACCGGCTCTGCTTCCGAGGGAACACCCTGGAGTCCGTGGACGACCTCACGCCCGCGGGCAGCCGATGATCCGCGTCCTGATCGCCGACGACGAGGCGATGATCCGGGCCGGGGTGCGTGCCGTCCTGACCACGGACCCGACGATCGAGGTCGTCGCCGAGGCCGCCGACGGGCGGGACGCGGTGGAACTGGTCCGCCGTCACCGCCCGGCCGTGGCCGTACTGGACATCCGGATGCCGAAGGTCAACGGCATCGACGCGGCGGCCGAGATCCGCCGCGCCGTGCCGGCCACCGGCGTCCTCATGCTGACGACGTTCGGCGAGGACGACTACATCCTCCGCGCGCTCGGTGGCGGCGCCGCCGGCTTCCTGGTCAAGTCGGGGGAGCCGGAGGAGCTGATCAGGGCCGTCCACGCGGTGGCCGAGGGTGCCGCCTACCTGTCACCGAAGGTCGCCGCCCGGGTCGTCGCGCATCTGGCCGCGACCGGCGTGGGAGCCCCGGCCGGTCGACGCTCCGCGGCCCGGGAGCGGGTGGCGGCTCTCACGACCCGGGAACGGGAGGTACTGGTCTTCCTCGGGGGCGGCCTGTCCAACGGGCAGATCGCTCGGCGGCTGCACGTCGTGGAAGGAACGATTAAAGCGCACGTCAGCTCCATCCTGGCGAGGCTCGGCGTGGACAACCGCGCGGCCGCCGCGGTGGTGGCCCACGAGGCCGGGATCGTTCCCGCGGCGCAGTCCGAGCCGTGACACCGCCCACCGGGCGGGCGGCAGGAACACGAGCACGACGACCCCCACCGCGGTGGTGCCGACGACCGCGCCGGCGAGCACGTCGTGCGGGTAGTGCGCGCCGACCAGCACGCGCAGGATCGCGGCGAGCCCGGCCAGCGGCAGCGTGATCGCGGCGAGGCGGGGCCACAGCACCGCCAGGCCGACCGCCAGCCCGGCGGCCAGAGTGGCATGGTTGCTCGGAAAGGACCAGTCGCCGACGTCCGGGCAGTCCGCGACCAGGCCGGCGGCCGCGTCGACGCCACGGCAGGGCCGCTCCTCCTCCACCACCAGCTTCACCGCCTCGCTCATCGCGTACGCCGCGACGGTGCCGAGGCCGATCAGGGCGGCCCCGGCGACCCCGCGGGCGTCCTTCCGGCGGATCGCCGTCCACCCCACCCGGACCAGCAACAGCCCGAGGACCACGAGCGTGGCCTCGGTGGCCACCGCCAGGAGCGGGCCCACCCCGGACGGTGCGTGCGCCACCATCTCGACCACCCGCCGGTAGGCGGACGCCGACGCTCCACCGGTGAGGTCGACCAATCCATCGGGGGAGAGGAGGCTGACGAGTCCGATTCCCCAGAGCGCGACCCCGGATGCTCCGATCAGCCGCGCGGTTCGTGTCGTCGTTGCCGGTTCTCGTTCCATCGGCCCGAAACTAGGAGCGAGCGCCGCGCCGGACCCGGATCGAACGGCCACCGCGACCCCTGACGATCGTCAGCCTTGACCGGCTCGTTCGTCCTCCAGTATCCGGGCCAGGTGGTAGTCGAGGGTGCGCCGGACGTCGGCCGTGCTCCGGCGCCGGTGCAGCAGGTCGACCCCGAGCCCGGTCACGCCGCTCACCAGCAGGTCCGCCTCCCGGGCCGGGTCGATCGACGGCCGGGGGCCTGCGGCGGTGATCAGCGTGGCGACCAGGTCCTCCAGGGGCGTCTCCGCGTGGAGGAAGACGGCCGCCAGCGCGGCGTCGGTGAGGCTCCACTCGTAGTAGGCGCTCAGCACGCGGAGGCTCCGGCGGCGCGGCGCGTCGAGGGGGAGCAGTTCCTCGAGGGTGGCCCGGAGCAGGACCCGGGGATCGGAGGCGTCGCGCAGCGCCGCCAGACGCGTCCGGGCGCGGCGCTCGTTGTCGCGGTGGAGGGCCTCCAGGGCACCGACGAGCAGCTGACGTTTGCTGGTGAAGTGGTACTGCACGACCCGCGGGGTCACGCCGGCCGTCGCCGCGACCTCCCGGATCGTCGCCCGCCGCAGACCGCGTTCGGCGGCGATCCGCCAGACCGCCTCGAAGATCCGATGCTGACGCGCGGGGACCGCGGGCGCCGGTTCGGGCGGGTTCTTGCGGGCCCGGTACGCCTGCGCCTGGCACGCGCGGGAGCAGTAGACCGGGCGTCGGCCCCGCCCGGACGGCCGCAGGTCCGCGCGACAGACCCGGCACCGCGTTTCGTCACGCACTTCTTCGACACTAGCAGGGCATTAGCGTGACGTATCGGCTTGCTTGCCGTTGTCAGCGCTCTACTCCCGGTGCTGTCATCGGTACAGACGTATCGCGGCAACTCGGGGAGCTGAAGCACGTGCAGCGTCAGGTCGTTCTTGTGGTCGGCATGGTTCTTCTGGTCGTGGGAGCGCAGGGCGCCGTCCGGCTGATCGCCGATCACGACGACGGTGGACTTCTGGGGTGGGTGCCGGGCGGCTTCTGGGTCCGGGCGGCGTGCTACGCCCTCGCCGTCGTGGCCGGAGTCGGCCTGGCGGCACGGGGCGCCAAGGCGCGAGCGACCGACGACCGATGACCCGGCGGCCCCGGCTCGCGGCGCCCTACCGGGCCGGAGCTGTCGGCGAGGGCGTCCCGGCCGCCTCCTCCTGGCGTCCACTCCGGATGCTAGCCGTGGGCCCGGGCCGTGAGCGCGGCGTGCAGCATCGCCGTTCCCGGGCCGGGCACCGTGTCCAGGCCGGTCAGCGCGGTGATCTTGCGTAGCCGGTAGTCCACGGTGTTGGGGTGGACGCAGAGCGCGGCTCCGGTCCGCCTGCGGTCGAGCGCGCACTCGAAGAAGGTGCGGAGCGTGTCCAGCAGCTCGGGCCGTCCGGCCAGCGGATCGAGCAGCGACGCGAGCTGGTCGCGGGCCGGGCCGGGGCGGCTGAGCTGGTACTCGAGCAGGACGTCGGGCAGGCGGTGGACGCCGGGGCCCCGGCCGGCCGCGGTGGCGACCTCGCGGACCTCGGCGGCGAGCCGGGCCGCCGCCGCGACACCCGGCGGGTCGGCCGCGACGGCGCCGACGGTGAGCTCGGCCGCGCAGTGGCGGCGGAGCCGGTCCACGTCGGAGCGCAGGTGCTGCCAGTCGTCGTCGGTCAGCCCGCCGGGAGCGGTGGCGATGGGCACCAGCACGAGGCCGCCGGTGCTGGAGAGCCGGGTCAGGGCCCGGCCGCGGGTTAGGTGGTGCAGCTCGGTGCGCAACCGGCGCAGTTTCCGGCTGGCCGCCACCGCGGGGTCGACCCCGGACACCGTCTCGTCGGGGTGCGGGGCGATGCCGATGCTCAGGACCAGGTAGCCGGCGGGCCGGGAGATCGCGGTGTGGTCGGCCGGGGGCCGGCCGTCCAGCAGGGCGGCCAGCAGGGCCTGCCGGGCGTCGCGGTCGGTGTTCCCGGAGGCGTTGGCGTGGTGCAGGTAGCCGGTCAGCACCGCCCCGACGACCGGCCGCAGATAGGCGAAGGCCGCGCCGCACAACCCCGGCAGCCCGGCGGCCTCGTGCGGTCCGGCCCGCCGGGCCACCTCGTCGAGGACGTGCTGGGCGCCGAAGAAGTACGCGTCGACGACGGTGCCGAGCGGCAGCCCCTCCTCGGCGCGGCGGGTCGCCGACTCCCGGAGCGCGAGGAGATCGTCCCCCTCGGGGAGCACCCCCTCGCGGAGGTACCGCGCGAACCCCCGCAGCGACTGCCGGACGACGCCGGTGATGTCACGACGCAACTCCTCCGGCGGCAGCGACGCGTAGACCGGCAGGTGGTCGACGAGCGCCGCGACGACGCCCGGGACCAGCGCCGGTACCGATCGGGCGAGCCACTCGTCGGCGGCCACCCCTCCGACGGTCGGGACGGGCCGGTTGTCCGGCGTCACAACGGACCTCCCGAAACGCTGGACCGGGTGCGGAAGCGCCGGGGCCGAGGCCGCCGCATGCTGGACCAGCCTGAACTTACCGGTCAGTAACCCCTTTTGTCGGAAGGACTTCACCGTTGAAGCTTCCCCGTCTCGGCCTCCTCGTCGCCGGCCTGCTGACGGCCGCCGTGATCACTCCGGCGCCCGCCGCGGCAGCGACCACCGAAACCCCGGTCGGAGACCTCGGCACCGCCGTCACCAACTTCCTGACCAGCCCCGACCGGGTCGCCGGAGCGAACGACTGGTCGTGCCGGCCGTCCGCGGCGCACCCCGAGCCCGTGGTGCTGGTGCACGCCACGTTCGTCAACCAGGGCGCCAACTGGGTCGCGCTCGCACCGACACTGGCGAACGCCGGCTACTGCGTCTACGCGTTCAACTACGGCATGAACCCGGTGCTCTCGGCCGGGCGGGTGGGCGGGCTGACCGACATCGCCGGGTCCGCGCGGGTGATGCGTGCCTTCGTCGACCGGGTCCTGCGTGCGACCGGCGCCGCGAAGGTCGACGTGGTCGGGCACTCCCAGGGCGGGCTGATGCCGCACTACTACCTCGAACGGCTGGGCGGTGCGCCGAAGGTGCGGACGTTCGTCGCGCTGGCGCCGAGCAACCACGGCACCGACCTCAACGGGCTGATCGGCGCGGCCAGGAGCCTGAACCTGCTGGGCTTCGCCAACCGCGCGCTGACGAGCTTCAACCTCGCCGGTCTGGTCCAGCAGGAGACCGGTTCGGCGTTCCAGCGCGGGCTGTTCGCGGACGGCGACACGGTTCCCGGGCCGCGGTACGCGGTGATCACGTCGAACCGGGACACCGTGGTGACGCCGTACACCAACGCGTTCCTCACCGGGCCGAACGTCACGAACGTGCTGCTGCAGGATCAGTGCCCGGACGACCGGGTCGGTCACGTCGGGCTCTTCCTCGACAGCCCGGCCATCCAGAACGTGGTGAACCAGCTCGGCGACGGCGCGCCGGACTTCCGCCCGGTCTGCCGCGGCTACGGCCCGGCGGTCTGACCCGGCACGGTGGCGGCCGGGTGTCTCCGGCCGTCACCGCGGTCGGTGCCGCGCCCCGCGTCAGCGCCGGAGCGTGATCGTGGCCGCTTCCGGGGCGGTCACGCCGGACAGGTTCGCCCACGCGACCGGCGTGCCGTCCTTGCGCGGCGCGCGAGGCCTCACGGTCACGCGCACGGTCTTCGCCGACTCGGCGACGTCGAACGCGGTCGCGCCGACCGGGTAGCGCCGGCCGTCGACCGTCACACCGACGATCGTCGGCTCCAGGCCGCTGAACCCGTCCGGCGGCGACGAGGTGCCCTCCGGCCCCATCCGCGGCGTCCAGTACGTCGCCGTGATGCGCGTCGTCATCCAGCAGCGGCCGCCCTTCGCCCAGCCCCGGCCCTCCAGATACGACGTCAGCGACGCCGTGACCTCGAAGGTCGCCGAGAGGTACGCGTCGCCGCGCCGAGCTCCGAAGTGGGCGGAGTCGGTGCCGGCCGTCGCCCCGCAGGCACCGGCGGCCGGCCCGCCCGGTTTCCCGGTACGCAGGCTGATCTCGGCGGTGCGCCCCTGATAGGTGTGGCGCAGGGTCGCGTCGGCGCCGACCGGAACCGACACCACGACGAGGACGTCGGACTCGGACGGGTCCAGGTCCAGCGGCCGGGCCTTCCCGCCGACGAGCACCTGGTAGGGGCCCGGCTCCGGTTTGCCGGGCGCGGTCTTCACGCCGTCGGTCTCCGACAGGTAGGTGACGAGGAACTCGTGCCCGGGCGCGGCCAGCAGATCCATCTCGGGCGCGCGTCCGTAGGTGCCGTACTTCTTGAGCCGGGAACCGAGGAACGCCTTGAACACCCGGGCGTCGTGGGCCTCGAGGTTCCGGACGGTCACCGACCAGCTCAGCGCGGTCCGCCACCCCTCGCCCTGCAGGAACGCGGACTCGCCGAACTTCCGGATCCCGTCGAACCGGGGAAGGAACGAGTCGGAGATGCTGCGGTCGACGTAACCGGCGTCGGCCGTCGACGCGGTCGGTACCGGGCTCGGACTCGACTCCGTCGGCGCGGGTTCGGCATCACCTCCGCACCCCGCGACCGCGAACACCACCCCGACCACGATCGCGCTCCACCAGCGGGTCACGACGCCACCTCCCGGCCCGGCTCCTGGCCGCGACGGTACCCACCCCCGGCACCCCGGCCCGGAGCGACCGGTCGATCAGGTCGATCAGGAGCGCAGGCTGCGCAGGCCGGTGCGGATCTCGTCGACCAGGATCTCGGGCTGTTCCAGGGCCGCGAAGTGCCCGCCCCGGTCGGGCCGGCCGTAATGGATCAGGTCGGAGTAGGTGTCCTCGACCCAGTCGCGCGGCGGGCGGGGGACGTCCTTCGGGAAGATCGTCACCGCGACCGGGAGCGTCAGCTCGGGGCCGGTGAACGAGCCGGACGGGTTCTCCCAGTAGATGCGGCCGGACGACGCCGCGCTGTTGGTGAACCAGGAGAGCGCGATCGTGTCGAGGATGGCGTCGACGCTGAGAGCGTCCTCGGCGAGCCCGCGGTTGTCGGTCTTGGACTGGTACTTCTCGTAGATCCAGGCGGCCTGACCGGCGGGGGAGTCGGCCAGCGCGAAGCCGACCGTCTCCGGCTTCGTGCAATGGAGATGGTTGGAGCCGCCGAGCGGGCCGGTGTAGTAAGCGCGGCTCTCCACGGCCTCCTGCTGTTCGGGACTCAACGCGTCGGGTAGCTCGGCCGGGAACGCCAAGGTGCTGGTCAGGTGGATCCCGAGCAGCCCGTCGGGGCGCGCGGCGCCGAGCGCGGTGGTGACGGCGGCGCCCCAGTCGCCGCCGTGCGCGGCCCACCGCGAATAGCCGAGCCTCCGCATCAGCTCGGCCCAGGCGGCGGCGGTGCGCGGTACCGTCCACCCGGTCCCGGTGGGCTTCTGGGAGAACCCGAACCCGGGCTGCGACGGCACGACGACGTCGAACGAGTCCGCGGCGTCGCCTCCGAACGACTCCGGGTCGGTGAGCGGGCCGATCAGCTTCAGGAAGTCGACGTTCGAGCCCGGCCAGCCGTGCGTGAGGATCAGCGGCAGCGCGCCGGGGTTCGCCGACCGGACGTGGACGAAGTGGATGTCCAGCCCGTCGATCTCGGTCATGAACTGGGGATGGGCGTTGAGCTCGGACTCCAGGCGGCGCCAGTCGTACCCGTGCTGCCAGTAGTCGACGAGCGCGCGGGCGTTCTCGACGCGCACTCCCTGCGACCAGTCGGGCACGGTCTCCGGGTCCGGCCAGCGGGTGCGGGCCAGACGCTGGTTCAGGTCCTCGATCTCCGAGTCCGGGATCGAGACGGTGAACGGGCGGACGAGATCGGTCATCGTGTCCTCCAGGACGTAGTTGCACACTGGTGTGCAGCGTATGTCACTGCACACCCGTGTGCAGTGTGACGATGCACACAGGTGTGCAATGATTGGGTCGTGCGTACCGAGTCCTCCCGTGCGCGCTCGACGGCCGAGACCCGCGAGCGCATCGTCGACGTCGCTCTCGAGGTGCTGGGGGAGAACCCCGACGCGGGGATGGGCGAGATCGCCGTCGCGGCCGGTGTCGTCCGCCGCACGGTCTACGGCCACTTCCCGTCCCGCCTCGATCTGGTGCGGACACTGACCGAGCGGGCCGTCACCGCGATGTCGCTCGTCCTCGCCGAGGCCGACGCGTCCCACCCGGAGGCCGACGCCACCTGGGCCGCGTTCGTCGGCAGCGTCTGGCCGGTCGCGTACCGGTACCGGGTGCTGCTGGCGCTGCGCCGGGGCGAGTTCGGCGGGACGATCCACGAACTGCTCGGCCCGATCGACGAACTCCTCGCCGACCTGATCGAGCGGGGCCAGGACGCCGGGGTGTTCGGCCGGCACGTGCCGGCCGACGTCCTGGGTCAGGTGGCCTACGGCGTCGTGTTCGCGATCGCCGACGCCGTGGGTTCGCACGAGGACCTCGGCGTCCGCGCCGCGATCGTCACCAGCCTGCTGACGCTGGGGGTTCCCCAGGCGCGCGCGATCGCGCTGACCGACGGACAACCCTGACCGGCGGCCGGGCGCGCCCCGGCCCGTATATTGCACGCATGGTTGCCCGCCCCGACGCGTTCGCCCTTCCTCCACGTGGTCGGGCGGAACGGCTGGGAGTGGCGGTGACCAGCGAACTCGTCGAGATGATCGTCACCGGTGAGGTCGCGGAGGGTGACCTGCTGCCGCCCGAGGCCCCGCTCAGCGAGCACTTCGGCGTGAGCCGCACGGTGATCCGGGAGTCGATCAAACGGCTCGAGGAGAAGGGCCTCGTCGTCGTCGCGCAAGGCCGCGGTACCCAGGTGAACCGGTCCGGCTCGTGGAACATGCTGGACCCGATCATTCTCTCCGCGCTCATCGACAACGACGAGTCGCTGGGCATCCTGGACGAGCTGACGGTCGTGCGCGGCCACCTGGAGTCGGCGATGGCCGGCGCGGTCGCGGCGCGGAACACGCCGGACGAGCTCGAGCGCATCCGCCAGGTGCACGACACCATGCGCGGGATGCAGCAGGAGAGCGACGCGTCCCGGCAGGAGGACGTCGTCTTCCACCTGACGATCATGGAGATCTCACGCAACCGGCTGGCCGAGAACATCGCGAAGCGGCTCTACCGGCGGGCGCTGGAGAGCACCCGGTACCAGGGCGCCGACTACGCGGGCGCGTTCGAGTCCACGATCTCCGAACACGGGCGGGTGGTCGACGCGATCGCCCGCAACGACGTCGAGGGCGCCGAGCGGGCGATGCGCGAGCACATCCTCAGCTCGTGGCGGCGGCGTCGCCTGGCCGGCCCCCCGGAGAGCGCGTAGGCACCGCGGCCGCCGGCAGGAAGCCCGCCGCGACCAGGTCGCGCCACAGCCCGTCCGGGACGTCGGCGGCGAACCGCTCGAGGTTCTCGTCGACCTCGCCCGGCGACCGCATGCCGACGGCGACCGCCGCGACGGCCGGGTGCAGCAGCGGGAACGCGAGGGCCGCGACCGGTAGCTCGACCCCGTGGTCCTCGCAGATCTCCGCGATCCGCCGGGTGCGGTCGAGCACGGCGGCGTCCGCGGGCCGGTACTCGAACGTCGCCCCGGCGGCGGGCCGGGCCGTCGAGAGCAGCCCGGTCGCGAACACTCCCACGGCCACGACCGCGACCCCGGCCTCCCGGGCCGGCTCGAGTACGGTCTCCAGCGCGCTGGCCTCGAGCAGCGAGTAGCGGTTGGCCAGCATGATCACGTCGACCAGGCCCTCGCCGATCAGCGTGGAGAGACCGGCGGTGGAGTTCGTGCCGATGCCGATCGCCGAGACCAGGCCGGCCTGCTTCAGCCGCGCCAGCGAGGCCAGCGACTCCCGCGCGGCGGATCCCCAGGCCTGGTCGGGGTCGTGGGCGAAGAGGATGTCGACCGCGTCGAGGCCGAGCCGGTCGAGGCTCTCCCGGAGGGACCGCTCGACGCCCTCGGGCGAGAAGTCCCAGCGTCGCTCCAGGTCACCCGGGACCAGGAACCCGTCGTCGTCCCACTCGCGCGGCGGCACCCGGGGGACGAGCAGCCGCCCGACCTTCGTCGAGACGACGAACTCGTCGCGCGGACGCTCCCGCAGCGCGGCGCCGAGGCGACGCTCGGAGAGCCCGAGGCCGTAGTGCGGGGCGGTGTCGAAGTAGCGGATGCCGCGGTCCCAGGCCCGGTCCAGCGTGCGGCGGGCCCGGTCGTCGTCCATCGCGGCGGCGAAGTTGCCCAGCGGCGCGCCGCCCAAGCCGAGCGTTCCGGGAATCATGACCCGAGTCCGTACCACGCCGCGGCGGTCCCGCCGTCGATCGCCCGGCGTTCGCCGGTGCTCAGGTCGGCGACGAGCGCGTCCACCGCGGCCCGCCAGGACACCGGTCCGGCGCCGAGCAGCGCGAGCGGCCAGTCCGACCCGTACATCAGCCGGTGCGGGCCGAACGCGTCCAGCGCGACGTCGGCCACCCGCCGCAGCCGGTCCGCGTCGGACACCAGCGCGGCCAGGCCGGAGATCTTCGCGGTGACGTTCGGGAGGGCGGCGAGTGTCCGGAGGCCACGCTCCCAGCCCTCGTCGTCGTCGCACTCGGCGATGCCCCCGAGGTGGTCGAGGACGAACCGGGTGCCGGGGCGGGCGGCCGCGACCGACGCGGCCAGGTCCAGCTGCCACCACCGCACGACCAGGTCGAAGCCGAGGCCGTGCTCCGCCAGGGTGTCGAAGGACGCGCCCACGTCGGGCCGGCCGAGCCACTGCGGATCGGGGTCCACGTGGACGAGGTGACGGATCCCGACCAGCCGTCCGTCGGCGCCGAGCTTCTCGAGTTGCGCGGCGGCGTCGGCGGTGAGGTCGATCCAGCCGACGACCGGCTCCGACCGGCTCAGCAGCCGCTGGGTCTCGCCGAGGTCGTTCACGGTCTGGACGACCACCGCGGTGTCGACGCCGGTGTCCGCGAGCATCCGGGCGAGGTCGTCGGACCCGAAGTCGCGGTCGATCGCCCCCATGGTGCCCGGATCGATCCAGGGCTGCGGGTCGGTGGCGCGGTGCCAGAGATGCACGTGCGCGTCGATCCGGCCGCTCACGACAGGTGCCAGATCTCGTCGAGCGGCTGCCAGAGCGCGCCGGGCACCCGCTCGTCGACGATGCGGACCTGGCACGGGTCGGTGTGCGTCCACCACTCGCGGGTGACCGGATCCTCGGCGACCCGGGCCAGGTCGGCGTCGTGGTCGTCGCCGACGTACTCGTAGTAGGCGAACAAGGTGTCGCCGGTCACGAAGATCGAGTAGTTGGTGACGTTCGCGTCCCGCAGCGTCTGCTCGACCTGCGGCCAGACCTCCCGGTGCAGGCGGAGGTACTCCTCCCGCCGCTCGGGCCGGAGCCCGACGACGAGCGCGTGGCGCTGCGGCTCGGCCGCGCTCACGCCGAGGTCCCCAGCGCCGCCGGGGCGGGCGTCGCCCGGGCCGGGTCGGGTACCAGCCGCAGCCCGGCCCGGTCGGGGCGGACGTGCGGCCCGGCGATCCCGGCGAGCGGAGTGGCCGGCGTCGCCGTCCGGATCACCGACTCGTCGACCCGGATGCCGAGCCCCGGCTCGTCGCCGAGCACGATGCCGCCGTCGCTGAACTCCTGGTCGATCTCGAGCCCGACCGGCGAGTGCAGGTGCTGGATCTCGAACGACAGGTGGTTGGGGATCGCGGCGGCCGCGTGCGCGAGCGGGTTGCCGTGGTACGAGACCGGGCTCACCGGCAGGTCGCGGCTGTGCGCGACCGCGGCCACCCGCAGGAAGTGGGTGATGCCCCAGACGTTGCCGACCTGGACGACGTCGACCGCGTCGGCGTCGAGCAGCGGCCGGTACTGCTCCAGTCCGGTGAGGTTCTCACCGGTCGCCACCGCGGTCCGGACGTGCTGGCGCACGGACGCGTGGCCGGCGGCGTCCCACCGGCGGAGGGGTTCCTCGATCCAGGCGAGGTCGATGGCGCGCTCCAGTTCGGTCAGGTAACGGACGGCCTGCGTGCGGTTCCAGGACTCGTTCGCGTCGAGCATCAGCGCGGGACGGTCGGAGTTGCGGCCGAGGACGTCCCGGACCGCGAGCAGCCGGCGCAGGTCGTGCTCGACGTCGTGCCCGCCCTTGAGCTTGGCCGCGCTGAAGCCGCGATCGGCGTAGCGCTGGTAGAGCTGGACGAGTTCCTCGTCGCCGAGGGCGATGTCCAGACCGGAGGCGTACCCGGGCACGAACCGGTTCAGAGCCCCGAGGGTTCGCCACAGCGGCTCTTCGGCGTACTTCGCCTTCAGGTCCCAGAGTGCCATGTCGATCGCGCCGATCGCCCCGAACGTGGCGCCGGCGTGGCCGGTCTTGAAGACCCGGTTGAGCATCCGGTCGTAGAGCGCGGTGACGGCCCGGGGGTCCTCGCCCTCGACGGCGTCGAACACCCGGTCGATGTCGCCGTGCGCGCCCACCCCGACGCCCTCGACACCGTCGTCGGTCTCGAGGATCAGCACGTGCACGTCGGTCCGCGGACCGGGCATCACGCCGTTGGCATCACCGGTCAGCCTGCCCCACTCGTGCGTGGTCAGCAGACTGCGATAACCGGTGACCTTCATGGTGACTCCTTCTTCGGGCGGACGGGGCTCACTCTTTGGTCCCGCCCGCGGTCATGCCGGCGACCAGGAAACGTTGTGAGACGAGGAAGACGACGAGCACCGGCAGCACCGAGACGACGGTCGCCAGCGCGAGCGTCGGGAGCTGCACGGACTGCGCGCCGGCCGAGCTCGGGTTGAACGCCGGCGTCGAGGCGAGCAGCGAGGTCAGCCCCACCTGCGCGGGGTAGCCGTCGCTCGAGGGCAGCATCACGAACGGCAGGAAGAAGTTGTTCCAGTTCTGCACGAAGCTGAAGAACGCGACCAGGGCCACGATCGGTGCGGCCAGCGGCAACGCCACCTTCGTGAAGACCTGGTACTCCCGGCAGCCGTCGATCCGGGCCGCGGCGAGCAGGTCCCGCGGGATGCTCGTCGAGAAGTAAATGTAGGTGAGGTACACCCCGAACGGGAAGAACGACATCGGCAGGATCACCGACAGCGGGCTGCCGATCAGCCCGACCACGTTCAGCTCGAGGAAGATCGGCAGGACGAGCGCGGTGTTCGGGATCAGCATGACGATCAGGGTCAGCACCAGCAGCAGCCGCCGGCCCCGGAACTCGGTGAGCGCCAGCGCGTAGCCGGCCGGGATGCTGGCGACGAGCGTGATGACGAGCGCGCCGATCGCGTACAGCGCCGAGTTCCCGATCCAGCTCGTGACCGCGCCGTCCTGGAACGAGAACAGCGAGCTCCAGTTCTCGGCCAGATCGCCGAGGCCGCCGGGGGCGAACGGGTTGTCGACGATCAGCCCCCGGGCCGACTTGGTGGTGGCCAGCAGCAGCCAGACGATCGGAATGGCGAAGAACAGCACGAACACCGTCAGTACGACGGCGACGATCGTCCGGCCGCTCCAGCCGCTGAGTTTCGCAGTGGTCATGGATCAGTCCCGCTCGAACAGGCCGCCGCGCGTCACGAAGACGGCCGACAGCGCGAGGGCGATGACGAGCAGCAGCAACGAGATCGCGGCTGCTCCGTTGAAGTCGTTCTGCTGGAACGCGTACTGGTAGGCGAGCTGGTTGAGCGAGTAGTCGTTCGGCACGATCGCGTTGCTGGCCTGGGAGAGCAGCTGCGGCTCGACGAACAGCTGGGTGCCGGCGGCCAGCGACATGATGCCCATGTACGAGATCCACTTGCGCAGCATCGGCAGCTGGATGTTCCAGGCGATCTGGACCGGGCTCGCGCCGTCCATCCGCGCGGCCTCCATCACCTCGTCGCTGATGTTGTTCAGCGCGCCGTACATGATGACGATCCAGCCGCCCGCGCCGGTCCAGAACGCGATGATCGCGAAGATCACCGGCAGGTTGCCCGGGACGATGACCTGCACGAAGCTGTCGAACCCGAACAGCGTGAGCAGGCCGCCGACCGGGCTCGCGGTCGGGTCGAGCACGAACAGCCACAGCAGCACGCTCGACGCCCCGGCCAGCGCGCCGGGCAGGTAGAAGACGAACCGCAGCGTCCGGCTCAGCCAGCGGACCTTGATCGCGTGCACCACGATCGCCAGCACGGTGACCAGCACGACCAGGGCGACCAGCCAGATCAGCAGGTAGAACGCCACGTGGGTGACGGCCGGCCAGAAGCGGAAGTCGCCGACGACCTTCGAGAAGTTGGTGATCCCGGCGAAGCCGCCCTCGACGTCGGTGAAGGCGAGGTAGACCGCGTAGAGGGCGGGCAGGACGCCGAACGCCAGCGCGAGGGCCGCGTAGAGCGAGATGAAGCCGTAGCTCATCAGGCTGCCGCGCCGCCGGACGGGCGGCCGGTCGGCCGCCCGTCCCGTCGCCGGGGCCACCTCGGCGACAACGGTCATTTGACCGTGTAGCCGTTCACTTGCGCCTGGTTCTTGATCGCCTGCTCCCACTCGGGCAGCAGCGAGACCAGGCTCTTGCCGCCCGCGATCGCCGGGGTGATCGTCTTGGCCCAGACGGCTTCCTGGCTGAAGATGCCGGAGCCCCAGCCGTCCCAGATCGACGTGCCCGCCTCGACCACGGCGGTCAGGTCGGTGGCGTAGTAGCCGCTCGTCTCCTGCTTCTTCACCCACTTCTCCGCCGCCGGGGCGTAGGCGGGGTACCCCGGAGCGACGGCGACCTGGTAGTCGTCGGCCGTCGTGACGAACCGGACGAACGACTCCGCGGCCTTGAGGTTCTTCGAGTGGCTGCTGACGAACCAGGTGCCGCCGCCGACGTTGCCGGTCACCGCCTTGTCGCTGCCCCACGCGGGCGGCGGGGCGACGCCGAGCTGGCCCTTCGGGACGTTGAGCGACTCCGGGTTGTTGAAGATCGCGCCCGCGTACCAGGCCGGACCGGGCATCAGGAGCACCTTGCCGGAGTACTTCTTGACGAACTCGGGTGTGAAGACGCTGACGTTGGGCGTGGTGCCGTTCGTGATCAGCGTGTCGAGCATCGTCGCCGCGCGCTTGCACTCCGCGCTGCCGGTGTCGACCGTGACCGCCTTCGGGCCGGTGATGCCGTTGGCCCGGCACTTGCTGGCCCAGAAGAAGACCTCGGGCGTCCAGGCATCGCCGACCGTGCCGACGATGTAGCCGGGGTGCTCCCGGCCGACCTTCTCGCCCAGGGCCTGGTACTCCTCCCAGGTCTTCGGGACCTGGTAGCCGAACTGGTCGAGCAGCGTCTTGTTGTACCAGAGCACCGCCTGGGCGAGGTCGTTGCGCAGGCAGTAGACCTTGCCGTCGACCGTGCACGGGTTCAGCGAGCCGCTGGTGAACTGATCGAGCGTGTCCTTGGCGACCAGCCCGTCGTTGAGCACCGCCGCGAACGCCTGCTTGCCGTTGCTTTTCTGGCTGGCCCAGGCGGCGTCGTTGTTCTGGGACGAGAACACCACGTCCGGCCAGCCGCTCTGGGCGCGGTCGAAGAGCTGCACCTTCGTCCGGAACGAGTTCGAGCCGTTCGCCGAGCCGTCGTAGGTCACGACCTTGATCGGCGTGCCGGGGTTGGCCTTCGTGAACGCGTCCGCGGCCTTGGTCCGATCGGCGTCCACCCAGACCGTGATCGTCGCCTTGTCGTCCTGCTTGACCTGGGGGAAGCCGTACTCCCCGGCGGTGGATCCGCCGCCGCTGTTGCACGCGGCGAGCGCCAGGGTGAGCGCTGCGGCGCCGGCGATGGCCACCAACCGGGACCGTCGAGCGGCTCTGAACCGAACCATGTCATGTCCTTTTCTGATCGTCGTCCTTGACGTCGAGTTCGTGGGGCCAGACCATAAGGTCACACGTATGATGTTTGCAAGAGGGCGAGAGAGCGAGGCCGTTGATGCAGGGTGTGGCGTACGAGGGTGGCGGGACGTTACGGGTCTCGACCACGGAGGTGGAACCGCCGGGGCCGGGAGAGCTGCAGATCGCGGTCGCGTACTGCGGCCTCTGCGGGACCGACCTGCACATCGCGCACGGCAACATGGACGCCCGGGTGCGGACACCGCTGATCTTCGGCCACGAGGCCGCGGGCACGGTGGCCGCGGTGGGGCCCGGCGTGACCGGCTGGGAGGTCGGCGACCCGCTCACCGTCATGCCGCTGCTGTGGGACGGGACGTGCTCGGCGTGTCTGGCCGGCCATCAGCACATCTGCCAGAACCTCACGTTCGTCGGCATCGACTCCCCGGGCGCGCTGCAGCAGCGCTGGAACGTGCCCGCCTCGATCGCCGTCCCGCTCCCGGCCGACCTGGACCTGCGCGCGGCCGCGCTGGTGGAGCCGGTGGCGGTCGCCGTCCACGACGTGCGCCGCTCCGAGCTGCAGGTCGGTGACCGCGTCGTGGTGCTCGGCGGCGGCCCGATCGGCGTGCTCATCGGCTGCGTCGCGCGCCACGCCGGGGCCCAGGTGCTGATCGCCGAGGTCGACGAGAGCCGCCGGGCCCGGATCGCCGCGCTCGGGTTCGAGACCGTGGATCCCGCCACCGACGACGTCGTCGCCGAGGTGGGGCGGTGGACCGGGGGCGATGGGGCCGACGTCGTGTTCGAGGTGTCGGGGGCCGCCGCGGCCGCACGCTCCACCACGGCGCTGGCCAAGGTCCGGGGCACGATCGTGGTCGTCGCCATCCACGCCGCCGCGCGCGAGATCGACCTGCAGCGGGTCTTCTGGCGTGAGCTGCGCCTGCTCGGCGCCCGGGTGTACCAGCGTTCCGACTTCGAGCGGGCGATCGCCCTGCTCGGCCAGGGTGTCATCCCCGCCGAGGAGCTCATCACCCGCGTCGTCCCGCTCGACCGGACGCCGGCCGCGATGGACGACCTGGCCGCGGGCCGCGCGATGAAGATCCTGGTCGAGGTGGGCGCGTGAGCGGCCTGTTCGACCTGAGCGGCCGGCTCGCGGTCGTCACCGGAGCCCGGCGCGGCATCGGGCGCGCGATGGCCGAGGCCCTGGCCGGGGCCGGAGCGGACATCATCGGGGTCAGCACCCAGGCCGGGCCCGACGACGACGTCGCCACGACGATCCGGGGCCTCGGCCGGTCGTTCGAGGCGCGGGCGGTGGACTTCGCCGACCGGGAGGCCGTCGTCGCGCTCGGCACCGAGCTGGCCGCGCGTGCTCCGGACATCCTGATCAACAACGCGGGCACGATCGAGCGCGCGCCGGCGATCGAGCACCCCCTCGAATGGTGGGACCGGGTGCTCGAGGTCGACCTGTCCAGCCAGTTCGTCCTCACCCAGCTGGTCGCCGCGCCGATGCTCGAACGCGGCCGGGGCAAGGTCGTCTTCACGGCGAGCCTGCTCAGCTTCCAGGGCGGCATCAACGTTCCCGGCTACGCCGCGGCGAAGTCGGGCGTCGCCGGGCTCACCCGGGCGCTGGCCAACGAGTGGGCCGCCCGGGGCGTGAACGTCAACGCGATCGCGCCCGGCTACATCGCGACCGACAACACCGCGGCGCTGCGCAACGACCCCGATCGGTCCCGCTCGATCCTCGAGCGCATCCCGGCCGGGCGCTGGGGCCGCGGCGACGACCTCGCCGGGGCCACCGTCTTCCTCGCCTCGGCGGCGTCGGACTACGTCTCGGGCACGGTCCTGCCGGTGGACGGTGGGTGGCTGGGCAGATGACCACCACCGAGCTCGCGCGGATCCGGGTCCTCCCGGTCGTCGTCCTCGACGATCCGCGGCATGCCCTTCCGCTCGCCCGCGCGCTCGCCGACGGCGGTGTGCCGTGCGCCGAGATCACGCTGCGCACCCCGGCCGCCGTCGAGGCCGTCGCGACGGTGGCGGAGCTCGACGGGTTCCTCGTCGGCGCGGGCACCGTGCTCACGCCCGAACAGTTCGACCGCGTCGTCGACGCCGGAGCGCGGTTCGTGGTGAGCCCCGGCTTCAGCGCGGTGCTCAGCAACCGCGCGAGCCGGCGGGGCGTGCCCGCGATCCCCGGCGTGGCGACGGCGAGCGAGCTCATGTCGGCGCGCGCGGCCGGGCACACCGTGGTGAAGCTGTTCCCGGCCGCGCAGCTCGGCGGCGCCGCGCTGGTGCCGGCCCTGCACGGGCCGTTCCCCGACGTCCGGTTCGTGCCCAGCGGCGGGATCAGCATCAGCAACGCCGCCGAGTACGACCTCGAACCGGTCCTGACCGTCTCCACCAGCTGGATCACCCCGCGGGACGTGATCGCCGCCGGGCGCTTCGACGAGATCACCGCGCGGGCGCGCGAGTTCCGTGCGGCGGTGGGGCGGTGATCGAGCGCGTCGTCACCGTCGGTGAGGCCCTGGCGGTGTTCCGGGCCGGTGACGACGGACCGCTGTGGAGCGCCCCGCGGGTGGCGGTCTCGACCGGCGGCGCCGAGGCCAACGTCGCGATGGCGCTGGCCCGCCGGGGCGTGCCGGTCAGCTGGTTCGGCCGGGTGGGCGACGACTCGCTGGGGCGCCGCGTCACCCGCGAGCTGCGTGCCGAGGGCGTCGACGTCCACCCGGTCGTCGACCCGGGCGGCCCCACCGGGCTGCTGGTCAAGGAGCGCGGCGCCGACGGGCGCACCAGCGTCGTCTACTACCGGCGGGGGAGCGCGGGCAGCCGGCTGAGCCCGGCCGACGTCGAGCGGATCCCGCTGTCACGCACGACGCTGCTGCACCTCACCGGCATCACGCCGGCGCTGTCCGACGAGGCCGGGGCCGCGGTCGATCACCTGCTCGACCGGGCCGACGCGGCCGGTGCGACCGTGTCGTTCGACGTCAACCACCGCGGGCGCCTCTGGCCGGCCGAGGTGGCCGCGCCGGTGTACCGCGCGCTGGCCTCCCGGGCCCACCTGGTGTTCGCCGGCGTCGACGAGGTGCCGTTCCTGCTCCCGGGCCGGGGCGGGGCCGACGCCGGGGCGGCCGCACTCGCGCTGGCGGAGCGGGGACACGCGCACGTGGTCGTCACCGCCGGGGCGGCCGGCGCGGTGGCGTGCGTCGACGGTTCGCTGCACGCGGTGCCGGCGGTACCTCTCGACGGCCCGCTGGAGACGGTGGGCGCCGGTGACGCGTTCGTCGGGGGCTACCTGGCCGAGCTCGTCGCCGGTCGGCCGGTCGAGTGCCGTCTCCGGACCGGCGCCCGGCTCGGCGCGGCCGCGTGCCGCCATCCGGGCGACTGGGAAGGCGTCGCGGACCTCTCCGGCCTGGACCCGGCGGAGGCCTCCACCGACCCGGTCAGCCGATGACCGCCGCGGGGTCGCTCGACACGTCGGGCGAGCGACCCCGCGGTGCTCACCTCAGCACTCGTTGTAGACGTAGCCGTCGGTGCCCGGCTTCGTCACGTTCTTGTCGCGCTGGACGACCGAGATCTTCGACTTCACCGCGGTGCAGGCCTTGCTGAAGCCGCTCGCGGAGTACTCGATGTCGACCCAGTTCCCGCCCCACACCTCGGCGTAGTCCCCGCACTCCGAGGTCGAGCCGCACTCCTCGACGACGGCCAGGTCGAAGCCGGCGGCCTTGCCTTCGTCCGCCAGCTCGGCCGTGTTCTTCTGGGCGATCGCCAGGTTCAGGCCGTGGGCCTTCTGGATCAGCAGGGTGGCGAACGCGAGCGCGTCGCTCTTGCTCATCAGCCGGGGAGCGCCTTCCTTGGGCTCCTTGCCCTCCCGGGCCAGCTTGCGGTCGGAGAGGTTGCTGTAGGCGCGGGTGAAGCTGTCGAGGTTGTCGACCTCGACGGCGTCGAACTTCTTGTCGGCGCAGGCCTGGATCTGCTTCCCGACGATCGCCGCGAGCGCCGCGCGCTTCGCGTCGGTGCGCAGGTCGAAGATGATCTCGTCCGGCCAGCCCGGGTCGACGTAGTACGGCTTGGAGTACTGCTGGTTCTCGGTGGCCGTCGGGTAGTCCGGCGTCGGGTTGGGCAGCAGCAGCTGCTTGCGGCTCGCGTCGTCGGCGAACCACTTGCTGGTGCCCTCGAGCGGCTGACCGTCGCTGCCCTTCTCGTCGGGCTGGGTCTGGAAGCCGTTGATGTAACAGATGTCGTAGCCGAGCCCGGCCGGCGTGTCCTTCACGTCCCGGCTGACGACCTTCACCCCGCTCGCGGGGGTGTAGCCCGTGCTGATCTGGTAGTCGAACTTCGCGTTCGGCAGGAACGTCTTCACGGCCGCGGCCCGGGTGGCGGCCGATGCCGGGGTGTCTCCAGCGACATCGGCGCATCCGGCGGCCACCACCGCGAGAGCGGCGAACAGCATCGCCGCGCGGCGGAAGACGGGACGGCGGTCACGCCGTCCGTGGTTCGCGTGCATGGTGTTGTGCTCCTGCGTGCCGAGATCTACCCCGCCTCGGGCGTGTCGCCCTGGCGTCGACGCCGGACTGCTGGAACCGGCTGGGTTCGATCACTCATCGCCATCAATGCGGCGATGTCGGCACGATAGGACACCCCCGCAAGGCCGTCGTCAGTAGGTCGCGCGGCCGCCGCTGATGTCGTAGACGGCGCCGGTGGAGAAGCTGACCCGGTCGGAGGCGAGGAACGCCACCAGTTCGGCGACCTCCTCCGGGCGTCCGACCCGCTTCATCGGGATGAGGCCGGCGATGTGGTCCAGCACCTCGGGCGCGGTGTCGTCGTTCATCGGCGTGGCGATGACGGCCGGGGCGACGACGTTGACCAGCACCCCGCTGGTGGCCAGTTCCTTGCCGGCGGACTTGGTCAGGCCGATGACCGCGGCCTTGGTGGCGGAGTAGATCGACAGGTTCGGGTTGCCGTCCTTGCCGGCCATGCTGGCGAAGTTCACGACCCGGCCCCAGCCGCGCTCGCGCATGCCGGGGACGAAGACACGCAGGGTGTTGACGGTGCCGAGCACGTTGACGTCGAAGACGCGGCGCCACTCGTCCGCGGTGGTGTCGAGCAGGGGCTTGTTGGGGCCGATGACGCCGGCCGAGTTGACCAGGACGTCGACCGGCCCGATCTCGCCGGCGACGCGCCGCAGGGCGTCCTCGTCGGTGACGTCGGCGGTGACGTCGGCGCCGCGCAGATCGAGCGTGGTGACGGTGAGGCCGTCGGCGCGCAGGCGGGCGGCGCTCGCCGCCCCCAGGCCGCTGGCGCCGCCGGTGACCAGTGCTGACCTGCTCATGTGTCTCCTTCGGTCCGGGCGACGCGGTCGAGGACCTCGACGACGTGTTCGAACGGGCGGCCGGTGGCCCGGGTCGGGGCGCGCCACGCTCACCACCATGCTTCCAACTGTCGAAACGGTGGTCTATCTTTCGGAACGAGATGGACACTACCCAGGCGGACGCGATCCCGCTCCAGGTCGCCCGGTTGGACGAGAGCCGGCTGGTCGGGTCCGACCGGGTGCTCGCCGTGCTCAAGGAACTCGCCCGCCACCCCGACGGGGCCGGGCTGGAGGAGCTGACCCGGGTGATCGGCAGCCCGAAGCCCACCGTGCACCGGGCGCTGGCCTCGCTGCGCCGGGCCGGCCTGGCCGACCAGGACGATCGCGGACGCTACGTGCTCGGCGACGAGTTCCTCCGGATGGCGTTCGCCCACCACGAGCTGCGCCCGGAGCAGGTGCGGATCCGCCCGGTCCTGGAGGCGCTGGCCGCCCGCTTCGGCGAGACCGCGCACTACGCGGTGCTCGACGGCCGGGAGATCGTCTACCGGGCGAAGGTCGATCCGCCGACCGGCGCGGTCCGGCTCACCTCCACGATCGGTGGCCGCAACCCGGCCCACGCGACCGGCGTCGGCAAGCTGCTGCTGGCCTACCGGCTCGACTCGCTCGACGCGGTGCGCGACTGGATCGGCGGCGAACCGCTGGTCCGACGCACCGCGAACACCCTCGGCGACGCCGGCGCCCTGTACCGCGAGTTGCGGCTGAGCCGTGAACGCGGCTACGCGGTCGACGACCAGGAGAACGAGGTCGGCATCAACTGCCTCGCGCTCCCGGTCTACGCGACGTCACCGGCCACCCCGTCGGGGGCGATCAGCGTCAGCGCGCTGACCTACCGCACGCCGCTGTCGACCCTCACCGACGCCGTCGAGGACGTGCGCCGCGCGCTCGGTGCCTACCGATGAGAGCCTTCGTCCTGCACGGCCCCGGGAAAGCCGCCGTCGAGGACGTTCCACCGCCGGTCGCCGTGCCCGGCGAGGTCGTCGTCGACGTCGAACGGGTCGGGGTGTGCGGCACCGACGTGGAGTTCTTCACCGGCGAGATGGCCTACCTGCACGAGGGCCACTCGTCCTACCCCATGCGGCTCGGCCACGAGTGGGCGGGCATCGTCGCCGCGGTCGGCGACGGGGTCGACCCGGCCTGGGTCGGGCGCCGGGTCATGGGCGACACGATGATCGGCGACGGAACCTGCCGCCGGTGCCGTCGCGGGCACCAGCACGTGTGCGAGCACCGCCAGGAGGTCGGTATCCGGGGCGGCCGGGCCGGTGCGCTGGCCGAGCAGATCGCCGCCCCCGTCACCTCGTTGCACGCGATCCCCGACAGCGTCGATCCGGTTCTCGGGGCCCTGGTCGAGCCCGGCGGGAACGCGTACCGCGCGGCGCGGGCCGCGGACGTCGGGCCCGGCGACCGGGTCCTGGTGCTCGGCCCCGGCACGATCGGCCTGCTCACCGCGATGTTCCTGCGTGCCGCCGGCGCCGAGGTGCACCTGCTGGGCCGCGACGAGGAGAGCCTCGCGTTCCCTCGCGGTCTCGGGTTCGCCGACGCGTGGACCGAGCCGACGCTGCCCGCGCTGCCGTTCGACGCGGTCGTCGAGGCCTCCAACGCCGCGCACCTGCCCGCCCGGGCGCTCGCGCTGGTCGAACCGGCCGGGCGGCTCGTCTACATCGGGCTCGCCGGGAGCCCCAGCCTGATCGACACCCGCACGCTGGCGCTCAAGGACGTCACCGCGGTCGGGGTGCTCTCGGCCTCACCCGGTCTCGACGCCACGATCGCGGCGTACGCGTCCGGTGTCGTCGACCCCCGCCCGCTGGTCGCGGCGACCGTCGGGCTCGACGAGGTCGCCGCCGTGCTCGCCGGCCATCGCCCCGCCGGAGCGGGGCCCGGCCCGAAGGTGCACGTCGCCCCGTCCTGACGCGGGGCCCGCGCGGTGCGGAGCACGACGCCGAGGCCGTCGTGCGGGCGCCGACGCCGGCCGCACGCGTCAGTCCCCGGTGCCGTGGAACTCCGGCGTCGATCCGCGCGGGTGCTGGTCGTCGCCGTGCGCGCCGAAACCGCCGACGAGCGTGTCGACCAGGTAGGAGAAGCTCCGGTCGACGTCGCGGGGGAGGCCGAAGCCGCCGCCGGCCTCGAGCGTGATGAAGCCGTGCAGGGCCGAGCGCAGGGCACGGGCGGCGTCGACGGCGCGGGGACCGGGCAGGGCGAAACCGGCGAGCACGTCGTAGAGGAGCCGCAGGACCTCGTCGGCGACCCGGCGGTCCTCCTCGTCGTCGGTGGCGGCGGCCCGGACACTCGTGGAGTAACGGCCCGGGTGCTCGTGGGCCCAGCGGCGCCAGCCGTCGGCGAGCGCGTGGACCGCGTCCGCGCCGGACCGACCGGCGGTGGCCCGGGCCAGGGCCTGGGTGAACTCCCGCCGGGCCTGGAGCGCGATGCCGCGGTGCAGCGCGTCGAGCGACTCGACGTGCTTGTAGAGCGACGGCGTCTTCACGCCGAGGCGCTCGGCGACCAGCCCCATGGTCAGGTTGGCCAGCCCGACCTCGTCGGCGAGGTCGGCGGCGGTCGCGACCACCGTGGCCGGGACGAGGCCGGCTCTAGGCACGGCCGGCGGCCTTCAGGAACGGGAGCATCAGGTCCACCGTCTCGTCGGGATACTGGGCGTGCGGGTAGTGCCCGGCACCCTCGATCATCTCCAACCGGCCCAGCCCGGCCGGTAGCGCGGCCACGATCGCTTCGCCCTCGGCGCGCGGGTCGGCCGTCCCCGCAACGCCTTCTTCCGGCCCGGCTCACCGAGCACGGCGGCGAGGGCGGCCCAGTCGACGGGCTTGCGCCCGGGGTAGGCCTGGGCCCGGGTGAACGGCGCGATCTCGACGACGCCGGTGATCAGCTCGGGGGCCCGGGCCGCGGCGATCGGGGCGGCGCCGCCCGAGATCGAGTGCCCGACCAGCACCGCCGGGCCGCCGAGGTGGCGGATGAGCGCGAGCAGGTCACCGGCGATGTCGGTGCGGGTGTCGGACGGCCACTCCGCGCTGGACTCGCCGGCGCCGCGCAGGTCGGTGGTGGCCGTCGACGGGCAGGAAGTCGGTCATCGTGCGCTCCTCGGTCTCGCTAATTGCATTAGCTAAAAGCTATGGCGATTAGCTAAGTCCGTCAAGGCTTCGGCCGGACGCCGATCGGGCGCTCTCGTCCTGCTCCGCGCCCGGATCCAGATAGACGACGAGGGTCTGGTCCGGATGGTCGGCCACCTGGAACGACACATAGGACAGCGTGAGGACGCCGCGCCGGGGGTGGCGGACCCGTTTGGTGCCCGAGCGGGTCGCCCGGACGTCCTGGCGGGGCCACCAGTCGCGGACTTCGGGGCTGGCCTCGTGGAGGTCGGCGACGAGGCGGGTGAACCGTTCCTCGCCCGGGTGCCTGCCCTGCGCGGCGCGCAGGCGGGCCAGCACGTCCTGGGCGATCTCCGTCCAGTCGGGCAGCAGGTCGCGGGCGGCGGGGTCGGTGAACAGCCAGCGCGCGAGGTTGCCGATCCGGGGGAGCCCGGTGAACAGCTCCTCCGCGGCGGCGTTGTACGTGAGGAGCGTGTAGTCGGCCGCCGTCACGTAGGCGGGATGGAGGCCGAGGGCGCCGGCGACGTCACCGACGTGAGGGGCCAGGGGTTCGGCCGGGGCGGCCGGACCGGGAAAACCGGCGAGCGCGTACACGTGGGCGCGTTCGGCCGGGCTGAGCCGCAGCGCGCGGGTGAGCGACGCGAGGACCTGGTCCGAGGCCCGGACGTCGCGACCCTGCTCGAGGTAGGTCAGCCAGGTGGTGCTGATGCCGGCGAGCATCGCCAGCTCCTCCCGGCGCAACCCCGGCGTGCGCCGGCGGCCGGTGACCGGCAGCCCCACGTCGGCGCAGGTGAGGACCTCGCGCCGGCTGCGCAGGAATTGGCCGAGCTCGCGTTTCTCCATCGTGGCAGCCTCGATACCAGGATAAGCCGTTACTGGATACCAGGCTAGCAAGCGCGCACGCTGACGTCATGCGTGCGTGGAAACTCAACTCGACCGACGACGGCCTGCGTGTACTGGAGGTGCCCGAGCCCCGGCTGCGGCCGGGCGGCGTGCTCGTCGACGTCCTCGCGGTGCACGTCCCCGCGTACTCCTCCGTCCTCACCGGCGGGGCCCGGGGATCGCTCCCGACGCCGCTGGTGCTGGGGGTGGGAGGCCTCGCCAGGGTCGTGGCCGTCGCGGACGACGTGACCGGGTTCGCGCCGGGCGACGTCGTCGTCAACGCGAGCCTGCTCCGGGAGGCCGGGGCGGAGTTCATCGTCGGCTGGACCGGGATCGGGGGGCGCGGCGAGCGGACCCCGGTCGTCGCCCGGCTGCGGGAGCGGTGGCGCGACGGCACGTTCGCCGAGCGCGCGGTGCTGCCCGCGTCGGTGCTGGTGGGCGTCCCGGGAGCCGGCGACGACCCGCGGCTGGCGTTCCTGCCGTGGCTGTCGATCGCGGCCGAGGCGCTGACCGCTCAGCAGCCGGGCGAGCGGGTCGCGGTGCTCGGTGCGACCGGGCAGCTCGGCGGCGCCGCCGTGCTGGTGGCGCTGGCCCGGGGCGCGTCCGGGGTCGTCGCCGTCGGCCGCAACCCCGCGGCGCTGGCGAGGCTCGCGGCGCTCGACGCCCGGGTGGCGACCGTCCGGCTCACCGGGGATCGTTCCGCGGACGCCGCCGCGATCCGCGCCGCCGGGGAACCCGACGTCACGGTCGACGCCCTGGGCGCGGTGCCCGACCCCGGCCCGACGCTCACCGGGTACGACGCGCTGCGGCCGGGCGGCACGCTCGTCCTGATCGGCGGCGTGCGCCAGAATCTGACCCTGCCCTACGGGGACCTGATGCGGCGCCGGATGACGGTCCGCGGTTCCTGGATGGCGCGGCCGGAGACCGTCGTCGCGGTGTGGCGGCTGGTCGGGAGCGGTGTGCTCGACCTGTCGGCGCTGGAGCCGCACGTCGTCGGCCTGGACGACCCGGCGGCGGCGCTCGAGCTCGCGGACTCGACGTCGGGCCTGGCGTTCGTCGTTCTGGTGCCACGCGCGGCTTGACTCTCCAGCCGCTGGAACGTCGAGGATCGTCGCATGGACGAACGATCCGAACTCCTGACCATCGGCCAGCTCGCGGACCGCACCGGCATTCCCGTCCGGACGCTGCGGTTCTGGTCGGACGAGGGCGCGGTGCCGCCGGCGTCCCGGTCGGCCGGCGGCTACCGGTTGTACGACGCCGGTGGCGCGGCCCGCGCCGAGCTGGTGCGCACCCTGCGTGAGCTGAGCCTCGGGCTCGACGAGGTGGTCGGCGTGCTCGACGGCCGGGCCACGCTCGCCGCGGTCGCGGACACGCACGTCGCCGCGATCGACGCGCAGATCCGCGCCCTCAAGGTCAGCCGGGCCGTGTTGTCCACCGTGTCGAAGCGCAACTCGACGGCCCAGGAGGCTGCTCTCATGAACCGGTTGGCCCGAATCTCCGCCACCGAACGCCTGCGAATCATCGACGACTTCAAGGCCGACGTGTTCGGCGGCCTCGATCTCCGCCCCGAGGTACGCGACCGTCTCCGCGACCTCCGGATCGAGCTGCCCGACGAACCGACCCCCGACCAGGTGGACGCCTGGATCGAACTGGCCGAACTGGTGCAGGACCCCGGCTTCCGCACCCGGATGCGGACGTTCCTCGAGCTCAGCGTGCCGACGCCGGCGGGGGAGCCGAAACCGCCCGGCGCGCGCGTCTTCTGGGCGCGGCAGGTCGTGGAGCAGGTGCGCGAGGCCCGCGAGCGCGGCGTCGCCCCCGGGACGCCCGCCGCCGCCGGGTTCGTCGCGGCGACGTTCAGCGACGCGGAACCACTGGCGGCCGTGCTGACCTGCGTCGAAGCCGGGATCGACGCGCGGGCCGAGACCTACCGCGTGCTCGTGTCACGCGTCCGCGGTCAGCACGCCGCGGACGACGCCGGGGCGGACCTCGACTGGCTGGCCCACGCACTGCGCGCGGTGGTCGCCCGAGAGGCGCCGCGTCGGCGGACCGGGTGACGTCCGGCGGTGCCGGCCCCGCCCACCGCCCCGCGCTACCGGTTGCCGCGGGACGGCTCGCCGATCGCCTGGGCCAGCAGCGTCAGGGCCGTCGCCGAGGGTGAGCCGGGCTCGGTCGTCATCGTCACCAGCGACTGGTCGGGCGTCTGGTTGAGCTTGAGCGTGTGCTGCTGCACGCGGAGCGCGCCGACGAGCGGGTGGCGTAGGTCGTAGACGTCGCTCGCGCAGTCCTGGACGGTGTGGTCGGCCCACATCGCGGCGAAGTCGGGGCTGGCGACGGTGAGTTCGCCGATCAGCGCGAGCAGGTCGCGGTCGTGCGGGTGGCGCCCGGCGGCCAGGCGCAGGTTCCCGGCGACGACGCGGGCCTTGGCGTCCCAGTCGACGTACAGGTCCCGGGTGTGGGGATCGAGGAACACGATCTTCGACATGTTCGGACGCTCGTCGGGCCGGGACGGACCGGTGACGTCCAGGTGCCCGGCCAGCAGGGCGTGCCCGAGCGGGTTCCAGGCCAGCACGTCGTTGCGCCGTCCGAGCACGACCGCGGGGACGCCGGTCATCGCGCCCAGCAGCGTCAGCAGGTCCGCCGAGACGGTCTCGTCCGGTGCCGGCTCTGCCTTCGCCGACCGGTGGCCGGGTGTGGCGAGCGAATGCAGGTAGGTGCGGTCGGCCGCGTCGAGCTGCAACGCGTCCGCGATCGCGTCCAGGACCTGCACGGAGGCGTTCTGCGACTGGCCCTGCTCCAGCCGGGTGTAGTAGCCGACGCTGACGCCGGCCAGCATCGCGAGTTCCTCGCGCCGCAGCCCCGGGACCCGGCGCCGCCGGACGCCGTCGGGAAGGCCGACGCCGTCCGGCGTCAGCTGGCTGCGGCGGACCTGGAGGAATTCGCCGAGTCGCGCGTGTCGTTCCACGGGGTCCAGTGTGCTCCGGCGGGCGGCGCGGAGCCTGCCCCCGCCAGGGATAGCTTGACGCGGGGCTGGTTGGCCCCGGCCCGCCCGTCCACTCTCGAATCCGCACACGCCCCACGCGTCGAGGAGACGGACGATGGATCAGATCACCCTGGGTGAAGTCACGATCACGCGGGTCAAGGAGTCGTACGGCAGCGTCGGGATGACCCCCGACCAGTTCTTCCCCGGCACCGACCGGGCCCTCTGGGAGGAGCACCGCGACTGGGTCGTGCCGGACTTCTGGCACCCGGAGACCGACGAATGCCACAACGCCATCCAGACGTGGGTGGTGCGCAGCGAGGGCCGCACGATCCTCGTCGACACCGGGGTCGGCAACCACAAGGAGCGGCCCTACGTCCCGAACTGGTCC
Organism: Cryptosporangium arvum DSM 44712; assembly: GCF_000585375.1. Lineage (NCBI taxonomy): Bacteria > Bacillati > Actinomycetota > Actinomycetes > Cryptosporangiales > Cryptosporangiaceae > Cryptosporangium > Cryptosporangium arvum. The sequence goes on from NZ_KK073874.1 coordinate 4,200,890, forward strand.
CACCTGGACACCGACTTCCTGGACAACCTGGCCGCGGCCGGCGTCCGTCCGGAGGACGTCGACGTGGTGATCAACACCCACCTGCACATCGACCACGTCGGGTGGAACACCCGCCTGGACGACCGCAGCTGGGTTCCGACGTTCCCGAACGCCACCTACCTGATCCCGCAGAAGGACTTCGACTTCTGGAATCCGGCGAACGAGAACGCGTCGGTGTTCGGGCGCGGCAACCAGAACGTGTTCGAGGACAGCGTCCTGCCGGTACACGACGCCGGGCTGACGACGCTGTGGGACGACTCGTACCGGATCGACGGGAACCTGCGGCTCGAGTCGGCGCCCGGCCACACCCCGGGCTCGTCGATCCTGGTGCTCGAGTCCGGCGGCGACCGCGCGCTGTTCGTCGGGGACCTCCTGCACACCGGCGTGCAACTCGTCGACCCGGACGTCAACTCGTGCTTCTGCGAGGACCCGACCGAGGCCCGGACCACCCGGCGTGCGCTGCTCGGCCAGGCCGCGGAGACCCGCTCGCTGGTCTTCCCCGCGCACTTCGGCGGCCACGGCGGCGCCGAGATCACCCACGAAGGTTCCGGTTTCGCGGTCAAGGACTGGGCGGGTTTCCCCCGCATCGCCTGAGAGGACACGACTGTGCATCCGATCGTCGAGACGCCGGCGGGCGTGGTCCGCGGCCGGCGTGACGCGGCCGGTGAGCGTTACCGCGCGATCCCGTACGCGGCCGCGCCGACCGGCGCCGGGCGGTTCGGCCCGCCGGTCCCGCACCCGGGTTGGAGCGGCGTCCGGGACGGCACCCGGCCGTCGCCGACGGCGCCCCAGCCGGTGCGGAACTTCGGCCGGCTCGACCTGGCCCCGTATTTCGGCCCCGGCTGGGTGCGCGGCGACGAGTACCTGACCGTCGACGTCCACACGCCGGCCGCCGACGCCGGCCGGCGCCCGGTGGTGGTGTTCGTCCACGGCGGCGGCTTCGTCACCGGGTCCGGCCGGGCCGCGCTCTACGACGGCCGGGCCTTCGCCCGCGACGGGGTCGTGCTGGTCACGCTCAACTACCGGCTGGGCGTCCCCGGCTTCCTGCACCTGGACGGAGCACCCGCGAACCGCGGCCTGCTCGACGTGCTCGCCGCGCTCGGCTGGGTACGCGACACGGTCGCCGCGTTCGGCGGGGACCCCGCGAACGTCACGCTCGTCGGCCAATCGGCGGGCGCGACGATCGTCGGCGCGCTGCTCGCGACGCGCGAGGCGAAGGGCCTGTTCCGACGCGCGATCGTGCAGAGCGGCAGCGGCACCGGCGCGTTCACGCCCGAACAGGCCCGCCGGGTCACCGCCGCCGCGGCGGCGGCACTGGACGTGGAACCGACCGTCTCCGCGTTCGGCGCGGTCCCCGACGAGCGGTTCGTCGACGTCCTGCCGGCGTTGAGCGGGCTCGATCTCCGCACCGGCACCGCGACCGATCCGCTGGTGGGGCTCAGCCCGTTCAGCCTGGTGCTGGACACCCAGCCGGCCGACGCGCTGGCCGACGGTCCGGCCGCCGACGTCGACCTGGTGATCGGCACCAACCGCGAGGAAGGACATCTGTACCTGGTGCCGCAGGGGCGGTTCGAGACCTCGACCGACGCCGACGTGGCGGCTCTCGCCGCGCGCGTGGGCGCCGACGCGCCGGCGCCGGAGGGCTCGACGCCGGGGGAGCGGCGGTCGGCGGTGCTGGGCCGGGCGTTGTTCGGCGCCGGGACCGCGCGGATGACCGACGCGCACGCGCGGATCTCCGGCGGGCGTACGTACGCCTACTCGTTCGGGCACCGCTCCGGGGCCCTGGGCGGGCGCCTCGGCGCGACGCACACCGTCGAGCTGCCGTTCGTGTTCGACGTCGCCGACGAGCCCTGGCTGCACGGCGACACCGGGCTGCTCGGCCCGGGTCCGGCGCCGGCCGGGCTCGCCGCGCGGATGCACGGAGCCTGGGTCGCGTTCGCCCGGACCGGCGACCCGGGCTGGCCGCCGTACGCGCCGGGCCGCCCGGTGACCGAGACGTTCTGACCGGCGTCCGGGTGCCCGGGCGCGACCGCGTCAGGGCGTCCGGATCAGGTCCGCCGAGACGGTCCAGAGCCTGGCCGCGGTGTCCGGGTCGAGGGCCCACCGCTTGACGCCGTGGCTGTGCTCGAACAGGTTCGCGTCGTCGCCGACGGTGTGCGCCTCGCGTCCGTCGTCGAGGTAGTGGCCGCCGGTACCGGCGAACTCGGGGGCGACCGCGGCGACGAGCGTGGTGGCGGCGCCCTGCGGGACGGTCTTGTAGGCGAAGGCCCCGGCGGCTTCGGCCCGGGCCAGGTAGTCCGTCTGCTCGGGGGTGAAGTCGCGCTGCAGCCCGGTCGCCACGCCGCCGGGGTTGACGACGTTGGCGACGATGCCGTCGGCCGCCCACCGGCGGGTGGCTTCGACCGCGACGAGCGAGGTGGCGGTCTTGGACTGGGCGTAGGCGAGCTGGGGGTCGTAGGCGCGTCGCTCGAAGTGGAGGTCGTCGAAGACCACGGGTGAGTTCATGTGCGCGGTCGAGCTGACCATCACGACGCGGGCCTGCCCCCCGGCCGCGAGCGCGCGGTGGAGGCCGACGGTCAGGGCGAACGGGCCGAGGTGGTTGACCGCGAACTGCTGCTCCCAGCCCTCCGGCGTGCGGTGGAGCTCGCTGCGGAAGATCCCGGCGTTGTTGATCAGCAGGTGCAGCGGCCCGGTCCAGCCCCGCACGAACCGGGCGACGGACGACCGGTCGGCCAGGTCGAGCGGCCGCACGTCGACGTGGGGGTTGCCGGTCGTCGCGGTGATGTCCCGGGCGACGCCGGCTCCGGCGGCGGTGTCGCGGACGGCGAGCGTGATCGCGGCGCCGGTCCGCGCGAGCGAGCGGGCGGTCTCCACGCCCAGGCCGGAGGTGGCGCCGGTGACGACGGCGCGCCTCCCGGTGAGGTCGACGCCGCTCACGACGTCGTCGGCGGTGCTCGCGGCGTCGAACCGCGTGGTGATGGTCATGAACGCACTTTACAAACTGTGCTTACTTTGTCTAGTTCGGGTACGGTCGAGCCATGAGCGAATCGCCGGCCGGGGAGCCGGCCCGCCGGAAGCAGGTTCTCCGCGTCGCGCTGGGGACGTTCGCGCGCTTCGGCTACCGGAAGACGTCGATGGAGGACGTCGCGCGCGCGGCGGAGATCTCCCGGCCCGGCCTGTACTTCCTGTTCTCGTCCAAGGAGAACCTGTTCCGCGCCGCCGTGATCGACGCCCTCGACGACGACCTGGCGGCGGCGGCCTCGGTGCTCGCCGATACCGGCCGGCCGCTGCGCGAGCGGCTGATCGAGGCGCTCGACCTCTGGGCCGGGCGGTACGTCGGCCCGCTGGCCGGCGAGGTCACGGTGCTCGTCGACGCCAACCCCGGGCTCCTCGGGGCGGTCGTCACGGAGTATCCCCGGCGCTTCGTCGAACTGCTCACGTCGGCGCTCGCCGACGCCGGAGCGGGTGGCGTGGCCGAGGACCTGGCCCGGACGCTGCACAGCACGGCCGCCGGTATCAAGCACGAGGTGGCCACCCGGGCGGAGTTCGTCGCGCGGATGACGGTCGGCGTCGACCTCATGCTGCCCGCGCTGGTGCGCACGCCGGGGTAGGAGCGCCGCAGCCGCGCCGCACCCGGCCGGCACCGGTCGGCGCTCCGCGGGCCGCCGAGGGTGGAGCAGTCCACCGACCGCGATCTGGAGTCACCGATGCGCCGCTTAGCCCTCTCCGTCCTGCCCCTCGTCGTCGGCGCGGTCGTGGCCGGTGCCCTCGCCGCACCCGCGCAGGCGGTGTCCCCGGTGCGAGCCGCACCGGCCGAGAAGGCTCCGGAGCACCGGAAGGCGCCCGAGGTCAGAAAGCCGGAGACCCGGAAGCCGGTCAAGGTCATCCGGTTCACGCTCACCGGCACGCTCACCGCGACGACCTCGACAAGCATCACGCTCACCGTGAAGGGACCGAAGCGCGAGCGCGGCACCAGCGTCACGGTCCCGGTGGCCGGTACCGCGCGGATCGCGCTGGACGACGAGCCCGCCACGCTGGACGCGCTCCCGGCGGGCGCCCACGTCGTGGTCTCCGGCACGGCGACGACCGCGACCAGGACGGCGACCCGCGTGCACGCCGAAACCGGTTCCGACGACTGACCCGTCCGCGCCCGGCCGGCGGTTCAGGTGCGTAGCTGGGCCCGGAGCACGTCGAACTCGCACCCCGGCGCGTCCGGGTCGAAGCCGTGCTCGATCAGCCAGCGCGAGGCCACCAGGCTGCGGTGCGACCACCAGGCCCGGATCACGTCCCGGTCCGCGTCGGCGCCGTAACCGGCGAGCAGGTCGTCGAGGCGTTCCGGGTGCCCGAGGGTCAGGATGGCGAGGTCGTAGTGGGCGTCGCCGGGGGCGGCCTCGGACCAGTCGATCACGCCGGTGACCGCGTCGCCGTCGACGAAGACGTGGGTGATCTGCAGGTCGCCGTGGATGAACGCCGGGTGCCACGGCCGGAGCGCGGCCCCGGCGATCTCGCGGTTGCGCCGGATCACCTCCGCGGGCAGGGCGCCGTGGGCGAGCAGCCACGCGCATTCGCGCTCGAGTTCGGCGGCCAGGTCGTCGAGGCGGCGTCCCGGCCAGGGTGGGGGCGGCGCCTCGTGCAACCGGCGGAGGGCGGCGCCCGCCGCGGCCCACGCGGCCGGTGACGCCGCCGACGGTTCGCCGAGGACGCCCAGCGCGGTTCCCGGCACCGCGGCGATCGCGAGCGCCGGCGGCCGGTGCCAGAGCACCGGCGGGGTGGGGATCGGGGCCAGGGCCATCGCCCGCACCTCGATCTCGGCGTGCGCCGGGTCGCCGTCGAGCTTCACGAACACGTCGCCGACGCGCAGCGTGGCCCGCTGCCGATGGGCGACGACGATCTCGACCTCGTCCATGCCGGCGTGCCCCCTCACGTGTCATCGCCGCCGTACCGGCCGGCGTCGGTCGTAGGGGCCGTCAGCCCCGGTCGAGCAGGACCTCCGCGGCCCGGTCGGCGAGCCATTCCTTCGCCCGGTCGTAGGACCAGCCGTTGTCCCGGACCAGGGTCGGGAACGAATACAGGCCGAAGTAGAACCAGAGCACGTCGACGGCCGACTCGACCGTGGTGCCCGCGCGGAGCGCGCCGAGTTCCTGCAGCCGGGTGGCGGAGATCCGCAGGTTCGCGCGGTAGCCGCTGACCACGCGCTCGGTCTCGTCGGCGATCTCCGGCACGGTCGTCGCGGTCTCGAACATCAGCCGGATCACCCGGGCGTACTTCTCGTGGCCGTCGCCGGTGGCGGCGGCCACCAGGCCGATGATCCCGCGCGGGTCGGCCGCCGCGGCGGCGGTGGCGACGCTCTCGTCGATCTCGGTCGCGTTCGCCGACCGCTGGACCAGCGTACGCAGCAGCGTCGTCTTGTTGCCCACGCTCGTGTAGACGGTGGCGACCGCGACGCCGGCCCGCGCGGCCACGTCGTTCACGGTGGTCGACGCGTAGCCGTGCGCGCAGAACAGGTCGAGTGCGGCTTCGAGGATGACCGTGCGCGTGTACGCCGCGCTGTCCTGTCGACGGGTGGCCGGTGCCATCACCGAAGTCTAGAGGGGACCTCATTTCATCAGAATGCTATTCTGATGAGTATGAAGATCCTCTTCTCAACGTCGCCGGCCTTCGGGCATTTCATCCCGCTTTTGCCGTTGGCGCGGGCGTTACGGGCACAGGGCGACACGGTGGCGGTGCTATCGGCGGAGATCCTGCGTCCCGCCGTCGAACCCGAGGGGTTCACGTTCCTGGCCGCCGGCGTCCCGATGGACGTGGCGCTGGCCGAGTCGATCCGCCGCACCGGCCACAGTGCCGCCGACGACCCGGAGCCCGAGGGCGTCGCCGGGCTCTTCGCCGGTGCCCTCCTCGACTTCGCCGCCGACGAGGCGTTGCGCGTCGCGGCCGAGTTCGCGCCCGACCTGATCGTCAACGAGTTCACCGACTTCGTCGGCCCGCTGGTCGCCGAGTCGCTCGGCGTCCCGTCGGTCACGATGACGTTCGGCCCGCTGCTGCCGTCGATCTACACCGACGCGATGACCCGGACGGTGGCGTCCCGCTACACCGACCGCGGGCTCACGCCGCCGGCCACCACCCCGTCGGGCCGGTTGCTGCTCGACGTGTGCCCGCCGCAGTTCCAGTTCGAGGGGGCGACGCCGCCGATCGAGTCGGTGCTGCTGCGCCCCGAGGCGCACCGCGTGCCGGGCCTCTCGGTGTCGCCGACCGGGCCGTCGCACCGGTCCCGGGTGCTCGTCACGTTCGGCACGGTCTTCACCGAGGTGGACGTCCTGCAGCCGATCCTCACCGCGCTCGCCGACGTCGACGTGGATCTGCTGGTGACGCTCGGCCTGTTCGCCAAGCCCGAACAGTTCGACGTAAACCCCGAGCGGGTGGAGTTCACCCCGTTCGTGCCGCTCGCGCAGCTGCTCGACGGCGTCGCGGCCGTGGTCAGCCACGGTGGGGCGGGCACGACGCTCGGCACGCTCTCGCGCGGGGTGCCGATGGTGATCGTGCCGCAGGGGGCCGACCAGTTCCTCCAGGCCGATCGGATCGTCGCGTCCGGTGCCGGCCTCGCGCTGCCGGTGGGGGCCGCGGAGCCCGCGGCCGTCGCCGACGCGCTGCGCCGGGTGCTGGCCGAGGAGTCGTTCGCCGCGAAGGCGCGTGAGGTGCAGGCGGGGATCGCGGCGATGCCGTCGCCGGAGGAGATCGCGGCGCACCTGCGCACGATCGTCCGGCCCTAGGGTTTGCGGGCGACCGCGCCGTAGAGGGACACCGTCTCGTCGGCCGGCCGGTCGCCGTCCTCGGTGTCCTCGCGCCAGCGGGCCACCGTCACGATGCCGGGCTCGACCAGCTCCAGGCCGTCGAAGAACCGGGCGAACGCCGCCCGGTCCCGATCCACCACCGGCGACTTCGACCGGGCGTCCCGCTTGGCCATCTCGGCGACGACCTCCGGCGGGATGAAGTCGCCGGTGGCGTGGGTCAGGGCCAGGTAGCTGCCCGGCGGCAGCGCGTCGACGAGCTCGGCGACGTGCGTGTGGGCTCCGTCGGCGTCGGGGACGAAGTGCATGATCGCCAGCAGGGTCAGCCCGATCGGCCGGTCGAAGTCCAGCGTCTCGCGCGCCTCGGCGAGGATCCGGGCCGGGTCGCGGACGTCGGCGTCGACGTACGTCGTCACGCCCTGGTCGGTGCCGGTCAACAACGCGTTCGCGTGCGCCAGGACGATCGGGTCGTTGTCGACGTAGACGACCCGGGCCGACGGGTCGACGTCCTGCGCCACCTCGTGCAGGTTCGGCGTGGTCGGAATCCCGGTGCCGACGTCGAGGAACTGGCGCAGGCCGGCGTCGGCGGCGAGGAACCGGACCGCGCGACGCAGGAACTTCCGGTTCTCCCGGGCCGCGATCACCATGCCCGGGAACGCCGCGGCGATCGCGTCACCGGATTCCCGGTCGGCCGCGAAGTTGTCCTTGCCGCCCAGCCAGTAGTTGTACCGCCGGGCGGGGTGCGCCACCGACGTGTCGATGTCCGGCAGTTTCCCGTCCAGCGGCATGTTCGCACTCCACATCGGCTCGTTCGGACGAAAGCCCGCTCATGGTACTGACCCGGCGCCGCGCGGTGACGCCGGTCGGAGCGCCCGGCGTACGGCGTCGCGCAGCCACTGGTGGGCGCCGTCGGCCGAGTGGCGCGGGTGCCAGGCCATGCTGATCGTCAGCGGCGGCAGGGTCACCGGGATCTCCACCAGGTCCAGCCCCAGCGCCCGGGCGGCGTCGGTGATCGGGGTCGGCGGTTCGCCCGGCCGCGCGACCGGCACCAGGCACACCACGTCGCTCGCCGCGGCCAGCGCCATCGCGGCCAGGTGTCCGGGCAGGACGGCGGTGACCCGCCGGGTGAGCCCGTGCCCGGCCAGCGCGGCGTCGAGCGGGCCGCTGAAGTGCCCGCGACGGCTGACCACCACGTGGTCGGCCTCGGCCAGCCGCGCGGGGGTGACGGGCCCCTGGCCGAGCGGGTGCCCGGCCCGGACGCCGGCCGCGAACCGGAGCGTGACCAGCTCCTCGATCCGGGTCTCCGGATCGGAGTGGTCGACCGCGCCGATCTCGAGGTCGACCCGGCCGTCGCGCAGCGCCGGGCCGGCCTCCCCGTCCTCGGTCAGCACCCGCAGCGACACGCCCGGCGCCCGGCTCCGGGCCGGCCCGAGCAGCCCCGGCGCCAGCGCCGCACCGACCAGATCGGACGCCTGGACGGTGAACGTGCGCACCAGCGCGGCGGGGTCGACGTCGCCGCCGGGGGCGAGGAGGGCCTCCAGCCGGCCCACCACCGCCGCGGCCTCGTCCCGCAGCGCCTCGGCCCGGGGCGTGAGCACCATCGTCTGACCGGCCCGGACCAGCAGCGGATCACGCAGCACCCGCCGGAGCCGGGCCAGCGTGCGGCTCATCGCCGCCGGCGAGGTACGCAGGCGGGCGGCGGCCAGGGTCACGCTGCACTCGGCCAGTAGAGCATCGAGCGCGACGGCGAGGTTGGCGTCCAGGTTCGGGCTGCTCACAGGCATGATTCCACTTCGGGCAACGATCCTTTGCTGAAGTTCCCATTGTGGCCGGGGGGTGGTGGTTCGCACCCTGGAGCGGCACTGATCCCGCTCTTCGGAGGTAACCGATGTCCACTGCCCCTACCGAGTCCCCGGTCACCGCGTTCATGTTGGTGAAGACGACCCCGGAGTGGCTCGCGATGACCGTGGCCGAACGTGTCCGGGCCTTCACCACCGACGTCGTCCCGGTGATCGAGGCCAGGACCCGCGGTGTCCGCTCCCGCTTCTACGACACCGAGTTCTACTCGGCCCGGGTCACCGACATCTGGGTCTGGGAGGCCGACGACCACGACGCCTACCGCCTCCTGATCGACGCGCTGCGCGAGACGCCGTTCTGGGACCGCTACTTCGAGGTGGTGGAGTTGCTGGTGGGCGTCGAGAACGGCTACGCCCGCACCTACGACCTCCCACCGGCCGCCACCCTCGCCACCTGAGCGAACTCAGAGTTCCTGGGCGGCCCAGCCCGGGGCGTCCAGGCGGATCGGGGAGTCGCCGACGAACTGGGCGAGCTGGGCCTCCAGGCGCTCGAGCTCCTCGACGCCCAGGCGGTCCGCCCAGCGGGCCCGCACCTCGTCGAAGATCGCCTCGCCCGCACGCATCAGCGCCAGCCCGTGCTCGGTGATCTGGACGTGCTTGCGCCGGGCGTCGTCCGGGTGGGCCTCGGCGGTGACGTAGCCGCGGTCGAGGAGTACCGCGATCGTCTTCGCGGCGGCCTGCTTGGTGATCGCGAGCCGGCGGCCGAGCTCCGAGGCGTTGTCGGCGCCGGCCCGGATCGCGCGCATCGCGTACTCGTGCGACGGGCGTGAGTCGGGATAGCCGCGGGCGGCCAGCTCCCTGGTCACCTCGTCCACGAGGTTGCGGTAGCTGCCCAGCAGCAGCAAGGCGAGGTCGGCGCCCGAGCGAGAGGACATGGAGGCAGCGTAGGGGGCGTTGACAGAGACAACCAGGTTGACTACTTTAATAGCCAACCTGGTTGTCTATTTTGGGAGGTGCGCCATGGCGGCGACACTCGACGGCGTCACGCACCACACCGCGGGCGCCCTGCACTACGTCTCGGCCGGGACGACCGGCTCGCCGATCCTGCTCGTGCACGGCTGGCCCGAGACCTGGTGGGCCTTCCGCGGGGTCATCCCGCTGCTGGCCGCCCACCACCGGGTGTTCGCGGTGGACCTGCGGGGCTTCGGCGACTCCGAGGCCGACCCCGGGGGTGATCACGACGTCGCCACCCTCGCCGAGGACCTGCACCGGCTGGTGGCCCACTTAGGCGTGGGTCCGGTGCACATGACCGGCCAGGACGTCACCGGAGGCCCGGTGTTCCGGTTCGCCGCCACGCACCCCGGGGACGTCCTCAGTGTCACCGCCGTCGAGACGACGCTCCCCGGGTACGGCCTGGAGAGGCTGGCCGACGTGCTCAACGGCGGCTCCTGGCACGTCGGGTTCCTCGCCGCTCCCGGGATCGCCGAGCTGTTCCTGGCCGGCCGGGAACGCACGATGATCGACTGGGCCGTCGACCTGATGACCGCGGTTCCGGGAGCGGTGACCGAGGCCGACCTCGACGAGTTCGTCCGGACCTACTCGCGCCCCGGCGGCTGGCGGGGCACCCAGGGGCTCTACCGCTCCTTGTTGGACGACGCCGCCCGCACCCGCGCGCTCGCCGAGTCGCAGCCGCTGACGATGCCGGTGCTCGCCGTCGACGGGATCAACGCGCCGCTCACCGAGACGACGATGCGCCAGGTCACGCGGGGTGACGTCCGCGCGGTCACGATCCCCGGCGTCGGACACCTCGTCGCGCAGGAGGCTCCGGCCGCGTTCGCCGCGACCGTCCACGAGTTCGTCGGGAGCGTCGACCGGAACCGGTGAGCGGCCCGGGCTCAGGGGAACATCGTCACCAGCGCGGGCTCGTGGAACTTCACGACGCGCGAGACGCCGGTGGCGGTGGGGGAGAGCACCACCACGCCGTCGGGCGCGCCGCGGTGATGGACGGCGGCGGGCTGGCCGTTGGCCGTGGTGGGGATCATCCGCCAGTCGCCAGGGCTCCCCAGGACGTAGCGCTCGAGCAGGCCGACACAGTGGTCCCGGCCGGCCTGCCAGTCGGCGAACGGCGTCGCCTCCAGCGTGGCGTCGGTACGCAGCACGCGCTCCAGCAGGTTCGCGTCGGACCGCTCGAAGGCCGCGATGTAGCCGTCGAGCAGCGCGCGGGCCCGCGGGTCGGTCGGTTCGAGCAGGTCGTCCGGCTGCGGGTCCAGTTCGTCCAGCCGGGCCCGGGCGCGCTGCAGCCCGCTCTTGACCGCCGCGGTGGTGGTGCCGAGGATCTCCGCGGTCTCGGCGGCGGAGAACGCCAGCACCTCGCGCAGCAGGAGAATCGCGCGCTGACGGGCGGGCAGGTGCTGCAGGCCGGCGATCAGCGCCAGCCGCAGCGTCTCGCGCCGGACCACCACGGCGGCCGGGTCGTCAGCCGGTGCGGAGATCCAGGCGTCCGGGAACGGCTCCAGCCACGCGGCGTCCACCGGGCGGGGCGGCCGGGTGGGATCGGCGGACGGCCCGGCGAGACCGGAGGGCAGCAGGCGGATCACGCGCGGCTCCACGGCCGTCAGGCAGACGTTCGTGGCGATCCGGTGGAGCCAGGACCGGACCGACGCGCGGCCCTCGAAGCCGGCGTACGCACGCCAGGCCCGCAGGTAGGTCTCCTGCACCAGATCCTCGGCGTCGTGCGCCGAGCCGACCATCCGGTAGCAGTGCGCCAGCAACTCCCGGCGGTAGCGCCCGGTCTCGGCCGCGAACCCGTCCCGATCGGTCACGGCACCAGCGCCAGTTTCCCGACGGTCGTGCGGGCCTCCAGCGCCGCCAGCACGCGCGGTCCCTCGGCCAGGTCGTGGACGGCCGGTGCGCCGGGGACGAGCACGCCGGCGGCGGCCAGCGCGGACAGTTCCGCCATGACCTCACCGAAGATCCGCGGCGCGCGGCCGATCAGCACCCCGAGGTTGAGGCCGATGACGTGCACCTGGTGGTCGTAGACCAGGCCCCGGTTGCTCAGCACGGCGTCGCCGCCGGCCAGGCCGTAGACGACGACCCGGCCGGTGACCGGCGTGGCCACGGCCAGGCTCGCGGCGAACGCCGTACCGCCGGCCGATTCGAGCACCAGGTCGACACCCTTTCCGCCGGTCAGCTCGCGCACCGGCCCGGTGAGGTCGCCGTCGGACGAGTCCAGGACGTGGTCGGCGCCCAGGGCCGACACTACGTCGTGCTTGCCCGGCGAGGCGGCCGCGATCACCGTCGCCCCGTAGTGCTTGGCGAGGCGGACCGCGGCCTGGCCGGTCCCGCCGGCCGCGGCGTGGATCAGCACGGTCTGTCCGGCGGCCAGCCGGCCGAAGGGCTTGAGTGCGGCCAGCGCGGTGGGCCAGTTCACGACCAGGCCCAGCGCGTCCCGGTCCCGCCAGCCCGGCGGCACCGGCACGGCGGCCGCTGCGGGCAGGGCCAGGTACTCGGCGAACGCGCCCTCCCCGATCCCGGTGACGCGCGCGCCGAGCGGCGGGTCGCTCACCCCGGTGCCGGCCGCGACGACCTCGCCGACCGCCTCGAAGCCGGCCACGAACGGCGGACGCGGATCGCCCGGGAACGCCTCCCGGGACCGCATGACGTCGCGGAAGTTGACGCCCGCGGCGGAGACCCGGATCAGGACCTCGCCCGGCCCCGGGCCCGGCACCGGCGCGTCGGGGACCAGCCGGAGCGCCTGCGGGCCGTCGAGTGACATCTGCCGGAGTGCGCGCATGGTGGGGGGAGTGTTCATCGGTGGTGGGCCTCGGTCTTCTCGGGGAGTGGACGTCTCCCTGTACAGACCGGCGCCGGACCTCAAAGGAATCGATGTGCAACCAAGGGTTGCGCTTGGCGTCGCCGGCTGGGTAGGCTTCCTGCAACCAACGGTTGCAGGAGGATGTCATGGAGTACGGAGAGATCGCCCGCGAGATCTACGTCGACGCGTCGCCCGAGGTCGTGTTCGACGTGGTGAGCAGCCCGCAGCACCTGGCGCGGTGGTGGCCGGACGCCGCCCGGTTCGAGCCGGCGCCCGGCGCGATCGGTGAGATCACCTTCGGCGACCCCGGCGCCGGGGGCAAGGCGGTGCCGTTCACCGTGGTCGACGCGGTGCCGCCACGCACCTTCTCGTTCCGGTGGGCGCATCCGGCCGACCGGCCCGCGACCGAGCGCAACTCGCTGCTGGTCACGTTCGACCTGCGGCCGTCCGGGGCGGGCACGGTCCTGGCGTTCCGCGAGACCGGTTTCCGGGAGCAGGGCTGGGAGGCCGCGGTGCTCGAGCAGCAGTACCGCGAGCACGTCACCGGCTGGGACCACTTCCTGCCCCGCCTGGCCCCCTACGCCGTGACGCTCCAGGTGCGGCCGTGACGTCGCTCGCGGCGGTCGACGACGACCTGTGGTCGGCGATCGGGGACCCCACCCGGCGCCGGATGCTCGACCTGCTGCTCGCCGACGGGGGCGGCACCGCCACCTCACTCGGCCACCGGCTGCCGGTGACCCGCCAGGCGGTCGCCAAGCACCTCGGCGTGCTCGACCGGGCCGGTCTGGTCCGGTCGACCCCGGCCGGCCGGGAACGGCGCTACCGGGTCGACGACGCGCAACTGGCCCGCGCCGTGGCCCAGCTGACCGCGGTCGGGACCGCCTGGGACGCCCGCCTGCACCGGATCAAGCAGATCGCCGAAGCCATTCAGCGCGGCGCAACGGATACGGAGGACTAGGGAATGGTCGACATCCTGCACCGCGTCGGGGTCCACGGCGTGCCCCCGGACGAGGTGTTCGAGGCCCTCACCACGGCGGAGCAGCTCGCCGGTTGGTGGACCGAGGACACGACCGGCGACGGCCGGGCGGGTGGCCGGCTGCAGTTCCGCTTCCCGCCGGTCGGCGGCTTCGACATGGACGTCGTGGCGACCCGCCCGGCCGCCCGGGTGACCTGGCGGGTCGCCGACGGCCCCGCGGAGTGGATCGGCACCACGATCGACTGGACGCTCCGCCGGGACGGCGACTACACGATCGTCCTGTTCGCCCATCGCGGCTGGTCCGAGCCGGTCGAGTTCATGCACCACTGCAGCACCAAGTGGGCGACGTTCCTGCTCAGCCTCAAGGCCCGGCTCGAGACCGGCCGGGGTGCACCGGCGCCGGGCGACGTGGCGATCAGCGACTGGCACTGACGGGTCAGGCTCCGGCGGCGCAGGCGGTGATGACGTCGCAGTAGGCGGCGGACACCGGGGAGCCGATGATGCCGGGCTGCATCTGGTTCATCATGTAGCTGATCGTCATCCGGCGCTCGACGTCCACGATGATCAGCGAACCGCCCCACCCGCCCCAGAAGCACACCCGGCCCGCCGGGACGAACGGCGTGCCCTCGGGCTCCGGGAGCGCGTACCCGATACCCCAGCGCAGCGGGATCCCCAGGAAGAGATCCGGGCCGTGGGCCTGCTCGTCGAAGATCAGCTCGATGGTCTCGGGGTGCAGCAACCGCACGCCGCCGGTGACACCGCCCAGCGCCAGCGCGGACACGATCCGGGCCACCGACCGGGCGTTGCCGTGGCCGTTGCAGGCGCCGTTCTCGGCCGCGAGCCACTCCGGGGTGTTGGCGATCGCGGGGTCCTGGAACGAGCCCATCAGGGTCTTGGTGAAGACGCTGCCGGGGTCGGGAGGGGGCAGCTCGGCCGGCGGGGCCGCTTCCGGTGACAGCATCGTGGCGATCCGGCCGTGGTCCGCCGGGCGGGCGCCGAGCTGGAAGTCGGCCCCGGCCGGGCCGGCGATCTCCTCGGCGACGAAGTCGGTCAGGCTGCGCCCGGACACCCGGCGCACCAGCTCTCCGACCAGGTGTCCGAAGTTGCTGGCGTGGTAGCCGCTCGCGGTGCCGGGCTCCCACCAGGCCGGCTGGGCGGCGAGCTTGGCGGTGGACGCGGCCAGGTCGAAGCTGTCCTCGGCCGCGAACGGCTGCTCCCAGGCCGAGACGCCGGAGGTGTGGCTGAGCAGGTGACGTACCTCGACCGCGTCCTTGCCGTTGGCGGCGAACTCCGGCCAGTAGCGGGCGACCCGCTCGTAGGGGTCGAGCAGGCCCCGGTCGACGAGCATCAGCGCGGCCAGGCTCGTCACGGTCTTGGTCGAGGACCAGACGGTGACGATCGTGTCCTCGGTCCACGGCCGGGTGCGCGCCGCGTCCCGGTGCCCGCCCCAGATGTCGACGACGGTCTCCCCGCCGATGTCGACGACGAGGCTCGCGCCCACCTCGACGCCGTCGGCCAGGTTCTTGGCCAGTGCGTCGCTCACGGCGGAGAAGCGGTTGTCGACGTGTCCGTGCACCTCGGTCATGTCCGTGCCTCTCGGCCGCTGCAACGTTTCGGAAAATGTTGCAGCACCGGCGTCACCCGGTCAAGGGCCGTCGGCCCGCAGGATCGCCGCGACCGCGGTCTCGACCTTCGCGGCCTCGGGCTCCTCGCCGGTGATCAGGTCGGCGTAGATGAACGACTCGATGATCCGCACGATCAGGTAGGCGAGGTCGTTCGTCCCGAGTGGATGGCGCAGCTCACCCCGGGTGGATTCGTGCGCGAGGAGGCGGGCGAACTCGTCGACGACGCGCCGCTGCACCGGGCTGGCCTTCGTCGTGATCAGACGGAGGGCGCGTTCGGGTTCCCGCCGCATGAACTCCCGGTAGTACGACGCGTCGATGAGCGCGGCGGCGTACGCACCGGCGATCCGGGCGACGCGCCGCCCGCCGGTGCCCTCGGCGTCCCGGACGATCGTGCGCAGCGTGGGGTCGCTGAGCGAGATGAGGATGTCGACCAGGAGCTGGTCGCGGTTGCCCAGCCACCGGAACAACGTGCTGCGGTCGACGTCGAGCTCGGCCGCGAGCCGCTTCAGGTCCACCCGCTCGCCGGCCAGGAACGTCCGCCGGGCGAGCCGGAACGCGTCGGTGGCGGTCGGCCGGGCGCTCACCGGCGCCCGCGCAGCGCCGCGGAATCGGACATGCCGCACATCCTAGGGCGCGGCTCGCCCTTGACTTGAGGCGCTTCAGGTGCGGCAGGCTCGGGACATGGTGGCGACTCAGGAAGTCGCGCGGCGCAGCGGTCCGCCCGAGGCGACGCTGCGGTACTACGAGCGCATCGGGCTGATCGCGCCGGTTCCGCGCGACGAGAGCAGCGGGCACCGCCGCTACGACCCGGACACCGTGCGGACGATCGAGGCGCCGGCCTGCCTGCGCACGGCCGGGATGGGCATCGACGCGCTGCCCGCCTACATCCGCTCGAAGGCGATCGCCGAACGCGCCGCCTGGGACCACGCCGCCGCGGTGGGCGCGGACCTCGCGGTGAGCAGATCGCCCGGATCCTCCGGCGCCGGTTCGCGGAGCGGGCCGACCGGCTCCCGGCCGCAGAAGCCCCCGGGCCGGACGTCCCGGTGAAGGCGTACCGCATCGAGCGGATCCGGACCGTGCTCGGCTGGGATCCGCGCCCGGCCGAGGAGGCGATCGTGGGGACGGCCGAGAGCCTGCTCGGACGCCGCCGGCCCTGACCCGGAAGCCGTCACACGATCGGGCCCGGCGGTGTCCTGTGGGCGACCACCTCACCTCCGGGAGCTCCGATGAACCTCGCGCTCTGGGTCGCCGCGTCGCTGCTGGCGACCGTCCTGCTGATCAGTACGTCCAAGATGTTCGTCCCGCGGGAGCGGATCGCCGCGGTGGGGCACGCCGGGGCGTGGGTGATGGACTTCAGCCCCGCCGCGCTCCGGGGCATCGCCGTGCTCGAGCTGCTCGCCGCGGCCGGACTGATCCTGCCGGCCGTGCTCGGGATCGCACCCGTACTGGTGCCCGTCACCGCGGCGTGCGTGGCACTGCTCTTCGTGGGGGCCACGGGTATGCGGCTCCGCCGGGGTGAGCGGGCCACGATCGTCCCCGACCTGCTCTACCTCGCGGTGGCGGTCTTCGTCGCCTGGGGCCGGTTCGGGCCGGAACCGTTCTGACCCGCGGAGGGTCGTGGACGCGTCCGCGGTGAGGGGTCGCCGTGGCCGAAACAGGCCACCGCGTCGTACACCCGGGACGAGCCGGTCAGCGTGCGCGCTGGACCAGACGGTCGCGGTTGAGGAGCACGATCGAGCGACCGTCGAGCCGGATCCACCCGCGGGTCGCGAAGTGCGACAGCGCCTTGTTGACGGTCTCGCGCGAGGACCCGACCAGCTGGGCGAGCTCGTCCTGGGTCAGCTCGTGGTTGAGCCGGACCGCGTCGTCGGGGCCGGAGCGTTCGGGGAGGCCGAAGCGCTGCGCCAGGTCGAGCAGGGCCTTGGCCAGCCGCCCGGGCACGTCGGTGAAGATCAGGTCGGCCTGCTGATCGCCGGTGCGGCGTAACCGGCGCGCGAGCACCCGGAGCAGTTGCGGTCCGATCTCCGGGTGCTCGGCGATCCACGGCCGCAGCTGGTCGCGGCGCATCTGCGCGACCCGGGCGTCGGCCACCACCACCGCGCTGGCCGTGCGGGGTCCCGGGTCGAACACCGCGAGCTCACCGAGCAGGTCGGACGGCCCGAGCACCGCCAGCAGGCTCTCTCGCCCGTCGGGGGCGCTCCGGTTGAGCTTGACCTTGCCTTCCAGCACCACGTAGAGCGAGTCGCCCGGGTCGCCCTCGGCGAAGATCACGTCCCGTTTGAAGAGGTCGAGGTACTTGAGGTTCGACGCCAGCGCCTCGGCGGCTCGCGGTTCGACGTTCTGGAAGAGCCCGCACCGGGCGAGTGCCGTGTCCATGACCGATCGCCTCCTGACGCTCAGTGTCAAATTTTGAGACTAAGTTTCAGGCAGCAGAATGTCTACCGGTCCGAGGAAGGGACGATCGATGGGCACAGGGCGGGACGCGATCGCCGAGGCGGCGTTCGGGTTGTTCGCGACCCGCGGCTACGAGGAGACCTCGGTCGAGGACATCGCGGCGGCGGCCGGCGTCAGCCGGAGCACGTTCTTCCGGGCCTACGGGTCGAAGGAAGCGGTGATCTTCCCCGACCACGACGAGCTCCTGCGCCGCGTCGAGGAGCGGCTGACCTCCACCACCGCCGACGCCGCGCTGAAAGCCGTGACCGAGGCGGTCAAGCTCGTGCTGTTCCACTACGTCGCCGAAGGCGAGCGGGCCCGCGAGCGCTACCGCCTGACCTCGGCCGTCGAGGCGCTGCGCGACCGGGAGCTGATCAGCGGCGCCCGGTACCAACGGCTGTTCCGCCGGTTCCTCGGGGACTGGGGCGACGGGTCCGAGGCCGCGGAGCTGCGCGCCGAGCTGACCTCGGCCGCCGTCGTCGCGGCCCACAACCACGTGCTGCGCCGCTGGCTGCGCGGGGAAAGCGTCGACCCGCACGCGGAGGTCGAGACCGCGCTGGCCGACGTCAGGGCGACCTTCGACCCGGCGTCGCGGCGCGAGCCGGTCGCGGTGCTCGTGGTCCCGACCGGCCTCGCGATGTCCGACGCCGAGTCCGCGATCCGGCGTGCCCTCGGCGGTGCGTCGAACGTGGACGGTTGAGCCCCGGCGCCCAGTAGGCTCGGCGGGTGGTCCGGGTCTTGCTGGCGGAGGACGTGCGCATCCTGCGGGAGGCGCTGGTCGCGGTGCTGAACCTCGCCGACGACATCACGGTCGTGGAGGCGGTCGAGACCGGCGACGCGGTCGTGCCGGCCGCGCTGCGCAGCCACCCCGACGTCGCGGTGCTCGACATCGAGATGCCCGGCCTGGACGGGATCAGCGCGGCGGCGCTGCTGTGCCAGTGGCTGCCGGCGTGCCGGACGCTGATCCTGACCGGTGTGGCCCGGCCCGGCACGCTGCACCGGGCGCAGGCGGCGGGCGTGGCCGGGTTCATGGTGAAGGAGTCCCGCCCGGAGGACCTCATCGACGCCGTGCGTACCGTCGCGGCCGGCGGGCGGGTCATCGATCCGCAGCTGGCCTTCGCCGCGCTCGGCGCCACCGCCAGCCCGCTGACCGAGCGGGAACGCGACGTGCTGCGGTTCACCGCCTCGGGGGCCGAGCTGGTCGAGGTCGCGTCCGCGCTGAACCTGTCGTCCGGCACGGTCCGCAACTACCTGGCCACCGCGGTGACGAAACTGGGCGCCCGCAACCGGGTCGACGCCATCCGGATCGCGACCGAAGCCGGCTGGATCTGAGGCCGATGTGGATTCTGCACACCGGGGGGCGGCGAAACGCAGCCCGTCCGGTGTGCGCGGCACTACTCGCCGCTCCCGCCCCTTGGGACCGTTGACGCAGAGCAACGAACCAGCGAGAGGTACGGGTCATGAGTGAGATCACGCCGTTCCGGATCGACATCCCGCAGGCCGCCGTCGACGATCTGACCGATCGGCTGCGCCGCACCCGGTGGGTGGAGGAGCTGCCCGAGCCGGAGGTGGTCGCCGGTGGTGCGGGCGTGCCGGCCCCACCCGGCTGGGAGTACGGGGTTCCGGGCGCCTACGTGCGCACGCTGGTCGAGCGGTGGAGCACGTCGTACGACTGGCGGGCCCAGGAGGCGGCCCTCAACGAGTTCCCGCAGTTCACCACCGAGATCGACGGGCAGCGCATCCACTTCGTCCACGTGCGGTCCGACCGCCCGGACGCGACCCCGCTGATCCTGACCCACGGGTGGCCCAACACGTTCGTCGAGTACCTGGACCTGGTCGGGCCGCTCACCGACCCGGCCGCGTACGGACACCCGGACGCGCCGGCGTTCCACGTGGTCGTGCCCTCGCTGCCCGGCTTCGCGTTCTCCGGCCCCACCCGTGAGCACGGCTGGAACGCCGGGCGCGTCGCCGCCGCCTGGTCCGAGCTGATGCGCCGCCTGGGCTACGACCGCTACGGCGCCCACGGCAACGACTGCGGGTCGATCGTCTCGCCGCTGCTCGGCGAGCTGGACCGCGCCCACGTCCTCGGGGTGCACGTCACGCAGATCTTCTCGTTCCCGCGCGGCGACGACGGCGAGTTCGACGGCCTCAGCGGCGAGGACTACGGGGCGTTGCAGTTCGGTCAGGCGTTCGCCGAGCACGCCGTCCACGACCGCGCGCAGCAGGCCCAGCCGCAGACCCTGGCCCACGCGCTCGCCGACTCACCGGCGGGGCAGCTCGCCTGGAGCGGGCAGCTCTTCGGCACCGACCTCTCACCGGACACGATCCTCACCAACGCCGCGCTGTACTGGTTCACCAACACCGCGGCCTCGGCCGGCCGGTTCTACTTCGAGAACCACCGGGCCGCGCAGGCCGACGCCGAGACGAAACCCACGTCGGTCCCGATCGGGGTCGCGGTGTTCGCCCGGGACTTCCGTGCCGTGCGCCGCTTCGCCGACCGCGACCACGCCAACATCGTCGCCTGGAACACCTACGACCGCGGCGGACACTGGGCCGCCCACGACGCGCCCGACCTGCTCGTCGACGACATCCGCCGGTTCTTCAGCTCGTTGCGCTGAGCGCCGATCGGCCGGACTCGCGGAGCAGCGCGTCGAGGGTGAACCGCTCGCCGGACCGGGCGACGGTCAGCTCGCCGCTGGTCTCCCGAGCCCGCGCCCGGAGGTTCGCCAGCCCGTGGCCCGGTGCCGCGGGCGGCGAACCGCGGGGGACGCCGTTGTGGGTGACGCCGTCGTTGGTCACCCGCAGCCGGATGCCGCCCGGCACCGGCCGGGTCTCGATCGTGCACGTCGTCGCGCGTGAGTGGCGCACGACGTTGGTGACGGCCTCACGCAACACGATCGCCAGCGGCCCCTCGATCGAGGGCCCGGGTGCGGCGTCGAGAGCGACGTCGACCCGGGCCCCGGCCGCGGTGAGCATCGAGCGGGCGCTGCGTACCTCGTCGGCGAACGACAGCCCGGCCGGCGGCGCGGTCACCGATCGCACCGAGTTCAGCGCCTCCTCGGCCAGCCGGCCCACCTCGGCGAGTTCGTCCCGCGCCTCGGCTCCGGCCGCCCGGCCGACGAGGTCGGCCTTGAGCGCGATCGCCGACAGCTGGAAGCCGAGCAGGTCGTGGGTGTCGCGGGCGATGCGCAGCCGCTCGCGCAGCGCCGCGAGCCGGGCCAGCTCCCGCTGCGACGCGACGACCTGCTCGGCCGCGACGGGCAGCCGGCACAGCGCGGCGACCGAGACCATCGCCAGCAGCGTCCACGGCACCAGGTACGGCAGATCGGCGGGGAAGTCGAAACCGGAGTTGCGGATCTCGGCGACCTCCGTGCCGACGATCAGCACCGCGGCGATCAGCCACGACACCGGCCGGCGCAGGTGGAACAGCACGACGCCGGCGACCGGCCCGGCGTACTGCGGCGCGGGCACGGCCGCACCCCCGACCGCCGTGATCGCGGCGACGAGCGCGATCTGCAGACCCAGCGTCCACCGCCACCACGGTGGTGCGTCCCCGCCCCGCGGCCGGACGTGGTGCAACTGCAACAGGCTCAGCGGGACGACGAGCGCGAGCACCGCCGCCAGCCGGAGCCCGGACAGCTGGGCGTGGTAGATCGGCTCCCAGGCGCCCCCGGCCCGGACGATCGTGGTGACGAGCAGGTCGAGCTCGAGCACGGCCATGATCGCCCACGCCAGCCACGGCTCACCGGCGACCGGCCGGGGCACGGGGGTCCGGAACGGACCGTGCGGAGTGACCGGCAGCTCCACCTCGACGTCACCGGGGCCGTCGACCCGCAACCGTCCACCGAGCCGCTCGACCGGCCCGGTCAGGTCGTCGAGCGCCGGCCGGCCGGGCTCGCCGCCGGTGCAGGCCACCCGCAGGCGGGCCGAACCGTCCAGCTCGATCCGGCAGCTCGACGGCGGCGCGCCGCTCAGCGCGCCGACCACCGTCCGGCGCAGGACCGCGCCCAGCAGCGTGTCGACCGGCTCGGGCAGGTCCGCCGGCACCGGCCCGGCGACGACCGGGACGCCGGCCGCCGTCAGCACGACCCTGGCCGCGTCGACCTCGCTGGCCAGCGAACGGTCCCGGTAGCCGTCGGCGACCTCGCGGACCTGGGCCAGCGCCTCCCGGGCCGTCGCGGCCGCCGCCCGGGCCGCGACCGCGGGGTCGCCGTCGTCGGCGCGTGCCCCGGCGATGACGGCCGCCAGCCGGCTGCCGACCGCCTCCTCGAGGTGCCGGGCGCCGCGCAGCCGCTCGCGGGTGACCGCCAGTGCGGCGCGCCCGGCCGAGGCCCGGTCGGCGTCACGGAGCAGCTGGCTGAGCCGGGCCACCCCGAACAGCAGCAGGCCGTTGGCGACGGCGACGATCGCCGCGTACGAGACCCGGCCGGGCACGATCGCGCCGCCGGCGTCGACCAGGCCCGGCTCGAGCGCGATCCGCACCGCCAGGTCGCTCGCCACCACCAGCGCGGCGAGCAGCCAGGACGGCCGGCCGGTGAACGTCAGCAGGACGGCGGCGACGATCACCGCCACCGGCGGGCTCCACCCCGCGTGCACGAGGGCGTACGGGCCGTAGGTCAGCCCGGCCAGCGTCAGCAGGAGCCCGGTCGCGACGGGCCGGGGCGGACGGCGGAAGGCGAGCAGCAGGTACACCACGCCGACGGCCACGACCGCGGTGACGGCCGTGGCGAACTCGACCCGATCGAGGTGCAGGTCGAAGGGGCCGACCGGCACGTAGTCGGTGACGCGGAGAAAGCAGTAGAGCGCCACGCACAGCACGAGCGGGACCGTGCTGAGCCGGTTCGGCGGTCTCGGCTGGCTCCGACGCTCGGTCTCCACGCCGGGCGATTATGCCGGGCGAGTCGAGCCCCGCTGCCCGGTCAGCAGTCGCGTCGCCGCGGCGGCGCCCCCGCCGGAGCCGAGACCTACCCCCAGGAGGTGGGGAGCTCCGCCGTCGTCGACGGCTGACCGTCAGACCTCGACGTGCGAGCCCATGATGACCGTGCGGTCGCGGGGCAGCCCGAAGTGTTCGGCGGCGTCGGCGGTGATGTACGAGGTGGCGATGAACAGCCGTTTGCGCCACCGGGCCATCGTCGGCTCCGTTCCGAGCCGGAGATCGATCTTGGACAGGAAGTACGACGCCCCGTCCACGTCCAGGGGCCGTTCGATCGCGTCCGGAGCGATCCGGCGGAGCGCGCCGAGGACGTCGGGCGTGTCGGCGTACCCGAACCGGGCGTGCACGAAGCTGATCCCGTCGTCGGTGTGGCCGAGGCTGTCGACCACGATCCGGTCCGCGGCCGGCACGCGCGGGACGGGCAGCGTCTCGATCGCCAGGATCAGGACGTGCTCGTGGCGGACGTGGTTGTGTTCGACGTTCGCGCGCAGGGCCAGCGGCGCGGTCGTCCGGCCGCGGTTGAGGAACACCGCGGTGCCCGGCACCCGGGTGATCGGTGGGGTCTCGCTGTGCATCGCCTCGATGAACTCGGTGAGCGAGCCTTCCTGCCGGTTGCGTTCCGCGGTGACGATCGCCCGGCCCCGCTGCCAGGTCGTCATGATCGTGAAGGCGGTGAGCGCGATGAGCAGCGGGAGCCACGCCCCGTGCACGAGCTTGGTCAGGTTGGCCGCGACGAACAGCGCGTCGACGAGCAGCAGCGTCGACCCGCCCGCGGCCAGCAGCCAGGTCGGCACCGACGTCCACTTCAGGTGGGCGACGTAGAAGAACAGCAGCGTCGTGATCGTGATCGTGCCGGTGACTGCCATGCCGAAGGCGTACGCGAGCGCGGCCGAACTGCGGAACGCGAACACCAACGTCAACACCGACGCCAGGAGCAGCCAGTTGATCCAGGGCACGTAGATCTGCCCGAAGGTGGTCGTCGAGGTGTGCGCGATCCGCAGCCGGGGCAGGTAGCCGAGCTCCGCGGCCTGCGCGGCGACGGAGTAGGCGCCGGTGATCACGGCCTGGGACGCGATCACCGTGGCCGCGGTGGCCAGCACGATCAGCGGCAGCCGGGCCCACTCCGGCGCGAGCAGGAAGAACGGCCCGCTGAGGTTGGCGGTGTCCTGCAGGATCAGCGCGCCCTGCCCGAAGTAGCTGAGCACGCACGCGGGCAGGACCAGGAACAGCCAGCCCCGGACGATCGCGCGGCGGCCGAAGTGGCCCATGTCGGCGTAGAGCGCCTCCGCTCCGGTGACGGCCAGCACGATCGCGGCGAGCGCGAAGAACGCGATCCCGAAGTGACCGGCGAGGAACCCGATCGCGTAGGTCGGTGACAGCGCCTCGAGGATGTCGGGGTGCCGGGCGATGCCGGTGATGCCGAGCGCGCCGATGGTGACGAACCAGAGGATCATCACCGGCCCGAAGAACCGGCCGACCGCGGCGGTACCCCGGCGCTGCACCAGGAACAGCACCACGATGATCACCGCGGTGATCGGCACGACCCACTCGTCGAACGACGGCTCGACGAGCTTGAGCCCTTCGACCGCGGAGAGCACCGAGATCGCCGGGGTGATCATGCTGTCGCCGAAGAACAACGCGGCGCCGAAGATGCCCAGCCCGGCCAGCACGGCCGAGGTACGCGCGGTCCGCGGGCCGCCGATGCGGCGCAGCAGCGTGATCAGCGCCATGATGCCGCCCTCGCCGTCGTTGTCGGCGCGCATCGCCAGCAGGACGTAGGTGACGGTCACGATGATCATCACCGACCAGAAGACCAGCGAGACGACCCCGAACACGTTGTTCGCGCTCACCGGCACGGGGTGCGGGTCGCTCGGGCTGAACACCGTCTGCAGGGTGTAGATCGGGCTCGTCCCGATGTCCCCGAACACCACCCCGAGCGCACCGACGACGACGCCGAGACGCACCACGTCGCGCCGACGTTTCGCCGGCGCGGGGGTCGGCTGCTCCTGCTCGTTCATGATGTCATCCGATGCTCACGCCGATGGCCTGCGCGAACAGTACGACGTGTGCACCGGCGGACCGCCTCGGGACACGGCGTGGGACGAGTTTCCGGGGTCACGACCACTCGGCGGGCCCTCCGGCCGCTGAAGCCCCGGAGACACGCCGTAGGCCCGGAACGCCGCGCGGAGGCCCCCACGACCGCGTGCTTCTCGCCCCTCGCGGCCGCACTGGCGCGGGTACTGGATGCTGGCGGGGTTGTCGGTCCGATGCGGAGGGTGGGCGGATGATCCTGCGGTGCCGCTGCCTGGGTTCGCTGGAGGTGCACGGCGGTGACCAGTGGCGTCCGGTCCGCGGCGCCAGGGCCCGGGCCCTGCTCGCCGTCCTGGTCCGGCACCGCGGTGAGCACGTCCCGGCCCGGCGGCTGGCCGACGAGGTCTGGGACGGCCGCCCGCCCGCGTCGGCGGGCACGCTGATCCGCGGGTACGTGTCCGCGCTGCGCCGGGCGTTCGGCGCCGACGGCGCGCGGGTCATCGTCGGCTCCGGCGGTGGCTACCGGCTCGACCTCCCGCCGGACGCGGTCGACGTCGACCTCTTCGACGCACTCTGCGCCCAGGGTGGGACCGCGCTGCGACGCGGTGACCCGGAGGGCGCCGCGCTGCTGCTCGCCGACGCGCTCGCCCTGCACCGGGGTCCGGCCTGCGCCGACGTTCCCCGCACGCGGACGCTCACCGCGTTCGCCGAGGGCGTCGAGGAGCGCCGGCTCGTCGCGGTCGAGGCGCGGATCGAGGCCGAGCTCGCGTGCTCCCGCCACACCGAGGTGCTCGGCGAGCTGCGTCGCCTGGTGACCGAGCACCCGAACCGGGAGCGGCTGCTGGCGCAGTGGATGCGCGCGCTGCACGCGGCCGGCCGCCGGGCGGAGGCGCTCGACGTCTACCTGGCCGCCCACAAGCGCCTCGTCGAGCAGCGGGGCATCGACCCCGGGCCGGAGCTGCGCGCGGCGCACCGGACGATCCTCGCGGCCGAGGACGCCCCCCGTCCGCAGGCCCGGCCCGGCCGCGGGGGAACCGGCTGGTCCCCGCCCTCGCAGGCCCCGGCCGGTATCGCCGACTTCACCGGCCGCGACGCCGAGCTGGCCCGCTGCCTGGCGGTGCTCACCGAGCCCGGGGCGCGGGCGCTGCGCGTGGTGGCGATCTCCGGGCGGGCCGGCGTCGGCAAGAGCGCGCTGGCCGTCACGCTCACCCACGGCCTGCGCGCGTGGTACCCGGACGGTCAGCTCTACGCGGACCTGACCGGGGAGACCCACCGCGCGGTGGAGCCGGCCGACGTGCTCGCGATGTTCCTGCGCGCGGTCGGGGTGCCGGGCTCCGCGGTGCCCGAGCGCACCGACGAGCGGGCCGCGCTCCTGCGCAGCATCGTCGCCGATCGCCGGGTGCTCGTCGTGCTGGAGAACGCACCCGACGAACGCCGGATCCGCGCGCTGCTGCCCGGCGGGGCCGGCTGCGCGGTGCTGGTCACCAGCCGGGGCCGCCTGTCCGCGCTGGAAGGCGCGCACTTCGTCGAGCTCGACGTGTTCACGCCGGAGGAGGCGCTGACCCTGCTGGAACGGGTGGTCGGCGCCGACCGGGTCCACGAGCGGATCGACGCCGCGCGGCGGCTGCTCGACCTGTGCGGCCGGCTCCCGCTGGCCGTGCGCATCATGGCGGCCCGGATCGCCAGCGCCCCGCGGACGCCGCTGGAGTGGTTCGCCGAGCGGCTGGCCGACGAGCGGCGGCGGCTGGACGAGCTGCGCCTGCACGACCTCGACGTCCGCGCCGGTATCGGGGCCGGGTACGCGTTGCTGAGCAGCAGGCAGCGACGTGTCCTGCGGCGGCTGGCCGTCCTCGACGTCACCGCGTTCCCGGCCTGGGTGGTCGCGCTCGTCGCCGACGTCGACGAGCGCGCCGCCGACGAGGCGCTCGACGCACTGGTCGGCCACCGGCTCCTGGACGCGGCCGGTCCGGACGACGGCGGCCGGCCCCGGTACCGGTTCCACGGCCTGGTCCGGCTGTTCGCCCGCGAGCGGGCCGCGGCCGACCCCGACCTGGACCCGGCCGCGGTGCTGGAGTGCGCGGTACGGGGGTGGCGCGCGCTCGCCGAGCAGGCGACCACCCGGCTGCCGGCGCGCACGCTGGCCCCGATCCCGTCCCCGGCCCGGCCAGGGCCGGTCACCGACGAGGCGATCCGCGAGCCGTTCGCCTGGTTCGACGCCGAGCGCGAGTCGATCGCGGAACTCGTCGGGCAGAGCGTCGAGCTCGGCCGGGCCGACCTGGCGTGGCCGCTGGCCGCGGCCGCGCACCCCTACTACGAGCTGCGCGACTACTCCGAGGAGGGCAGCCGGGTCCACCGGTCGGCGCTGGACGCGTGCCGGGCCGCCGGGGACTCGCTGGGGGAGGCGGTGATGAGCCGCAACCTCGCCGATCTCTACATCTCGAAACCCGGGTCGGACATCAGCGAGAAGCTCGCTCACGCCGAGCGCGCGCTGGAGCTGTTCCGCGCGGCCGGGCACGCGCCGGGCGAGGCCGACGCCGGTTACCTCGCCGCCACCGTCCACCGCGTGCTCGGCGCGACCGACCAGGTCGAGGCGTGCCTGGACGCGAGCCTGGCGGTGGCCGGCTCGGTCGGCTACCGCCTCGGCGAGGTCCACGTCTGGCAGCTGCGCGGCATCCTCCGGCGTCAGCAGGGACGGCAGGCCGACGCGATCGCGGCGGCCGGGCGGGCGCTCACGGTCGCCCGCGAGCTCGGCAGCTCCCGTGACGTGAGCGTCCTGCTCGGCCTGATCGGCCTGGCCCACCGTGACCGCGGCGAACCGGGGCCGGCCGAGGCGGCGCTGGCCGAGGCGGTGACGATCGCCGAGGAGACCGGCGACCCGGTCCAGCTCGCGTTCCTCTGCGCCCACCTCGGTGGTCTCTACGTCGAGTCCGGCGATCCCCGCGCGCAGCGGCTGCTCGACCGCGGCCTCGCGCTCAGCACCGGCAGCCGGTCGGAGTTCGGCGAGGCGATGGCGCTCGACGGGTTGGGCCGGCTGGCGTTGCGTTCCGGTGCGCCCCGCCGGGCGGTCGCGCACTTCACCGACGCGGTCGCCCTGCACCGGCGGGCGGGCAACCTGCAGGCCGAGGCGAAGGCGCTCGCCGGGCTCGCGTCGGCCTGGCTGGGCGCCGGTGACCCGGTCGCGGCCCGCGACACCGGGCTGACCGCCCGGGCGCTCTTCCGGCGGCTCGGCAACGAGACCGAGGCCGGGCTGCTGTCCGTCGTGATCGGACCGCAGCCGCGTGCAGATTCAGTAGAGAACGCGTAAAGAACGTCGCTGACCTGCGGTTTCATCCGTTGATCGGGCTCGTGCGCCGAACCTACGATCGAGCCACCGCAGGCACCGACGATCAAGGGGAGTGCACACATGACCCGTCTGGCCGATCGATTACTGTCCCTCATCGCGCCGTCGACCACCGCGTCGGCGGCGATGCAGACCCAGTGTTTCTCCTGCTCCACCACCCGCGCCAAGCTGTGCCGGCGGGACTGCATCCAGGGCGTGTGTGAGCCGTGGGGCTGCGGGAGCTGCGGCAGCTGCTGACGTGATCGGCCCGCCCACCGCGGTCCGCGGTGGGCGGGCCGCCCGTTCCGGAACGCGAAAGGCCCGGCCGTGCGCTATCTCGTCCTCGTCGCCGCGGCGACGCTCTGGGTGGTCTTCGCCGTCTCCGCCGTGAGCAAACTGCGCGGCCGGGCGGCCTACGCGGCGTTCGTGGCCTCCACCGGCCGCCTGCTGCCGTCCCGGTTCGGGGCGGCCCGCCCCGTGGCGCTCCTCGTGCTCGCCGCCGAGCTCGCCGTCGTCGGCACGCTCCCGGTCGTGCCGGTGGCCGGCCTGGGCGTCGGCGCGGTGCTGCTCGGCGCGTTCGGCGTCGCGATCCTCGCCGCGACGCGCCGCGGGGTGACCGCGCCGTGCCGGTGCTTCGGCGCCTCGGCCCGCCCGTTGGGCGCCGCGCAGGCCGTCCGCAACGGTCTGCTCGCCGTGCTCGCGGCCGGTGGGGCCGCCGCGGCGGTCGCGGTGGGTGACCCCCTGGCCGGGGCGCACCCGGCCGGCGTGGCGATCGCCCTCTTCGGCGCGCTGGTGCTCGCCGTCCTCACGATCTCCTTCGACGACGTCGCCGACCTCCTCACGACCGGCTCCGTAGCAGTGGATAGGACCTGACATGCCGTATCTCGTCGTCGCCGTCGTCGCCGTCGGCCTCCTGGGCCTGGTCAACCTGATGCTGTTGACCGCGGTGCTCAAACGACTGCGGGCGCAGCCGGCCGAGGGCCACCGCAGCGCGTTCGAGCAGCCGATGCCGCCGGTCGGGACCGTCGTCGACGACTTCGCGGTGGCCGACGTCGACGGCGGCACCTGGTCCAAGGACTCGCTCACCGGTGACACGCTCGTAGGCTTCTTCAGCCCCGGCTGCCCGGCCTGCGAGGACCTGCTGCCGGAGTTCGTCGAGTACGCGGCCGGTTTCCCCGGCGGCCCGGACCGGGTCGTCGCCGTGGTGGAGGCGATTCCCGACGACGCCGGGCGTTACGTGTCGCTGCTCGCGCCGGTGGCCCGGGTCGTCACCGACCCGCCGGGACGCACGGTCGTCGTCCCCGCGTTCGCGGCCCGCGCGTTCCCGGGCGTCGTGATCGTGGACGCCACCGGCCGGGTCACGGTCAGCGGCGGGGACGTCACCGCGCTCCCGGCTCCGGCTCCCGCGCCGGCGCATTGACCGGCATGCGGGCCGCGGCCGGGATGGCCGCGGGGATCGCCTGGCGGTCCGCGCGGCGCCCGGTCGTACTGCTGACGCTCGTCGCGCTGGTCGGCGCCGCGGCCCCGGTCGGCGCGGCCTGGGCCACCCGCGGCACGATCGACCGGGTCGCGACCTCCGCGCCGCTGGGCGAGCTGGTCGCGGTGGCCGTCGCGCTGGCGGTGGCCGGGATCGCGACCGCGACGCTGCCGCAGCTCGAGCAGTACCTGCAAGCCGAGGTGGCGCGGGCGACGAACCTGGCCGGCGCGGAGCGGCTGCACTCCGCCGTCGGCGGCTTCGTCGGCCTGGGCCGCTTCGAGGACCCGCGCTTCCTCGACCGGCTCCAGCTGGCCGGTGAGGGGGAACGGGCCGCCGGCGCGATCGTGGGGAGCGGCCTGGCCTCGGCGCGGTCGCTGCTGGCCCTCGGGGGGTTCGTCGGGTCGCTGCTGGTGCTGAGCCCGGCCATGACGCTCGTCGTGCTGGTCGCGGCCGTCCCCACGCTCGTCGCGGAGTTCCGGCTCTCCCGCGCCCGGGCCGACATGACATTCGACATCAGCCCGGTCGAGCGGCGCGAGCTGTTCTACCGGAACCTGCTGACCAGCAGCGACGCGGCGAAGGAGATCCGGCTCTTCGGCATCGCGGCGTTCCTGCGCACCCGGATGCTGACCGAGCGCCGCACCGCCGACGACGCCCGGCGCCGGATCGACCGCCGGGATCTGGTCACCCAGGGCGGGCTGGCGCTGTTCGGCGCGCTCGTCGCGGGCGGCGGCCTGGTGTGGGCCGTACGCGCCGCGCGGCAGGGCACCCTGTCGATCGGGGACGTGTCGCTGTTCCTGCTGGCGATCGCCGGTGTGCAGGGCGCGCTGGCCGGAGCGATCAGCCAGCTGGCCCAGCTCCACCACCAGCTGCTGATGTTCGGTCACTTCCGCGCCGTGGTGACCGCCGAGTCCGACCTGCCGGTCGCGCCGCACCCCACCCCGGTGCGGGCGCTGACCCGCGGGATCGAGCTGCGCGACGTCTGGTTCCGCTACGGCCCGGACGCGCCGTGGGCGCTGCGCGGCGTCACGCTGACGATCCCGCAGGGCCGGGCGACCGCGCTGGCCGGACGGAACGGGTCGGGCAAGAGCACGCTGATCAAGCTGCTCTGCCGGTTCTACGACCCGGACCGCGGCACGATCCGCTGGGACGGGGTCGACCTCCGTGAGCTCGACCCGGCCGCACTGCGGGAGCGGATCACCGCGGTGTTCCAGGACTTCGTGGAGTACGACCTCACCGCGGCCGAGAACATCGGCCTCGGCGACCTGGCCGGCCTGGCCGACGAGGGGCGGATCCGGGCGGCGGCCCGGCGCGCCGGCGTCGACGCGGAACTGGCCGGTCTGCCCGCCGGGTACCGCACGCTGCTCTCCCGGATGTTCTTCACCGAAGCCGACCGGGAGGACCCGTCGACCGGTGTCGTGCTCTCGGGCGGGCAGTGGCAGCGGGTCGCGGTGGCCCGCGCGTTCCTGCGTGACCGCCGTGACCTGATGATCCTCGACGAGCCGTCGGCCGGCCTCGACGCCGAGGCGGAGTACCGGATCCACGCCGGGCTGCGCGAACACCGGGCCGGCCGGACCAGCCTGCTGATCTCGCACCGGATGGGCTCCCTCCGCGACGCCGACCGCATCCTCGTCCTCGACGGCGGCGAGCTGGCCGAAGAGGGCACGCACGCCCAGCTGCTCGCGGCCGACGGGGTCTACGCGCGGCTGTTCCGGCTGCAGGCCGCCGGGTACGCCGACGAGCCGGTGGCGGCACCGTGACGATCGCCGCGGCGGTGCTGCTCGCCGTCGTGCTGCTGGTCGGTGCGGGGGTCGGCGTCGTCCGGCGGACGCTGGCGGTGGTGACGGTCAAGGGCGTCAGCATGGAGCCCACCTACCACCGGGGTGACCGGTTGCTCGTGCGCCGGGCCGGCGTCGGCGGGCTGGAAGTCGGGCAGGTGATCGTGGTGGCCGCCGGCCGCCCGGTGGGGACGCCGCCGCTGGACAGCCCGCTGTGGATGGTCAAGCGGCTGGTCGCGCTCCCGGGCGACCCGGTGCCGCGCAGCGACACGTTCCACGTGCGCGCGGCGGCGGACGACGTCACGCCGCCGGGCTGCCTGGTGGTCGCGGCCGACAACCCCGACGGGGTCGACTCGCGCCAGCTCGGCTACTTCGCCGGCGAGAACCTGCTCGGCGTGGTCGTCCGCCACCTGGCCTAGGCGGGTCGCGCCTCACCGGACCGGCACGACTCCGGCTTGCGGCGGCGGTCCGGCGCGGGCCCCCGGAGGCCGCGAGAGTTCGAACCGCACGGCCGGTCGATCGCGCAAGACGTAGACGCGGTCAGCGGCCTGGCCCGTCGCCCCGGTCAGCACGTACCGATCGGCGGTGTAGTGCAGGAGCCGCAGGCCGTGGTAGCGGAAGCGGTAGGCTCCCGACGGCACCGTCGACGGTTCGATGCCGGTGAGATTCAGCGCCGTCGTGCTGTAGACGGTGACGTCCGGAACGGGTTTCAGCCCGGCGGAGATCAGGCCGGCGTCCCCTTCGCCCCAGGCCCGGGCCAGCCGCTCGGTGTCCCAGAACAGGGCGAGGGCCAGCAGCGCCAGGACGCAGCCGCGAATTCCCTTGTCGAGTTCCCGCCGACTCAGCCTCCCGACGAGCAGCCCGCCGTACAGGACGCTCAGGCACGTCGCGGTGAGGGTCACCGGAACGGCCGCCGGCCGGAGAGCCGGAACGGCGAGGAACCCGCCGCACATCCCGAGCCAGACCGGCCAGGACCAGGTCAACGCGGTGCCGAACCATATCGTCCGCTCGCGCCACCGGCTCGACCGCGTCGCGCGTCGGAGGACCGCGCGGTGCACGGCGAATCCGGCGATGGCCGCGAGAATCGTCGTCAAGAGCGGGTAGAACAGCACGGCGATGCTGCGGACGACGTAACTCTGGTCAGTGAGACCGACGATAGTGGCGTCGTAGCCGAGTGCCTGCGCCTGGGTGGAGACCCGGACCCACCCGAAGTAGTAGAGCAACGCGGTGATCAGGGCGACGGGCGAGACGACCGCCAGCGTGGTCCGCAGCGCGGCGGCCGGCGACGTCGGAACGGAGGACGAGTCTGCTGAGGTGCGTGACCTCGCTCGCCGCGTACTCATTCGGGCCCGCGGCGGAGGCGGTGTTCGACCACGAGGGTCTCGAGCACCTGGTACGCCGGGAGCTGTGCCGCCGTCAGCGATGCGCGATCGACCGTCGCATAGCGCTGCTCGGCGGTCGCCCAGTACTCCGGGCGACCGTGGAAGTTGGCGAGGCCGGCCGCGGCCAGACCCGTGTAGATGTCGTCGGTGCCGTCGGCGCGAGGCGGGCCGCCCGGCGCGGGCGACCCGTGATGAGGGGCCCGCACAACTGCTTCGGCGCTGCGGCGGAACTGGTCGGTCCGGAACGCCTGGTCGACTTCTTCGCGACCGTGCCCACTCCACGGTCCGAACCGGTCGACGATCGTACGGATACGCAGCCAACCGGACAGAGACGGCGACGGCCTCGGCGCCGGGCGCCGGCCCTGCGTCGCGGCCGCGCCGCTCGACGACTGGTCCCGGACGTAGGCCGTCGCCGAGGTCGCTGACGTCGCTCCCCACAGCATGAGGCTTCCCGTCAGTGCACACAGCAGAGCCAGGACCAGCGGCCGGTGAGGTCTCGTCGCACTGATCGTCATGCGCAGCAGTATGGGGCCAAAGGTCGGATATGGCCCTGATTGCGGTCAGGACGTCGTCGGTGGGTCGCGCAGGATGTCGAGGAGTTCGCCGATCAGGTGCTGCTGTTCCAGCGGGTGGCGCAGTGGCAGCGACGGGTCGAGCTTGTAGCGGTTGCGCCGGCCGTCGCGGGTGGTGGTGAGGTATCCGGCCCGGGCCAGGTCGGCGACGATGCGCTGGGCCGCGCGTTCGGTGATGCCGACCTGGCCGGCGAGGTCACGGAAGCGGACGCCGGGGTCGCGGGCGATGCACAGCAGGACGTGCGCGTGGTTGGTGAGGAACGTCCACTCAGGCATGACCTTCCCCGGCTGACCGCTGATGTCCGTGGGTGAGCTTACTGCGGTCCGACCGTCGGGTCGGCGCGCCGGGTCGCGACGAGGCTGGCGACGATCGAGGCGCCGATCGTCAGCACGATCACGCCGAGCGTCACCGGGATCGGCAGCTTGCCGACCGGGGTCTCGGACAGGATGAGCTTGACGCCGGCGAACGCCAGGAGCAGCGCGAGCCCGTAGTGCAGATGCACGAACCGACGGAGCAGTCCGGCGAGGCAGAAGTACAGGCTGCGCAGCCCGAGGATCGCGAACGCGTTGGCGGTCCAGACGATGAACGCGCTCGTCGTGATGGCCAGGATGGTCGCGACCGAGTCGATCGCGAAGATCAGGTCCGACGCCTCGACCGCGATGAGCACGACGAAGAGCATCGTGGCCACGCGCTTGCCGTCGACCCGGGTGAAGAAACGGTCACCGTGGTAGCGGGCGTCGGTCGGCACGACACGGCGCACCAGGCGGACGACCGGGTTGCGGTCGGGCGGGGTCTGCTCGCCGTGGCGGAACGCCATCGTGTAGCCGGTCCAGACCAGGAACGCGCCGAATGCGTACGCGGTCCAGAAGAACGTCTCGAGCAGCTCCGCGCCGATGAAGATGAACCCCAGCCGGAACGCCAGCGCGCCGATGACGCCCCAGAACAGCACCTTGTGCTGCACGGTCTCCGGCACGGAGAAGAACGTGAAGATCAACGCGAAGACGAAGACGTTGTCGATCGACAGCGCCTTCTCGATCAGGTAACCGGCGTAGTAGGTGCCGGCGACCTCGCCGCCCTGCCACGACCACAGCACGGCGCCGAATGCGATCCCCGCAGCGATCCAGATACCGGACCAGATCACGGCCTCGCGGAAGCTGACGACGTGATTGTCGCGGTGCAGGAACAAGTCGACGGCGAGCATCGCCGCCACCGCGGTCATCACCGCGACCCACGCCCACCAGGGAACTGTCATCTCGGGGAGCCCTTTCGACCGGCTGACCGGCGCGGCCGGTCAGCGATGTGGTCGACGGTCTCCCCGGGCCGCCGGCTGCGGCGGCTGGCTCACCGGGGCCCGGATCGGCCGGGCCCGTAGTGACGGCGAACGCGTGGTGCCTCGGGTACTCCCCATCTACGAAACAGAATACACGACAAAATTGTCGTGCGTGCGAGGCGAGCTAGCGTTCGGCGCATGCGCGTGAGTTTCCGGGCCCGGCAGGGCGGGCGGCGGGTGGACCTCGTCCTCGGCCTGCTGCTCGTCGCGGGTGTGCTCACCGGGCTGGGCGCCAACACGATCGGGGTGGACTGGCCGCTCGACCTCATCCAGCTGCACGCGGCCGGTGCGCTCGCGATCCTGCTGCTGGCGCCGTGGAAGTCGGTGGTGATCCGCCGCGGCCTGCGCAACCCGCGGCAGCGGCGCCCGGTCAAGGCGCTCTCGCTGGTCCTGCTCGTCCTGGTGCTGGTCACGATCGGGAGCGGTCTGCTGCACTCGACCGGCCGGGTCGAGTACGTCGGTCCGCTGACGCTGATGCAGATCCACGTCGGGGCCGCGATCGGCGCGGTGGCCGCGGTGGTGGCGCACTTCCTCGGCCACTGGGTGCGCCCGCGCCGCACCGACGCCGACCGCCGGGCGCTGCTGCGGCTGGCCGTCCTCGGCGCCGGTGCGGCCGTGGCCACCACGGCCTGGGACACCTGGGCGGCGACCGGCCGGCGCTTCACCGGCTCGGTGCCGAAGCCGGCGCTCGAGGTCACGTCGTGGATCAACGACGGCATCCAGCGCGTCGACGCCGGGCAGTGGCGCCTGCGTGTCGGGACCACCACGTTCGACCTGGACGAGGTGCTCGCGCTGCCGCACGAGCGGTTCACCGCGGTCCTGGACTGCACCAGCGGGTGGTACAGCCGCCAGGTGTGGGACGGCGTGCGGCTGAGCGCGCTGCTGCGTGCCGCGGACGTCGAGCCCGGGCGGAGCGTCGAGGTGCGTTCGGTGACCGGCTTCGCCCGCTGGTTCGGCGCCGGAACGCTCGACGACGTCTGGCTGGTGACCGCGGTCGGCGGACGGCCGCTCAGCCCCGGCCACGGGTTCCCGGCCCGGATCGCGGCGCCGGGTCGGCGCGGGTTCTGGTGGGTGAAGTGGGTGGCGTCGGTCGAGCCGTCGAGCCGGCCGCCGTGGGCCCAGTCGGTGTTCCCGCTGAGCTAGATTGTCACCGACGTCGTTCGCAGGGGGCGCCGGTGATCATCGACTGCCACGGTCACTACACGACCGCCCCCGCGGCGCACACCTCCTGGCGGGAGGCGCAGCACGCGGCCTTCGGCACCGGTCGCCGTCCACCTCCGTACCCCACGATCACCGACGACGAGATCCGCGACTCGATCGAGGGCAGCCAGTTACGCCTGATGGCCGAACGCGGGATCGACCTGACGCTGTTCTCGCCGCGGGCCTCGGCGATGGGCCACCACGTCGGCGACGAGACGGTCAGCACGGGCTGGGCCCGGGTCAGCAACGACCTGATCGCGCGGGTCGTCGCCCTGTACCCGGAGCGTTTCGCCGGCGTGGCCCAGCTGCCCCAGTCGCCGGGCGTGCCGATCGTGAACTCGGTGGCCGAGCTGCGCCGCTGCGTGCTGGAGCTGGGTTTCGTGGGCTGCAACCTCAACCCCGATCCGAGCGGCGGCCACTGGACCTCGCCGCCGCTGACCGACCGCAGCTGGTACCCGTTCTACGAGGCCATGGTCGAGCTGGACGTGCCGGCGATGGTGCACGTGTCGGCGGTGACCAACCCGAACTTCCACGCCACCGGGTCGCACTACCTCAACGCCGACACCACGGCGTTCATGCAGTTCCTCACCAGCGACCTGTTCACGGACCTGCCGGGCCTGCGGTTCGTCGTCCCGCACGGCGGGGGAGCGGTGCCGTACCACTGGGGACGCTTCCGCGGCCTCGCCGACATGCTCGGCCGGCCGGCCCCGGCGGAGTCGGTGCTGGGCAACGTCTTCTTCGACACCTGCGTCTACCACCAGCCGGGCATCGACCTGCTGTTCGGCGTCATCGACGTGCCCAACATCCTGTTCGGCTCCGAGGCGGTCGGCGCGGTGCGCGGCATCGACCGGGAGACCGGCCGGTACTTCGACGACACCCGCCGGTACGTGGACGCGGTGCCGCTCACCGAGCACGACCGCCGGCTGGTCTACGAGGGCAACGCGCGGCGGGTCTACCCCCGCCTCGACGCCGCCCTGCGCGCCCGGCCGGTACCGGAACTCGACTGACCCCGGGTCAGTACACGGTGCCGGAGGCCCAGATCGCCCGGCCGAAGGTGCCGTTCTGGTAGCAGTACATCACGAAGTTCGAGTCCGACTGCAGGGCGAGCACGGTCCGGTTGTCCGACGGGCAGGTGGAGTTCGGCGACGAGTTCCAGTACACCTGGCCGGTGCGGTCGTCGCGCACGATCATCGGGTTGAAGCGCCCGTTGCCGTGGAAGTCCATCCGGTTGGCCCGGGTGCCGTGGGTGCCGGTGGACCACGCGGCCCGGCCGGTGCGCTGGTTGTAGATGACCAGGTTCCCGTCGGTCTGCATGGTGAGCCGGGAGTTGCCGAAATACCAGCTGTTGCCGGTGGTCAGCCACTGATCGGCGTCGCACACGTGCAGGGAGACGCCCTTGTACGTCGTGTTCCAGCACTGCCCGAGCCCGATCGCGGCGGCCGGGCTCACCCACGCGGCCACCGCGAACAGCGCACCGAGCACCACCGCCGCGGACAGCCTCGTGATCCGTGGTTTCTTCCCGGTCGACGAAAACCTGGACATGGCACCTCGCCCTCGCTGGGCCGCCGGTCGGCGGACGTTCCGGGAGAGTGTAGGAGTGCCTGTCGAGTGTGGAGCTTCGTAGCATCCCACGCGGTCCGGCGCCCGGTCCATGCCGCACCGGTGCGGCATGGACGCGGGCCCGCCCCCGCGGCGCACACTCGTCCACAGGGGAGCTGTTCACACTCGGCAGAGGCGGTGCGTCGGCGTGCACGAGGCCGGGCTCGGAGACGGTGCCACCGCGGTGTACGTGCTGATCGGCGCGTGCGGTGCCGGGCTGCTGCTGCTCGGGCTGGTGGGCGCGGGCCTGCTCGGCCTGGTGTCGACCGGCGTGGGCGGCGCGTCCGGTCCGACCGTCGCCGCGTTCGTCGGCATGTTCGGGTTCGCGGCGGCCGGTGCGAGCCTGCTGCTCGACGCCCGCGGACCCGGCGCGGTGGCCGCGGCCGGAGCGATCGGCGTGGCCGCCGCCGGGCCCACCGCGGCCCTGGTGATCCGGGCGTCGCGGTGGGCCCGGGACATCCCGACCGACCCGACGCCCGGGCGCGCCGACCTGGTCGGAGCGATCGGTGTGGTGGTCACCCCGATCGCGCCGCCGGGCTACGGCGAGGTGCGGGTGCGGGTGGGTGGGCAGCCGGTGAAACTGCACGCCCGCGCGGACGAGGCGCTGCCGCTCGGCGCGGACGTCTTCGTCGTCGAGGCGACCAGCCACGCCAGCGTCGTCGTCGAACCACTCCTGTCCCTGAGCTGAAGGAGGGCTCCATGGAGCTGCTGATCGTCACCGCCGGCGGCGTGCTCGTCGTCTACCTCCTCGTCCTGCTGGTGCTCTCCCGCATCAAGGTCGCCGGACCGAACGAGGCGTTCATCATCACCGGGCGACGCGGACGCTCGGTGACCGACTCGCAGGGCAGCCGCTTCACCGACCTGTCGGGCCAGAAGGTCGTGATGGGCGCCTCCGTGTTCGTGCTCCCGGTCGTCCAGCGCAAACAGTCGCTGGACCTCTCCAGCCGGCGGATCTCCGTCGACATCCAGGGCGCGGTGAGCAAGCACGGGATCCGGGCGAACCTGCACGGGGTCGCGATCGTCAAGGTCGGCGGCACCGAGGACGCGGTGCGGGCCGCCGCCCAGCGCTTCCTGCACCAGCAGAAGGAGATCGACGAGTTCACCCGGGAGGTCCTGGCCGGGTCGCTGCGGGCGATCGTCGGCCGGCTCACGATCGAGGAGATCATCGGTGACCGGGTCGCGTTCGCCAGCGCGGTCGCCGAGGAGGCCGAACACTCGATGACCAACCAGGGCCTGGTGCTCGACACGTTCCAGGTGCAGGACATCTCCACCGAGGGCACGTACCTGCAGGACCTGGGCCGCCCGGAGGCCGCCAGGGTCCTCAAGGACGCGGCCGTCGCCGAGGCGACCGCGACCCAGGCGTCCGAGCAGGCGCGGCTGCTCGCCGAGGAGGCCATCGCCACCGCCGAACGCGACCTCGATCTGAAGAAGGCGCTGATCCGCGCGGAGGTGGAGGCCGCGCAGGCGCGCTCGGCGGCGGCCGGGCCGCTCGCCCGGGCCGAGCGGGAGCAGGTGGTCATCGCCGAACAGCAGAAGGTCGCCGAGCGGCAGGCCGAGCTCACCCAGCGTCAGCTCGACGTCGACGTGCGCCGGCCGGCCGACGCGGAGCGGTACCGGGTCGAGCAGGCCGCCGAGGCGGCGCGGAGTGCGGACGTGCTCGCGGCCGACGCCCGGCGGCAGGCCACGATCGCCGCGGCGCAGGCCGACGCCGAGCAGGCCCGGCTCACCGGTGAGGGCGAACGGGCCCGCCGGTCCGCGCTGGCCGAGGCGGCCGAGCGGGAAGGGCAGGCCGAGGGGGCCGCCGCGCTCGCCCGCGGCCGGGGCGACGCCGAGGCGATGCGCCTGAAGGCCGACGCGTTCGCGCGGTACGGGGAGGCGGCCGTGCTCGATCTGCTGGCTCGGGTGCTGCCGCAGGTGGTGGAGGCGGCCAGCCGCCCGATCGGCGCGATCGACAAGCTGACGGTGATCTCCACCGACGGTGCGTCGTCGCTGACCCGGTCGGTGGCCGGCAACGTCGCGCAGGGCCTCCAGCTGGGCACCGACCTCACCGGGGTGGACCTGGCACGCCTGCTCGGCCGCTTCAAGCAGGCCACCGACGAGACACCCCCGGCCCCGGCCCCGGCCCCGGCCCCGGCCCCGGCCGCGGTCCGGCCGTCGGCGGACGGGCTCGGCTAGATTCGCAGGATGCGAGGTGGAGGGCGGGTCCCGGTCGTCGCGTTGACCGGTTTCCTCGGGGCCGGCAAGACCAGCCTGCTCAACCACCTGTTGCGCCGGCCGGGCGCGCGGCTCGGGGTCGTCGTCAACGACTTCGGGGCACTGAACGTCGACGCGGCGCTGGTGACCGGTCAGATCGACGACGCCGCGGCGATCTCCGGCGGATGCGTGTGCTGCCTGCCCGATGCCGGGGGCCTCGACGACGCGCTCCGCCGCCTCGCGCAGCCCCGCCTCCGCCTCGACGCGATCCTGGTGGAGGCCAGCGGCGCGGCCGACCCGATCGCGGTGGCCCGCCTGATCGGCTTCAGCGGCGCCAAGGGCATCCGGCCGGGTGGCCTGGTCGAGGTGATCGACGCGGTCGAGCACTTCCGCACCGTGGACCGCTGGCCGGAGCCCCCCGCGCGGTACGGGGCGGCGACGCTCGTCGTCGTCAACAAGGCCGACCGGCTGCCCGGCGACGACCGCGAGGCGGTGCTCGCCCGCATCCGGGAGCGGGTGCGGCGGCGTCACCCGCAGGTGCCGATCGTCACCGCCCGGTACGGCCGGATCGACCCGGCGCTGGTATTCGACACCGCCGCCGACGAGGACCCGGCCGACCAGCTCCCGATCGCCCGCCTCATCCGCGAGCAGGACGCGGGCCGGGCCGGGCACGACCAGGACCACGACCACGACCACGCCAGGGCGGCATCGGTGCGGCTGGACCGGCCGGTGTCGCCGACCGCGCTGATCGACCTGCTCGAGGCCCCACCCACCGGCGCCTACCGGCTCAAGGGCCGGGTGCGGGTACACGGTTCCCGCGCCGAGCAGGGCTTCGCGGTCGACGTCGTCGGGTCGCTGATCCACGTCGCCCCGCTGCCGGAGCCACCGCCGGTCGGCGAACTCGTCGCGATCGGGATGGAGCTGGATCCGGCGGGCGCGCAGCAGCGTCTGGACGCGGTCGCGGCCACTCCCGCGGAACGGCCCGACACCCCCGGCCTCCGGCGCCTGCGTCGCTACCGCCGCTTGACTTCCTGACGTCGGAGCCCCGTGTTCTCCGGGCGGGGTTGCAGAATCCATAACGCTCGTTCGGCTTCGTGCTGCGCCGTCGGTCCCTAATTGACCCGATATTCGCTGCTCAGCCTCGCACTCATTGCCGTGGACCGTCGATGGCGCCAGCAGGATTCATCGGAGAACGTGTGACAGTTATCTTGTCGTGTGACACCACATGTATTACGTTCGCCTGACCCGGTCCCCGGACCCAACCCCCAGGTCTTGGAGAATCAATGCCGACTCTTCACCGCTCGAGATTGTTGGCGGCGTCGGTGGCCAGCGCGATGGCGCTGACGCTGGCCGCATGCACGACCTCCGGTTCGTCGTCGACGAGCGGCGGCAACACCTCGGAGCTCAACCTGCAGTTCACGGGCGTACCCATCAGCCTCAACCCGGCGCTGGCCGGTGCCGGTGGCTCCACCGTCTACACCGCGCTCGCCTACGACTCGCTGATCCACCTGAGCAACGAGGGCAAGCTGGAGCCGGACCTCGCGGAATCCTGGAAGTACGTCGGCACCGGCAACAAGGTCTTCGAGCTCACGCTCCGCGAGGGCGTCAAGTTCGCCAGCGGCAAGCCGCTGACCGCCGAGGCCGCGGTCGCGTCGATGCAGTACTTCCTCAAGGCCGGCGGCCCGCTGACCCCGTCGGCCGGCGCGGTCGACAAGGTGGAGGCCACCGGGCCGCGCACGGTCCAGGTCACCTACAAGTCTCCGAACCCGGACGCGGCCGGCACCATGGACCAGTACCACGGCATCGGGGTGCTGATCGGCCCGGACGGTGTGGCCAACCCGCAGAGCCTGCTCACCAAGAGCGACGGCACCGGGGCCTACGTCTACGACAACGCGACGTCGGTGGCCGGCAGCCGCTACAGCTACACGAAGAACCCGGCCTACTTCAACCCGAAGGCCCAGCGGTTCTCCAAGGTCTCGGTGCGGGTCATCGGTGACCCGCAGGCCGTGCTCTCCGCGGTGACGACCGGCCAGGTGGACTACGCGACCGGCAGCCCGGCGACCGCGGACGCGGCCAAGTCGGCCGGCCTGAACATCGTCAAGGCGCCGTTCTTCAACTGGGAACTGGTGCTCGGCGACACCGAGGGCACGATCAGCAAGCCGCTGGCCGACCCGCGGGTGCGGCAGGCGATCGGGTACGCGATCAACCGCGACGCGCTCTCCAAGGCGTTCGGCGCCGACTTCACCAAGCCCAGCACGCAGCAGCTCATCGAAGGCGCCGACGGCTACGACGAGAGCATCGGCTACACCTTCGACCTGCAGAAGGCCAAGTCGTTGATGGCCGAGGCCGGGTACGCGAAGGGCTTCCCGCTCACCGTGCTGACCGAATCGATCCTCGACCGGAACACCACCTACTCGCAGGCGGTGGCCGACGCGC
The DNA here is from genome assembly GCF_000585375.1 of Cryptosporangium arvum DSM 44712. Classification (NCBI taxonomy): domain Bacteria; kingdom Bacillati; phylum Actinomycetota; class Actinomycetes; order Cryptosporangiales; family Cryptosporangiaceae; genus Cryptosporangium; species Cryptosporangium arvum. The sequence goes on from NZ_KK073874.1 coordinate 4,242,606, forward strand.
TCAAGGCCATCGGGATCACCGTGACGCTCAAGGTCATCTCGACGACCGTCCCGGCGTTCATCGGGGAGGCCACGAGCAAGAAGTACGCGGCCTCGATCTGGCCCAGCGCCGGGCCGAACATGTTCCAGAACTACAGCCAGGTCTCCGGCGGGCTGTTCAACCCGTTCGGGCACAAGGACGCCCAGCTCGACGGCATCATGCAGCGCGCGTCGGCGGCCGAGGGCTCCGAGCGCACCGGGCTCTACCAGCAGGCCTCCAAGCGCTTCCAGGAGCTGGCCTGGCTGATCCCGCTGATCGCCACCGAGAACGTGTACTACAGCAGCGCGAAGCTGGAGGGCATCTCGGCCTCGGTCGGCAACCCGAACCCGATGCCGGTCGGGCCGACGCCCGAGCTCGCCTGGCGAAAGGGCTGAGGATCTCCTCATGCTCCGACTTCTCGCCAACCGGCTCGCGCTGTCGATACCGCTGCTGTTCGTCGTCTCCGTGCTGGTCTTCGGGCTCGCGTCGCTGGTGCCCGGCGACGCCGCCCGGACCATCCTCGGCGAACAGGCGACGCCGGAGGCCGTCGCCTACCTCCGGAACCAGCTCGGCCTCGACCAGCCCTGGTACGAGCGCTACGGCAGCTGGTTGGCGGGAGTCCTGCACGGTGACTTCGGCACCTCGATCCTGAGTGGCCAGGACGTCTGGACGACGCTGAACACCCGGCTCGGCGTCACGCTGTCGCTGGTGCTCACGGCCCTGGTCGTGAGCACGGTGATCGGCGTGGCGCTCGGGCTGGTCAGCGCCGTCCGCGGCGGGGTGCTCGGCCGCGTGGTCGACGTCCTGTCGCTGATCGGGCTGGCGCTGCCGAACTTCTGGATCGCGATCGTGCTGGTCTCGCTGTTCGCCGTGCAGTTCCGGCTCTTCCCGGCCACCGGGTACGTGCCGCTCTCCGCGTCACCGTCGGAGTGGATCAGTTCGCTGGCGATGCCAGTGGCCGCGCTGAGCCTGCTGGGCATCGCGATCATCGGCAAGCAGACCCGCGACTCGGTGCTCGACACGCTCGACGCCGAGTACGTCCGGGTGCTGCGGGCCAACGGCGTGTCCGAGCGGCGCATCATCTTCGTCCACGTGCTCCGCAACGCCGCGATCCCGATCGTCACCGCGATGGGTGTGGTGGCGGTGGGCATGGTCGGCGGTTCGGTCTTCATCGAGAGCGTCTTCGTCCTGCCCGGCCTGGGCAGCCTGGCCACGCAGTCGACGCTCGACCACGACCTGCCGGTGATCCTCGGGCTCGGCGTGTACTTCACCGTGCTGGTGATCGTCGTGAACGTGCTCGTCGACGTGGCGTACGGCTTCCTCAACCCGAAGGTGCGGGCCTCATGAGTACCGGAGTCGAGTCCCGTCCCGTCCGCGGCGGGCTGGTCCGCGCCGTCCTGCGGACCCCGCGCGGGGCCGTCGCGGTCGTGTTCCTCGCGGTGCTGACGGCCGCGTGCGTGTGCGCGCCGCTGCTGACCCGGTTCGGCCCGCTCGATCAGCACATCGACGCGGTCCGCGGGCTCCCGTCCGGCACCTACTGGCTCGGCACCGACGTGCTCGGCCGGGACCTGCTGAGCCGGATCCTGTTCGGCGGCCGGTCGTCGCTGCTCGGCGTCGTCGAGGCGGTGGTGGCCCACCTGCTGGTCGCGGTCCCCGCCGGCCTGGTCGCCGGTTACTTCGGCGGCCTGGTCGACCGCGCGCTGATGCGCCTGGCCGAGCTGCTGATGTCGATCCCGGCGATCATGATCCTGCTGGCCGTGCTGGCGATCTTCGGCAACAGCCTGCCGGTGGCCATGATCGCGCTGGGCGTGCTGAGCTCCGGCGGGCTGATGCGCCTGGTCCGCGGCGCCGCGCTGGTGGCCCGGGAAGAGCTGTACGTGACCGCGGCCGAGCTGATGGGCCTGTCCCGGGTGCAGGTGATGCTGCGCCACGTCCTGGGACGCTGCCGCGGCGTGATCATCGTCCAGACCTCGCTCTTCGCGGCGATCGCGCTGGGCGTGCAGACCGGCCTCACGTTCCTCGGCCTGGGGCCGCAGCCGCCCGAGCCCACCTGGGGCGGAATGGTCGCCGAGGCCGCGTCGGTGTTCAGCCAGGCCCCCTGGATGCTGGTGCCGCCGGGGACCGTCATCGCGCTCACCGTGCTGGCCTTCGGCGTGCTGGGCGACGTCGTGCGCGACGCGACCTCCGAGCGGCAGTCGGCGGCCGGCGCCGGTCGGGCCACGCGCCGGGCCGGTCGCACCGGGAACGCCGCGGCGCCCTCCGACGCTCTGCTCTCGGTGCAGGGGCTGTCGGTCGCCGTCGGCGGGGACACGCCGCTCCGGTTGCTCGACGACGTGACGTTCGAGATCGCCGCCGGTGAGGTGGTCGGCCTCGTCGGGGAATCCGGCAGCGGCAAGAGCATGACCGCGCGGGCCCTGATCGGCCTGCTGCCCACCAACTGCCTGGTCGAGTCGGGCCACGTCGTGTTCGACGGCACGGACCTGGCCGAGCTCGACGAGGCCGCCTACCGCGCGGTCCGCGGGCGCCAGATCGCGATGATCTCGCAGGAGCCGATGGGGGCGCTGGACCCCTCGTTCCGGATCGGGTCGCTCGTCGGCGAGGTCGTGCGCACGGTGGAGGGCCGGCGTGGCCGAGCCGTGCGCGACCGGGTGGTCGAGCTGCTCACGATGGTGGAGATCCCGGACGCGGCCGACGTCGCGCGCCGCTACCCGCACCAGATCTCCGGCGGCATGGCCCAGCGCGTCGCGATCGCGATGGCGCTGGCCGGTGGGCCCCGGCTGTTGATCGCCGACGAACCCACCACCGCGCTCGACGTCACGGTGCAGGCCGAGATCCTCGACCTGCTGCGCCGGCTCCAGCAGGAGAACGGGATGGCGGTGCTGCTGGTCAGCCACAACCTGGGCGTCATCGCCGACATGTGCTCCAAGGTGCTGGTGCTCTACGCCGGGCAGGTCGTCGAGCAGGCGGCGGTCGACGCGCTGTTCGCCGCGCCCGCGCACCCCTACGCGGCCGCGCTGCTGGCCTCCAGCCCGGAGAAGGCCGGGATCGGGCAGCCGATCCGCGCCATCCCCGGCACGGTGCCGGCGCCGGAGGACTGGCCGACCGGCTGCCGGTTCGCCAACCGGTGCGAGCTGGTCGAGCCGGCCTGCCGGGCCGAGGCGATCCCGCTCGTCGACGTCGGCGCCGACCATCACTCCCGGTGCATCCGGATCCCCGTGCTGCTCGAACAGGAGGCCACCCGGTGAGCACCGAACACCTGCTCCGCGTCGAGCAGCTCCAGGTGGACTACCCCGCCCCGCGGCGGCGCACGTTCCGGGCCGTCGACGCGGTCGACCTCGCGGTCCGGCCGGGCGAGACGCTCGGCCTCGTCGGCGAGTCGGGGTCGGGCAAGTCGACGATCGCCAAGGCGATCCTCGGTATCGCTCCGGTCTCCGCGGGCACGATCAGTTTCGACGGGGTGGCGCTGGACCCCGAGCGGGTGCGCCGCCGCAAGCCGGTCACCGACATCCAGGCGGTGTTCCAGGACCCCACCAGCTCGCTCGACCCCAGCAAGACGGTGGGCTACACCGTCGCCGAGCCCCTGCTGGCGCAGCTCGACCGGGAACGCCGGAAGGCCGGGCCGGGGGAGGTGCGCGACCGGGTCGCCGCGATGCTCGAGCGCGTCGGGCTGGGCGGGACCGCCGCCGCGCGGTACCCGGCCCAGTTCTCCGGCGGGCAGCGTCAACGCATCGCGATCGCCCGGGCGCTGATCGTCGACCCGCGGCTCGTGGTCTGCGACGAGGCGGTCAGCGCGCTCGACCTGTCGATCCAGGCGCAGGTGCTCAACCTGCTCGGCGACATCCGGGCCGAGCGCGGGATCAGCTACCTGTTCATCTCCCACGACCTGCAGGTCGTCGAGCACCTCGCGGACACCGTGGTCGTGCTCTACCGCGGCCGGGTGATGGAGTCCGGTCCGGCGGCGGCGATCCACCGCAGCCCGGAACATCCGTACACCCGCGCGCTGCTGGCCGCGTCGCCGGTGCCCGACCCGGTGCTCCAGCGGGAGCGCCGTGCCGCCCGCGAGGCCTACCGGGGCACGCCCGCGCGCGCCGATGCGCTGGGGGAGAGCTGCGCGTTCCGGCACCGCTGCCCGTTCGCGGTCGAGCGCTGCGCGCAGGAGCGTCCGGCGCTCCGGGCGACCGCGGGAGGCAGCGTCGCGGCCTGCCACCGCATCGGCGAGCTGCCCGACCTCCGGCCGGTGGTCGCATGACGGTCACCGCGCTGGAGCTGCTCCCGGCCGGACCCCCCGGCGCCGGCCCGGCGCTGGGTCTCGCGGCCGCCGGCTACCGCGAGGAGGAGTACCTGGTCCGCGGCGTCGCCGACGAATGGGGATACGACGCGTCCGGCCGGGCCGAGCTCCGGCGCCGGGACGTGCCCTACACGACCCGGTTCGTGCTGCGCCGCCCGGCCGACGACGACCGGTTCAACGGCGTGCTCCAGGTCGAGCCGCTGCACCCCGAGTACGACGCGGCGCTGACCTGGCAGGCCCTGCACGGCTGGATCCTGCGCACCGGCGGCGCGTGGGCCGGCGTCACCCAGGACTTCCGCCTGGCCGAGTGGCTGCGCACCGACGTGGACGCGGAGCGCTACGGCGAGCTGTCGATCCCGGCGGCCAACCTCCGGTACGAGATCGTCGCGGACGTCGCCGAGGCGCTCCGGGGCGAGGGCTGGGGCGCGCGGGCCCGTACCTACCTCTCGGGCTGGTCGATGACCGGGAGCTTCGGCCGGGTCTTCCTCGGCGACGGCTTCCACGCGCGCCGGCGACTCGCCGGTGGTGCACCGGTCTTCGACGGGTACGTGATCGGCATCTCGTCCGGCGGGGCCGGGGCGTCGGGCTACCCGGGGCTCTCCGACGAGTGGGAGGTGCCGGCCGACGATCCGCGCCGGACCATCGCCGACCACGATGTCCCGGTCGTGGAGCTGCTCAGCGAGCTGGAGTCCGAGACGCACGAACCCCACCTCCGGCCCGACGGCGACCGGTACCGGCTCTACCAGGTCGCGGGCACCGCGCACGACGCGCTGGGACCGCGGCCGGGCGGCACCGCGGCGATCCCGATCGTGGAGCGACCCTCCAACGCCCGGCTCGACCTGATCGCCCGGGCGGTGTTCGCGCGGCTCGACGACTGGGTCCGCGACGGCGTCGCGCCGCCGCACGCCGACCGGTTCACCTACGACGACGACCACCGGCCGGCCCGGGACGCCGAGGGCAACGTGCTCGGCGGCGTCCGGACACCGTGGATCGACGAGCCGCTGGCCCGCTACGTCCCGCACAGCACACCGGCGGTCACCGAGGTCACGCCCTCGCCCTGGTCCCCGGTCGCCGATCCGCAGCTGATGGCCTGGCTCCGCGGTCACCTGGTCCCGCTCGATCCGCCGGTCCTGGCCGGCCGGTACGCGTCGGCCGAGGACTACCTCGCCCGGTACGCCGCCCGGTGCCGCGCGCTCGTCGAGGACGGGTTCCTCCGCTGGGAGGACACCGAGACGCTGCTCGCCACCGCCACCGCTCAATTCCTGGAGTGCCCCCGTGCCCTACCTTGATGTGTCCGGAACGAAGCTCTGGTACGACGAGCACGGAACCGGCACGGACGTCGTCCTCTCGTGCGCGATGGGCTTCAGCGGCTACCCCGCGGTGCTCGCCGACCCCCCGATCGGCGCGCGGGTGTTCGCGCTGCAGGCCCGCGGTTTCGGCCGCTCGGACCACCAGTCGCAGCCGCCGGAGCAGGGCTGGCTCGACCAGTGGGGCGACGACGTGCTGGCGCTGGCCGACCACGTCGGCGCCGAGCGGTTCGTCTACACCGGCGTGTCGCACGGCGCCGGGATCGGCTGGCACCTGGCCCGCCGGGCCCCGGAACGGCTGCGCGCGCTGATCTCGGTGGTGGGCACCCCGCACGACCGGAACGGCGACACGTCGTCCTCGGCCGGACGCCGCTCGGTGATCGAGAACCGGGGGAACCTCGCGGAGATCGAACGGCAGTTCCGCCGCCTCGGCGGGGAGACCGACACCCCCGGGCGCGCCGCGATCCGGGACCGGACGATCGCCGCGATCCTCCGCAGGCAGGAGAGCTTCACCGACGACGAGGCCCGGATCAACCAGGGCATGCCGTTCCCGGAGGCGACGACCAACGACGCCGTGGCCGCGATCCTGCGCGGCATCGACCTGCCGGTGCTCATCCTCGCCGGGATGCGCGACGGCGTGATCTCGCCCGAGTCGACGCTGCGCGCGGCGCGCAGCGTCCCGCGGGCCAAGGCCGTCCTCTTCGAGGACGAGGGCCACTTCGTCGCCGAGGAGCGTCCGGAGCGGCTGGTGCGGGAGATCGCGGTCTTCCTCGACGAACTGGAGGCGACGCGGTGATCGCGGGCGACAAACCACTGCGCGGACGGATCGTGCTCGACCTCACCACGGCGCTGGCCGGCCCCTACGCCACGCTGCTGCTGGCCGGGCTGGGCGCGACCGTGATCAAGATCGAGAACCCGGCGACCGGCGGCGACAGCTCACGCAACAACGCCCCCTACCTGGGCGCGGACGGGCTCCGAATGGACCGGGGGAGCGCCGAGGACATGTCGGTCTCGCTGATCGGCCGGGCCCGCAACAAGCAGAGCATCACGCTCAACCTCAAGCAGCCGGCGGCCCGCGAGGTGTTCCTCGACCTCGTCCGGCACGCCGACGTCGTCGTCGAGAACTACGCGGCCGGCACCGCCGACCGGCTCGGCATCGGCTACTCCGCGTGCCGCGAGGTCAACGCGTCGATCATCTACGCGGCGATCAGCGGCTTCGGGGCGCAGGGCGCACCGGGCTCGGGCAAGGCCATGGACTCGATCATCCAGGCGCTCAGCGGCGTGATGTACACCTCCGGTGAGCCCGACAGCGACCCGGTCCGGGTCGGCCTGCCGATCGCCGACCTGCTGGCCCCGCTGTTCGCGGTGATCGGCGTCCTGTCGGCGATCGTCGAGGTCGAGCAGAGCGGGGTCGGCCAGCAGGTCGACGTCTCGATGCTCGGCGCGCTGACGTCGCTGCTCTCGATCGAGCCGTTCGACGCGTTCGAGCTGCTGGGGGCGCCGACGCGCACCGGCCGCACGCTGCCGCGCCTGGCTCCGTTCGGCATGTTCCCGGCCAAGGACGGCTGGGTGGCGCTCTGCGCGCCCACCGACACGTTCGCCGCCGGGGTGTTCCGCGCGATGGGAACGCCCGAACTCGCCGAGGATCCCCGCTTCCGCACCCGCGACCAGCGGGTGGGGAACTCCACCGAACTGCACGCGCGGCTCGACGAGTGGACCGGCACGCGCACCAGGGACGAGATCGTGGCGGTGCTGGCCGAGCACGGCGTCCCGGCGGCGCCGGTGCGGGCACCGGCCGAGGCGATCCACGACGGGCTGGTGCGGCAGCGCGGCGAGGTCGTCGACCTCGAGCACCCGGCGTACGGCCCCACCGGCACGGTGTCCGGGCCCGGCCTGCCGATCCGGTTCTCCGAGTCGGCGGCCGGCTTCGATCTGCCTGCCCCCCGCCTGGGCGAGCACACCGACGACATCCTGCGTGAGCTGCTCGGCTACGACGGCGACCGGATCACCGGCCTCCGGGAGAGCGGCGCGCTGTGACCGTGCTCGACACCCTCGACACGGCCTACACCGACCGGTTCGCGCGCGCCCGGGCCTGGCGCGCGGACGGCGGGACCGTGGTCGGCTACGTCGGGGCCGACACCCCGGTCGAGCTGGTCACCGCGGCCGGTGCGCTGCCGGTGCGGTTGTCCGGCCGCCCGGGGCGTCCGCTCGGCCACGCGCGCGAGTACCTGGGCGCCGGCGTCGACCCGGCCACGCTGAGCATCCTCGCCGGGCTGCTCGACGAGGCGCACCCGCTCGACCTGCTGCTCGTCTCGCACGACAGCGAAGCGTCGCTGCAGCTGTTCTACGCCCTGCGTGAGCTCCGCCGGCTCGGGCTCGAGCCGCAGCTCCCGCCGACCTGGCTGGTCGACGTCCTGCACCTGCCGCACCGCAGCACCGCGACGTACAACCTGGTCCGGCTGCGCGAGCTCCGCAGCCGCCTCGAGCGGTTCGCCGGCGCCACGATCGACGCCGACGCGCTGGCCGCCGCGGTCGCGACCCACGAGGAGATCCGCTCGGCCCGGCGCGTGCTGGCGACCCTGCGCGCCCCCGGCCGCCGGGCGCTGACCGGCGTCGAGGCGCTCACGCTCGTCGGTGCGGGCAGCACGCTGCCGGCCGGCGAGTACCTGCCGCTACTGCGCGCCGCGCTGGCCGAGCTGGCCGGGCGCGCGCCGCGGCCCGGCGTCCCGCTGCTGCTCACCGGAAGCGCGCACGACGAGCCCGGGGTCTACCGCAGCCTCGAGGACGACGGCTGGCTGATCGTCGGCGAGGACCACAGCTGGGGCGACGGCGCGGGCGAACCCCCGCTGACGCCGCCGACGCTGGAGGGCCTGGCCGAGTGGTACCAGGGCCGGACCGTCTCCGAGGCCGCCCCGGCCGCGGTGGCCAGGACCGGAGCCGAGGGCGTGCTCAGTTACGCCCGCACGCACGACGACGCTCCACTGTGGGATTTCCGCGCGCTGGCCGCGGCCGTGCCGGTACCGGCCGCGCTCGTCGCCGGGCAGGAGTACGGCACGGTCGACCTGGCGGCCGTGCGGGCGGAACTGAAAGACGGAGGGGGTCCGCGATGACCGATCGTCCCGCCTCGGCCCGGGCCGCGCTGGACCACCAGCGGTCCTGGTTCGCCGACGTCCAGCGCCGGGCCGCCGACGGCGAGCCGATCGTGCTCGCGAACGCCGACGCGCCGCAGGAGATCTTCCGCGCGATGGACGTTCCCTACGTCGTCAACCAGTGGTGGGCCTCGATCATCGGGGCCAAGCGGCTCTCCGGTGCCTACCTGAGCCGCCTGCGTGGCCTCGGCTTCCCCGACACCAGCGAGCAGTACAACTCGCTGGCGCTGGCCGGCCTGCTCGGCCCGGACGCCGACGGCGGCCCCTGGGGCGGGTTGCCGCGCCCGTCGCTGGTCGTCGCGGAGACCTCGGGCGACGTCCTGCACAAGGTCTTCGGAGCCTGGGAGTCCGAGCTCGGGGTGCCGTACTACGCGTTCGAGAGCGCCGCCGAGCCGGAGGTTCCGGTCAACTGGTGGGAGCTGATGCCCGACCGCTGGGAACAGGCGATCGGCCCGGCCCGGATCGACCTGATGAGCGAGGAACTGCTCGGCCTGATCCGGCACGTCGAGACGCTGACCGGGCGCACCCTGCGCCAGTCCCGGCTGCGCGAGGTCATGCGGCTGTCCAACGAGCAGGCCGAGTGGAACCGCCGCACCCGCGACCTGCTCGCGAGCGCCCGGCCGTGCCCGGTCCGGGTCAGCGACGTCATCCCCAGCGTGATGATCCCGCAGTGGCACCGGGGCACGCAGTGGGCCGTGGACGCGGCCGAGCGGCTCTACTCCGAGGTGCGCGAGCGGGTCGAGGCCGGCGCCGGTGCGGCGGCCGAGCCGGAGCGGCTGCGTCTGATGTGGATCGGCCGCGGCCTCTGGCACGACATGGACTTCTACCGCCGGTTCGAGCGCTCCCACGGGGCCGTCTTCGTCTGGTCGATGTACCTGGCGCTCGCGGCCGACGCCTACGCCCGCTACGGCGACGATCCGCTGCGCGCGCTGGCCGCCCGGTTCTGCGCGTTCCACGACCAGATGTACACGCCGCCGTGGAGCGGGGAGTGGTACACGAAGGAGGCGCGGTCGCACGGCGTCCACGGGGTCGTGCACCTGGTCAGCGCCGACTCGAGCAACGCCTGGGCGACGAGCCGGTGCCTGCGCGACGCCGGCTTCCCGGTGCTGGAGATCGAGCTGGAGAACGCCGACGCCCGCGCCTACGACGCCGACGAGGTCAACGGCCGGATCGAGCGCTGGCTGGACGGGCTCGCCTCGTGACGGCCGAGGAGATCGACGGCGGCTTCCGGTTGCCCCGGGCCCAGGGTGGCCCCAACCCGCAGCACCTGTTCGTCACGCTGTTCGGCGACTACTGGTGGGCCCGCAGCGAGCACCTGCCCTCGGCCGGGCTGGTCGCGCTGGCCGAGGAGTTCGGCATCTCCGCGGCGTCGGCCCGCGCGGCGCTGAGCCGGCTCCGGCGGCGCAACCTGCTGTCGGCCTCGAAGGTCGGCCGCCACACCTACTACGGCCTGGCGCCCACGACCCGCCAGACGATCGTCGAGGGCGGGGCGCGCATCCTCTCGTTCGGCACCGACGATCAGGCCGAGTGGGACGGCACCTGGCTGGTCGTGGCGTTCTCGATCCCGGAGGACCAGCGCGACGTCCGCCACACGCTGCGCACCCGCCTGCGCTGGCTCGGGTTCGCCTGCCTCTACGACGGGGTGTGGGTGTCGGCCGGTGGCGACGCGTCCGGGGCGGACGCCAAGGCCGTCGTGCGCGAGTGCGGCATCCGCGACGCGAGCGTGTTCCGCGCGACGAGCCTCGACGCGGTCGGCGAGGACGCCGGGCGGCACCCGCTCTCGGCCTGGGACCTCGACCACCTGAGCGCGGTGTACCAGGACTTCATCGACCGCTTCGAGCCGCTCTACCAGCGCATCCTGGACGGCGACATCCGGTCGAGCGAGGCGCTGGTGGAGCGCACCGCGGTGATGGACGTGTGGCGTTCGTTCCCCGGTCTCGACCCCGGTCTGCCCAGCCAGGTGCTGCCGTCGGGATGGCCGCGGCACCGCGCCCGCGAGGTGTTCTCGAGCGTCTACGACTCGCTCGGGCCGCTGGCGCAGGTCCGCTTCCAGCACATCCTGTCGCGCTACGCCCCGGGCCTCGCGCCGCTCGTCGATCACCACCTGACGACGTCCGGGCCGATGGTTCCCGAGTTGGCGGCCGACCTCACCGGTCAGGTAGGGCATCTCCCGGCGTGACCAGCTGGTGCTGGTAGGCGAAGACGACGAGCTGCGCCCGGTCGCGGGCCCGCAGCTTGATCATCGTGCGGTTGATGTGCGTCTTCACGGTCAGCGTGGACAGGTGCAGGCGGCCGGCGATCTCGTCGTTGGACAGTCCGTGCGCGACCAGAAGCAGGATCTCCTTCTCCCGCGCGGTGACGAGTGCGAGTTCGGGGAGCGGGTCCACCGGCGGCTCCACGTACCGGATCAGCCGGCTGATCAACCCGCTGGTGGCCCGCGGCGAGAGCAGGGCCTCCCCGCCGGCGACGACCCGGATGGCCTGCACCAGGTCGCCCGGCGCGACGTTCTTGCCGAGGAAGCCGCTCGCGCCGGCCCGGAGGGCACGCAGCACGTTGTCGTCGTCGTCGAACGTGGTGAGGACGAGCACGCGCACCCCGGCCAGCCGGGGGTCGGCGCCGATCCGGCGGGTGGCCTCGATGCCGTCCAGGTGCGGCATCCGGATGTCCATCAGCACGACGTCGACCCGGGTGCGGTGACAGAGCTCGAGTGCCTCGTTGCCGTCGGCCGCCTCGCCCACCACCTCCAGGTCCGGCGCCGTCCCGATGATCATCGCGAAGCCGGCCCGGATGAGCGCCTGGTCGTCGGCGAGCAGGACCCGGATACTCACGTCATCCCTTCGAGAACGCGGCCGGCCGGTAATTCGGCCCGCACCCGGTAGCGGCCGTCGGCGAGCGGGCCGATCGTGATCGTCCCGTCGGCGGCCTCGGCCCGCTCCCGCATGCCGATCAGCCCGAGACCGGAGCCGGAGCGGCGTTCGTCCGGCCGGGCCATCCGGCTGGTGACCTCGATGCTCACGGTATCGGCGCGGTAGCCGACCTCCAGCGTCGCCTCTCCCTCGCCGTGCCGGTGGGCGTTGGTCAGCGCCTCCTGCACGATCCGGTACGCGGCCAGGCTGACGATGGCCGGCAGCGGCCGGGCCGTACCGTGCTCGTGGAAGCGGACGCCGAGCCCCGCGGTACGCAGACCGGCCAGCAGCTCCGGGAGGCGGTCCAGGCCGGGCGCGGGTTCGGTGCTGCTGATCTCGTCCGGGTCACGCAGGACGCTGACCACCGACTTGATCTCCTCCAGGACGGTGTCGGCCGCGGTGCGGATGTGCTCGAGCACGGGCCACACCCGGTCGGGCTCGTCGCGGAGCGCGTGGCCGGCCGCGCCGGCGTGCACGCTGATCACCGTGATGTGGTGGGCGACGACGTCGTGCAGTTCCCGGGCGATGCGCAGGCGCTCGTCGATGACCCGGCGGCGCGCCTCCTCCTCGCGGTTCAGCTCGGCCTGCCGCGCCCGCTCGGTGACCTCGGCGACGTACGCGCGGCGCATCCGGATCGAGTCGCCGATCGCGGCGCCGCCGAAGACGAACGAGAACGTGGTCAGCTGGTCGGTCGTCCACCAGTCGGTGGTGTAGACCACCGAACCGGCCACCATCATCGAACCCCAGACCAGTAGCGCGTAGCTCCACGGACGCCGGTGCGCGCTCCACACCGCGGCCGAGTACGTGAACATCCCCGCGACGACGAAGAACCCGTCCGGGGGACGCCCCACCGCGATCACCGAGACGCCGATCACGATCGCGGCCAGCAGCGCGGGCACCGGGTAGCGGCGCCGGGCCAGGAGCGGGAGGGCGCAGACCACGGAGAGCGCCATCGTCGCCGGTCGCACCGAGTGGTACCCGACGAACAGCACGGTCAGCACGCCCGCCACCGTCATCACGACGTCGCTGAGCGGGCCGCGGTACCGGTCGAGGGACATGCGACGACGGTAGAGCGGCCGGCCCGTTCCCTCGACCTGTTCACGCAGTACGGGGCCGCGCCGGGATACCGCGTTCGCAGTACGCGACGGCCTGCGCTGACCGGACGACACCGTGGGCGCTTCCCGCGACCGTGTAGCGACCCCGATCGGGGCCGCGGTCGAAGGAGGACTCCCGTGGAGAGCGTGTTGTACCGGCTGGGGCGGGCGTGCTTCCGCCGCCGCCGACTGACTTTGGCCGTCTGGGCCGCCGTGCTCGTCGTGCTCGGCGTCGGCGCGGCCACCCTGTCCGGCCCCACCGACGACGCCGTGTCGCTGCCCGGCACCGAGTCGTGGCGGGCGCTGGACGTCGTCGACGAGGAGTTCGGTGAGAGCACCTCGGCCCGGGTGGTCTTCACCGCGCCCGGCGGCGCGGCGCTGACCGGCCCCGACCGGCAGTCGGCGGTGCGTGCCGCGGTCGCCGCCCTGCGCGACGCGCCCCAGGTCGCGGAGGTCAGCGATCCGTACCAGGCCGGGACGGTGGCCCCGGACGGGCGGACCGCGTACGCCACCGTCACCTACCCCGGGCCCGCCACCGACGTGGGCGCGGACTCCCGGGCCGCGCTCCGCGAGGCCGGCGACACCGCGCGGCGAGCGGGCCTGGACGTCGAGTACGCCGGCGAGGTCACCGAGACCGAGGAGGCGTCGAGCGGCACCGAACTGCTCGGTCTCGCCGTTGCCGCCGTGATCCTGCTCGTCACGTTCCGGTCGGTGGTCGCCGCCGGGCTGCCGCTGCTGACCGCGATCGTCGGCGTCGTCGCCGGCACGCTCGGCATCTCGATCGCCACCGGCTTCCTCGACCTGCCCTCGAACACCGCGGCCCTGGCCACCATGCTGGGCCTGGCCGTCGGAATCGACTACGCGCTGTTCCTGCTCTCGCGCTACCGGCACGAGCTCGCGGCCGGCCGCGACGGCGAGGAGGCCGCCGGCCGGGCGGTGGGGTCGGCCGGTACCGCGGTCGTGTTCGCCGGTCTGACGGTCGTCATCGCGCTCGCCGCGCTCGCCGTGGTGGGCATCCCGCTGCTGGCCGCGATGGGCGTCGCCGCGGCCGGCACGGTCGCCGTCGCGGTCGTGCTCAGCCTGACGTTGCTGCCGGCGCTGTTCGGCGTCGCCGGCCGCCGGATCGGGCCCCGGGCCGGGGCCGGCGGGCGGGGCGAACGGTGGACGCGCTCGGTGGTCGGGCACCGCGTCGTCGCATCGCTGGGCTGCGCCGTCGTGGTCGGGCTCCTCGCGGTACCGGCTCTCGACCTGCGCACGGCGCTGCCCGATGCCGGGAGCGCCCCGGCCGGCTCCACCCAGCGCGCCGCATACGACCAGCTCGCCGCGGCGTTCGGCCCCGGGGTCAACGGGCCGCTGCTCGTCGTGGTCCAGGGCGCCGACGTCGCCGCCCCGAGCGCGCGGGCGCACCGGTTCGTCGCCGGTCTGGAGGGGGTCGTGGTGGCCACGCCGCCCACCGCGAACCGGGCCGGGGACACCGCGATGTTCTCCGTCGTCCCGGCGACCGCGCCGACCAGCGACGCGACCAGGGATCTCGTGCACGCGATCCGGGCCGACCGGGCCGGGCTCAGCGCGGCCTCCGGCGGAGCGACGCTGGCGGTGACCGGCCGGACCGCGATCGACATCGACGTGTCCGAGAAGGTCAACCGGGCGCTCCGGCCGTACCTGGCGATCGTCCTCGGGCTCGCGTTCGTGCTGCTGACCGTGATGCTGCGCAGCATCCTGATCCCGATCAAGGCGGTCCTGGGCTTCCTGATGTCGGTGGCCGCGTCGTTCGGGGCGCTGGTGCTGGTCTTCCCGAGCCCGCTCGACAGCTTCCTCCCGATCTTCCTGGTCGGGGTCCTGTTCGGCCTGGCCATGGATTACGAGGTCTTCCTCGTCACCCGCGTCCGCGAGGAGCACCTGCGCGGCGCCCCGCCGGACGACGCGGTCGTCACCGGGACGGGGTACAGCGCCCGGGTCGTCACCGCCGCCGCCCTGATCATGATCAGCATCTTCGCGAGCTTCGTCCCGTCCGACGACGGCATCATCCGGACGCTGGGCTTCGGCCTCGCGGTCGGCGTCGCGGTCGACGCGCTGCTCATCCGGATGACGCTCGGCCCGGCGGTGTTGTCGCTGTTCGGCCGGGCGGTGTGGTGGCTGCCGCAGTGGTTGGCGAGGTTCCTGCCGAACGGTGGTGTTCGCCACCTATAGAGTGCTTCTGATAAAACACTTCTAGGGACACGACCGGCGGTAAGCGAGGCGACGTTGGGGGCGGACCACCGGGTCACAATCTACGAGGTCGCCGAGCGCGCGCAGGTCAGCATCTCGACGGTCTCGAACGTGCTGAACAAACCCGACCGGGTCAGCCCGGCCACCCGGGCCCGCGTGCTCGCCGCCGCCGACGAGCTCGGCTTCGTGCCGAAGGCGCAGGCGGTCAGCCTCGCGCGGCGGACCACCGGGCGGATCGGCGTGATGGCCCCGTTCACCGCGTACGGGTCGTACCTGCGCCGGTTGGCCGGGGTGCTGTCGGCCGCGGCCGAACTGGAGATCGACGTCGTCGTGTTCGACCACGAGTCGGCCGCGTCGGCGTCGTCGCCGGTCCTGGCGAGCATGCCGATCCACGGGAGGCTGGACGGGCTGATCGTGATGGGCCTGCCGATCGAGGACGCGATCGCCGAGCGGCTGCGCGAGCGGCGGCTGGCGACGGTGGTGGTCGACGCCGGCAGCGCCCTGTTCAGCCGGGTCATGGTCGACGACAACGAGGGGGGCCGGCTGGCCGCGGCGCACCTGCGCGACCGGGGGCACCGCCGCGTCGGGTACCTGCTGGAGGCCCAGGCCTCGGACTACGAGTCGCAGGCGATCAAGCGGCTGGCCGGCTTCGAGCAGGTGCTGACCGCGGCCGGCGGCGAGGTCGTGGTGGCGACCAGCGAGAACTCGGTCGACGGCGCCCGGCGGGCGGCGTCCGCCCTGCTGGGGGCCGCGAACCGGCCGACCGCCGTGATGGCCCACCACGACCTGCTCGCGGTCGGGGTGCTCCTGGCCGCGCGCGACCGAGGGCTGCGCGTCCCGGCGGACGTGGCCGTGATGGGCTTCGACGACGGCGAGAGCGCGACCGCGGCCGACCTGACCACCGTCCGCCAGCCGTTCGAGGAGTCGGGCCGTGCGGCGCTGAACATCCTCCTCGGGCACGTCGACGGCTCGCGCGTCCGGTCGACGACGGTGCTCGACGTCCAGGTGATCGAGCGCTCCACGACCTGAACACGCTGGTGCGATACCGGCGTGGGTCGGTCGTCGTCGTTGATAAAAGTGCTTTTATAGAAACGCTTGACAGCGTATCGCGCGATGCGGTTTCGTGCTTGTTACGCGAGCGCGGCGTGTTCCCCGCTCTTCCTTCCCTGGAGGCCTGACGTGGCTTACAGATCCATCCGTCGACCGTGGCTCGCCGCCCTGACTCTCACCGGGCTCCTCGCGGCCGCCGCCTGCAGCGCGCCCGGGGGAGACGGCGGCAACACCGAGGCGAGCGCCAGTGCGGCGCCGGTGACCAACGCGACCTGCGGCACCGACCCGATCACGATGGAGGGGTACTTCGAGACCGGCTTCCCGCTGCCGAAGGCCCTCACCGCCGAGTTCACCAAGCAGTTCCCGAACGTCACCTGGGACATCCGCGAGGACCAGTTCGCGGTGATCACCCAGAACGCGCCGCGGGTGCTGGCCGACGACCCGCCGGACCTGATGCGCCTGCCGCAGGTCTCCGAGCTCACCAAGGACGGCCTGCTCAAGAACCTCGACGGGTACGCCAAGGGCTTCGGCTGGGACAAGTGGCCGGCCTCGCAGCTCGAGCAGATGCGGGTGACCGCGAGCGGCGAACGGGGCGACGGCCCCCTCTACGCGATGGGCCTGAACTTCAGCATGACCGGCGTCTTCTACAACAAGAAGCTCGCCGCGCAGATCGGCATGACCCAGCCGCCGACCACGCTGGCCGAGTTCGACGCGGTGCTGCAGAAGGCCAAGGCCGCCGGGCTGGTGCCGATCAACCAGTTCAACGGCGGCGCGACCGGCGGCCTGGCGTTCCCGCTGCAGAACCTGATGGCCGCGTACGGTGATCCGGCCGCGATCAACGACTGGATCTACCAGAAAGCCGGCGCCACCATCGACACGCCGACGAACCTGCAGGCCACCCAGCACCTCCAGCGCTGGCTGAAGGCCGGCTACTTCGCGCCCGACATCAACTCGCAGGACTACGCGACGATGATGAGCCGCTTCATCGGCGGCAAGAACCTGTTCATCTTCGACGGCGACTGGGAGTCGGGCAACCTCGACAAGCAGATGGCCGGCAACGTCGGCTTCTTCCTGATGCCCTCGGCGAAGGCCGGCGGCACGCAGGCCGCGATGTCCGCCCCGCTGACGTTCGGCATCGGCAGCAAATCGAAGAACGCCGACTGCGCCGCGTTCTTCCTCAACTGGGTCGCCACCAACCAGCAGGCCCGCGACATCGACGTGAAGGTCGGCGGATCGCACCCGATGGGCCCGGCCGACGCCTACATGCCCGCGGTCGCGAAGGACACCGTCACCGCGGCCACGCTCGACGCCGGCGCCACCATCGGCGAGGACAACGGCGCGATGGACTTCATCGCCAACGCCACCGGCGCGATCTACGCGAAGAGCTGGACCCCGCAGCTGCAGAAGCTGGCCGCCGACCAGCAGACGCCCGAGGAACTGCTGAAGTCGGTGCAGAAGGACTACGAGAGCCAGGTCAAGCGCTGATGGCGCAACCTGTCACCGGGCGGCGCGCACGAGCGCGCCGCCCGCGGCGCTCCTGGGTGGGGTGGCTGTTCGCCGCACCCGCGGTGCTCGTCTACGCCACGTTCGTGCTGCGCCCGCTGCTGCTCACCGTGCAGTACTCGTTCTACGAGTGGAACGGGATCGGCGCGAGCACGTGGGTGGGCCTGGACAACTACCGGCGCCTGGTGACCGACCCGGAGCTGTTCGCGACGATCCTGCACGCGCTCGAGCTGATCCTGTTCTTCAGCCTGATCCCGGTGCTGCTGGGGCTGTTCGTCGCGGCCGCGATCCGGGGCATCGCCACCAGCCGCCTGGCCACCGTGGCCCGCACCGTGCTCTTCCTGCCCCAGGTCATCCCGCTGGTGGCGGCCGGCATCATGTGGAGCTGGCTGCTCTCGTCCACCGGTCTGGTCAACGCGCTGCTCTCCGGCGTCGGGCTCGACCGGGTGACCCGGGCCTGGCTCGGCGACTTCGACACCGCGCTGCCGGCCGTCGGCATCATCGGGGCCTGGGTGCTGGTCGGCCTGTGCACGCTGCTGCTGCTCGCGGGCATGAGCAAGATCGACCCCGCGCTCTACGAGGCGGCCCGCCTGGACGGCGCCGGCCCGATCCGCGAGTTCGTCTCGATCACGCTGCCGAGCCTCCGCCAGGAGATCGGCGTGTGCGTCACGGTCACCGTGATCGCGGCGCTCGCGAGCTTCGACATCATCTTCGTTTCCACCCAGGGCGGTCCCGGCGGGGCCACGTCGGTACCGGGCCTGGAGATCTACTACCTCGCGTTCTCCGAGCGCGAGATCGGCATGGCCTCGGCCCTCGCCGTGACCCTGGTGGTGCTCGTGCTCGCCTGTGTCCTGCCCATCCAGCGCTTCACCCGGGACGGTTCGCGGTGATCGTCAAGCGGGGGGAGACGGTGACCGGGCGCGTCCTGCTCGTGCTGCTGATGGCCGTCACCATCATCCCGTTCGTCAGCCTCTTCGTCACCGCGCTGCACCCGTCGGGCACCTACCCGTCCGGGCTGGCCTGGCCCGAGAGCCCGCAGTGGGGCAACTTCGTCGACGCGTTCCAGGTCGCGAACATGGGCGCGCTGCTGGTCTCCAGCGGCCTGATCGTGCTCGGCGTCGTGCCGATCTCGCTGGTGTTCGGCACCATGGCCGGCTTCGCGTTCGGCCACCTGCGGATGCCCGGCCACCGGATCGGGTTCCTCGCGTTCGTCCTCGGCCTCACGCTGCCGTTCGAGGGCATCATCACGCCGCTCTACTACCAGGTCCGCGACCTCGGGCTGCTCAACACCCGGTGGGCGATCATCCTCCCGCTGATCGGCCTGTTCATGCCGTTCTCGGTGGTGTGGATGCGGGCCCACTTCACCACGATGCCCGAGGAGCTCTCGGAGGCCGCCCGCATCGACGGCGCGAGCACCTGGCAGCTGTTCTGGCGGGTGCACGTCCCGCTGGCCATGCCCGCCCTCTCGTCGCTGGCGATCCTGCTGTTCCTCTGGACGTGGAACCAGTTCCTGCTGGCCATCGTGCTCGTCGACGACCCGGCCAAGCGGACGATGGCCGGTGCGCTCGGCGCGTTCCAGGGGCAGTGGGGCACCAACATCCCGCTGCTCTGCGCCGGAGCGCTGCTGATCCTCGTCCCGACGCTCGCGGTGTTCCTCGTCTTCCAGCGTCGTTTCGTCGCGGCGCTGCTCCAGGGCTCGAGCAAAGGGTGATCAACACCAGCGTCTACACCGACGAACAGCGCCGCCACTTCCTGCGCTACACCCGCACCCGGCAGTGGCCGATGCTCGGGCGCTTCCCGGTCGCGGCGCCCCGGCACACCGAGCTGCTCGCGGGCATGCTCTCGTGCCCGGTCGCGGTCGTCGAGGACCTGATCGCGTCGCTGGCGGACGAGGCGCGGGCCACGGCGGCGGAGCTGCTGCGCGACGAGACCTACCGGGCCGCGCTCGGGTCGCTGCCGTACCGGCCCGGCGACCGGGTCGTCGCCGTCGGCGACTCGATCACCGCCGACCGGCTCGGCTGGTTCGAACTGCTCCGGACCTCGCTCGAGCTCGGCGGCGCCGACGGCCCCACGCTGGTGAACCTGAGCGTGAGCGGCGACACGACCGCCGACGTGATCGAACGGTTCGACCTGCTGCAGGCGGCCGAGCCGAGCCGGGTGCTGCTCATGCTCGGCACCAACGACGCCCGCGCGCACGGGCGGGCCGGCGGCTACCGGATGGCCACCACCGCGGAGACCGGGCGCAACCTGCGCGCGCTGCGCCACCTGATCACCCGCGACCTCGGCGCGGACGTCACGATGATCACCCCGACCGCGGTCGACCAGGCCCGGGTCGACGCGACGTTCGCCGACGCCCCCGTGCACTGGAGCGCGTCCGCGGTGGCCGAGATCGCGGCCGCCGTCCGGGACACCGACCCCGGCGCGGTCGACCTGCACGAGGCCACGCGCACCGCGGCGCCGGGCCACCTCCAGGACGACGGGGTCCACCCGACCGTGGCCGGGCAGCGGTTCATCCTGACCCACCTGCTCGAACACCTCGCCGCGCCGACGCGCCACGGGAGCGGTTGGGGGGCGGCCGCCCCCTCGTCTTGATCCGGGGGCGCACGCGCCGATCAGAACGGCATGAGTGCCCGCAGAACCGCGATCTTCCTCACCCTCGTTGTCCTCGGCGTCACGGCGAGCGTCCTCTCCTACGCCACCGCCGCCGGTTCCGTCGGCTACCTCCTCGGTTACGCCGTCGTCGTCGGGCTCGCGTGGCGCTCGGCGGTACGCCGCCGCCGCCCCGACCGCGGGCCGGGCATCCTGATCGCGGCCGCGATCACCCTGTGGATGACCGGTGACCTGATCGAGGCCGTGCAGTACTACTTCTTCACCGTCCCCCCGGTCGGGCCGTCCGACGTCTGCTGGCTCGGTGGTTACCCGCTGCTCGCGGTCGCGCTCATCCAGATGGCGCGCCGGCGGGCCCCGGGCCAGCTGCGTGGCGCGGTGCTCGACGGCGCCACGCTCACGATGGCCGGGGCCATGCTGAGCTGGCAGTTCCTGATCTCGCCCCTGCTCGGTTCGGGCGAGAGCCTGGCGACCTCGGTGGTGCCGGCGCTCTACCCCGTGGCCGACGTCGTCCTGCTGGCCGGTGTCCTGATCATCGCGCTCTCCCCGGGTGGCCGGGGCCGGCCGACCCAGTTCCTGCTCGGCGGCGTCACCGTGTACCTGGCGGTGGACCTGGGGTACAACCTGCTGCCCTACGTGGTGTCCTACGACCTGGTGGCCCGGCTCGGCCCGCTGGTGCTGGCCGGCAACGGGCTACTCGTCGCGGCCCTGCTCCACCCGGCCGGCGCCGAGCTGCTCCGCCCCGGCGCGCGGCTGCGGACGCTGCACGCGGCGCGCGTGCTGTTCCTCGGCTGCGCGCTGATGACCGCCCCGACGCTGGCGATCCTGCGATCGGACCCGGGCGGCACCGAGGCGGCGGCGCTGGCCGCGACGGCCGCCTGCGCCGCGTTCATCCTCGCCCGGTTCACCACCGCCGTGCGCGAGCAGGAGCGGAGCCAGGCCCAGCTGGCCTACCAGGCTCACCACGACCCGCTGACCGGGCTGGCGAACCGGACGGTGCTCCACGACCGGCTCGGTGAGACCGGGGAGCCGGTGGCCGTCCTCTACCTCGACCTGGACGGGTTCAAGGAGGTCAACGACCGGCTCGGGCACGAGGCCGGCGACGCCGTGCTCCAGGCCGTGGCCACCCGGCTCTCGGCCGCGGTCCGGCAGACCGACCTGGTCTCCCGCCTGGGCGGGGACGAGTTCGTGCTGCTCTGCCCGGGCGCCACCGAGGCCGACGCGATCGAGCTCGCCGAGCGGGTGCTGAGCGACGTCGCCGAGCCGGTTCCGTACCGGGGCGAGCTCCTGCACGTCGGCGTCAGCATCGGCATCGCCTCCCGGTCCGACGCGGCCGATTCGGCGCCGGTCGCGCTGCTCCGCTCGGCCGACAGCGCGATGTACGACGCGAAACGGCTCGGGCGCGGGCACTGGGTGCTGGCCGCCGCGTGACGCCCGCTTGACCGTGCCCCGAGGGCACGGTTGAGGATCACCGCATGACGTGGAGCACGCGCCAGCTCGCGGATCTGGCGGGCACGACGGTCAAGGCGGTCCGGTACTACCACGAGGTCGGGTTGCTGGAGGAACCCGAGCGGGCCGCCAACGGGTACAAGCAGTACGGCGTGCGTCACCTCGTGCGGGTGCTGCGCATCAAGCGGCTGGTCGACCTGGGCCTGCCGCTGGCGCAGATCGCCGACCTCGGCGAGGCCGACGACCGGCCCGAGAGCGCACTGCGCGTGCTCGACGCCGAGCTGGCCGCGACCATCGAACGACTCCAGCGGGTCCGGGCCGAGCTCGCCGTGATCCTCGGCGAGCGGGCCCCGTTCGACCTGCCCGAAGGCTTCGGGACGATCGGCGGCAACCTGCCCGACGCCGATCGCGCGCTGATCCTCATCTACTCGCGCGTGTTCGACCCGGCGGGCATGGTGGCGCTCCGCGAGATGGTGCGCACGTCCGACCTGGAGCCCGAGGCGCGGGCCCTGGAAAGCCTGCCCCCGGACGCCGACGAGAGCCTCCGGCAGGAGGTCGCGGAGGCCTACGCGGCCCGGACCGAACAGATGCTGGCCGAGCACCCGGCCGTCGCCGGGCTGCGCGCGAAGGCCCCGCGCGGGTTCTCGTTCGCCGACGAGGTCATCAACCGGGCCCTGCACGAGCTCTACAACCCGGCCCAGCTCGACGTGCTGCACCGCGTCAACCGAATCCTGAACTCCTGAAGGAGAGCCCCTCTTCATGCAGCCTTCCGTCGTCACCCGCGCCCGGCCCGGGTGGCCCGAGGTCCTCGTCGGCGCGCTCGCCTACCTGGTCGCCATCGTCGTCACCGTCGTCCTGTTACGCGCCATCCCCGACGACCAGGACGTCTTCTCCGGGCTCGCCGCGCTCGCGCTCTCCGGCGTGATCGGGCTGGCCGCGTTCGCCGCGGCGTTCGTGATCCGCATCCGCACGCTCGCCCCCTTCGGCTTCCGCCGCACCACCGGGAAGTGGCTGCTCGCCGGGGCCGGCGGCGGTCTGCTGTGCTTCCTGCTCGGCCTGGTGGTGTCGGGTCTCTACGTGGCGTTCACCGGGGACTCGGAGAACATCCAGGCCGACTACCAGTCGGCGGCCGACGGCGGCGCGCTGGCCCTCGTCGCCACGCTGCTGTTCGGTGCGGTCCTCACGCCCCTCGGCGAGGAGTCCTACTTCCGCGGGGTGCTCGCCAACGGGCTGGAGCGCTACGGGCCCTGGGTCAGCGTGCTGGTCAGCGCGGCGGTCTTCGCGGTCGCGCACGGTATCAACCCGGTGATGCCGGTCGCGTTCACGGTCGGCGTCGTCACCGCTCTGCTGTTCCGGCGGACCGGGTCGCTGTGGCCGGGAGTGTTCGTGCACGCGGTCAACAACGCGCTCGCGGCGACCGTGCCGTTGTTCTTCAGCTAGGCCCGCCCGGCGAGCCGGTGTCCGGCCCGCTGGGCTACGCCCACCGCACGATGGTCAACGTCTTTCTCCACCGGTGCCGGCGTGCGGCGGATCTGCCGGTCGAACACGTTCCGGACGCCGGCCGCGACGACGATGCGCCGGCTGCGGTCGACTCCGCGGCGGCCACCCGGCAGGTTCTCGCCGGGCTGCCGCCGACACAACGCGCGGCGATCGCCCTGCGCTACTTCGCGGACCTGCCCGACGAGGAGATCGGCCGGCTGCTCGGGTGCACCCCGCGGACCGTGCGGTCGCAGGTGTCCCGGGGGCTGGCCGCGCTTCGTCGGCGATGGGCGGCAGAGAGGTGAAACCCGTGCAGGACGACGATCGGGACCTGTTGCTCGCCGCGGAGTGGAACCTGCCGTTGACGGACGAGTTCGTCGCGGCGGGTCGCCGCGGGACGCGGCGTCGGCGGCTGCTGAGCCGGGCCGCGCCGGCTGGGCACGCCCGGGCGCTCGCCGATCTCACGGAGTTGCTGTGCGGACCGGCCGCGGTCAACGCTGCCGTCAGCGCCCGGACCAGGTACGGCGCTCGGTGGCCTAGGTCGCCCCCACGGTCTTCTCGATGACGTCGGCGGCGGTCTCGCTGCTGCGTGCCGGGTCGCCGCCGGCCCGTCGGGGGCGCGACGCCAGCGCCGTGTCGAGGAGGTCGGCGACGGACTCCGGCGAGGCTTCCTCGACCTCCGTCCAGCGGGCGAGGCCGAAGCGGGCGAGGCGGGCGGCGTTGTCCGGGCGATCGGCGCCGTGGGCCAGGATGACCTGCGGCGTTCCGGAGCGCAGGGCCCGGACCGCGGTGCCGATGCCGCCGTGGTGCAGCAGCGCACCGGCCTGCGGCACGACGGCCGGGAACGGTAACCGCGGATACCAGCGCGTGTGCGGGGGCAGCCGGGCCGGGAGCATCGCGCGGTCGGGGGCGACGACCACCGCGGGGTGGCCGGCCCGGGCGATCGCGTCGAGGGCCAGGGTGTAGAAGCGCGGGTGCAGCATCGCGCCGGTGCCGCCGGTGACGAGCACCTCGGTGTGGTCGAGGGTTTCGGTGGTCCCGGCGGGGTCGTCCTCGTCGCCGGTGACGAACCCGACCAGGTCGACGCCGGGCGGCGCGGGTGGCCCCGCCGCGTCGAACCACGACGGCCAGAGGCCCAGCGTGCGTGTCCCGGAGTCGAGCCAGCGCAGCCAGCCGGGACGCGCGGGCAGGCCGTGGCGGGCCCGCACCGCGCCCACGCCGTCGGCGAGCCCGCGCGCCAGGTTGAGCGCCGCGGCCGGTGCGACGAGCAGCTGGATCGGCGCGACCGCGACGGTGACCGCCGGAGCGCCGAGGGCCTCGGCGGCGATCAGCGTCGAGAGCGCGGACGTGTGCCGTCCGACCAGGACGGTGTCGTGCGGACGGTACCGCTCGATCAGGGCCGCGACTTCGAGGTCGAGCTGGGTGAACAAACCGGTGCTCTCGTAGTGCCGTCGTAACTCGGCCGGGCCGCGCACGTCCAGGCTGAGCCGGCGCTCGCGTGCCGACGCCTCGGTGTCGATCGGCACGAACTCGATTCCCGCCGCGCGCACGCGCTCCGCGTACGGCGCGTGGGTCAGCAGGCTGACGTCGTGTCCCCGGGCCAGCAGCGCGGCTCCGATGCGGACGAACGGCAGCACGTCGCCGCCCGAGCCGTGGGTCACCAACAGCACAACCGCCATCGGCCGAGTATCGCCCACGTGTCCACGGGGTTACACGAACTCTTGACGCTACGTAGTGCGGTTAGTACCGTTCGGACACGCTTGAAAGCGCTTACACAACCAGTTCGGCGGCTCTCCAGGCCCCGCCTCCTGGTCAATTCGCCGTTTCCTCACGGTCCGAGCCACGCTTCGCGATGACGTTTCGGGGGTTACGTCCATGGCTTCACCTGTCGCCGACCGCGTGTTCACTCTGGATCCGCGCCGGCGGTCGGCGCTGGCGGCGCTGCTCGGCGCCCGCACCGGGCCCGGCGCCATCCCGCGGCAGCCGCGCGACGGGCGGACGTTCCCGTGCACCCCCGCCCAGGTGCGCCTCTGGCTGGCCGACCAGCTGGACACCGGCGCGGTGGCGGTGCCCAACGCGACCGCCGGACTGCGGCTGCACGGCCCGCTGCGGGTCGAGGCCCTGCGCTCCGCGCTGGCCGAGGTGGCCGGTCGGCACGAGTCGATGCGGACGCGCTACGGCGTCTCGGCGGGCGTTCCGCACCAGATCGTCGCGGCCACGGCGCCGGCGCCGTTCGACGTCGTCGACCTGACCGGGTCACCGGCCGACGCCCGTTCCGCGGCGGCCTCCGCGGTCACCGCCGAGGCCGCCGCCGAACGGTTCGACCTGGCCACCGGGCCGCTGTTCCGGCTGACGCTGTGCCGGCTGTCCGAC
This sequence comes from Cryptosporangium arvum DSM 44712, assembly GCF_000585375.1. Classification (NCBI taxonomy): domain Bacteria; kingdom Bacillati; phylum Actinomycetota; class Actinomycetes; order Cryptosporangiales; family Cryptosporangiaceae; genus Cryptosporangium; species Cryptosporangium arvum. Next base: position 4,268,037 of record NZ_KK073874.1, read on the forward strand.
CAGGACCACGTCCTCCTCTTCGCCGGCCACCACATCGCGTTCGACGAGCAGTCGGTCGACATCGTGCTGCGTGAGCTCGCGGCCGGGTACGCGGCACCGGCGGGAGGGGATCCGGGGGGCGAGCTGGACTATGTGGATTACGCCTGCTGGGTGGCCGGCCAGGAGGTGCCCGCGGCGGCCGACGAGTACTGGCGCGAGCGGCTGGCGCCTCCGCTGCCGGACCTGGACCTGCCGTTCCTCACGCCCGCGCGCCGCCGCTCCGCCGCTGCCGTCCCGGGTCCGGCCGAGCCCGGTGCCGCCGCCGGGACCGAGAGCGTGCGGGTGCGGTTGGCGGCCGGACGGCTGGATCGGCTGCGTGCGGTCACCGGCAACCAGACGCCGTTCGTGACGCTGCTCGCGGTGCTCGACGTGCTGCTCGCGCGGTACACCGGGAGCGCCGACGTCACGGTGGGCACCGTCTCCGCCGGCCGCGCCCGGACCGAGCTGGAGCCGCTCGTCGGCTGTTTCCTCAACCCGCTGGTGCTGCGTACCGACCTCGCCGGGGCCGCGACGTTCACCGAGGTCGTGCACCGGGTCCGGGCCACGGTGGCCGAAGCCTTCGCCCGCGAGGTGCCGTTCGACCTCCTGGCCGGCCGGACCCCGCGCCGCCCCGGAATCCACCCGCTGTTCCAGGCCGCGCTGCACGTCCACCGGCACCGCGCCGACGAAGGCGCCTGGCCCGGCCTGACGACCGAGGTCTGGCACCACGAGGTCGGCGCGGACGCACTGGACCTCACGGTCGAAGCGACCCCGCTACCCGACGGCACCACCGACCTGACGTTCCGGACCCCCCGCGGAGCCGCCGAGCCGGGCGCGATCGACCGCTTCGCGGAGGCGTTCCGCACGCTCGTCGACGCGGTGGGGGAGGCGCCCGACGCCCCGCTCGCCGACGCCGGCCGCGCTCCCCGGGCCGACCGCGAGGTGCTCCGCCGGTGGAACACCACCTCGCGCCCGGTTCCGTCGTCGACGGTCGCGGCGCTGATCGCCGAGCGCGTCACCCGGACCCCGGACGCCGTCGCGGTCGTCGGAGCCGGACTCACCTGGACCTACGCCGACCTCGGCCGCGAGGTGTCCGCGCTGGCCGCGCGACTCACCGCGGCCGGGTGCCGACGGGGCACGCTGGTAGCGGTGTGCCTGGAGAGGTCCCCGTGGCTGGTGGTCGCCACGCTGGCGGTGTGGCGGGCCGGGGGCGCCTACGTGCCGATCGACCCGGAGTACCCGCCGGACCGTCAGGCCCTGGTCCTCTCCGACAGCCACGCCGCACTGGTCGTGACCCGGCGCGCACAGGACACCCACTTACCCCCCACCCCGGCGCCGATCATCCACGTGGACGAACCCCGTCCCGCGCCGGTGGTGGAGGTGCCGGACGGGCCGGAGCCGGACGATCTCGCCTACGTTCTCTACACGTCCGGCTCGACCGGGCGCCCGAAAGGCGTGGCGGTCGAGCATCGGGCGCTGGGCAACCTGATCGCCGACTTCGGGCACCGCCTGGCCGCCGGCCCGGCCGACCGCTGGCTCGCGGTCACCTCGCTGGCCTTCGACATCGCGGCGCTGGAGCTCTACCTGCCGCTGGTCACCGGTGCCCGGCTCGTGGTCGCCGACGAGGCCTCGGCCCGGGACGGCCGCGCGCTCGGCGACCTGATCCGCCGCGAAGGCGTCACCCATGTCCAGACCACCCCGTCGCGGTGGCGCCTCCTGCTCGCCGGCGGGTTCGGCCGGACCGACCCGTCCACGGTGGACCGCGCCGCGAGCGTCGGGCCCGGCTCGGCCCGAGCGGTGACCGCACTCGTCGGCGGGGAGGCGTTGCCGCCGGGGCTCGCGCGGGACCTGCGGGCGCGGACCGGGCGGCTGCTCAACGTGTACGGACCCACCGAGACCACGGTCTGGTCGTGCGCCTGGGAGGTGCCCGCCGACGTCGACGAGGTCGTGATCGGCACACCGCTGGCCAACACCCGGATCCAGCTGCGCGACCCGGACGGACACCTGGTGCCGGTCGGGGCACCGGGCGAGCTCTGGATCGGCGGGCTCGGCGTCGCCCGGGGCTACCTCGACCGCCCCGGTCTGACCGCGGACCGGTTCCGGCCCGACCCGGACGGCCCGCCCGGCGCGCGGCTCTACCGCACCGGTGACCTGGCCCGCTGGCGCGGCGACGGTCAGCTCGTGTTCCTCGGGCGTACCGACGACCAGGTGAAGCTCAACGGTCACCGGGTCGAGCTCGGCGAGATCGAGAACCGGCTCGGCGGGGTCGAGGGGGTCGCCGCGGCCGCGGTCGCGGTCACCGGGGACGTGGCGGGGGAGCGGGCCCTGGTGGCCTACGTCGTGCCGGTGCCCGGCGCGTCGTGGGATCCCGGCCTCGTGCGTGCCGCGCTGGCCCGCGCGCTGCCCGACGCGATGGTGCCGCGCCGGTACGTCGCACTGGAGCAGTTGCCGTTGACGCCCAACGGCAAGCTCGACCGGGCCGCGCTGCCCGCCCCGGACCTCACCCCGGAGACCGCCGGGTACCGGCCTCCCGGCACGCCGTCCGAGCACGTGGTCGCGGCGGTGTTCGCCGAGGTGCTCGGGCACGACCGGGTCGGCGCCGACGACGACTTCCTCGCGCTCGGCGGCCACTCCCTGCTCGCGATGACGATCGCCGCGCTGCTGTCGGAGCACTTCGGCCGCGAGGTCGGGGTCGCCTCGGTGTTCACCTGGCCGGTCGTCGCCGACCTCGCCCGGGAACTCGACCGGACCCACGCCGACCGCACCCGGGCCACGATGGCCCGCCGACCGATCGAACCGCGGCCCACCGGCTCCGGCCCGGCGCCGCTCTCGCTGGGCCAGCAGCCCCTGTGGTTCCTGCACCAGCTCGACCCGGCCGACGCCTCCTACAACATGCCGCTGGTCTACCGCTGCGCCGGGCCGATCGACCCGGACGCCCTCGACCGCGCGCTGACCCGCGTCGTCGCCCGCCACGAGGCGCTGCGGACCCGGTTCGGGCTGGTCGACGGCGAGCCCGCGCTGCTCGTGGATCCGCCGGCCGACGTCACCGCCGAGCGGGTCGACCTCTCCGCCGCGCCGGATCCCGTCCTGGCCGCCCACGAACGGGTGGCCGGGTGGACGAACGCGCCGTTCGACCTGGAACGCGACCGTCCGATCCGCGCGGGGCTGATCCGCCTCGGCCCCGACGACCACGTCTGGTGCCTGGTCGTGCACCACATCGGCGGCGACGGCCAGTCGCTGGCGCTGCTCGTCGAGGAGATCCGGCACGCCTACGACGGGGCCCCGCGCCCCGACTTCCCGGTGCGGTACTCGGACTTCGCGGCCTGGGAGCGCGCGGTGGTCCGCGACGGCGAGGACGACGCGTTCGCGTACTGGCGCGACCGGCTCGCCGGGGTGCCCGTGCTGGACCTGCCGACCGACCGCCCGCGCCCGCCGCTACCCAGCACCCGGGGAGCGTTCGTACGGCACCGGCTGCCGATCGAGCTCACCGAGGCGGTCGAGCGGCTCGCGGTGGCGCGGCGCAGCACGCTGTTCGTGGTGCTGCTCGCGGCGTACCAGGCCGTGCTCTCCCGGCTGAGCGGGCAGACCGATTTCTGCGTCGGCACCTCGGCGTCGGCCCGGGTGCGGCCGGAGATCGTGCCGCTGATCGGGATGTTCACCGACACGCTCGCGCTGCGTGCCGACCTGAGCGGCGACCCCACGTTCGCCGACCTGCTGAGCCGCACCCGCCACACCGTCCTGGGCGCGTTCGGGCATCCGCGGATCCCGTTCGAGCGGCTCGCCGCCGCCTGGCACCTGCCCCGCGACGCCAGTTTCCACCCGTTCTTCCAGACCATGCTGATCGTGCACACCGAGGACGCGGCCGGCGTCGACGTGGTGCCCGGCGTCCGGGCCGAACCGTTCGACGACGGGGTCACCCAGGCGAAGTTCGACCTGATGGCGGAGTGCTGGCGGGACCCGGACGGCCTGGACGTGGCCCTCAACTACCGCACCGACCTGTTCGACGCCGCGACCATGACGGGCCTGGCCGAGCGGCTGGAGGCGCTGCTCCGGGCGGCGGTCGCGGCCCCGGACCGGCCGCTGTCCGGGGTGGAGCTGGTGTCCTCGGCGGAGCGGTCCCGGCTGCTGGCCCTCGGCCGCGGCGCATCCGCGGACGACGACCCGGCCGACGTCGTGGCGCTGGTCGCCGAGCGGGTGCGCCTCGACCCGGACGCGGTCGCGATCGTCGACGGGGACGAGCAGCTCACCTACGCGCAGCTGGCCGGCCGGGCGCGAGCGCTCGCGGCCCGGCTGCGTGCGCTCGGGGTCGGGCCCGAAGTGCCGGTCGCGGTGGCGCTGCCCCGCTCGGCGGAGCTGATCGTGGCGCTGCTGGGCGTGCTCGAGGCGGGCGGCGCGTACGTGCCGATCGACGTCGGCTACCCGCCCGCGCGGATCGAGTTCCTGCTGCGCGACAGCGGCGCGACCGTGCTGGTCACCGACTCACCCCACGACCACTTCCCACCCGTGGACCACCTCGTCCTCCCCGGCGACGTCCTCCCCGGCGACGTCCACCCCGGACGGGCCGAACCCACGTCGGCGGGGCCAGGCGCCCCCGCGTACGTCATCTACACCTCCGGCTCCACCGGAACGCCCAAGGGCGTCGTCGTCTCCCGCGGCGCCCTCGCGGCCCGGGTGGAGTGGATGCGCCGCCGCTACGCGCTCGGCCCGGCCGATCAGGTCGTCCAGTTCGCCTCGGTCAGCTTCGACACCCACGTCGAGGAGGTCTGGCCGGCGCTGACCGCCGGAGCCCGGCTGGTGCTCCTCCCGCCCGGCCAGGACCTCCCGGAGCTCCTCGACCACACCCCGGTCACCGTCCTCGACCTCCCCACCCCGTACTTCCACGAGCTGGTCCCCACCCTCGACCGGCTCCACCTCCCGGACTCGCTGCGGCTGCTGATCCTCGGCGCCGACCAGGTCCGGTCCGACGCGCTCGCGACCTGGCGTCACCGCGTCGGCGACCGCGTCGAGGTGCTGAACACCTACGGCCCCACCGAGGCCACGGTGATCGCCACCGCCGCCACCCTCGGCGGCCACGACACCGACGGCCGCCCGCCGATCGGCCGGCCGATCGACCGCACCCGCCTCTACGTCCTCGACGAGCACCTGACCCCGGCCGGCTCCGGCGAGCTCTGGATCGCCGGAGCCGGCCTGGCCCGCGGCTACCTCGGCCGCCCCGGCCTCACCGCCGACCGCTTCCGCCCGGACCCGTTCGGCCCGGCCGGCACCCGGATGTACCGCACCGGCGACCGGGTGCGCTGGCGCGCCGACGGCCAGCTGGAGTTCCTCGGCCGGCTCGACGACCAGGTGAAGATCCGCGGCTACCGGGTGGAGCTCGGCGAGGTCGAGACCGCGCTCGCCGCGCAGCCGGGCGTCCGGCAGGCGGTCGTCGTACCCCGCACCGACGCCGCCGGCCACCGGACGCTCGCCGGCTACCTCGTCGGCGACGCGGACCCGGCGGACGTGCGTGCCGGGCTGGCCGCGCGGCTGCCGGCCTACCTGGTCCCGACCCACCTGACCGCCGTCGACGAGATCCCGCTGACCGGCAACGGCAAGGTCGACCGGCGCGCGCTCCCGGCCCCGGACCCCCGCCAGGACACCGGCTACCTCGCCCCGCGCACCCCGACCGAGGAGCTGGTCGCCCAGGTATGGGCCGCGGTGCTCGGGCTGGACGCGGTCGGCATGCACGACGACTTCTTCGCGCTCGGCGGCCACTCGCTGCTGGCGACCGGCGCGGTCGCCCGGCTCTGCACGGTCGTCGACTGCGACCTGACCGTCCGGACGTTGTTCGGCGCGCCGACGGTCGCCGGTCTGGCCGCGGCGATCGACCGGCTGCGTACCCGGCCGGGCACCGCGGACCGGCCGGTCGTCGCCCGCCCGGCCGGGGCCGGTCCGGCGCCGCTCTCGCTGGGCCAGGAACGGCTGTGGTTCCTGCACCAGCTCGATCCGGACGACGCCTCCTACTCCATCCACCTCGCCTACCGCCTGCGCGGGCCGGTCGACCCCGCCCGGCTCGAGCACGCGCTCGGCGTGGTCGTGGACCGGCACGACGTGCTGCGGACCCGGTTCCCCGAGATCGACGGCGAACCGGTGCAGGATGTCGGGCCGGCCACCGGGGTGACGCTGCTGCGGGCCGGGGCCGCCGGGCCCGAGGAGGCCCGCACGCGGGTCGCCGAGTGGGTCAACACGCCGTTCGACCTGGAGACCGGGCCGCCGATCCGGGCCGGGCTGGTCCGGATCAGCGACGACGACCACGTCCTGGCCGTCGTGCTGCACCACATCGCCGGTGACGGCCGCTCGGCCGGGCTGCTCGCCGCCGAGCTGCGCCGGGCCTACGACGGCGCCGAGCTGCCCGCCCTCCCGGTTCAGTACGCGGACTTCGCGACCTGGCAGCGGGCGCGCACCGCCGGCGAGGAGCTCGGCTACTGGACCGAGCAGCTCGCCGGGGTGCCGCCGCTGGAGCTCCCGACCGACCGGCCGCGTCCACCGGTGCCCTCCTCGGCCGGCGACTTCCTCGTGCACGACCTGCCCGAACCCGTCGTCCGCGCGGTGCGCCGGCTGGCCGCCGAGTCGTCGGCGACACCGTTCGTGGTGCTGCTCGCGGCCTACCAGGTGCTGCTGGGCCGGCTGACCGGCTCGCCGGACCTCTGCGTCGGCACGCCGATCGAGCACCGGCCCCGGGTCGAGGTGGCCGACCTGATCGGCTTCTTCGTCAACACGCTGGCCCTGCGCGCCGACCTGTCCGGCGCCCCGAGTTTCCGCGAGCTGGTGGCCCGCACCCGCGACACCGCGTTCGCCGCCTACGCCCGGCAGGACGTCCCGTTCGACCGGATCCTCGGTGCGCTCGACCTCCCGCGCGACGTCGGCCGCACCCCGCTGCTGGAGACGATGTTCACGCTCCACACCGAGGACGCCGCCGGCACCGACGTGCTGCCCGGCGTCGACGCGGAGTTCTTCGACGCCGAGTTCCGGCAGGTCAAGTACGACCTGAGCCTCGACGCCTGGCGGATGCCGGACGGTCTGCGGCTGGTCTTCGGGTACCGCACCGACCTGTTCTCGCGCGACACCGTCGGGGGGTGGGCGGAGCAGTTCGCGGCCCTGCTCGGCACGCTGCTGTCCGATCCGGACGGCCTGGTGTCCGGGGCGGAGCGGACCCGGCGGGCCGTCCGGGTGCCCCGCGGGCCGGTGCCCTACGTGGCGCCACGCACCGCCGCCGAGGAACTCGTCGCCGACGTCTGGGCCGAGCTGCTCGGGCTCGACCGGGTCGGGCTCTACGCGGACTTCTTCGCGTCCGGCGGCCACTCGCTGCTCGCGATGAAGATGCTGGCCCGGCTCCGGGCGGCGACGGGCACCCGGATCCCGCTGCGTGCGGTCTTCGCCCACCCGGTGCTGGAGCGGTTCGCCGCCGCGGTCGAGGAGGCGCTCCTGGCCGACCTGGCCGACCTTTCCGACGACGAGGCCGCCGCGTTGCTGGCCGCCGAGGAGGAACCCACGCCATGACCACCGACGCACTTTCCCCGGCCAAGCGCGCGCTGCTCGAACGTCGTCTGCGTCGTCGCACCGCGCCGGTGGCGACGATCCCGGCCCGGCCGGACGGCGAAGCACCGCAGCTCTCGTTCGCCCAGGAGCGGCTGTGGTTCCTCGAGCAGCTCACCCCGGGCAGCGGCGCCTACACGATCCCGGTGGTCCTGCGCGTGCGCGGTCCGCTGGACCGGGCGGCGCTGCGCACCGCGCTGTGCGGCGTGGTGGCCCGGCACGAGCCGCTGCGCAGCCGGTTCACCGACGCCGGGGACGGCAGGCCGGTGCTCACCGTCGACCCGCCCGTGGCCGCGGCGGCGCTCGAGCTGGACCTCGAGGAGGTCGCCGAGGAGCACGCCCAGGCGCGGGTCGAGGCGCACGTCACGCCGCCGTTCGACCTGGCCGCCGGCCCGCTGGTGCGTCCGCTGCTGTTGCGGCTGGGCGCCGAGGACCACCTGTTCGTGCTCGCGATCCACCACGTCGTCACCGACGGCTGGTCGATGGACCTGTTCCTGGACGAACTGACCGCACACTACGACGCGGCCGTGACCGGCGTCCCGGCCGAGCTGCCCGCGCTCCCGGTGCGCTATCGCGACTACGCGGCCTGGCAGCGGGCGCGCACGGACGGGCCGGAGAAGGAGGCCGACCTCGCCTACTGGCGGGGTGCCGTCGCCGGCCTCGAGCCCCTGGACCTGCCGACCGACCATCCCCGCCCGCCCCGGCAGACGTTCCGCGGGGCGGAGTACACGCTCGACCTCGGCGCCCCGGTGCGGACCGGCGTCACCCGGCTGGCCGACGCCCACGGCGCGACGCCGTACATGGTGCTGCTGGCCGGCGTCCACGCGCTCCTCGGCCGCTACAGCGGGCAGGCGGACTTCGCGGTCGGGTCGCCGGTCGCCGGTCGCACCCAGGCGGAGCTGGAGAAGCTCATCGGGCTGTTCGTCAACACGCTGACACTGCGGGCGTCGCTCGGGGGCGACCCGACGTTCGCCGAACTCGTCCGGCGCACCCGGGAGACGTGCCTGGACGCGTTCGCCCACCAGGAGCTGCCGTTCGAGCAGCTGGTGCAGGCCCTGAACGTGCCCAGGGACGTGTCCCGCTCGCCTCTGTTCCAGGTGCTGTTCGCGGTGCAGAACTACGCCGAGCACAGCGGCCGGGCGCCGGTCGGCACGGTGCTGGAGCACTGGTCGGCTCCGGTCGTCGCCACCCGCTTCGACCTGGAGATCTACGTCCGGGACGACCCCGCCGGGCACCTGTGGGCGACGTTCGTCTACAACACCGACCTGTTCCGGCCGGACACGGTCGAGCGCCTGGCCGGACACCTGCGTCGCCTGCTCGAGGCCGGGCTGCACGACCCGGACCGGCCGGTCGGGGACATCGCGCTGACCACCCCGGACGAACGGGTCGCGCGGACCGGCCCGCCGGTCGAGGTGGCGCCGGACGCCACGCTGCCGTCGCTGATCGCCGAGTCGGTACGCCGCCGCCCGGCGGCCGTCGCGGTGACGTTCTCCGGCCAGGACCTGACCTACGCCGAGCTCGACGCCCGCTCCGCCGCGCTCGCCGACCGGCTGCGCGGGCTCGGCATCGGCCCGGGCCACCTGGTCGCGATCTGCGCCGAACGCTCGCTGGAACTGGTCGTCGCGCTCTACGCGGTGCTGCGCGTCGGCGCCGCGTACGTGCCGCTCGACCCGGAGTACCCGGTGCGCCGGCTGGAGTTCATGCTCGCCGACAGCGGCGCGTCGATCGTGCTCACCCAGCGCCGCTTCGCGTCGCTGCTCCCGTCGCAGCGACAGATCCACCTCGACGACGCCACCGACGACGACGTCCGCCCGGACGTCGTCGGCGGCGGGCCGGAGCCCGGGCCCCGGCCCACCGACCCGGCCTACGTCATCTACACCTCGGGCTCGACCGGTCGGCCCAAGGGCGTGCCGAACACCCACCGGGGCATCGTCAACCGGCTGGACTGGATGCAGCGCACCTACCGGCTCGGCGACGACGACGTCGTCCTGCAGAAGACCCCGGCGAGCTTCGACGTCTCGGTCTGGGAGTTCTTCTGGCCGCTGCTGGCCGGCGCCCGGCTCGTGCTGGCCGAGCCCGGCGGCCACAAGGACGCCGAGTACCTGCGTGACCTGGTGCGCACCGAGGGCGTCACGACGCTGCACTTCGTGCCCTCGATGCTGGCGATGTTCCTCGACGCCGACGGGGTCACCGGCTGCGCGTCGCTGCGCCGGGTGATCTGCAGCGGCGAGGAGCTGCCGGTCGACCTGGCCCGCCGGTGCCTGGCGCTGCTCCCGGCCGAGCTGCACAACCTCTACGGCCCCACCGAGGCGGCGATCGACGTCACCGCCTGGCACTGCGGCGCCGACGCGCTGGAGGGCCTGCCGCGGGTGCCGATCGGCGCTCCGATCCAGAACCTGACCCTGTACGTGCTCGACGACCGGCTCCGGCCGGTACCGGTCGGGCTGCCCGGGCAGCTGTACCTCGCCGGGGTGGGCCTGGCCACCGGGTACCTGAACCGGCCCGCGCTCACCGCCGAGCGGTTCGGCCCCGACCCGTTCGGCCCGCCCGGCTCCCGGATGTACGCGACCGGGGACCTGGCCCGGTGGCGGCCGGACGGCACCGTGGACTTCCTCGGGCGGATCGACAGCCAGGTCAAACTGCGCGGCCTGCGGATCGAGCCGGGGGAGATCGAGGCCGAGCTGCGGCGTCAGCCGGGGGTGCGGGAAGCGGCCGTCGTCGTCCGCGAGGACCACCCCGGCGACAAACGCCTGGTCGCCTACCTGGTGGCGCCCGGGGGAGTGGACGACGCGGCGCTGCGCACCGCGCTGCGCGGTGCGCTGCCCGACCATTTCGTGCCGGCCGCGTACGTGGAGCTGCCGGCCCTGCCGCTCACCCCGAGCGGCAAGCTCGACCGGCGGGCGCTGCCGGCCCCGGTGGTCCGGCGCGACGCGTCGACCGCACTGGTGGAACCGCGGACCGACACCGAGCGGCTGATCGCCGGCCTCTGGTCCGAACTGCTCGGCGTCGACACGCTCGGCATCGACGACGACTTCTTCGACCTGGGCGGGCACTCGCTGATCGCCACCCAGGTGGCGGCGCGGCTGCGCCGGGTCGCCGCGGGCGGGGTCTCGGTACTCGACCTGTTCGCGTACCGCACGATCCGCGAGCTCGCGGCGTTCGTCGAGCAACCGGCGCGGGCACGGGGGCCGCGCCGGTTGCTCAACGAGCTCACCCGGCCCGTCCCGGCCGACCAGCGCGTGGCCACGCTGGTCTGCGTCCCTTACGGCGGCGGCAGCGCGGTCGTCTACCAGCCGCTGGCCGACGCGCTGCCGGCCGGGTGGTCGCTGTACTCGGTCGCGATCCCCGGCCAGGACATCGGGCTGCGCGAAGACCCGCTGCCGTTCGACGAGCTGGCCGCGCGGTGCGTCACCGAGGTGATCGAGCGGATCGAAGGGCCGGTGGTGATCTACGGGCACTGCGGGGTGGGCTCCTCGCTGGCGGTGGAGACGGCCCGGCGCCTGGAGGCGGCCGGCCGGGCGGTCGAGGCGGTCTACATCGGCGCGGTGTTCCCGTTCGCGCGCCCCACCGGCCGGGTGTCGTCGCTGCTCTCGACGATCGCCGGGCGCGAACGTCTGCTCGGCAACCGGGTCTACGAGAACTGGCTGCGGTCGATGGGCGTCGACATGGCCGAGCTGGATCCGGCCGAGTCGGACGTGATCGTCGCGAACATGCGGAAGGCCTCCGAGATCGCCGAGGAGTACTTCACCGGGTTGTTCGCCGGTGGCGCCGCTCCGCTGCGGGCCCCGATCGTCTCGGTGGTCGGCAACCGCGACCCGCAGACCGAGTTCTACCAGGAGCGGTACCGCGAGTGGCACCTCCTCGGGCCGTCCGCGTCGCTCGTCGTGCTGGACGAGGGTGGCCACTTCTTCCTGAAGTACCGGGCCGCCGAGCTCGCCGAGATCGTCACCACCGTCCACCGCACCGACGAGCCGCTCCGCGACCCGGAGGGCGGCTGGAGCGTCACCGGTCGCTCGACCTCGGGCGTCGCACCGCGGCGGACGAGCGGGCCGGAGCCGAGCCTGCGGCGGTTCGGGACGGTCGCGGCGGCGCAGCTGGTCTCGATCGTCGGCTCGGCGCTGAGCGAGTTCGCGATCCCGCTGTGGATCTACACGCAGACCGGTTCGCTGGTGAAGTTCGCGACGTTCGCGGTCCTCGGCCTGGTGCCCGGGATGCTCGTCGCGCCGTTCGCCGGTGCGGTCGTCGACCGGTACGACCGGCGGCGGGTCATGCTGATCGCCGACGCCGCGGCCGGCGGCAGCCAGGCCGTGCTGCTCGGCCTCGCGCTCACCGGTCGCCTGGGCATCGGCGCGATCTACGTGCTGCTGGTGACGCTCTCGGTCGCGCTCACCTTCCAGCGGCTGGCGTTCGCCTCGGCCGTTCCCCAGCTGGTGCCCAAGCGCTACCTCGGGCACGCCAACGGCGTCGTGCAGATGAGCTTCGGCGCCGGGCAGTTCCTGGTGCCCCTGGTCGCGGCCGGGCTGCTGGCCACGATCGGGCTACCCGGGATCCTGCTCGCCGACGTGCTCAGCTACGGCGTCGGCATCGCGGTGCTGCTGTTCGTGCGGTTCCCGAACACGATGGCCTGGGTGCGCCGGGAGACGTTCTGGCAGGAGGTCGTCGGCGGCTGGCGCTACTCGCTGGGAGCCGCCGGCCTGCGCCCGGTGCTGCTGTTCTTCGCGGTGCTCAACCTCTTCATGACCCCGCTGTTCCTGCTGCTCTCCCCGCTGGTGCTGTCGTTCTCCGATCTGGACGCGGTCGCGCGCACCAGCATGGCCGGTGGCCTGGGGGCGGTGCTCGGCGGGCTGCTGATGAGCGTCTGGGGCGGGCCCCGGCACGATCGGGTGCGCGGGATGCTGCTCGTCGTCCTGGGGCTGGCGCTGTGCAGCGCGGTACCCGGTCTGCGTCCGAGCGAGTGGCTGGTGGCGGTCGGCGCGTTCGGGATGTCGTTCGGGCTCACCCTGGCCAACGGCGTCTACACGACGGTCGTCCAGGTCAAGGTGCCGCAGCGTTACCACGGCCGGGTGTTCGCCGTGAACACGGTGATCGCGTTCTCCACGATCCCGATCGGCTACGCGGTCGTGGCGCCGCTCGGCAGCGCTCTGCTCGAGCCGCTGATGGCGCCGGACGGAGCACTGGCCGGCAGCGTCGGCGCGCTCATCGGCGTCGGCGAGGGCCGGGGGATCGCCCTGCTGTTCCTGCTCCTGGCGGCCGCGATGGTCGTGCAGGTGCTGATCTCGCTGCGCCGGCCCAGCCTGGCGCGGTTCGACGACCGGGTGCCGGATGCGATGCCCGACGACCTGATCGGCGCGAAGGCGCTGGCGGAGAAGAAGAAGGAGCGACGGAGATGAGCAACCAGCGGCAGTACGAGGTCGTCCTGAACCTCGAGGAGCAGTACTCGATCTGGCCGACCGACTACGACCGGCCCGCCGGGTGGCGGGCCGAGGGCACGGTCGGCACCCGGCAGGAGTGCCTCGACCACATCGACGGCGTCTGGACCGACATGCGCCCGCTGAGCGTCCGGGGGGCGTCGTAGATGGACGCGACCGAATCGACGGTCGCCCGGATCTGGACCGACCTCGGCCTGCTCCCCACGTCGGCCGACGACGATTTCTTCGCGCTCGGCGGGCAGTCGCTGACGCTGGTGCGGTTCCTCGCCCGGGTACGCGAGGAACTCGGCCTGGAGCTGCCGGTGGACGCGCTGTTCGAGTCCGACCTGACCGTCCGGGCCGCGGCGAACGTCGTCACGACGGCCCGGCTGGACAGCGCCGACGCCGACGAGCTCGCGCGGGCGCTCGCCGAGCTCGACGGGATGTCCGAGGCCGAACTGTCGGCGCTGCTGGCCGAGGGCGGGTGACGGATGCGGGTACTGCTCGCGCAGAACATGCGCTACCGGCCCGGGCACGGGGGAGCCACCAAGTCCAACCGGATCTGGCTGGAACAGCTGGCCGCCGCGGGGCACCGGTGCGTGGCCGTGACGCCCGGCGACGCCGACGCCGTCCGCGTCGACAACGGGGTGGAGGTGCACACCGTCTCCACCGGCGCCCGGCTGGCTCCCGCGGTGGTCGCGGTCGCGGCCGCCGAGCGTCCGGACTGGACCCTCGTGCCCTCCGACGACCCGGGTCTGGTGATGCTCGGCACCGCGCTGCGCGCCACCCCCGGGCGGGTCGTGTACCTGCTGCACACCCTCCAGCAGGCTCCGTTCGGGCCGCGGTCGTTCTACCCGGGCGGCTCCGGGGCGGCGCTGGTCCGGCGCTGCGCCGCGGTGGTGGCCGTCAGCCGCACCGCGCAGGAGTACGCGGCCCGCTGGGCCGGTCTGGACGCGACGCTGATCCACCCCGACGTCTACGGCTCCGGCCCGCACCCGCGGCTCGGCCGGCCGGACGCCGGTGCGGTGACGCTCGTCAACCCGTGCGGTATCAAAGGGCTCGACGTCCTGCTCGGGCTCGCCGACGCCGAGCCGGACGTCCCGTTCCTCGCGGTGCCGACGTGGGGCACCGACGCCGCCGAGCGGGCCGAGCTGGCGCGCAGGCCGAACATCGCGCTCGCCCGGCCGGTGGACGACATCGCCGACCTGCTGGCCCGCACGCGCGTCCTGCTGATGCCCTCGCTCTGGGACGAGACGTTCGGCTACACGGCGGTGGAGGCCATGCTGCACGGCGTGCCGGTGCTCGCCGCCGACGTCGGCGGGCTGCGTGAGGCGAAGCTCGGTGTGCCGCACCTGCTGCCGGTCCGGACCATCGAGGCCTACCGGCCGCAGCGCGCCGACGAGCCGTATCCGCGGCCGGTCGTCCCGCCCCAGGACGTGACCCCGTGGCGCACCGCGCTGCGCCGGCTCCTCGACGATCCGGCCGGCTACACCGCGCTGGCCGACCAGGGCCGGCGCGCGGCGGCGGAGTTCGTCGCCGGTCTCGACGCCCGGGCCCTGGAGCGGTGCCTCGCCGGGCTCACCCCCGCGCCGGCGCGGCCGGCCACCGCACCCGACCCGGTCCGGCAACGCGCGCTGGCGGCCCTGCTCGCCCGGCGGAAGGTGACGACGTGAACTCCGACGACCTGCGGACGATGCTGCTGATCCGCCACTTCGAGCTCGCACTGCTCGACCTGTTCGCCCGGGGCGAGGTGCACGGGACGACGCACACCTGCCTCGGTCAGGAGGCCGTGCCGGTCGCGCTGAGCCCGCTGCTCGACCCGGATGACTTCGTCTTCAGCAACCACCGGGGCCACGGCCACTACCTGGCCCGCTTCGACGACCCGGCCGGGCTGCTCGCCGAGATCCTCGGCCGGGACGGCGGGGTCAGCGGAGGCGTCGGTGGGAGCCAGCACCTGCGGCGCGGCCGGCACCTCTCGACCGGCGTCCAGGGGGAGAGCCTGCCGGTGGCGGCCGGGACCGCGCTGCACCTGGCCCGCTCCGAACCCGGCCGGCTGGCCTGCGTCTACGTCGGCGACGGCAGCTGGGGCGAGGGTGCGATGTACGAGGCGCTGAACATGGCGGCGCTGTGGCGGCTGCCGCTGCTGGTCGCGGTCGAGCACAACGGGATCGCGCAGAGCACGCCGACCGCCGCGGCGATGGCCGGCACGATCGCCGGCCGCGCCGCCGCGTTCGGCGTCGAGCACCTCCACGTCGACGCGACCGAACCCGGCGTCGCGCGGCTGCGTACCGCGCTGGCCGCACCGGTGGAGCGCGTGCGCCGGGGAGCGGGGCCGCTGGTGGTGGAGTTCGCGACCCGGCGTACCGGCCCGCACAGCAAGGGCGACGACTCCCGCCCGGCCGGGGAGCTCGACCGGTTGCGGACCCAGGACTGGTACGCCCGGCTCGACGGGCCGGAGTTCGACCGGCTCGACGCCGAGCAGCGCGCCCGGGTCGCCGCGGTGGTCCGTGACGTCACCGCCCGCCCCCCGGCCACCGGCCGCGTCGCCGCGGAGGTGGAGCAGTGGCAGCCCGTCAGCGTGTAGCCGAGCACCTCAACGGCGCGCTCGGCGCCGCACTCGCCGCCGACGACCGGCTCTACCTGCTCGGCCAGGACATCACCGACCCGTACGGCGGCGCGTTCAAGATCACCCGGGGGCTCTCCACCCGCTTCCCGCGCCAGGTCGTCGCGACGCCGATCAGCGAGGCCGGCCTGGTCGGGCTGGCCAACGGCCTCGCGCTGGCCGGCAACCGGGCGATCGTCGAGATGATGTTCGCCGACTTCGTGACGCTCGCCTTCGACCAGATCGTCAACTTCGCGGCCAAGTCGGTGAGCATGTACGGGCAGCGGGTGCCGATGCCGGTCGTCGTGCGGTGCCCGACCGGCGGCCGCCGTGGCTACGGCCCGACGCACAGCCAGAGCCTGCAGAAACACTTCCTCGGCGTGCCCGATCTGGACGTCTACGAGATCAGCCCGTTCCACGACTGCGTGGACCTGTTCGCGGGCGTGCTGCGCCGCGGGGTGCCGGCCGTGGTGTTCGAGGACAAGGTGCTCTACACCGGGCTGCGGCGGCCGCCCGGCACCGCCGACGACCTGTTCCGCTACGACCTGGCCGGGCCGTGGCCGGGAACCGCGGTGGCCCGGATCGCCGGGATCGACACGCCCGACTGCGTGCTGATCACCCCGGGCGGCGTCGCCGAGCGCGCGCTGGTGGCGATGCGTGAGCTGCTGATCAGCCGGGAGATCAGCTGCGAGCTGTACGTGCCGGCCCGCCTGGACGCCACGGCGCTGGAACCGATCCTGCCCGCCGCCGCCCGGGCCGGTCAGGTCGTGATCGTCGAGGACGGGACCGCCGGTGGCACCTGGGCGGCCGACCTCGCGCACCAGCTGCACACCGCGCTGTGGGGACAGCTGAGCCGGCCGGTCCGGGTCGTCTGTGCGGCCGACCGCGTGGTGCCGGCCGCCGCCCATCTGGAGGAGGAGGTCCTCGTGCAGGCCGCAACCATCAGCGCGACCGTTCAGCGGGGTCACCGGTGACCGAGATCCGCATCCCCCGGCTGAACTCCAACGACACCGAGTACACGCTGGTCGAGTGGCTGGTGGCGACGGGTGAGCCGGTACGGCCGGGTGACCTGGTCGCGACCGTCGAGACGTCGAAGGCGACCGAGGACCTGACCTGCGCCGGCGCCGGCGTGCTCCAGCACCTGGTCGCCGCGGGCACCGAGTGCGCGGTCGGCGAGGTGATCGCCACGGTCCTGCCGGTCGGGACCCGGGTGAGCGCGTCACCGGCCGGGGTGTCACCGGCCGGGGTGTCACCGGCCGGGGTGTCACCGGCCGGGGTGTCACCGGCCGAGGTCGAGCCGATCATCACCGAGCCCGCGCGCCGGGCGATGGCGGAGCGGGGCATCGGCCTCGCCGCGGTCCGGGCCCTCGGCCGGCCGGTGATCCGGGTGGCCGACCTCGACGCGCTGGACCCGGCCGGACCCGGCCGGGTCGAACCGCTGTCATCCGTGCAGCAGGCGGTGGCCGCCGTGGTCAGCGACTCGCACCGGTCCGTGCCCGCGGGTTTCGTCGCGATCGAGGTCCCGGTCGACGCCGCGCTGCACCAGGCCCGCGAGCTCACCCGGACCCACCGCTGCCTGATCGGCCTGACCGAACTGGTGATCGCGGCGCTCGGCACCGTCGCCGAGCGGTTCCCGCAGTGCTTCGGCGCCTACGTCGAGCCCGGCGCGGTCCGCCTCCCCGACCGCGTCGACGTCGGGGTGACGATCGACATCGGACTGGGGCTGCACGTCCCGGTGATCCGGGACGCCGCCGCGAAGCCGGTCGCGGTGATCGCGAAGGAGCTCATGGCCCACCGGCTCACCGCGATGCGCGGCAGTTTCCGCGCCACCGATCTGACCGGAGCGAACGTCCTGCTGGCCCTGCACACCGACGACGGCGTGACGACGGCCGTGCCGATCGTGCTCCCGGGCACCGTCTGCGCGGTCTCGCTCGCCGGTGTCCGGCCGGTCCTGCGGCTGGACGCCGACGGCGCCCCGGTGACGCACACCGTGGTGTCGCTGGGCGTGGCCTACGACCACCGGGTCGTCAACGGGGCCAAGGCGGTCGAGTTCCTGCGTGCGGTCCGGGAGGTGCTGCTCGCACCGGTTCGCTGATCGGCCGCCCGGAGCGCGGACTCGTTCGCTTTCCGGCTGGTCACTGACCGTCACCGAGCGGCATCATGGAGCCATCGATTCGGAACGGAAGCGGCGGACGAGGTGACGACGACGGCCTCCACGATCGACCTGTGGTCACGCCCCTCCCGGCGCAGGTCGGCGGCGGGGTCGTGCGGGTGCCGTGGAGGCGCTGGAGAACCTCGCCGGACCCCGGGCCGGGGCCCGGTGCGTCGCGCGGGTCTCCGGACCGGCCCTCCGCGCGGCGTTCCGGGAGCAGTACGGCACCACCCCTACCGGCTACCTGCGACGGGTCCGAATGGACGGCGCTCACCGCGACCTGCTGGCCGCGGGCCCCGCGCGGACCACGGTGGACCAGGTCGCCGCCCGGTGGGGCTTCGCCGACGGCGCCCGGTTCGCGGCGTACCACCGGCGCCACTACGGTGTGCCGCCCAGTCGCACGCTCGGAACCTGACGCCACCGGCTTCCTCAGCGCAAGGACATCCATGGTCGAACCACCCTCCAGCCGTCTGCCGCAACGCTCCCAGCGCATCGCCTCCGATCCGGACGAGGCCCGCGCGGTGCTGACCGAGGCGTTCGGCGCGCGGCTCCGGGTCGGTGGTGTCGCCGGGCGGGACTGGGCGTGAGTATCCGGAGCGTGCGGGCCGGCGACGTCTACGTCGGCAACCGTCCCCGGGTGCGGTGGACACCCGGTCGGAGGACTTCGCGGTGCGGGTCGTGGGGCTGCCGGTCACGCTCCTCGCCGAGACCGCGGGCGCGTCGCCCACCCGGACACGCTGCGTCGCGCGGTCGCCTACATCGAGGCCGACCCCGACCTCGACATCACGGTCGCGGACATCGCGCACGCCGCGCACGTGACCCCGCGGACCGTCCCGATCGCGTTCCGCCGCCACCTGGGCACTACGCCGATGGCCTACCTGCGGCGGGTGCGTCTCGACCGGGCGCACGCGGACCTGCTGGCCGCCGTGCCGGGCGAGGGTGCGACCGTGGCCGGCGTCGCCGCCCGCTGGGGCTACGGCCAGCCCGGGCGGTTCGCCGGCGACTACCGTGCCGCCTACGGCCGGCTCCCGTACCGGATGGCCCGGGCCCGGCTGATCAACACGATGGTGGGCCACGAGGCCGAGACCGGGGCCGACCTCGCCACCGCCCGGGAGCTCGTCGCCCGGTTGGCCACCCACGTCACCCGGCTGCGCGTGGCCACCGCCGCCTGTGCGGCCCCGCCGGTCGCACACCCGGCGGAACCGTGCGCGTTGCTCGACGAGCACGCGCGGGTCCTCCGGGCCGTGGCCGGGATCGTCGAGGCGCTGGGGTCCCTCGCCACCGCCGGCCGGCGACGGCGCGACGACCTGGAAGCCGAGGTCGTCGAACTGCGCGGCAGTGCCCACCGGCTCAGCGCCTGCGTGACCGCGGCCTGACCGCGGCGGTGGGATACGTGCCTTTCGGCCCGGAGTGGTGCGCGATAAACGAAACGTGGGCTCGACACTATGCTGCGTCGGGCAGGATGGACATCAGCCGACGGAAGGCAGGGGAATGACCAGCGGCCCCAAGTTCGACCTGCAGGCCCGCTTACGCACCGACCAGCCGGCCGGCGCTCGCATGTGGGACTACCTGCTCGGCGGCAAGGACAACTTCGCCGCCGACCGGGCCGCCGCCGACGCCGTCGTCGCCCGCCTTCCGGAGATGGCCGAGTTCGCCCGGGCCGGCCGCCAGTTCCTCGCCCGTGCCGTCGCGTTCCTGGCCGGCGAGGCCGGTATCCGGCAGTTCCTCGACGTGGGGCCCGGTCTGCCGACGGTCAGCAACACCCACGAGCTGGCCCAGCGCATCGCGCCGGAGTCCCGGGTCGTCTACGTGGACAACGATCCGCTGGTGCTGGTGCACGCCCGCGCGCTGCTGACGAGCAGCCCGGAGGGGGCCACCGACTACATCGACGCCGACGCGCGCGACCCGGAGAAGATCCTGCCGGCCGCGGCGGCCACGCTCGACTTCTCCCGCCCGATCGCCGTCATGATGATCGGCATCCTGGGCCACATCCCCGACGAGGACGACCCGGCGGGCATCGTCCGCACCATCGTGGACGCCCTGCCCAGCGGCAGTTACCTCGTGATCAACGACAGCATCTCCACTCCCCAGAACGACGACGCGGCCGAGACCGCGCACCGCCAGGGCGCGGTCGACTACACCCTGCGCACGGTCGAGCAGATCACCGCGTTCTTCGACGGCCTGGAACTGGTGGAGCCCGGCGTGGTGTCGAACCCCCGCTGGCGCCCCGAACCCGGCACGGACCCGGCCGAGCTGGCCGTCTACTGCGGGGTGGCCCGCAAGGCCTGAGTTCCGGCGACGTCGCCCGGGCCGAGTACCGGCCCGGGGAACTGTCCTCGTCGGTCACGCCTCGCCCATGACCAGGCCCTCGATCGTGTGTTTCTGGGTGATCGGGGTCAGCCGGTCGACGATTGGGCAGTGCAGATGCGCGCGCACGTCGGCCGGGAGCGTCGCCCAGTAGGCCGCGGTGACGGCCAGGTCGTGCTTGTCGTCGTTCGTCGCGTCGGCGGCGTCGACACCGAGGACCAGCACCGGCCGCGCCACCGCCGACCGGTTCCTGGTGCCGCGGTGGATGGTCAGCGCCGACCGGGCCGAGATGTCGCCGCGCCGGGGGTACTTGCGTACCGCCCGTTCCTCGTAGCGGCCGTAGCGCGACCGGGGCGGGAACATCCCGTGCTCGAAGTCGGGTTCGTCGTCGAACTGGGTGCCGGGTGCGATCTCGAACGGTCCCATCTCGTCGGTCGTGTCCACCCCGGTCAGGTTGAACGCCAGCGAGTTCAGCCGCCGCTGCGCCCGGGTCACGTCGGGCATCGGGAAGTCGCGGTGCCAGGGCTGGCCGACCGCACCGGCGAACGGGATGTCGAAGCCCAGCTCGACGATCCGGTAGTCCTCGCCCAGTACCGCGGCGCAGACCGCGCGGACCCAGGGGTGCGAGACGAGGTCGACGAACCCGCGGAGCTGTTCGGGGTGGATCTCCACGTAGTACCGGTTCGGGCCGCGGCCGACCGCGCCGCCCGGCCGGGCCGAGGCCTCGGCGAACGCGGTCTCGATGTCGACGCGCATCCGGTCGGCCCAGGCGACGTCGAACGCGCCGGGCAGCGCGGTGATGCCGTCGGTGTAGATCGCGTCGCGTGCGTCGGGTCCGGCGTCGGCTGTCATGGTGCCAGCCTGCAACGTCGCCGGACCCGTGTCTGCCGATCGCCGGTTCACGCCAGTGCGGTGGCCAGTAACGCGAACGCCGCGACGATGACCGCGACGCGCACGTAGTGCAGGCGGTCCCAGCGGCTGATCTGCTGCTTCCAGTCGGCGGGCCGGTTCTCGGGCGTCCACGTCTTGGCCCGGTTGTTGATCGGGACGAGAAGCAGGACCGACATGACGACGCTGACGACGAGCAACCCGGCGGCGGTGAGGACGAGACCGGTGCCCTGCTCCGACCACCCGGCGACGGCCCAGGCCGCGGCGAGGGCGAGCGAGGTGATGTACCAGACCGGCATCGCCGCGCCGAGCATCCGGCCGCCGTGGGCGCGGCCCGCCTGGCCGCTGTCGCCGGGGAGGGCGTCGAGGATCGGGTTGAGGACGACGGAGACGGCGAGTTCCACCCCCACCATCAGGCCGACGACGACGACGGTGAGGACTGCCAATACCTCGAGCACGATGACCATCCTAGATCTAGCGCTGCTAGCTGATGTGTCAACGCTAACGCTTGTAGTGCTCGATTGTCTAGCGGTGCTAGGATCCAGTCATGTCGGTCCAGGAACGCAAGCAACGCGAACGCGCCGAGCGCGAGCGGCTCATCGTGGCGACGGCCCGCGAACTCGCCGAGCAGCAAGGGTGGGACGCGGTCACCACCCGGCTGCTCGCCGAACGCATCGAGTACAGCCAGCCCGTGCTCTACAGCCACTTCCGCGGGAAACGCGAGATCATCGGCGCGGTGGCGATCGACGGGGCCATCGAGCTGGCCGCGGCCGTGCGCGCCGCGGCGTCCGGCGCGCACGGCCCGCGCGCGCGGGTCGCCGCCGTCGCGCGCGCCTATCTCGACTTCGCCGCGGGCAACCCGGCCGTCTACGACGCGATGTTCCAGCTCGACGGCGGCCTGGCGTTCGCCCGCGACGACACGCCGGAACCGCTGAAGGACGCGTTCGCGGCCCTGAAGGAGAGCCTCGACGCGGTCGCCGGCGAGGGCGTCGACCCGGGGCTGTTCACCGAGGTGTTCTGGGCGGCCCTGCACGGCGTCGCCACCCTGACGCGGGCCGGCCGGCTCCCGCCGGGCGACACCGCCCGTCGGCTGGACCTGCTGGTGGACCGGCTCGCCGTCGAACCGTGACGCGGCACCCGGCGACGTCAGCCGGCCACCGCCGCCGGCGGCCCGCCGCTCTCCCGGACCAGCCGCGCGCCCGGCGTGAGCCGCCGATCGGTCAGGTACGCGACCGGCGGCCCCCGGTGGCCTCCCGGGAACCGCCGGGCTGAGCGGCGTCGCGTCACGGGCCGGGGACCGACACCTCGACGGCCTCCACCCGGCCGGCCCGGATCCCGGTCTCGGACGGTTGCCAGCTGTTCGCGGTGAGCAGATACAGCGTCCGCCCCCCGAGCACGCAGTCGGCCGGCGCCCGGTCGCCGACGTCGATCTCGTCGGTGACCTCGCCGCCCTCGGTGACGCGCAGGAACCGCCCGTTGCTGATGTCCGCGACCCAGACGCCGTGCTCGGCGTCGACGCACAGGCCGTCGGGAGTCGCCCCGGCCGGCAGCGGCGCCCAGACCCGCCGGTCGACAAGGTCGCCGTCCCCGGTGATCGTGAACGCGGTCAGCCGCGCCGCCCACGTCTCGGCGACGACGAGCGTGCGTGAGCCGGGCAGCACCACCGATCCGTTCGGGAACACCAGGTCGTCGCGGGCCACCCGGGCGTCCCCGGCCGGCTCGAGCACGAAGATCGGCCCCGGCCGCTGCGGGGCGTCGCCGTAGAGGTCGTACCCGAAGCCACCGACGTACACCCGGCCGTCGCCGTCGACGACCAGGTCGTTGATCGGGGCGTCGGTGAAGCCGGAGAGGTCGGCGAAGACGCCGTGCACCCCGTCCGGGTCGACCCGGACGACCAGCCGGCGGGTCATCGAACTGATCAGCAGGGAACCGTCGGCGCTCCAGCCGAGCCCGGACGGCTGGTCGTCGATGCGCGCGACGGTCTCCGGCGGAGTCCCGGCGACCGGGTCGGCCCGGAAGACCTCGCCGGTGTGCATGTCGGAGAACCAGAGCCGCCCGTCCCGCCAGCGGGCCCCCTCCGGAAACCGGAACCCGTCGTACACGATCGTGCTCATCCCCATGCCTTTCGGAGTCGGACCGCACCGCGGCGCAGGCCGGGCGCGTCGACCGCGACCACCCCCGCGAGCAGGAGGGCGTAGAACAGCTGGCTGACGTAGGTGGGAAGCGCGGCGACGGTCACGATCTGCGCGAGGAACGCGATCGTCAGCGCACCGGCCAGCAGGCCCAGGACGCTTCCGCGTCCGCCGGCCAGCGAGACCCCGCCCAGCAGGGCCGCCACCGCCGCGAGGATGAGCGGCTGGACGCCGGGGTCGGGGTTGGCCGAGCCGAGGCTGAAGTTCAGCAGCGCGCCGCCACCGGCCGCGAGCAGCCCCGAGGTCGCGAACAGACCGACCAACAGCCGGTCGTCGCGGACACCGGACACCCGGCTGGCGCGGCGGTCACCGCCGATCGCCCGGACCTCCCGCCCCCAGCGGGAACCGGCCAGCACCGCGGCCAGCACCAGGAAGACGACGAGCACGAGCAGGCTGCGCGGCGAGAACACCTGCAGGACCGGCCGGTCCACCCAGAGGGTGACGCCCGCGTCGTCGAACGTCTTGCTCAACCCTCCGGAGAGCGAACTGGTGGCTCCCAGCAGCGTGATGTAGGTCGCCAGCGTCACCGGCATCGAGGAGATGCGCAACCGCGCGATGACGACGCCCTGCAGCACGCCGACCACGAGCCCGGCGGCCAGCGCGAGCACCAGCCCGACGGCCCAGTGGCCCTGCCCGTAGGTGACGGCGAGCATGCCGCCGAACGCGTACGTCCCGACGACCGAGAGGTCGAACTCCCCGGCGATCATGGTGAGCCCGAGCGCGAGGATCAGCGGCCCCAGCCGGGCCAGCACCTGCAGCGCGTTGTACGCGTCGAACGGCGTCAGCAGCTGGCCGGTACGCAGCGGAAGCGCCAGGAAGAGCAGGATCGTGGCGCCGAGCGCGACGCCGGGGACCAGCACCTCGGGCCGGGAGAACCGGGTCATCGGCGGCCTCTCGTCGTGCGCAGGTGGACGACGACGATCACGGCCAGGACGATCAGGCCCTTCACCATGATCTGCGCGCCCGTGCCGTAGCCGCGCAGCAGCAGGATGTCGGAGACGGTCGCGATCAGGAGCACGCCGGCCAGCGTCCGCCAGGCCGAGCCCTTGCCGCCCGCGATCGGCGTCCCGCCGGCGAGCACCGCGGCGATCGCGTCGAACGTCAGCGTCCCGCCGAGGTTGATGTTCGCGCTGGTGTTGAACGCGCCGCTGAACGCGGCCGCGACCGCGAACAGCGCGCCGGCCAGCACCCAGGCGACCATCACGACCCGGCCGACCGGCAGGCCGGCGGCGCGGGCCGCCGGCCGGTTCTCGCCGGTCAGGTAGAGCTGCCGGCCGAAGGCACTGCGGTCGAGCACGGCCTGCAGCGCGACGGTGAGCAGCACCAGCGCGTAGACGCTGAGCGGGATGCCGCCGGGGGTCGCGTTCAGCACGGTGTAGCCGGTGCCGGTGGGGGACACCGACGTGCCGCCGCCGATCCCGGTGGCCAGCCCGGTCAGCGCGAAGCCGGCCGCGATCGTGAGCACGATCGGGTTGGCCGCCCCGTACCCCACCACCAGCCCTTGCAGGCCGGTGATCAGCGCACCGACGACGATCGTCGCGACCAGCGCCACGACCAGCCCGGCCGACTGCACGGCGAGGAACACCATCGCGCTCACCGCGACCGACTGGGAGATCGCCAGCGAGACCGACGTACCGCCGATCACGATCAGGGTCAGCCCGAGCCCGGCGATGCCGATCAGGCTGGCCGAGGTGAGGATCGCCTTGACGTTGGCCACGGTGAGGAAGCGCTCGGTCGACGCCCCGACGGCGAGGAGAGCGAGCAGCGCCGCGCCGGCGAGCACGTCGGTCCACTGCGGAGGGGAGAGCCGGCGGCCGGCGACGATCGTGCTCATCCGGCCTCCGCCCCGTGGGTCATCTCGTGGAGCAGGACGGCACCCGGCACGGCCTCGTCGTGCCGGGACACCAGCCGGCCCTGGTACATCGTCAGGACGACGTCGGCCAGGTCCACCAGCTCGTCGAGCTCGGTGGAGGAGAACACGACCGCGACGCCCTGGGCCGCGGCGTCGCGCACCAGGGCGTGCACGGCGGCCCGCCCCCCGACGTCGACGCCGCGGGTGGGGTCGTCGAGCAGCAGGACCCGGGTACCGGGCCGGTCCAGCGAACGGCCGACGAACGCCTTCTGCTGGTTGCCGCCGCTGAGCTGACCGACCGGCCGGGCCAGCTGGTGGGCCGGGAAGCCGCACCGCTCGGCCAGCCGGCTCTCGGTCTCCTTCCAGCGGCGGGTGCCGACCAGCCCGAACCGGCTGAGCGCCGGGATCCGCGTCACGAGCAGGTTGACCCCGGTGGAGCGATCGAGGAACAGGCCCTCGGACTTGCGGTCGTTCGACGCGAACGCGATCCCCGCGCGGGCCGCCGCCACCGGGTCGGCGGTGCGCAGGCGGGCGCCGCCGACCGTGACCTCGCCCGCCATCGCCGGATGCAGTCCGGCCAGCCCGCGCAGGACGTCGGAGGCGCCGGACCCGAGCTGCCCGGCGACCGCGTAGACGGTGCCGGCGCGCACCTGGAGGGAGAGCTCGCCGAACCGTCCGGGCACGCTGACGCCGGTCAGTTCGAGCACGGTCTCCCCGGACTCCGCGCGGACCCGCGGCGCCGCCTGCGGGCTCTCACCGAGCATGTGCCGGATCAGCGTGGGCACGGTCAGCGCGGCGGCGTCGCTGGTGGTGACCACCGCGCCGTCGCGCATGACCGTCACCCGGTCGCAGAGGGTCAGTACCTCGCCCAGGCGGTGGGAGACGAACAGCACCGCGCAGCCGGCCGCGGCGACGCTGCGCACCGCGGCGTAGACGTGCTCGCTCTCGACGTCGGTGAGCGTGGCGGTCGGTTCGTCGAGGATGACCAGGCGGGCCCGCTGGCCCAGCGCCCGCGCGATCTCGACCAGCTGACGCTCGCCCAGGCCGAGCGTCGCGAGCCGCTGTTCGGGGCGCACGTGGGTGAGCCCGAGGTCGTCGAGCATCCGCCGGGCGCGGCGGTGCTGCGCCCGGCGCCGGTTGAGCCAGCCGGCGTCGCGGTCGCCGAGGACCAGGTTCTCGGCCACGGTCAGCGACGGGACCACGCTCAGCTCCTGGTCCACCAGGGCCACCCCGGCGGTCTGGGCGTCGCGCCGGGTCTTCAGCTCGACCGGGACGCCGTCGATCGCGATCGCGCCCCCGTCCGGGCTCTCCTGCCCGGAGAGGAGCCGGACCACGGTGCTCTTGCCCGCGCCGTTGTGGCCGCAGAGCGCGTGGATCTCCCCGGCCCGGATCTCCAGGTCCACCCCGCGGACCGCGACCGTGCCCGCGTACGACTTCGACAACCCGTCGACCCGGATCAGGCTCATGCGTTGCTGCACTGGGCCGCGAACTTCTCGACGTTCTTCGCGGTGACCCGCTCCTCGCGGACGGTCTCCTTCTTCGGCGGGTTCTCGCCGTTGAAGTAGCGCAGCACGTAATCGGCGGTCTGCGCGGCGATCGTGCCCGGGTCCTCGGTCGCGGTGCCGTAGAGCGTGCCCGCCCTGATCGCGTCGATCCCGGCCTTGAAGCAGTTGCTGCTGGTCACGACCAGGCCGTTGCGTCCGGCGACCGGGCAGCCGGCTTGTTTGGCCGAGGCGATGATCGGCAGCGCCATGTAGTCGGCCATGCCGTAGGCGGCCTGGATGCCGGAGCAGCCGTACTTGGCCAGCAGCTGGGTGGCGATCTGGCCGGACCGGGCCGGGTCCCAGTTGCCGTCCTGCACGTCGACCACCTGGAACTGCGGCGCGGAGGCCATCTCGGCCTCGAACCCCTTCATCCGGTCCTGGGTGACGAGCGACGAGGCCGTGCCGGTGATCACGAAGACCTTGCCGGACTTCTTCCCCTGGGCGGTGAGGCCCTCGACGATGTTCTGCGCCGCCGCGGTCCCGAGCGCGACGTTGTCCGAGACGACCTGCATGACGTCGCCGTCGACCTTGGGGTCGGGACGCCCGTCGAAGACCAGGACGGGGACGCCGGCCTGCTTCGCCTTCTGGATCGGGACCGCCATCGACGTGGTGTCGAGCAGCGCGGTGACGATCAGGTCGGGCTTCTCGGCGATGGCCTGGTTGAAGTTCTGCACCGCGGTGCCGGGGTCCATCGTCGTCAGGTCCTTGACCTTGACGCCCTCCGCGTCCAGCTTCTCGGTGAAGACACCGTTGAAGTAGGCGCCCCACTGGTTGGTGCTGCCGTACCCGACGAAGCTGACGGTCTTCCCCTTCGGGCCGCCGGAGGTCCCGCTCGTGCTCTGCGGGGACGCGGCGCAACCGCCGGACGCCAGTAACGCCCCGGTGAGACCGAGGGTGACGGCGACTCGGCGCCAGGGTCTGTGCGGCATGCCGGACTCCTCAATCACGAACAGCTCCGATTTGGACGTAACACATCAGCGCGGGCCGGTCGCTCGTGTTCTTCCAGGCGTGGCGGGTGCCGAGCTGGACGACGCAGGTACCGGGGGTGAGCGTGACCACCGCGCCGTGGTCGAGCTCGAGGCGCAGCTCGCCCTCGAGGCAGATCGCGTAGTCGACGGTGTCGGTGGTGTGCATCCCGTCGCCGTCGTCCTCGAACGGGTCGAGCAGGCCGGGCAGCTTGTCGGCCACCTCGCGGCGCACCGCGTCGGGATCCGGGTCGTCGGGCCCGTCGGCGTACGGGGCCCAGCGCAGGAAGAGCGCGCGGCTCCCCCCGAGGCCGGGGAAGTAGGGCCGCAGGACCGGCGCCGGGTCCGGCCCGCCGACCGTGGCGACGCCGTCGGGTGTGCCCCAGAGCAGGTAGAAGTCGGCTCCGGGCAGGGCCTGGACACGCACCGGTTCGGGGCGTTGGTCCGTGACGAAGACGGCGTCGCCGCCGGGGGTGTGACCGGTGACGATCAAGCGCGGTTCAATCGGCATGGCGGGCTCCCAACCGCTGGCGCAGGGTGTGTTTCGACCATTTGCCGGTCGCGGTCTTCGGGATCTCGTCGAGCAGCTCGACCCGCTCGGGTATCCACCAGGAGGCGACCCGGCCGCGCAGGTGCGCGCGCACGTCGTCGCCGGTGAGGTGCGTTCCCGGGGCGGGGACGACGCAGGCGACCGGCCGTTCGCCCCACCGCGGGTCGGCGACGCCGATCACGGCCGCCTCCCGGACCCGGGGGTCGGCCATGATCGCGTTCTCCAGCTCGACCGACGAGATCCACTCGCCGCCCGACTTCACCAGGTCCTTGGTGCGGTCGACGATGCGCAGGTAACCCCAGCGGTCGATCGTCGCCACGTCGCCGGTACGCAGCCAGCCGTCGCTGGTGAACGAGTCCGCGCCGCCGTCCGCGCCGAAGTAGGCGCTCGCGATCGTCGCTCCGGCGACCTGCAGCTCGCCGGGGGTGCTCCCGTCGCGGGGCGGGAGCGCCCCGTCGTCGGCGACGACGCGCAGCTCGGTCAGCGGAACCGCCGGGCCGGGGGTGCCCAGCCGCAGGCGCCGCTCGTCCGGGGTCAGCCCGGCGTGGTGGGTGCCCAGCCGGGCGGTGGTGACGACGGGGCTGGTCTCGGTCATTCCCCAGGCGTTGGTCAGCGGGATCCCGATGGTCGTCTCGTACGCCCTCGACAACGCGTCGTCGACGGCGCCGCCGCCGCACGCGATGTGGCGCAGGCTGCTCAGGTCGTGCCCGGCCAGCAGCGGGACCAGGTCCCGCCAGACCGTCGCGACCGCGGCCGAGAACGTGACCCGGTGCCGGGAGAGCAGGGTGACCAGCTGCTCGGGGGTGGTGTCCGGGCCGGGCAGCACCAGGTCGGCGCCGCACTGCATCGCGGCGTAGGGGAGCCCCCACGCGTTGACGTGGAACATCGGCACGATCGGCGCGACGACGTCACGCTCGCTCAGCGCGAACACGTCCGCGCCGAGCAGCAGCAGGCTGTGCAGCACGACCGAGCGGTGGCTGTAGAGCACGCCCTTGGGGTTGCCGGTCGTCCCCGACGTGTAGCAGAGCGACGCGGCCGCGTTCTCGTCCGCCACCGCGAGCTCGAGCGGTTCGCCGCTCTGCCGGCCGAGCAGGGCCTCGTAGTCGAGGACGCGCGGGTCATCGGGGAGCGGGAAGTCGCCGCCGTCGTCCATCACCACCACGTACCGGACCGACCGGAACGACGAGACCAGCGGCCACACCACCGGCAGGATCGTCCGGTCGACGAAGAGCACGTCGTCGGCGGCGTCGTTCACGATGAACGTGACCTGCTCGCCGAAGAGGCGGTGGTTGATCGTGTGCAGGATCCGGCCCGAGGCGGGGATCCCGAGGTAGAGCTCGAGGTGGCGCTGGCTGTTCCAGGCGAACGTGCCGACGCACGCGCCGGCGGGGACCTCGAGGTGGTCGAGCACCCGGGCCAGCCGGCGGACGCGCGGGGCCACCTCGCTCCAGGTCGAGACGGTGTCGCCGGTGACGACCCGCTTGTGCCCGAAGTTGGTCTCGACGCGGGAGAGCAACGTCGGAATCGTCAGCGGACGGTCCTGCATCAATCCGCGCATCACGCGTCCCCCTCGCTGTGGCCCGGGTCACACCCGTGTTCCGGAGAACTCTAGGAGTGCGACGACGGCCTGGTGAGGGATGATCACCCCACTTCCGTAGCTATCCGGGTGGAAGGATTTCCCACCGTGAGCGAGTCGCCGGATCTGGCGTCCTACCGGCGGCGGCGTGAGCGCGAACTCAGCGCGCTCTACGCCACCGCGCGGTCCCTGACCGCGCTCGGCGAGCTCGACGCGGTGCTGGAGTCGATCGTCCGCGAGGCGCACGAGCTGGTCGGCACCGACTTCACGTACCTCTCGCTGGTCGGCCCGGACGGCAAGCTGACGCTGACCGCGTCGCAGGGCACGATCTCGCCGACCTTCCACGAGGCCAGCGTCCCCTCCGGCACCGGCGTGGGCGGCCGGGTCATCGCCACCGGCGCGCCGGCCTGGGTGAGCAACTACCTCCAGACCCGGGACGTCCCGCACGACCGGACGTTCGACGGTCTCGTCGTCCCGGAGGGCATGGTCGCGCTGCTCGGCGTCCCGCTGCTGGTGGGCGAGGAGGTGATCGGCGTGTTGTTCGCCGCCGACCGCACCGAGCGCCCGTTCGAGCACGACGAGGTGGCGCTGCTCAGCGCGTTCGCCGACCACGCGGCGATCGCGCTGAACAACGCGCGGCTCTACGACGAGAGCCGCTCGGCGCTCAAGCAGCTGCAGGCCGCGTACCGCACGATCGAACACCAGGTCGCGGTCACCGAGCGCGCCCAGGCGGTGCACGAGGCCCTCACCCGGGTGGTGCTGACCGGTGGCGGCGCCGACGAGATCGCCCGGCTGCTGGTCGAGCACCTGCGCGGCGAGGTCACGGTCTTCGACCGGGCCGGCGCGGTCACCGCCCGGTGCGCGCTCGGCGCGGCGATCGGGCCGTCCCCGGCCGACGTCGTCGAGCAGGCCCGCCGCACCGGCCGATGGGCCACCGCCACCGACGACGCCGGGAACTGGCACAGCGCGGCCACGGTCCAGGCCGGTGACACCCATCTCGGCGCGCTCCTGCTGGCCCGGGCCGAGGAGCCGAGCCCGCTCGACCTGCGCACGCTCGAGCGGGCCGCCCAGATCATGGGGCTGCTGATCCTGAAGGAGACCGCGGTCGCCGAGGCCGAGGAGCGGGTCAGCGGCAGCCTGCTCACCGAGCTCCTGGTCTCGGCCGCACCGGTGGGCCCGGCCCAGCGCGCGCGGGCCTCCGCCCGGGGCGTCGACGTCACGGCGCTCAACGTGGTCGTCGTCGCCGCGTCGGACACCCGGCCGGCCGCCGATCTGAGCCGCCGGCTGCACGCGATGTCGGCGCAGTGGCGCGGCCTCGCCGGGGAGCACCTGGGTCGCGCGGCGCTACTCGCCGTCACGTCGGATCCGGCCGGCCTCGCGGAGACGATCCACGGCCGGTTGCGCCGGGAGCTGGGCTCGGCGGTGCGGGTCGTCGCCGAGGCGTCGGGGGCCGACGACTGGGGCCGCGCGTTCGAGATCGCCGGCCGGTGCTGCGATCTGATGCCGAGCCTCGGCGCGACCGACCGGGGCTCCACGACCGAGCCCTACGCGTTGTTCGCCTCGCTGTTCGACGCGAGCCGCGCACCGGGGCTCGACCGGTTCCTCGCCGACGCGCTGCAGGGGCTGCTGACCTACGACGCACGCAAGTCGACGCAACTCGTGGCCACGCTGTCGTCCTACTTCGAGCATTCCGGCAACCTCACCCGGACCGCCGCCGCGCTCCACATTCACCTGAACACGCTGCTCAAGCGGCTCGAACGGGTGACGAGCATCCTCGGCGACGACTGGCGTTCCCCGGATCGGGCCCTGCCGCTCCAGGTGGCGCTCCGGTTGCACGCGCTGCGTTCCCGGCTGGACTAGCTCCTCTGTGGAGGCTCTTGCGCGGGCCAGTGGCGGCTGCCACAGTGGCTGGCACCGAGTGTCGACCTTGGATCTCCAGGCGGCACGGCGTGCTCTCTAGGAGGTGCGCAATGAGGCGAATCCTGCTAGTTAATAACCGATCGCGGGGGATCACTGCCGGTGTCGTACTGATCACTGCATTAGGGGTCGCTCCGGTGCCCGCGGCCGCAGCGGTGAGCCGGGAACCGCGCTGCGCGGAGCTGGCCGGCCAGGCGATTCCGGCGTCGGTGATCGGGGGTCCGACCCGGGGCGGGCGGGTCGAATCGGCCGCCCCCGCCACCAAGGACGTGAACGGCGAGACGATCGGGTACTGCAGCGTCCGCGCGGTGCTCCACCCGGTCGACCGGTCCGCTCCGGACATCACGTTCCAGATCGGAATGCCGGCCGGGTGGAACCGCCGGACGCTGATGTTCGGCGGCGGCGGGTACGACGGCACGGTCCCCGACGTCACCCAGAACGTGCCGTTCGGCCGGCCCGACCAGGCGACGCCGCTGGCCCGCGGTTACGTGACCTACGGCAGCGACTCCGGCCACCGGGCCGGGCCGACCGGGTCGCTCGACGGCTCGTTCGGCGTCAACGACGAAGCGCTCCGGAACTTCGCGGCCGGCGACGCGCTGAAGAAGACCCACGACGCCGCCACGTATCTCGTCCGCCGGGCCTACGGCGCGAAGCCGGACCGCGCGTTCTTCGCCGGCGGCTCGACCGGCGGCCGGGAGGCCCTCGTCGTCGCGCAACGGTGGCCGGACGCGTTCGACGGCGTCATCTCGGCCTATCCGGCCTGGAACAACGCGGCCGAGATCCTGTTTCTCGGCCACCTCGCCCGCGTGATGTCCCGACCGGGGGCATTTCCCGGGCCGAAACAGCAGGCCCTGCTCTACAACCGCGTCATGGCAGCGTGCGACGGGCTCGACGGCGTCAAAGACAAAATCATTTCGAACGAGAAAGGGTGCCGTTTCGACCCGCGGGTTCTCCGCTGCCCGAGTGGCCAGGACTGTCTGTCGGACGCGCAGGTCACAGCGGTGATCGCGGCGTCCACGCCGTTCCGCTGGCCGTACCGCGTCGCCAGCGGCGAGCAGCACTATCCCGGTTTTCCGCTGTTGTCGGGAGCCGACATGCGCACGCCCTCTCTCGGTTTCGGCACGTCCGCGCCGGCCGATCCGATGCCGGCGACGAGCGCGTACGGATTCCAATTCTGGGATCAGTGGGTGAAGTTCTTCCTGACCCGCGACCCCCGGCGGAATTCGCTCACGATCGATCCGGCGCGGCCCGGGAAATGGTTGTCCCGGATCAGCGAGCTCTCCGCCGTTCAGGACCGCAACGACACCGATCTCCGTCCGTTCGCGCGGTCCGGCGGACGACTGCTCCTGCTGCACGGCGCCGCCGACGAACTCGTGTCCCACCGCTCGACGAACGACTTCTACGAGCGGGTGCTCGACACCGCCGGGAGCCGGACGACCCGGGAGTTCCTGCGCTACTACCTCGTGCCGGGCGCCAACCACGCGAACGTCGGGGCGCCGGCGTTCGCCGCCAACTGGGACTCGCTGACCGCGCTCGAGCGGTGGGTCGGGAACGGACGGGCCCCGGCCGATCCGGTCGTCACCGACAGCCGGGACGGCCGCACGCGTCCGCTCTGCGAATACCCGCGCTGGCCGAAGTACCGTTCCGGCGACCCCGCCCGCGCGCGGAGCTTCGAGTGCGTGCGATGACGTCCCGGGTGGCGGTGCGCACGCGGGCCCTGACCAAGGAGTTCCGCGGGTTCCGCGCGGTCGACGCGGTGGACCTGGAGGTCCGCGAAGGCAGCGTGCACGCGCTGGTGGGCCCCAACGGAGCCGGGAAGACCACGTTGTTCAACCTGCTGACCGGCTTCGTGGCCCCGACCTCCGGCGCGATCACCGTGTTCGACGAGGACGTCACCGGCGAGCCACCCGAGCGGGTGGCGCGCCGGGGCGTGGCCCGCTCGTTCCAGATCACCAGCCTCTTCGAGACGTTGACGAGCCGCGAGCACGTCGAACTGGCGCTCGCCGGCCGCACCGGCCGGGGGTTCCGGTTCTGGCGGTCGGAGAAACTGCTCGGCCGCGAACGGCCCCGGGTGGACGCACTGCTCGCCGAGGTGGGGCTGGCGCCGCTGGCCGACAAGCCGGTCGGTCTGCTGGCCTACGGGCAGAAGCGCGCGCTCGAGCTGTCGCTGGTGCTGGCGCTCGACCCCCGGGTGATGCTCCTCGACGAGCCGACCGCCGGGATGGGGACCGAGGACGTCGACCGCACGATCGACCTGGTCCGGCGCATCGCGGCCGGGCGCACCGTGGTGCTCGTCGACCACAACATGCACGTCGTCGGCAGCCTGGCCGACCGGGTGACCGTGCTGCAGCAGGGCCGGGTGCTGGCCGAGGGTCGGTACGACGAGGTCCGCGTGGACGAACGCGTGATCACCGCCTACCTGGGGCGGGCCGAGCATGCTTGAGGTCACCGGTCTGACCGCCTGGTACGGGCAGGCGCAGGCCCTGCACGGCGTGGACCTGCGGGTGGACGAAGGTGAGGTCGTCACGCTGGCCGGGCGCAACGGCGCGGGCAAGACCACGCTGCTGCGCTGCCTGATCGGCCTGCACCGGCAGGCCGGCGGCCGGGTGAGCTTCCGGGGCCGCGACCTGGCCCGGGTGCCTGCCCACCGGCGGGCCCGCGCCGGCCTGGGCTGGGTGCCGGACGACCGCGGCATCTACGCCGGGCTCACGGTGGAGGAGAACCTGCTCCTCCCGCCGACGGTCTCCGACCGGGCCTGGCCGCTGGAGCGGGTCTACGAGGTGTTCCCGGTGCTGGCCGAACGCCGCCGGGCCCCGGGCACCACGCTCTCGGGCGGGGAGCAGCAGATGCTGGCCATCGCCCGGGTGCTGCGTACCGGCGCCCGGCTCCTGCTCCTCGACGAACCGTCCGAGGGCCTGGCCCCGGTGATCGTGGCCCGGATCGGGGCGATCATCCGCGAGATCAAGGCCACCGGCGCCGGCGTGCTGCTCGTCGAGCAGAACGTCACGTTCGCCGCCACCGTGGCCGACCGGCACTACCTGCTCGGCCAGGGCCGCGTCGTCGACACGCTCGACAACTCCGAGTTCTCGCGGC
Organism: Cryptosporangium arvum DSM 44712; assembly: GCF_000585375.1. Lineage (NCBI taxonomy): Bacteria > Bacillati > Actinomycetota > Actinomycetes > Cryptosporangiales > Cryptosporangiaceae > Cryptosporangium > Cryptosporangium arvum. Next base: position 4,302,673 of record NZ_KK073874.1, read on the forward strand.
GCGAGGGCGAGCTCCTCAAGCACCTGGGCATCTGACCTCTCGAGGGGGAGTACCACGATGAAGCGCAAGGAACTGCTGGCCGGTGCCGTGACGGCCGTCCTGCTCCTCGGTGCCTGCGGTCAGGGCGGACCCGGGGCGTCCGGCGGGAAGTTCACCGGCGACAAGCTCGTGCTGGCGGTGCTCAACGACCAGTCGGGCGTCTACAAGGACGCCTCCGGGCCCAACTCGGTCACCGCGGTCAAGATGGCGGTGGCCGACTACCGGAAGAAGTACGGCGACAAGGCGGTCGTCGACACGATCGAGGTGACCTCGACCGACCACCAGAACAAGCCCGACATCGCCAACACCAAGGCGGCCGAGCTGTACGAACGCGGGGGAGCCGACGTCATCCTCGACGTGCCCACCTCGTCCGCGGCCCTGGCCGTCGCCACCCAGGCCAAGAACCACAAGAAGCTCTTCCTCGACGTCAGCGCGGCGACCACCGCGCTCACCGGCGAACAGTGCAACAAGTACACGTTCCAGTGGGCCTACAACACGTACATGCTCGCCCACGGCACCGGCACGACCGTGACCAAGAACGGGGGTGCGAAGTGGACGATCATCTACCCCGACTACGAGTTCGGGCAGAACATGACCAAGTCGTTCACCGACGCGATCACCAAGGCCGGCGGGACCGTGCAGAACTCGATCCCGACGCCGTTCCCGAACGAGAACTTCGCGACGTTCCTCACCAAGGCCGGGAGCACCAGGCCCGACGTCATCGGGACGATGCACGCCGGTGGTGACCTGATCAACCTGGTCAAGCAGTTCAACGACTCGGGGCTGAAGGAGAAGGGCATCGAGCTGGCCGTCGGGCTGATGCTCATCACCGACATCCACTCGCTGGGCGTCGACCAGTTCGCCGGCACGATGTTCACCGACGCCTGGTACTGGAACATGGACGCCGAGTCGCGTGCCTGGGCCGACCGCTTCCGGGCCGAGACCAGGACCCGCCCGACGTTCGAACACGCCGGCAACTACTCCGCGGCCCTCCAGTACCTGGAGGCGGTGCAGGCCGCCGGCACCGACGACGCCGACGCGGTCGTCGGTGAGCTCGAGGGCAAGAAGGTCGAGGACGTGTTCCTGCGCAACGGCGAGATCCGCGCCGCGGACCACTCGGTCGTGCACGACGCGTACCTCGTCCGGGTCAAGAAGCCCTCGGAGGTGACCGAGGACTGGGACTACGAGGAGATCGTGACGACGATCCCCGCCGCGGAGGCCTTCGCCCCCGCGTCCGGGTGCTCGATGTGAACGCGGTGCTGCAGTACACCGTCCAGGGCCTGGCGGCCGGCAGCTTCTACGCGCTGGCCGCCCTGGGGCTGGCGATCATCTTCGGTGTGCTCGGTGTGGTGAACTTCGCCCACGGCGCGTTCTACATGCTGGGCGCGGTCGCCGCGGCGGTGCTGCTCGACTCGTTCGGCCTCTCGCTGTGGTGGTCGCTGCTGGTCGTGCCGGTGCTGATGTTCGGCTTCGGCGTCGTCGTGGAGCGGTTGCTCGTGCAATGGCTGCTGCGCCTCGACCCGCTCTACAACTTCCTGCTCACGTTCGGCCTCACGCTCGTCGTGGTGGAGCTGGTCAAGCAGCGCTACGGCGTCTCCGGGCTGCCCTACGAGCTGCCGGGCGCGCTGCGGGGGCGCCTCGAGCTGGCCGGTGTCGTGCTGCCGTACTACCAGCTGTTCGTGCTGCTGGCCTCGGCGGTGGTCTGCGCGCTGGTCGGCCTGGTCATGACACGGACCAGGGTCGGCATGATCGTCCGGGCCGCCACCGAGAAACCGGAGCTCGCCCGGGCCCTCGGCATCAACGTCGGCCGCTGGGTGACGCCGGTGTTCGGCTTCGGCGTCGCGCTCGCCGGACTGGCCGGCGTGCTCGCCGCACCGTTCCGGGCGATCACCGCCGACATGGGCAACAGCTTCGCGATCATCCTGTTCGCGGTCGTGGTCATCGGCGGGCTCGGCTCGATCGTCGGCGCGGTCGTCGCGGGCTTCCTGGTGGGGCTGGTCGAGGCGTTCGGGCAGGCCTACGCCCCGACGTTCGCGCAGATCCTCATCTTCGTCCTGATGGCCGTGATCATCCTGGTGCGGCCGGCCGGGTTGTTCGGACGCGCGGAGGCGACGGCATGACGGTGACCGAGGCCCCCGCCACGAATGCGGACGCCCCCGCCGCGGGCCACCACCCGCGGCGGCGCTGGGCCCTGCTGGCCGCCGGGCTGCTCGCCGCGCTCGCGCTGCCCTGGTTCGTCTACCCGCCGGTGGCGATGGACATCGTGGCGATGGCGCTGTTCGCGATCGCGCTGGACATCCTGCTCGGCTACACCGGCCTGCTCTCGTTCGGGCACGCCGCGTTCTGGGGCAGCTCGGCCTACGTGACCGGTCTGATCGCGACCCATTACGGGGTGCCGTTCCCGCTCGCGATCGTCGGCGGCGCGGTGTTCGCGATGATCCTCGCGCTGCCGCTCGGGTACCTCTCGGTGCGCCGGTCGGGGATCTACTTCGCGATGGTGACGCTGGCGTTCGCCCAGCTCGTCTACTTCGTCGGGTACCAGTGGAGCGACCTGACCGGCGGCGAGAACGGGCTCCAGGGCGTACCCCGCGCGTTCTTCGGCCTCGAGCTCGTCGAGACGAACTCGTTCTACTTCTACTACGCGGCGCTGCCGATCCTGCTGCTCGGCATGTGGGCGGCCTGGCGGATCGTGCACTCGCCGTTCGGACGGGTGCTGGTGTCGATCCGCGACAACTCCCAGCGGGCCCGGGCCCTGGGCTACGAGGTGGAGAAGTACAAGGTCGTCGCGTTCGTGCTCTCGGCCGGGCTGACCGGGCTGGCCGGCGGCGTGTTCGCGATCAACCACGGGTTCGTCGCGCTGACCGAGCTGCACTGGAGCACCTCGGGCGAGGTCGTCCTGATGACCGTGCTGGGCGGAATCGGCACGCTCTGGGGCGGGATCCTCGGGGCGTTCCTGGTCGTGATGCTCGCCGACTACCTGGCCTCGTCCGGGTTCCACGGCATCGACCTCGTCACCGGCTCGGTCTTCGTCGTGGTGGTGCTGCTCTTCCGCCGGGGCATCTGGGGTACCGTTCGGCACCGATGGCGCGACCGGCGGTGACCCCGCGCAAGATACTCGAGACCAAGTACCGGATCTCGGAGACGGCGATGGCCCTCTTCCTGGAGGAGGGGTACGCGAACGTCACCGTGGAGGCGGTCGCGGAGGCGTCGAGCGTGTCCCGCCGCACCATCTTCCGGCACTTCGAGAGCAAGGACGAGCTGGTCTTCCCGGACCACACCGAGCGCCTCGGGCTGGTCGGCCGGTGTCTGGACGACTCCGCTCCCGGCGCCGACCCGGTGGAGGCCGTCATCGCGGCCACCGAGGAGTCACTGCGTGAGTTCGTCAGCCGGCCCGACCTCGTGCTCCGGCGCTACCAGCTGACGCGCGTCGTGCCCGAGCTGCGCAAGCGCGAGGTCATCGAGCACGAGCGCTACGTGGCCCTGACCCGGTCGTTCCTGCGTGACCACCTGCCCGCCGACGCCCCGCCGTTCCAGCCGGTGGCGCTCGCCGCGCTCATCGACGCGATCCACCGGTCGGCGCTTGGCCACTGGGTGCGCACCGGCGGCGCGACCGATCCGCTGGCCGAGCTGGCGGCCGGCATGGAGTGGGTCCGCCGTCTCGTCGACCACCAGTCGACGTTCTCGGCCGCTCCGCTGCTGCTCGCGGTGCTGCCGGACACGCCGCACACCCGGCGCGCGCTGACGTCGCTGAAGGACGAGGCGCAGGACCTGCTCTAGGCCCGGGCTGGGTGCGCTGGCCGGGCGGCGAGCCATCGTCTGACCGTTTTCGCTCCACTGTGTAGTCGGCCTCGCGACGCAACGTGGAAAGAAGTCCTCTCCCCGTCCCACACTGCGGGCACCGGATCGGCGTCGGCCACGGGGAGGCACTTCATGACGCGATCACGTCAACTGGCGATTCCACGGCAGCGGTCGGGACCGGCGAAACGCACGGCCGCGGTGGCACCCGCGTACACACACGTGGTGCCGCCGCGGCCGTTCGTCCCGTCGGTCTCGGACACCCGCTGCCGGAGCATGGTCAGCAAGTCGTCGTACTACTTCTCCACCTACTGGTGGCGAACGAAGAACCGCTACGCCGCGACCGGCATCCCGAACATCACCTGGACCGACGCGTACGCCACCGGCATGGAGGTGAAGGTCCGCGAGGCGTGCAACGCGGCGCTCACGATGGCGGTGTGCGCCGGCTGGGGCGGCCATCTGCCGTCGGCGATCTCGCTCGACCTCGGTGACGTCCGCAACCGCGCGGCCCGGCTGGTGGTCGGGGTGGCACGCAGGCACGTCACCTACGGGACCGGCGGAGCCCGGTGGGGCGGCAACTGGCAGTCCGCCTACTGGGCGTACTCGTTGGGGCTGGCGGCCTGGCTGCTGTGGCGGACGCAGCTGACGAACGCCTGGGACCGCGAGGCCGTCTGCGCCGTGGTCGAGTACGAGGCCGACCAGCAGCTGCACCGCAACCGGCCGGAGATCTGGCGCGACTCCACCGGCGTCGACCAGCCGTTCAGCGGTGTCTACCGGGTCGGGATCCGCAGCGGCGACAGCGCCGCCGAGGAGAACATGTGGCAGGCGACCGTGCTCGACCTCGCGGCCACGATGATGCCCGGCCACCCGCGCGCGGCGGCGTGGCGGGCGAAGGCCGCGCAGTTCGGGATCGTCGGGGCGATGTCGCGCAACGACCTCTGGGACACCGGCACCGACGTCAACGGGGAGAGCCCGAACCACTGGACGGTCGGCACGACGATGGCGTCCCCGCCACCCGGCCCGGCGCAGATCGGCAAACCCGGCTACAACTGGTCCGAGCAGTACGTCGTCACCAACCACGGCAAGCGCAACCCCGACTACATGCAGGCCGACGCGATGCGCCTCGCGTTGTCGCTGCACCACTCGCTGGCCGGTGAGCCCACCCCGGAGTGGGTGCGCTGGAACAGCGCGCGGATCTACGGGGCGATGCGCACGGTCGTGTACCCGGGCACGGTCAGCCCGGCCAAGCCGATGTACAAGGACACCGCGAGCCCGTCGCTGTACTTCCCGGACGGCTCGGACTGGGGCACCGCCCGGCACACCGGTTTCTGGCTCTGGGACTCGCTGGTGGAGACCCACGTCGGCCCGTCGCCGTTCGTCCCGGTCGGCGCGGTGCACTGGGGGTCGGTCCACGGCGCGGCGGCGAAGGCGATGCAGGACCGGACCGGCGTCATGCCCGGTGGCCAGGTCGTGCGTACCGACCTCGAGGACAAGTACCCGGGCCGGGAGGGGTGGCACGCGTCCAGCGCGGCGTTCGTCGTGCTGAACAAGGCCCTCACCAACGCCGGGCGGCTCTCCTGGACGAACGCGCCGCTGGTCTGAGCCGCGGCCGAGCACGGAGTCGCAGGACACGCCTAGGGTTCGGGCCACCGGTCCCGGCGAACCAGGTCGAGGACGAGCGCCGCGATGTTCCAGGCGTCGTCCTCGCCCCGGTGGTGCCGGCCTTCGAGCGGCAGGCCCGCCCGCTCGAGCGCCTGCGCCATCCCCGGCCGCTTGCGGAGCCCGTGCGCCTCGGTGAAGACGAGCTTCGCGTTCGTGTGGTGCCGCCCGAACGGGTAGGCGGCCGGGGTCGCGGCGCACTGCCGGAGGAACTGTTTCCGGTCGTAGTCGCCCCAGCTCGCCCACGGCCGCTGTCCGGCCCGGTGGTCGGACGCGAGCCGGCGGCAGGCCTCGGCGAAGCTGACGCCGCGGTCGACCTCGTCCTGGGTCAGCCCGGTCAGCTCGGTGCAGAACGCGCTGACCCGCGACCGGACCGGCCGGACGAGGATCCGGTGCCGTTCCCGCCGCCGCGCCGCGTCCAGGTCCACCACGGTCAGGCCGATCTCGACGATCTCGCTGACCGAGCCGGGCGGCGGGTGACCCGCCCAGCACGTCGCTTCGACGTCGACGACGTTGAGGATCCTGGACACCGCCGTCACGGTAGGGGCGCTCGGGCGGCTACGCAGCCGGATTTCGGCGGGCGCAGCCGTTCGGACTCCGCGGCGGCCCCGACAACGGGCGGACCCGGTGGCGGGGAGGCGGCCGGTCACGTTCCTGGCCGCCTCGCCGACCGGGGCCCGAGCTCAGAGTTTCCGCAGGCCGCGACGCGCTTCCACGACACCCATCACGATCGCGACGACGAGAGCGATCGCACCGATGATCAGCAGCCACTTGACCGCCTTGATCACCAGCCCGAGCACGATCAACACGACGGCGACGACGCCCAGGGCGATGAGCAGTGCGCGCATGAGGTACCTCTTCCGACGGGGCCGATTGCTGTGCCCTACCCGGTTCGAAGTGCGGCTATAGCGCTCCACCGCGTCCGGTTCGCGTCGGCCGTGGAGCCGCGTTCTGATCCTTCTACCGGGGGCGGGGCGCGAGGCGCGCGAGCTGGGTGACGTGTCGGGGGGTGAGTTCCTCGATGCTGTGTGCGCCGAGGAGTTTCATGGTGCGGATGATTTCGGTGGAGAGGATGTCGATGGTTTTGTCGACGCCGGGTCGTCCGGCGGCCATGAGGCCGTAGAGGTAGGCGCGGCCGATGAGGGTGAATTTGGCGCCGAGGGCGAGGCAGGCGACGATGTCGGCGCCGTTCATGATGCCGGTGTCGACGCTGATTTCGACGTGGTGGCCGACTTCGCGGGTGACGTCGGGCAGGAGGTGGAAGGGGATGGGGGCGCGGTCGAGTTGGCGGCCGCCGTGGTTGGAGAGCAGGATTCCGTCGACGCCGTAGTCGGTGAGTTTTTGTGCGTCTTCGAGGGTTTGGACGCCTTTGACGGCGAGTTTGCCGGGCCACATGTCGCGGATGATTTTCAGGTCTTCGTAGGAGATGGTGGGGTCCATGGCGGCGTCGAGGAGTTCGCCGACGGTGCCGCCGGTGGAGGAGAGGGACGCGAATTCGAGTTTGGGGGTGGTGAGGAAGTCGTACCACCACCAGGGTCGGGGGATCGCGTTGGCGACGGTGCGCAGGGACAGTTGTGGGGGGATGGAGAACCCGTTGCGTTTGTCGCGGAGGCGGGCTCCGGCGACGGGGGTGTCGACGGTGAAGAACAGGGTGTCGAACCCGGCGGCGGCGGCGCGTTCGACGAGGCCGTAGGAGATTTCCCGCTGGCGCATGACGTAGAGCTGGAACCAGTTACGCCCGGTCGGGTTGGCGGCTTTGACGTCCTCGATCGACGTCGTACCCAGTGTGGAGAGCGTGAACGGAATACCCGCGGCGCCCGCTGCGCCGGCGCCGGCGGTTTCGCCTTCGGTGTGCATGAGGCGGGTGAATCCGGTGGGCGCGATCCCGAAGGGCATCGCCGACGGCCCCCCGAACACGGTGGTGGAGGTGTCGACGTTCGCGACGTCGGCGAGGACCGAGGGGTGGAATTCGACGTCGAGGAATGCTTGGCGGGCGCGGCGCAGGGAGAGTTCGGCTTCGGCGGCGCCGTCGGTGTAGTCGAAGGCGGCGCGGGGGGTGCGTCGTTGGGCGATGCGGCGGAGGTCGGCGATGGTGAGGGCGCTGTCGAGGCGTCGGGTGCGTCCGTTGAGCTGGGGTTTTTTGAGTTGCAAAAGCTCGAAGATTTCCGCGGGCTTCGGAACCTGACGTCGCACCACGGGATCTCCCCTCGTTGAAACGTTTCAGGCCCGAGGCTAGCAGCCGAAGGCCGCGCGGATGGTGGGCCGGCCACCATCCGCGCGGACCGGACGACTACTTCGGCATCAGCACGGTGTCGATCAGGTAGACGGTGGCGTTCGCGGTCTGGACGTTGCCGCAGACAACCTTGGCGTCGCCGTTCACGGTGAAGTCCTCGCCGCTGCCGGCCGCGGTGATCTCCCCGCCCTGGAGGGACTTGAACGGGCCGGCGGTGCCGAGCTGCTCGGGCGTGACCGTCTGCCCCACCACGTGGTAGGTCAGGATCTTCGTCAGCATCGCCTTGTCGGCCAGCACCTTCTGCAGGTCCGCGGCGGGGATCTTCGCGAACGCGTCGTTCGTCGGCGCGAAGACCGTCACGTTCTTGGCGCTGTTGAGCGTGTCGACCAGGCCGGCCGCGCCCACGGCCTTGACCAGCGTCGAGAGGACCGGGTTGTTGCTCGCGGCGGTGGCGACCGGGTCCTGGGACATCCCGGAGAACGAGCCGGCGCCCGAGGCGGGCACCGCGGAGCAGGCGGCGCCGAACGGGCCGTCGGCGGGCATGGCCGACGCCGGCGCCGAGGCCGACGGGGCCGCCGCCATCGAGCTGCCGCTGGTGGTGGCGGTGTCGGACGACGAGTCGTCGCTGCAGGCCGCCATCGACAGGGCGAGCAGCGCCGCGGCGGTGGCACCGACCAGGCGGGTACGCGTGCGGATCATGACAGAGTCCTCTCTCAGGGAAATGCGGGGATCAGTCGACGGTCACGACGACCGAGTGCCAGCCGGTCGCGCCGTCGGGGAACGGTTTGGCGCGCCGTTCGGGTTGGGTCGCGCCGGTCCGGTCGGTCGCGCGGACCTCGAGGGTGTGCGGGCCGGGTGCGGCGGTGGTCGCGTCCCACTCCCAGCGCCACATCCGCCAGGTGTCCGCGGAGGGCACCGGGGCCAGCGTCGCGGTGTTCCAGGTACCACCGTCGACGCGGACCTCCACCCGCTCGATGCCCCGGTGTTGCGCCCAGGCGACGCCGGCCACCGTGACCGGCCCGGCCTTCGAACCGGACAGCGGACGCGGGGTGTCGATACGGGAGAAGGTCTTGATCGGGGCCTTGGCCTTCCAGCCCCGCTGGACCCAGTACGGGTCGAAGGCGGCGAACGACGTGAGCTCCAGGTCGACCAGCCACTTGGTGGCCGACACGTACCCGTAGAGACCGGGCACGAGCATGCGCACCGGGTAACCGCGCTCGATCGGCAGCGGCTTGCCGTTCATCCCGACGACGATCAGCGCGTCGCGTCCGTCGCGGACCACGGACGTCGGCGTACCGCAGGTCCAGCCGTCGACCGACCGGCTGACGATCTGGTCGGCGCCCGCCTCGGGCTGCACCTCGTCGAGCAGCGACTTCAGCGGGACGCCGAGCCAGCGGGCGGTACCGGCGAGCACGCCGCCGACCTCGTTGGAGACGCAGGACAACGTGATCACGCGCTCCACCAGGTCGCGGTCGAGGAGATCGGCGTAGGTGAGCGTCAGCGGCGTGCGGACCCGACCGTGGATCCGCAGCCGGTAGCCGTCGGTGGACAGTTGGGGCACGGCCAGTGCGGTGTCGACCCGGTAGAAGTCCTTCTCCGGGGTGAGGAACGGCGTGAGGTCGGGCAGACCCGGATCGACGCCGACCGGCAGCGGCGGGGCCGGGTCGGTCGCCGCAGGCAGCGCGATCGACAGCCGCTCCCGGGCGACGTCACGCAGGTTCTCCAGGAAGCGCCCGGCCGCGCCGAGGCCCGCGGCCCCGACCACGACCACGCCGGACAGCCGGAGGAACCGGCGGCGCGACGGACCGGCGCTCCCGCTCGCCGGCGGGGCCGACCCCACCGCGGCCCCCCGGGGAGCGAGGAACACCAGCACCGTGACGCCGACCGCCGCCCCGGCCAGCGAGGGCAGCCACGCGAGCGGCCCGGCACCCGGACGGGTCACCGCGGCCAGGACGCCGACCGCGCCGAACAGCGCGACCCCGGCCGCGCCCAGCCAGCGGCGGCGCAGCGACACCACGCCGCACGCCATCGCGAACAGCGCCAGCAGGACGAACACCCCGGTGAGCAGAGCGACCTTGTCGTTCGCCCCGAACGTGCGGATACCGAAGTCCTTGACCGGCCGGGGAACCAGATCGATGACGGCGAGGCCGACCGCGACCACCGGTGAGGTGCCGCGCCCGATCAGCGCGGCCACCGGCTCCGCCGATCCGAGGGCGGCGCCGGCGGCGACCACTCCGGTCGCGGCCCCGAGGCCGAGCGTTCTCATCCGTGTCACACCAGGTCTTCGGAGCCGACGGCCCGGCGGATTGGTCCTCCTTTTTCCGCGGCCGATCGGCGCCCGGCCCGCGACCGCGCTCAGCTCGGACGCGGGGCTGCCGATACGGGTGGACGACCCGGAGAAGGATCGAGGGGCCATGTGGCCGCAGCTGATGACGCTCGCCTACGGCGTGGTCGCGTCCATCGGCGCGCACACCGTGGTGGCCGCGTGGCACGGTCGCGCGCACCGCGTCGGGGTACGCCCCCTGGCCGGGCTGGCCGGCGGCATCGCGCTGCTGGCCGTCGTCGCGTGCGCGTCGACGCTGACCGGCGACGCCACCACGCTGCGGGTCCTGGCGACGATCGGCATCCTCCCGCAGGGCGGGCTGATCGCGTCCTACGCGGTGCTGGTCTGGACGATCGGCAACCCGTCCTGGTCGACCCGGTGGCGCATCGCGCTGCTGTCGATCGAGCCGGTCGTCGCGACCGCGCTGGCCGCCACCGACGGATGGCACCATCTGTTCTTCGGCCCGGTCGCGATGAACCCGCTCGGCGTCTGGGTGGTGCAGGTCGGCCCGCTGTACTGGCTGCACCTGATGTTCCTGTACTTCCTGACGATCTGGAGCACGCTGCACTTCGGCCTGGCCGACCCGGCGGCCCCGCAGAAGAAGAAGCGGAAGCTGGGCTGGATGACCGCGATCGCGCTGCCGCCGATCGTCGTGAACTTCCTCGCGCTGGAGGTCGTCCCGCTCGGCGTCGAGCTGACGCTGATCGGGATGGCGAGCACGGTCGTCGTGCTCCGGGTCGTGCTCGACCGCCAGTCGTTCGACCTGCGGCCGGTGGCCCGTGAGCAGGTGATCGACGAGCTCTCCGACTACTTCTGCCTCGTCGACCGGGCCGGGTACGTCCGGGATTTCAACCGGGCGGCGCGACAGCTGCTGGACGGCCTCGACCCGGAGCTGACCCGGCGGCACGACATCCGGATCGAGGAGTTCGGGCTCGGCGTCCAACCGGACCCGGAGCGCGACACCACGACGCTGGTCGAGGACGCCTCCGGGCTCGGGATCGACCTCGAGATCCGGCTGATCGTCCTGCGCGACCGGGCCGGTGCGTGCGTCGGCTGGGCCCTGCTCAGCCGTGACGTCACCGCGTCCCACCGGCAGCAGCGCAGCTTGCGTCGCCAGCTCGAGACGATCGAGGCGCTCCGGGCCGAGCTGGCCGAGCAGGCCGTCCGGGACCCGCTGACCGGTCTGCACAACCGCCGCTACCTCGCCGACGTGCTGGCCGTGCGCTCGGGCGGTGCGGCGGGGGAGCGAAACTGTGTCGCGCTCCTCGACATCGACCACTTCAAGCGCGTCAACGACACCTGGGGCCACGCGGTCGGCGACGACGTGCTGGTCGGGGTGGCCCGCGTGCTCGCCGACGGTCAGCCGCCCGGCGTCGTGGTGGCGCGCAACGGCGGCGAGGAGTTCGTGCTCGTGTTCCCGGGCATCACCGCCGACGAGGGCCGGGCGCGGGTCGAGGCGCTGCGGGCCCGGGTGGCCGCGCGCACGTTCGCGGTCGACGGCGGTGTGTTGCGGGTGACGTTCAGCGCGGGTGTGGCAGCGGCCGACGGGCGGTTCGACGCTGACGCCCTGCTGGAAGGGGCCGACCGGGCGCTGTACCGGGCGAAGGACAACGGCCGGAACCGGACCGAGACGGCGTCGGCGGACGAGTTCGCGCCGGCGATGTAGGCGGCCGGCCCCGGGACCCGGGGTCCCGGGGCTCGGCGCCGGTCACCCCTGGTCGGTGTGGCCGGCCAGCGACGTGCGCTTCTCCGACGCCATGACCAGGCCGTAGACCTCGCCGCGCAGCTCGCCGAAGAGCGCGGTCTGCTTCGTGGCCACCTGGTCACGCGGGCGTTCGAGGCCGATCGCGATGTCCGCGACGACCACCGACGGACCCTGCGAGAGCACCACGACCCGGTCGGACAGGTAGACCGCCTCGTCGATGTCGTGGGTCACGAACAGCACGGTGGTGCCGGTCTCGGCCCAGATGCGCAGCAGGAGGTCCTCGAGCGACGTGCGGGTCTGGGCGTCGACCGAGGCGAACGGCTCGTCCATGATGAGCACCTCGGGCTCGACGACGAGGCCGCGGGCGATCGCGACGCGCTGCTGCATGCCGCCCGACAGCTGCCAGGGGTGCAGGTCGGCGGCGTGCCCGAGCCCGACCATCTCCAGTGCGTGGGCGACCCGGCTGCGGACCTGCTCGCGCGGCACCTTGCGGTCCTTGAGCGGCAGCGCGACGTTCTTCGCGACGGTCAGCCAGGGGAACAGCGAGCGGCTGTAGTCCTGGAACACCACCGCGACCCCGTCACGGGGCCGGTCCAGCGGCGTGCCGCGGAACGTGACCGCGCCGGTCGTCAGCGGCAGCAGCCCGGCGATGCACATCATCAGCGTCGTCTTGCCGCAGCCGGACGGGCCGACGACCGACACGAACTCGCCCGGCCGCACGTCGAACGTGATGCTGCGGACGGCGGGCACGTCCCCGGCGCGGGAACGGTAGGACTTGCCGAGGCCGGCGACCTCGAGAACCGCGGATGTCATCGACTTCTCCCCTCCGATGGTGGCGGTCATCGCGACTCACCGCGGGCCGCGTGGTGCCAGCGCAACGCCGACCGCTCCAGGGCGGCGAACGCGGCGTTGGCCAGGATTCCGATCAGCGCGATCAGCAGGATCGCCGACCACAGCTGCGGGAACCGGAACAGCCGCTGCTGCTGGGTGAGGTAGTACCCCAGCCCGGACGTCGCGGCGTACAGCTCGGAGACGACCATCAGCACCATCGCGGTGCCGACGCTCACCCGCATGCCGGCGACGATCGCCGGGCTGGCCCCGGGCAGCAGGACGTTGAGGAAGTACCGGCGCCGGGACAGCTGCATGCTGCGCGCGGTCAGCGTCATCGTGCCGTCGATCCCGCGGGCGCCGTCGTAGGCGTTGATCAGGATCGGCCACAGGCAGCCGAGCGCGATCAGGAACACGTTCATGCTGTTGGTGATGCCGAAGACGACGATGGCCAGCGGCAGCAGCGCGGTCACCGGCACCGACATGCCGAGCCGGATCAGCGGATTGAAGAACGCGCCGGCCGGGCGCCAGACCCCGAGCAGGATGCCGCCGCAGATCCCGGCCACCGAGGCGATCGCGTAGCCGGCGGCGATGCGGCCGATGCTCGGCAGCACGTTGGTGCGGAACTCCTCGCTCAGGAACAGCGTGGACGGGGTCGCGGCGAACCAGCTGTCGCCGAACGTCCGCAGGATCTCGCTGACCGGCGGGACGAACAACGACCGGGTGACCGTCCGGGTGAGCAGTTCCCAGACCAGAAGCACGACGACGAGCAGCCAGACCCACTGCAGCGGGCGCAGAACGCGTCTCATCGGGCCCCTCCTCGCTGGGCGTTCGCCCACGGCAGCAGGGCGCGTTCGGCGAACGTGAACGCGTAGTACACGACGACCCCGAGCAGGCCGGTGAGCAGGATCCCGGCGTAGACGAAGTCCGGGCGCTGGGCCTGCTGGTAGGTGGTGATCACGGTGCCGATGCCGGTGGTGGCGCCGAGCAGCTCGGTGGAGAGCACCACGATCAGCGCGATCGAGCTGGCCACCCGGATGCCGGTCGCGATCGCCGGCGCCGCCGAGGGCAGCACGATCCGGGTGAGCAGCCGGTAGCGGTTCCAGCCCATGCTGCGCCCGGCCGTGAGCATCTGCGGCTCCGCGTCCCGGACGCCGTACATCGCGTTGAGCAGGATCGGCCAGAAGATCGCGTAGATCGCCAGCGCCAGCTTCATCTGGAAGCCGAGCCCGAACATCAGGATCGCGACCGGCAGGAACGCCGTCGACGGGATCGAGCGGGCCGCGTGCACGACGGTGGACGCGGGCCGGTAGAGCGTCGCGAAGTAGCCCATCAGCAGACCGAGGGGCACCGCCACCGCACCGGCCAGCGCGAGCGAGGCGAACCAGGCCCAGAGCGTGTGCCCGGTCTGGGTCAGGAACTCACGATCGACGAGCAGGTTCCCGGCCCGGGCGAGCATGGCCGCCGGGTACGGGAGAGAGTCCTCCGAGACCGCGCCGGTGCGGACGGCGAGGTCCCAGACGACGAGCAGGGTGACCGCCCCGGCGGCGCCGAGCACCCAGTCGGGGACGGGACGGCGCCGCCGGCGCACCCGGGTGGGTGCGCCGACGGGCCGAACGGGGGTCTCGGTCGTCATGACCGGGCGAACCCGGGGACGAACGCGTCGAGGTCGGGCTTCTTCGGCAGGATCTTCTGCTCGACCATCTGGTCGGCCATCGCGTTCAGCGCGGTGAGGTCGACCGACGGCGAGAGCGCGTTCTGCGGCTGGGCCTTGAGCACGTCGGCCGGCACCTTGTTGCAGGCCGAGAGGAGCGCGAACGACTCGTCGGTGTTCGCCGGCTCACCCAGCGCCGCCATGGTCTCGACCATCGCGTCGTGGAAGCGCGAGGCGGTGTCGCCCTTCGCGACGAACGCCTTGGACGCCACGTAGGTGGCGATGTAGACGGTGCCCGCGGTGGCGAACGGGTCGGCGAGGCTGCGCACCTTGCCGTTGTTGTCGCCGAGGAGCGAGTAGCCGAGCTGGGCGGCGTCGACCTTGCCGGAGAGCAGCGCGGGGACCTGGTCGGAGAACGGCAGCGCGACGAACCGGACGCCGGAGACGTCGACACCGTTCTGCTTCAGCCAGGTGGACGTGACGATCTGATTGAGGCCGTTGAGCTCGTTGACCGCGATCGTCTTGCCCGCGAGGTCCTTCGCGGTCTTCAACGGGGAGTTCGTGCCGACGAAGACACCCTGCGCGGGCTTCGCCGGCGGCAGCGCGTTCGTGTTCGCGCCGGCGACAATCTCTATCGGGAAGCCGGTGTTGTACGCGTTGATCGCCGAGAACCCGTTGACGTACCCGAGGTCGGCGGCGCCGGAGAGCACCGCGGCGACCGCGGCGGACCCACCGGTGGACTTGACCAGCTCGACCTTCAGGTCGTGCTTGGCGAACACACCCTTGGCCTCGGCCCAGGTGTTCCAGATCTCGCAGCCGAACGACGTGACCTTGATCGTGGCGGGACCGCTCGCGGTGTCGGTACCGCCGTCACCGCACGCGGTGGCGGCGAGGGTGAGGACGGTGAGGGCGGCGGCGAGTCCGAACCGGCGTCTGTTCATGACGATTCTCCGTAGTCGTGCAGTGGGGGAGCCCCGGCCGGCGGTGCCCGGCCGGGTGGGATCGGTGGCGGTGCTGGTTACTGGCCCCAGTCCTGGCGGGGGACGACCGCGTCGGCGATGTGGAAGTGGCCCCGGGAGTCGTCCTCGGTGCGGGCCTCCTCGCGGCCGGCCACGACGTGCTTGCCGAAACCGGGTACGAGCGGGCGACCGACGTCCCGCTGGAGCCAGAGGCGGAGCAGGTGGCGGCGTCGTCCGGGTTCGGGGTGGTCGACGAACGACGTCCGGGAGTGCAGGGCCGCGTAGTTGAGCAGCCACTGGACGTCGCCGGGGCGGAAGTCCATGTCCAGCGCGATACCGGGCTCGTGGGTGATCGCGTCGAGCAGGTCGAGGGCCTCGTTCTGCTCCGGGCTCAGCGCCGGTACGCCCTCGTGGCGCTGCGCGGAGCGGATCATCGACGTACCGGCGTACATGCTGAAGACGCCGCCGGTCCAGCTGACGATCGGCGAGGTGTAGTAGTCGGCCGGGGCGTCCGGGTCCTGTTTGCGCCAGTCGAAGTACCAGGGCTCGAGCAGCAGCGCGGCCAGGTCCGGACGCCGGGCGAGCATCTCGTTGACCAGCGTCGCGCCGCTGACCAGGCTGCTCGCGCCGCCCGCCTTCGCCGCACGCAGGCACATCAGCGCGACGACGTCGGAGGAGTCGGAGTGGAAGTCCAGCCGGTCGCGGACCCGGGAGGGCAGGGCGTCGGCCTCGGCGAGCGTCTTGTCGGACGTGGCGATGACGTGGTCGAGCAGGTCGCCGAGCTCGTTCTGGCGCATCGGGACACCGAGGTGCAGGCCCATCACGTAGAAGATCGCGCCGGCGAGCGCGTCGTCGTAGGTCTCGGTGGGCAGGCCCCGGACCAGGACGAACCCGCGGCCGCGGTCGAGCGCGTCGCCGAAGGCCGCGACCGCGTCCGCGCAGTGCGGGAGCGGGTAGTCGGTGGCGGTGACCGTGCGGAGGTCGGGGTCGTCCTCGACGAACCGTTCGCCGACGCTCCGGAGCTCCTCGACCTGGGCCGCGGTGAGCTCGACGATCCAGTCTTTCCGTTCCGCCAGGTCCGAACCCCGCCAGGCGAACGGGCCGTCGATCGGTTGCATGGGTCTCTCCTCCTGGGTGTGCGTGAACGGCAGGGCGCACGCCATGGGCGGAGACGCGGACGGGCCCCGGCACGCATGGCGTGGGCGGGGCGTGCGTCCGTCAGCGGACGACGACGGACAGACTTCGGCCCCGCGGCTCCGGAGCCGGCTACCAGCGGCAGGTGGTCTTGCCCGCCGCGGTGCCGAGGCGCATCGAGCGGTGACGCGGCTCGGGCGCGAGACGGACCGAGCGCTCGAACACGGCCGAAGCGCCGCAGGCGGCGTTCTCCGTGGTCATGAGGGCTCCCAGGGTCCGTAGGACGTCGTTTGGGAGAATGTAAGGACCGGCGACCGTCACGTCAATAGAGATGCCGTTTCTTATCGCGGAACGTTACAGCCGCGAAACGACCACCCCGAGCAGGTACTCGGCGTGCACGTAGCCGAACTGGCGGGAGTCGGCGCTGGCCGCGACGTTGTCGCCGAGCAGCAGGAACCGCCCGGGTGGCACCTGCAGGTCGGCCACCTTCGCGCCGATCGTCTCCGGCACCGGGTCGCCCGGGCCGGCCACCATCCGCTTGACGACCCACGGGTCGATCGTCGGCGGCTCACCCGCTACCGGCTCCTCGATCACCAGCGGGCGCGGCCCGCCCGGCACCGGCGTGCCCCAGGCCGCCACCACCACCTGACCGGTACGCGTCCGCGCGAGCGGCGCCCGGCGCACCAGCACCCGGTCGCCGTGCGCGAAGGTCGGGACCATGCTCTCGCCGAGCACGGTGACGACGACGTAGCGCCGGCGCGCCCAGTACGCCGCGAGTCCGATCGCGACCCCGGCGGTGACGAGCGCGACGAGCGCGGCGCTCATCCCTCGGACCCGGTGCGGGTGTAGCCGCTGGCCTGCAGGGCGAACAGCCGGGCGTAGGTCCCCCGGGCGGCCATGAGTCCGGTGTGGTCACCCTCCTCGGCGACGACGCCGTCGCGGAGGACCACGATCCGGTCGGCGTCGGCCACCGCGCCGAGCCGGTGGGAGATGAGCAGGCTGGTGCGCCCGGCCCGGTGCGCGCGCAGGCGGGCGTGGATCTCGTGCTCGGCCTCCGCGTCGAGACCGGCGGTCGGTTCGTCGAGGACGAGCAGGTCGCGTTCGCCGCGCATGAGCGCCCGGGCCAGCGCCACCCGCTGCCACTGCCCGCCGGACAACATCGTCCCGGTCTCCGGGTCGTCGGGGTCGTCACCGACGGCGAAGATCTGCGAGAGCATCGTGTCGTAGCCCTGGGGCAGCCCGGCGAGCAGGTCGTCGATGCCGGCCAGCCGCGCGGCCCCGGTGATCCGGTCCCGGTCGTGCCGGGCGGCCAGGTCACCCAGCCCGATGTTCTCGGCCGCGGTGAGGTCGTACTCCATGTAGTCCTGGAACACCGTCGCGATCCGCCGGCGCAGGTCGTCGATCGGCACGTCACGCAGGTCGACGCCGTCCCAGTGGATCGTGCCCATGGTCGGGTCGTACAGGCGGCACAGCAGTTTGACGATCGTCGTCTTGCCGGCGCCGTTGTGTCCGGCGAGAGCGACGCTCAACCCGTGCGGGATCGTGAACGTGACCCCACGCAGGACCCACGGTTTGTCGTCGGCGTAGCGGAACCAGACGTCACGCAGTTCGATGCCGCGGTGCAGGACGGGCACCGGGCGCGGCGCGACCGCGAGCGGCAGGTCCGGAGCGGTCGCGAGTACCGCACGGTGGTGCGCGAACAGCAGCGCCGACGCGTGGGCGCCCGCGAACGAGCTGACCAGCCCCGCGAGCGCGGCCTGCAGGCCGGCGACGGTGACGACGAACATCGTGACGTCGCCGACGCCGAGGCGGCCGTCGCGGGCGGCGAACACGGCCCAGATCAGGCCGCCACCGGCGACGCACGCGCCGAGCAGCGCGAGCCCGCCCTGGGTGGCCAGCGCCCGCCGGTCGACCCGGCGCTGCGCGACGTCGATCGCGCGGTGCTCGGAGAGCATCCGCTCCCGCAGGAACCCGGCCAGGCCGAACAACCGGACCTCCTTGGCCGCGACCGGGTGGCCGAGCAGCTGGCCGAAGAAGAACTCACGCCGCGCGGCCGGGCTCATCCGCCACAGCACCGCCGCCCGCTGCCGGGCGAGCGTCAGCTCCATCACCAGCACCGGTACGGCGGCGGCGAGCACGACGACGGTCATCAGCGGGCTCACCAGGGCCAGCGCCGCGATCAGGCCGACGGCGCCGAGCAGGCCGGTGCCTGCGCCCAGCACCGCGCCGCACAGTTCGCCGGGTGCCCGCCCGCCCGAGCCGGCCATCCGCAACCGGTCCAGGAACGGAGGGTCCTCGAACCTGCGCAGCCCCACCTGACGCTCGACGGCCCGGTACAGCTCGTCGAGGGCGTGCACGGCGCTGCGCCGGCCGAGCTCGGCGCGGGCGTAGGTGGCCGCGTGCGGCAGCACCCCGACCGCGATTCCCGCCGCGGCCAGCCCGCCGACCAGCGCGAGGAGCTCGCCGGCGCCGGCCCTGGCGATGATGCCGTCGACCGTCGCCCTGGTCAGCCAGGCCGTCGCGGCCGGCGCCGCCGCGCTCGCCGCGGCCACGGCGACCGCGCCCGCCAGGTACCGGGGTGCGGCCCGCCCGGCCAGCCGGAACGCGGCGCCGACGGTCGTGCGCACCGGTTCGGCGGAGGTCGTGCTCATGCCGCCGGAACGGCCAGCCGGTCCACCGACGCGTCGCTGAGCAGGATCCGGCCCTCGCCGTCGAGCTGGAACACGGCCGGGTAGCCGGTGACCGCGAACGCCGCGGCCACGACACCCTGGCCGGGCTCCTCGACGACCACGCGAGCGACCGGGGCGAGCAGGGAGACGTACTCGGCCGTCTCCGACGGCGGACCCACGACCACGGCCACCACCCCGTCCCGGCCGCCGGGCCGGGACTCGGCGTGCGCCACGAACTTCGGCCGGAGCACCTCGCACGGCGCGCAGCCGGGGCTGAAGAAGGCCACCACGGCACCGTCGGGCAGCGCGTCGCGAGCCAGCGTGCGCCCGTCGGTGTCGGTCGTGGTGAACGCCTCGATCGGGGTGCCGACCGGCAACGACGCCGGGCCGGGCCGCCCCGGCGGGACGGGATTGTTCTGCTGTTCACGCAGCCGCCGGATGACGCCGAAGAGCAGCAGCAGGTTCAGGAGGGTCAGGACGTTCGTGACGACGAGCGCGGCGACGACGTAAGCCATGTCCGGAGTTGCCTTCCACTCGGTGGGAGACGAAGAGGCAGGCCCGGCCGGTGCCGCCCGCGGACACCACCGGCCGGTGGGTTCAGCACGCCGCGAACTTGCATTCACCCCGGTACCACGGGCTGCAGCCGCTGGAGCAGTAACGCCAGTCCAGCCGGGTGTACGGCGAGCCGCAGCTCTCGCACTTGTACTCGTAGCCGGCCATCGCGGTGGTGCGCGGTGCGACGGCCGACAGCAGGCGGTCGGCCAGTTGTCCGATGGTGCGGATCATGAGCCTCTCCCCTCTCAGCAGGTCCCGCACGTGTCGCAGTACCAGGGACCGCAGTTGCCGAAGCAGTACTGCCGGCACAGCGCGTTGGTGCCGCCGCACGGCGTGCACTTGTACAGGACCTCGGCGGCCGCGGTGGTCTGCGGCACGAAGGCGGACAGCAGGCGGTCGGCCAGCTTTCCCATGGTTCGAGTCATCGGGGGTCTCCCATCGACGATCCACTTAGTCCGGACCGGATCGACACTGGCAGGGGAATTGCGGAAATGTCAACGAAATCTTCCGTACACACCGTCCACAAAGGCGTACTGTCCGTCATGCGGCCGTCGCCGGGTACGGGGCCCGGCGTCGCACCGTTGCGCCGTGCCTCCGCCCCGGGATGGGACCGGCTGATGCGCGTCGCGGTGGTGGGCCTGATGGCCGCGCTGGTGGTGGTTTTCGGAGTCTCCGCGTTCGGCAAGGCGCGGAGCCGGGCGGCGCTGCGCGGCTTCACCGCGTCGCTGCGGGGCTGGCGGGTCGTGCCGGGGCCGCTCGTCGCCCCGGTGGCGGTGGTGGTCGTCGGGCTCGAGGTCACGATCGTGGCCGGTGCCCTGGTCTCGCTCGTCGTGCCGGGCGCGGCCGGGCGTGTGTGCGCGGCCGTCACCTCGGGGCTGGCCGCGGTCCTGCTCGCGGCACTGAGCGTGGGCATCGCGCTGGCTCTGCGCCGCGGCCCCGGCGCGACCTGCGCGTGTTTCGGCGCGACCGAACGCCCGTTGACCCCGGGTCATCTCGTCCGCGACGTGGTGCTGGCCACCGCCTGCGCCGCCGGGGTCGCGCTGGCGCTCGCGGCCGGGGACGCCCCGGCCGAACCGGCGGGCGTGGCGGTCGCCGTCTTCGCCGGCGCGGTGGCCGGTCTGCTGGTGGCCCGCCTCGACGACCTGATCGACCTGTTCAGCCCCCGACCGGCCGGACGGGGGCGGTGAGCACGGCGCGGCCCCGGCGCGGGGTGACCGCGGGCCGCGTGCGCGTGGGACGGTGAACCCATGCTGAGCACGCGTGCGCTCAACCGCGCGACCCTGGCCCGTCAGCTGCTCCTCGAGCGGGCCGACGTTCCCGTCCTTGACGCCGTCGCGCACCTCGGAGGGCTGCAGGCGCAGGAGCCGCAGGAACCGTTCATCGGGCTCTGGTCGCGGCTGCGTGGCTTCGACCCGGCGGCGCTGTCCGGGCTGCTCGTCGACCGGCGGGTGGTGCGCACCCACCTGATGCGGCGCACCGTGCACCTGCTGCCCACCGACGACGTCCTGGCCTGGCGCTCCCGGTTCGACCCGATGCTCCGCCAGCGGCTGCTCGGGGTCTACCGCCGCGACCTGGACGGGATCGATCTCGACGCGCTCGCCGCCGAAGGCGCGCGGCTCCTGGCCGACGGGCAGCCGCGCACGACGGCCGAGGTCGGCCGCCTGCTGTCCGAGCGCCGCCCCGGCCCGGCCCCGGGCGCGGCTCCGAGCCCGGCCCCGGCCCCCCGGATCCTGGGAGAGACCGTCGTCACCGTGCTGGTCCCGACCGTGCAGCTACCGCCACGCGGGCTGTGGGGCGCCACCGGCGGCGTCCGTGTCGTTCCGCTGGAAACCTGGGTGGGCCGGGCCGTCGCCCCGGACACCGAGGCGGTCGGGGAGGCGCTGATCCGGCGCTACCTGGCCGCGTTCGGCCCGGCCGCCACGGCCGACCTCCGCGCCTGGTGCGGCCTCGCCGGCCTGCCCCGCGCGGTCGCGGCGGTGCGGGACGCGCTGGTCTCCTTCCGCGACGAGCGCCGCCGCGAACTGCTCGACCTGCCCGACGCCCCGCGGCCGGACCCGGACACCCCGGCGCCGGTGCGGTTCCTGCCCGCGTTCGACAACGCGATCCTCGGCTACGACGACCGCACCCGGATCGTCGACGACGCCCACCGCGGCCTGTCGGTGGCCGGGGAGCGCGCGGTGCTCGTCGACGGGCGGGTCGCCGCACTGTGGACGGCTCGGGACGCGACCGTGGAGGTCACCCCGCTGCGCCGGTTCTCCCGCGCCGAACGGACCGCGGTCGCCGAGGAAGGACGGCGGCTGGCCACGTTCCTCTCCGGTGGGAAGAGCTCCCGGGTGCGGGTGAACGCCTCACCCCGCTGAGCGGGGCGGCGCGAGCAACTGGGCCAGGTGCACCGACGGGCGGTCGCGCAGGTCGGCGACCTGGGTGCGGCAGGAGAAGCCGTCCGCGAGGACCACGGCGTCCGGGTCGGCGTCCAGGGCCGGCAGCAGCTGCTGCCCGGCCACCGCGACCGACACGTCGTAGTGGCCGAGCTCCACGCCGAAGTTGCCGGCCAGGCCGCAGCAGCCGGACAGGGTCCGGACCGTCGCGCCGGTACGGGCCAGCAGCCGCGCGTCGGCCTGCCAGCCCAGCACCGCGTGGTGGTGGCAGTGCGGCTGCGCGACGACCGTCGTGCCGGTCAGGTCCGGCGGGGTCCACCCGGGCGTCCGGTCGAGCAGTTCGGCCAGCGTCACGGTCGCCCCGGCCACCGCCTCGGCGTCCGCGGAGCCGAGCAGCTCCAGCGCGTCGGAGCGCAGGACCGCGGTGCACGACGGCTCGACGCCGACGATCGGGATCCCGTCG
Source organism: Cryptosporangium arvum DSM 44712 (assembly GCF_000585375.1). Lineage (NCBI taxonomy): Bacteria > Bacillati > Actinomycetota > Actinomycetes > Cryptosporangiales > Cryptosporangiaceae > Cryptosporangium > Cryptosporangium arvum. The sequence goes on from NZ_KK073874.1 coordinate 4,325,067, forward strand.
CGCGCGGCCGCGGCGAACCGGCTGACCGTGCGGCCGAGTATCCGCTTGGCCGCGTCGAGCTGGCCGGTGGTGATCCAGGTCAGGCCGCAGCACGTCCCCGGGTCGGGCAGCGTCGGCTCGTACCCGGCGTCGCGCAGGACGTCGACGACGGCGCGCGCGGCCTCGGGTGAGAACGCGTCGGAGAACGAGTCGACGAACAGCAGCACGGGGGTGCGGGTGCCGGCGACCGGGCGCTGCCGGCTCCACCAGCGGCGGAACGACGTCGACGCGAACTCCGGCACCGAGCGGCGCGCGTCGACCCCGGCCAGCGCCAGCGAGAGCCGCTTGAGGCCCGGCAGCCGGGTCGCCGCGTTGGCCACCCGGGCGGTGAGCGCCGACCGGCCGGCCAGGCGGGCCCAGCGCGGCAGCCACCCCAGCGTGTAGTGCGACCGCGGCCGCACCCGCCCCCGGTAGCTCTGGTGCAGCGCCTCGGACTTGTAGGTGGCCATGTCGATGCCGGTCGGGCAGTCCGAGGCGCAGCCCTTGCAGGACAGACACAGATCCAGCGCGTCGTGGACGCCGGGCGCGCGCCAGTCGAGCTCGCCGCGCACCACGTCCTGCAGGACCCTGGCCCGGCCGCGAGTCGAGTCCTTCTCCTCGCGGGTGGCCAGATAGGACGGGCACATCACGCCGCCCGAGGCGGAGTTGTCGGCCCGGCACTTGCCGACCCCGGTGCAGCGGTGCACGGCCTCGGCCAGGTCACCGCGGTCGTGCTGGTAGAGAAAGGCCAGCTCCCTGCGGTAGCTGACGCCGGCCGGCCGCACGTCGGCGTCGAACGGATCGGGGTCGACGAGCACCCCGGGGTTGAGCAGATCGCCCGGGTCGAACGCGTGCTTGACCGCGCCGAACAGCGCGATCGCGTCGGGGGAGTACATCAGCGACAGCAGCTCGCCGCGGGCCCGGCCGTCGCCGTGTTCGCCGGAGATCGAACCGCCGAACTCGGCGACCAGCCCGGCCGCCGCGGTGAGGAACGCACGCAGCACGTGGGTGCCGTCGGCCCGGTCGAGCGGGAAGTCGAGCCGGACGTGCATGCAGCCGTCGCCGAAGTGCCCGTACGGCGCCGCGGTCATGCCGTACTCGGCGACCAGCCCGTCGAACCTCGCGAGGTACGCGCCGAGCCGCTCCGGGGGCACCGCGGCGTCCTCCAGGCCGGGCCAGGCCGGGCGACCCGACGGGGCCCGGCCGGCCAGACCGGCGCCGTCCTCGCGGATGCGCCACAGCCGGGCCTGCGCGGCCGGCTCCTCGACCAGCAGGGACTCCACCCCCAGGTCGGCCGCGGCCAGGCGGCGGGACCGGTCGAGGACGTCGGCCCTGTCGTCGCCGGCGATCTCCACGAACAGCCAGGCGCCGCCGCGCGGCAGGGGCGGCACCGCGGCGTCCCCACGCCGGTTGCGCAGCACGTCGACGAGCCGCTCGTCCATGCCCTCGCACGCGGTGGGGGAGAACGTGACGACCGTGGGCGCGGCCTCCCCGGCGGCGACGATGTCGCGGAAGCCGATCGCGACCAGGATCCGGTGGGCCGGGTCGGTCACCAGCCGGACCGTCGCCTCGGTGAGGACGCCGAGCGTGCCCTCCGAGCCGATCAGCGCCTGGCCGACGTCGAACCGCTCGGGCAGGAGGTGCTGCACGGCGTAGCCGCTGAGCTGGCGGCCGAACCGGTCGAACTCGGTCCGCGCGCTGGCCAGGTGGCGCCCGGTGGCGGCGCGGAGGTCGGTGAGCAGCTGCGCGGGGCCGTCGACGGTGGGCGCGCCGGCGGCGTCGTACCCGGTGCGCAGTGTCTGGCCGTTCGCCAGCAGATGGGTCATCGCGAGCACGTTGTCGGAGGTGCGCCCGTAGCCCAGCGCCCGGTTGCCGCACGCGTTGTTCCCGATCATGCCGCCGATCGTGCAGCGCGGATGGCTGGACGGGTCGGGGCCGAACCGCACGCCCAGCGGCAGCGCCGCCTTCTGCAGGACCGCGTGCACGGTGCCCGGCTCGACGACGGCGCGCCGCGACCCGGCGTCGATGTCGAGGACGCGGCCCAGGTGGCGGCTGAAATCGACGACGATGCCCCGCCCGATCGCGTTGCCGGCGATCGACGTGCCGCCGCCCCGGCTGGTCAGCGGCACCCCGAGCGCGCGCGCGACCTCGAGCGTCGCCGCCACCTCGTCGACGTGGCGGGGGCGGACGACGGCGAGCGGCGGGATCCGGTACAGCGAGGCGTCGGTGGAGTACATCGCCTTGGTCGCCGCGTCGTCGCGGAACTCCAGCCCGGCACGCGTCAGCGCCCCGGCCACGTCAGTCATCTGGGCAGTCACATGTAGCATGCTACTCATGCTCGAGCGCGCGCCGCTGTTGGCCGACAGTGTGGTCACCGAGGTGCGCGACCGCATCCGCACCCACCGCCTGGTGCCGGGGCACACGTACTCGGTCTACCAGCTCGCCGACGAGCTCGGCGTGTCACGCAGCCCGGTGCGTGAGGGCCTGGTGAAGCTGGCCGAGGCCGGCGTCGTCCGGTTCCGGCGCAACCGCGGGTTCCAGGTGCTGCTGCCGGAGCCCCGCGACATCGCGGAGATCTTCGCGGTCCGGGTGGCGCTCGAGGTGCCGGCGGCGCGGCGCGCGGCCACCCGTGGGAGCGACGACGCGCTGACCGCGATCGCGGAGTGCATGAGCGAGCTGGAACGCACCACCGACCCGGCCCCGTTCTGGGAGCGGGACCGGGCGCTGCACCGGCTGATCCTGCTCGCGTCCGGCAACCGGCGCGCCGCCGCCACCGTCGACGAACTGCGCGCGATCACCAGCCTCCTCGACGCCCCGACCGACCGCACCCGCGCCGCGGTCTGCGCCGAGCACCGCCCGATCGTCGACGCGCTCGTCGCCCGCGACGCCGGCGCCGCCGCCGCGGCGATGCGCGCCCACCTGAGCTCCACCGCTCTCCTGCTGATGGCCAGGGCCGCCCCCGGCGACCCGGCGATCACGACCGTGTGGGCCGACCTCAGCGCCGAAGACGGTCGTTGACGATCGACTCGAACACCGGGCGGAACGGTGTCGCCTGGTCGTCGGCCCGGTCGTGGAGCACGGACAGCTGCACCATGGTGTGGCCGATGACGACCCAGGTGATCGTCAGGTAGCCGTCTCCGGTGACCGTGTACCGCACGGCGAACTGCTTCTCGCCGACCGGCGGCGGGGTCAGCCGGTCCAGCGTCACCGGATACCCCTTGCCGACGCCGTCGTACGCGACGAACGACCGGCACCGGTCGACGAGAGCGGCGGTCTGGTCCAGGTCGAGCCGGTCGGCGACGTTCGGCCAGGAGGCGATGAAGAACTTGGCGTCGAGGGCCTGGGGATCCTTGGTGCGGTACGTGACGGTTTCCAGGACGTCCGGCACGCCGGCCTGGACGAGCGGGCCGCGGTGCCCCACCTGGCCGCACTCCTCCGGCTTGGTGGGAGCGACGGGATCCTCCCGGCTGGGAGGCGACTCCCAGTTCCTCCCGGGCAGCGACGATTCGTCGGGAAGCGCGGCCCTGGCCTCCTCGGCGGTCAGGTGCCGCCCGGGCTCGACGGTGGGAGCCACCGGCGGAGCCGACCCGGTCGAGGACGCGGACGGCTCGGCGCCGGCGACCACCCGCGTCACCACCGGTAACTGACCGTCGCACCCGGCCAGGACGAAGCTCAGGGCGACCAGCAGGGCGATCCCGGTCCGGCGCATGCCCCGAGCCTCCCACGGGCGACACCCCGGTCAGGCGGCGGGCACCGACTCCTCGGCGGCACGCCCGGCGCTCTTCTCCGCGGCGAGCAGCGCGTCGATCTGCCCGTGCCAGCCGCTGCCGGGCACCGCGAGCACCGGCACCGGCCGGGCGGCGGCCCGGCGGCGCACCGTGCGGCGGTGGAACTCGCTGAGGATCGTGCGCAGCACCCGGGCGCCGTCCCGGAACGTGTTGAGGTTGCTGGTGCCGTGGATGCGCAGGTGCTCGATGCTGGAGACCTCCTTGACCCGGACGCCGCTGTCGGCCACCCGGATGTTGATGAGCGTCTCGATCTCGAAGCCGTCGCCCCACCGCTTCCTGCCGTCGGCCCGGGCCGGCAGGTCGGTGGAGGGCAGGTCCATCACCGGCACCATCCGCCGCCAGAAGGCGTTGTAGCCGTAGCAGAGGTCGGTGAACCGGGTCTTGAACAGCGTGTTGACGACCAGGTTCAGCCCTTCGTTGCCCACCCGGCGCAGCGGCGTGATGTCCTTGCTGTGGCCGCCCGGACCGAACCGCGAACCCTTGGCGAAGTCGGCCCCGGTGATCAGCGTCTCGACGAACCGGGTGATCTCCGCCGGATCGGTCGACCCGTCGGCGTCGATCATCACGATCGCGTCGCCGGTGCAGGCGGCGAACCCGCTCGCCAGCGCGTTGCCCTTGCCCGTGCGGGTCTGCCGGACGACGACCACGTCGGGCCGCAGCCCGCGGGCGACCTCGACGGTGTCGTCGGTCGAACCACCGTCGACCAGGACGACCTCGTGCAGGCCGGCCGGCAGCGCCGCGAACACGTGCGGCAGGTTCAAGGCCTCGTTCAGCGTCGGAATGACGACACTGACGAGGGGCGCGCGCCGCGGCGCGCCCCGCGGGGTGCTGCGGCGGTCGCGGGGACCGGCGGTCTGCGGTGCGACGCGGCGCTCGGAGCGGTCTACCGGCATCGGGGGTGCCTTTCGTCGAGAGGACTCGAACGATGCTGTCGGCCGCCGCGCGCCCGATCTGAGAACTGCCGCTGCGTTAGCTCGCTAACACCAGCCGTTGCGCTCCGTCGCTAGAGTCGCCCTCGTTTCGACACTTTCCGACCTATGCGGACAGCGAGGGTCAGGTTGGCGACTACATACCGCATTCATCCGGCGATCGGCGTCGCGCGGCTGGGCAACAGCCCCGACGCCTACTTCGTCGGCCCCGAGCGGCCCGGCGAACGGCCGTCTCCGGGCACGTTCAAGGACGAGCAGTTACGGATCAAACGGCAGGCCGCCCGGTTCCGGATCTTCGCCCACCACGACGACGGGAGCACCGAGGAGATCACCTCGGCGCAGGCCCGGATCGGCTGGACGGTCCACCTGGCCAACCGGAAGGCCACGAACCCCGCGGCGCGCAACGACGAGCCGGACGCCGACCTGGTCATCGACCCGGGCCCGCGCACGGTCGAGGGCCCCGACCAGCGGGCCGCGTTCGACACCGGCGTGATCCGGTTCGCCGGCCAGCGCCCGGCCACCGTGCCGCTGGGTGAGGTCCGCACCGAGCCCGACGGCCGGTTGCTCGTGCTCGGTGGCTCCGGCACGTCCGCCTCGCCGGGCGGCAACCTGGTCGGCTCGCTGTGGAACCCCGGCTGGTACGACGACGCCGCCGACGGCCCGGTCACCGCGACGCTCACGCTGCCCGACGGTTCGACGCCTCCGGTGGAGGGCGCGTGGGTGATCGTCGGGCCGCCGAAGTTCGCCCCGCACCAGGACAGCGTGGTCTCGCTCTACGACCGGCTGCTCTCCCGGATGGTGGCGCTGAACCTCGTCCCGGCCCCGGCGGCGACGTCCTACACCGCCGACATCTACCCGATTCTCCAGCGGGCCGCCGACGTCCGGTGGGTGCAGAGCGTCGGGCGGGCCCACGGCTGGGCGCACCCGGTCACCGAGCAGCGCCTGGTCGACCGGATCGTCGGCCGGCTCCGCCCGGCCGGAGACATGCCGCTGCTGGCCGGGGACGACTCGGCGCTCACCGACGTGCAGACCGCGCACGTCGCCCGGTGGAAGTCCGGTCAGTACGCCAAGGACTGGAACGGCGTGCCCGCGGTGGCCGCCGAGGTGACGCCGGACGGGCTGGACCGCGCGGCGCTCGAGGCCTGCGTCGGCGGGGCGTTCGCGCCCGGCATCGAGGCCGGCGGCGAGAACGACCAGCCGATCCTGCTCTCGACGTACACGGCGGCGTTCCGGCTCGACCACACCACGCTCGCGCCCGGTGCGCTCACCGTCGGCATGTCGCTGCCCTGGCAGGACGACTTCAGCGCGTGCGGCCAGAACTGGTGGCCCGCGCCGCGGCCCAACGACGTCTTCGAGCGGGTCGGCGCGACCGCCGCGGTGCCGTGGGACCGGGAGGTCGGCAGCGGCGACGAGATGGTCGTGCACTGGCACACGCTCGGCTTCGTCGTCCCGCAGGGCGACCAGCAGGTGGAGACCGAGCACACCGACGCCCCGGCGATCACGCTGCTGACCCCGCACCTCGACTTCGCCGACGTCGAACAGGGGCTGCTCGGCATGATCCGGGAGGAGGTGCTCCCGATCCGGTTCTCGGTACGCACACCGACGACGCTGGTGCTCACCGCCCCGGCGCACCCGCAGCTCACCGCGGTGGTCGCCGAGGTCACGGTCGACCCGGAGCAGGACCCGACCGCCGAGTTCCCGATCGCCTACCGCACCGGCGTCGCGCCCTCGGCGGTGCCCACCCAGACCTTCACCGTCACCGAACCCTCCACCGGGCGGACCTGGCCGATCAGCGTCGACGCGAACACGGTGGCCCGGCGTCCGGCCGCGACCGCGCTGGTGCTCGACCGGTCGGGCAGCCTGACCGCCGCCGGCCGAGGCACCCAGCTGCGCAAGGCCGCCCAGTCGCTGGCCAACCTCCTGCCGGACGGCGACGGCGTGGGGATCGTCGGGTTCGCCGCCGACGCCGAGGTGCTCCAGCCGGTGCTCCCGCTCGATGCCGCGACCCGGGCCGCGAGCCTGGGCGTGCTCACCGGCCCGGGCCTCGACCCGAGCGGGAAGACGTCGGTGGGCGACGGGGTGAGCGCCGGGCAGAACCTGCTGGAGGCCGCGACCGGCTTCGGCCCGAAGGCGCTGGTGCTGCTCACCGACGGCGTCGAGAACGCGCCGAAGCCGGTGGAGGACGTCATCGGCGAGACCACCGACCCGGTCCACGCGATCGAGATCGGCCCCCCGAACTCGATCGGGGTGCCGGTGCTCGGCGCGCTGGCCGGCAACACCAACGGGACGTTCCGCACCAGCACCGACACCGCGCTGGGGGCGTCGACGATGCAGGTGCTGGCCGAGGTGACCGGGAGCCAGCCGGTGACCACCGCGAACGGGCGGCTCGCGCCGGGCGCGGTGCGGCGGATCCCGTTCCAGCTCACCGAGGCCGACAGCGGCATCGACGTCCTGCTGCTCACGCCGACGCCGGACGCGGTCGACTTCCGGCTGCAGACGCCGATCGGCGAGCTGATCGAGCCCTGGCAGGCGATCGCGGCCCCGAGCATGCGGTTCGGGATCGCCGGCGGCGTCACCTGGTACCGGCTCGCGCTGCCGGTGCAGCAGCGTCCCGGCCGGTTCGAGCGGGCCGGGACCTGGCACGTCGTGATCACGCCCGGCCGGCCTCGCACCGAGCCGGCGCCGGGCACGGACCGCTCGGTCCTGCGGGGAGCAACGGCCACCCGCCGGACGGCGATGGCGGCCGTACCCGAGCCGGCCTACCGGTCCGAGCTCGAGCGGGCCTTCGCGGTGATCTCCGCCCCGGTGGCGACCCAGCGCGCGGCCGTCGCGCCCGCGCCCGGTCTCGCGTACGCGCTCCGGGTGCACGCCTGGTCGTCGCTGTCGCTGCTGGCCGACGTCACCCAGTTCGAGTTCGCACCCCGGTCCCCGGTGGAGCTCTCGGCGCGGCTGACGCAGTCCGGCCGGGTGCTGAGCACCGGGGTGAGCGTCTCGGCCGAGATCACCCCACCGACCGGCGCCGTGACCCGGACCGCCCTGACCGGGGACGGCGGCTTCTTCACCGGCAACTTCACGGTCACCGCGGCCGGGTCCTACCAGGTGCGCTTCGTCGCCCAGGGCAAGGCGGCCAACGGCCAGCCGTTCACCCGGGAGCGGCTGAGCAGCGCCGCGGCCTGGGTGGGGGAGACGAGGCCGCCGGCGGAGGGCTGAGCGCCGGCGGCCGTCGCCGGATCACACCGCGGTGAACGCGTTGTCGACGAAGAGCTGCGCGCCGTTGACGAACGAGGCCTCGTCGCTGAGCAGGAAGAGCGCCGCACTGGCGACCTCTTCCGGGGTGCACATCCGCCCCTGCGCGGCGGCGATGGCCTCGTCCGAAACGTCCACACCGTACTTCGTCAGCAACGCGACCTCGTTCCGGCCGTGCGGGGTGTCGATGAAACCGGGGCAGACCGCGTTGCAGCGGATGCCCCGGTCGCGGAACTCCACCGCGACGGCCCGGGCGAACTGGTGCACGGCGCCCTTCGTGACGTCGTACAGCACCTCGGCCGGCGTCGCCGCGACCGCCGAGATCGACGAGGTGCAGACGATCGCACCCCGCCCCGCCCCGAGCATCCCGGGCAGCACCGCCTGGGTCATGACGAACATCGAGCGCACGTTGACGTCCATCAGGAAGTCGTAGTCGTCCATGGTGGTCTCCAGGAACGGCTTCACGACGAGCGTGCCGGCGTGGTTGAACAGCAGGGTCGGCGGGCCGAGGGCGGCGGTGCCCGCGGCGACGGCGGCCCGGACCTCGTCGGGCCGGCCGACGTCGGCCCGGGCGAAGAAGCCGCCCACCTCGTCGGCCAGGGCCCGGCCGAGCTCTTCCTGGCGGTCGACGACGATCACCCGCGCGCCCTGCTCGGCCAGGAGGCGCACCGCGGACGCGCCCGCGCCACCGGCCCCGCCGGAGACCAGCGCCACCCGCCCCGCGAAGCGGCTCACGCCTTCTCCCCGACGGCTTCCTCGGCGGCCCGGATCGCACCCTCGCGGGCCGCGATGATGTCCCCGGTCGGCGGGCCCTGGAACCGGCGTCGCTCGACGGCGAACCAGATGACCAGCGCCAGCACGACGAACCCGATCGTGATCTCGAGCGCGTAGTCGTTGGGCGGCTGCACGCCGATGAAGAACAACAGCGCCATCGCGACGATCGACAGCACCGCGACGATCCGGTAGCGCGTGATCCCCATGTTCCACGGGCCCATGTGCGGCCATTTCCGGCCACCGATCGCGACCAGGCCGAGCGCGATCGGCACCGTGAACGACAGGAACAGGAAGATCACCGTGCACGAGACGACGATCGAGTAGGCGGGCGTGCCCTTGATCGTGATCGACGAGGTGAACCAGACGAACAGCGTGGCCAGCGTCGCGGCGACCCAGATCGACCCGATCGGGACCCGCCGCCTGGGGCTCACCCGGGCCAGGACCTTCGAGGCCCCGGGGATGCCGCCGTCGCGCGAGAACGCGAACAGCATCCGGGAGACGCTGGTGACCGTGGCCAGCCCGCACAGGAACTGGCAGACGAAGATCAGCACGTAGAGGACGTCGCGCACGACGCTGTTCATCCGCTCGTCCATGGCCCAGAAGAAGACGTTCCAGCCCTGCCGGGCCGCGTCGTCCATGTCGGGGATCATCAGCACGAACGCCGAGAGCATCACCCAACCGGCCAGACCCGACCACAGCACCGAGGACACCATGCCCGACGGCACGTGGTGGGCGGCCTTCACGGTCTCCTCGGACGTGTGCGCGGACGCGTCGTACCCGGTGATCGTGTAGACCGGCAGCAGCAGGCCGAGCAGGAACGCCATGCCGATGCCGACGGTCTTGGGCCAGACCGCGTCGGAGCCTTCACCGCCGGTGTAGTCGTGGAAGGTCCACAGCCGGGTCACGTCGATGTCGCGGGCGGCGACCAGGCACGCGATCGTGAGCGCGATCGCGGTCGCGAAGATCAGGTAGCCGGACAGGTCGGTGAGCTTCGCGGTCAGGCCGATGCCGAAGTGGTTGATCAGCGCCTGCACCCCGGTGATCAAGGCCATGAAGAGCACGCGGGTGGTCAGCGTGTCCTCGATGCCGAGGCGCTCGCCGAAGGCGCCGAACACGAAGTAGAACGTGCCGATGTTGATCGCGCCGAGCACCGTGACCAGGCCGAGCAGGTTGAGCCAGGCCGAGAGCCAGCCGGTGAACCGGTTCCCGAGGATCGAACCCCAGTGGTAGAGCCCGCCCGCGGTCGGGTAGGCCGATGAGATCTGGGCCAGTCCTAACGCGAACACGCCGGAGATGAGCACGCCGATCGGCCAGCCGATGCCGATCGCGGCCCCGCCGACGCCGGACGTGGCCTGCCCCAGCGAGTTGATGCCGCCCGAGACGATGCAGATGATCGAGAACGAGATGGCGAAGTTGGAGAACTTGCTCATCCGGCGCTCGAGCTCCTGGGCGTACCCCATTCCGTGGAGCGCCTTGGTGTCCTCGTGCCGGTCGTCGTCGGTGTATTCCGTGGTGGCGGGTTTTCTGCGACGTGTCGATGCCATGCGCGCGCTCCCCAACGAATGGTCAGACCATTGAGGGATCGTTTTAGAATGCGACATGCCCGCTGTCAAGGGTCGAGAAGGTGTCCGGTCGGGTGCCCGTCGCGCGCGCTCGTTCGACGACGTGGTGGACCGGGTGCGCGGCGCGATCCTGGCGGGCTCGATCCCCGCCGGTGAACGCCTGCCGAGCGAACGTGAGCTCGCCGAGCAGTTCGGGGTCAGCCGGGCGACGCTCCGCGAGGCGCTGCGCGCGCTGGAGGCGCTCGGGCTGATCGAGATCCGGGTGGGGGCGCACGGGGGCGCGTTCGCCACCGAGGGCGGCTCCGGGCGCACGGCCGACGTGTTGCGCCATGCGTTCGACGTCGAGTTCGCGACCCGGCCCCGCCACGCCCGGCAGTACCGGGCGGCGGCCCACGCCGACAGCGTCACCTGGGCCGTGCCGGACCAGGAGCGGCTCGAGCGGCTGCGTGCGGCGATCGAGCGCGGCGAAGCGGCGTTCCTGCGTGCGCTGGCCGAGGCCACGGGGTCGCCGGTCCGCGTCGCGGTGGCGGTGGCACTCGAGTCCGGCCACGCCGCCGGGGCGCGCCCGTCGCTGGAGCCGGACGACATGCGCGAAGTGCTCGACCTGCTGCAGCGCGGCGAGCGCGACCGGGCCCGCGCGCTGCTGCACCAGCGCCTGGGCGGTACGGCCTAGCGGTTCACTTCGCCAGCATGCCCGCGTCGACGGGGATCGCACCCCCGGTCAGGTACCGCGCGTCGTCCGAGCAGAGGAACAGGACCAGGTTGCTGACGTCCTGCGGCTCGATCCATCCGACGTCGAGCAGGTGGATGTCGCCGTAGCTCGCGCCGGCGTCCGCGAACGTCGGGTGGTCGAGGTCGGGCCGGAACATCTTCGCCACGCCGTCGTTCGTCAGCATCGGGGTGTTGCAGTTGCTCGGGTGGATCGAGTTGACCCGGATGCCGTGCGGTGCGAGCTCGTTCGCGAGTGCCTTGGCCAGCCCGGTGACCCCGTGTTTCGCGGCCACGTAATGGCCGATCGCGTTGAGGTTGCGCAGGCCGGCGGTGGAGCTCGTCAGTACGATCGAGCCACCGTGGCCGGCGTCGATCATCGCGCCGACGCCCGCGCGGACGGTCTTCCAGACGCCGGTCAGGTCGATGTCGATCATCTCCTCGAACTGCTCGACGCTCATCGTGGCCAGGTCGCCGTAGCTGCAGACGCCGGCGTTGCCGAGGATGATGTCGAGTCGGCCGAACTCGGCGACGCCGGCCTGGACCGCCGCGGTGAGAGCCGCCAGGTCGCGGACGTCGGCCACGCGGCTGACGATCCGGCGGTCTAGGGCCTCGACGAGCGCGACGGTCTCGTCCAGATCGGCCGGGGTGGCCATCGCGTAGGGCGCCGAGCGGACCGGGGCGCAGAGGTCGACCGCGATGATGTCGGCGCCCTCCTTCGCCAGCGTGACGGCGTGCGACCGACCCTGACCGCGCGCGGCGCCGGTGATGAACGCGACTTTTCCGTCCAGCTTGCCCACGGTGCTCTCCTTCAGTCGGGCGGGGGTGGAGCCTCGGTGGGGGTCTCGCCGTAGACCAGGCGCAGGATCGCGTCGGTGAGCGTGTCGAGCAGGGCGTCCTCGTCGTACCCGCCGGGATCGGCGTAGACCTCGGCGAACATCGTGCTGCGCAGGCGGACGGCCAGCTGGGCGATCAGGTCGGGTGGACCGGCCAGTGCCCGGCCGGCGCGCGCGTCGCGCTCGATGCGTGCGCTGAACAGGTTGCAGCCCTGATCGATCAACCGGTCGCGGACGTGGGCGACCTCCGGCCCCGGGTCGGGCGTGATGAAGGCCTCGCGCAGCCAGCGCCCGTCGACCTTCCAGCGCGCGAGCCCCGCGGCCAGACCCCGGCGCAGCTCGGCCCGGCCGAGCCCGTCGGCGGCGAGCCACTCGGACATCTCGACGTCGGCCTCGGCGATGCCCTGGTCGACGACCGCGGCCAGCAGCGCCTGCTTGGACTCGAAGTAGAAGTAGAACCCCGAGCGCGCGATACCGGCTGCCCCGGCGAGCTCGTCGATCGTCACCTGGCTGATCGGCCGGTCCCGGAAGACGACCCGGGCGGCGTCGATCAGAGCCTGCTCGCGCTGGTCGCCTTTCGTGGGGGCTCGACGGCTCCTGATGGCTGGCACGCGACCCACCGTAACAGCGTTCGACGCCACGTCGCTGATTTTTGACACGGTGTTGAAAATTCTCGTCGGCGCGTCTACGTTCGGGTCCATGTCCTTCCGAACGCGCCTGGCGTTACCCGTCGCCTGCTACGTGGTGTTGCTCGTCTCGGCGCTGCAGACCCTGGTCGTGCCGGTCGTCGCCGACATCCGGGCCGACCTCGGGGTCTCGACCAGCGCGGCCAGCTGGGTGGTCACCGCGAACCTGCTCGCGGCCGCGGTGCTCACCCCGGTGCTCGGCCGGCTCGGGGACCTCTACGGCCGCCGCCCCGTGATGCTCGGCGTGCTGGGCGTCGTGCTGGCCGGCTCGGTGCTCGCCGCCGCCACCTCCAGCCTTCCGCTGCTGCTCGCCGGCCGGGTCGCCCAGGCGGCCAGCTTCGGGCTCTTCCCACTGGCCATCGGCATGCTCCGGGAGGAACTGCCCCCGCGGCGGCTGACCGGGGCGATGGCCCTGGTCAGCGGGATGCTGTCGGTCGGAGCCGGGTTCGGTCTCGTGGTCACCGGCCTGCTGATGCGCGGCGGTGGCGACTACCACCAGCTGTTCTGGCTGGCCACCGCGATGGCGGCGATCGGGCTGGCCGGGGTGTGGCTGCTTCCGCGCCGTGCGGGCGCGGCGACCGGCCGCCTCGACTGGGCCGGCGCGGGGCTCCTCGGCCTCGGCCTCGTGCTGCTGATCCTGCCGCTGGAGGAGGGCAACGGCTGGGGCTGGGGTTCGGCCCGGGTGATCGGTTCGCTGGTCGCCGCGGTCGTCGTGCTCGGTGCGTTCGTGCTCCTCGAGCGGCGGATCACGCATCCGCTGGTCAGCCCGCGGATGCTCACCTACCGCCCGATCGTGCTGGCCAACGTCGTCGGCCTGTTCCTGGGCTTCGCGATGTTCGCGGTGTTCCTGGCCGTGTCCGCCCTGGTGCAGACCCCGCCCGAGGTGGCCGGTTACGGCTTCGGCGCGTCCGTGCTCGCGGCCAGCCTGGTCTACCTGCTGCCGGGCACGGCCAGCGGTGTGCTCACCGCGCCGCTCGGTGGTCGGCTCGTCGTCCGCTTCGGGGCGAAGGCGACGCTGCTGATCGCGGCGGTGCTGGCCGCCGCCGGGTTCGGGATGCTCGCGGTGCTGCACGCGGCCACCTGGCAGATCGTCGTCGGGGCGCTGGTGGTCAACACCGCGGTGACGTTCGGCTACGCGGCGCTGCCCCCGCTGCTGATCGCGAACGTCGCGCCGGCCGAGACCGGCATCGCCAACGGCGTCAACTCGATCGCCCGCTCGGTCGGGATGTCGCTGGGCACCGCGTTCGTCGTCACGATGATGACCCGCAACCCGATCCCCGGGGCGGTGCCGCTTCCGCGCGAGGCGCAGTTCGTCACCACGTTCGTGGTCGGTGCGGTGCTGGCCGCGGTCGCGGCGGCGCTGATCGCCGTGGCGCTGCCCCGGGAGCGCGCGGCCGGGCTCACCCCGGCCGAGGTGGCGGCCGACGACGTGCTCGGGGCGGCCGGACTGCCGGTCCCGGCGCCGCGCTGACCGATCGGCCGCGCGCGGCCGGACGCCCCGCCGCCCGCGCGGCCCGGAGGACAGCGGACGGCGGGTGGCGGTCAGGTGACCAGGATGCCACCGTCGACGTACAGGTCGTGGGCGTTCATGCCGGTGTTGCGCAGGAGGAACTCGGTCGCGTCGGCGATCTCGGCCATCGTGACCAGCCGCCCGATCGGCGTCCGGTCGGCGTGCGGCGGGTTCGGCACGTCACGCCACTTCGGACTGTCCCCGATCAGCCCGGAGTGCAGCGCGTTGACGCGGTGCGGCGCGATCTCGATCGCGAGCGTGCGCACCAGTCCGGTGATGCCGGCGTTGAACGTCGTGACGACGGTCGAGCCGGGATACGGCCGCTCCTTGGCCAGGCCGCCGAACAGCACGACGGCGGCGCCCGGGGTGAAGCGGTCACGCAGCACCCGGACGGTCTCCGCGTAGCCGACGAGCTTCATCGTCACGGCCGCGATCGCGTCCGGCACGTTGAGGTTCGCGAGCGTGTTGGGGGCCTGGCCGACCGCGGTGATCACGAGGTTGTCGACCGCGGTCACGCCGGCCAGCGCGGCCTCGATCGTCTCCGGCCGGGCCAGGTCCAGCGCCAGCGTGCCGGTGCGGGGCCCGACCTCGGCCGCGGCCTCGTCGGCGCGCGCCTTGTCGCGGCTGGTGATCACCACGTCGTCGCCGCGCTCGGCGAACCGCCGGGCGATGACGCGGCCGACGCCGCCGCTTCCACCGATGACGAGCGTGCTGGTCATGAACCGAGACCTTTCAGGGTGGCGCGAGCCTGCTCGCGCAGGACGGGGACGGCGGCGAGCGCCTCGGGCGGCAGGTTGGCCGCCACGGCGGCGAGTTCCTCCGGGGTGCCCACCCGCTCGAAGAAGCCGAAGTTGAGGTGGAGCCCGACCGGTGGGGCGGAGGCGATCACCGCGCTCGAGAACGCGGCCCACTCCTGGTCGCTCAGGTGCGCGGCCAGCGCCGGGAAGAGCACCGGCTCCTCGTGGTCGAGGTGCTGGTGGACGAGGTCGCGGACATCGGCCGCCGCCGCGGCCAGCTGCGGGCCCGGGACGGCCGCGGCGGCGAGCCGGTCGAGCGCGGCGTCGAGGACGTCGTGCTCGGCGCTGAGATCGGCCAGCGGGGCTCCGGCGGCGGCCAGGCGCGGCCAGAGCACGTCGTCCTCGCTCTCGTGGTGGTGGCGCAGCGCCGCGACGAGGAAGTCGCGCAGCTCGGTGAGCGCGGCCGGCGCGCTGGTGTCCCGCGTCGCGGCCTCCGCCAGCAGGGAGGTCGCGGCGCGGTGCATCGTGTGCAGTAACCGGGTCTCGGCGATCGCCACCGGCTCCGGGGTCATAGTGGTCTCCCGTGTGTTCGTTAATATCCAGCTGGATATTAACTCTACTCCAGGAGCGACGATGAGCGAGGTGCGGCGCCGGAACCGCCGTGATCCCGAGGGCCACCGGGCCGCGATCCTCGCGGCCGCGCGGGAGGCCTTCGGTGAGCGCGGTTACGCCGGGACGACGCTGCGCGAGATCGCGCGCCGCGCCGGGGTCACCCACGGGCTGATCACGCAGCAGTTCACGTCCAAGGAACAACTGTTCCTGGCGGCCGTCCCGGGCAACAGCGACCTGGCGGCCGTGGCCGCCGGCGACCCCGCCACGCTGCCGGAACGGATCGCGAGCGCGTTCGTGCGCCGGATGGAGGCGGGTGCGAGCGGCGACCCGCTGATCATCCTGCTCCGCAGCACGGCCTCGGACGAGCGGACCGCCACCACCCTGCTCGCCGCGATGCAGCAGCACAGCATCGACGTCTACCGCGACGTGCTCGGGCCGGACCTGGCCGACGACCTCGACACCCGGGTGACGCTGGTCGGGGCGCAGCTGATCGGCGTCGCGTTCATCCGGTACATCGCCAGGGCCGAGCCGCTGGCATCGATGCCGCCGGAGGAGCTCACCGGCCACGTCGCCCGGATCCTCCGCCACATTCTCGTCGACTAGTGTCAGGATCCGAGATGGCGTCTTGAC
Source organism: Cryptosporangium arvum DSM 44712 (assembly GCF_000585375.1). Classification (NCBI taxonomy): domain Bacteria; kingdom Bacillati; phylum Actinomycetota; class Actinomycetes; order Cryptosporangiales; family Cryptosporangiaceae; genus Cryptosporangium; species Cryptosporangium arvum. Next base: position 4,341,103 of record NZ_KK073874.1, read on the forward strand.
TTACGCGATGACACGGGTCGAGTATCGCGCTCATGAAGATCACGTCGGTCTCGCCGCTCCCGGTGACCGTGGAGCTGGGGCGCGAGCCCATGTCCTTCTGCTTCCTGCGGATCGAGACCGACGAGGGACTCGTCGGCTACGGCGAGGCCTGCGACAGCTTCGGCGCCAGCTACGCCGGGGTGATCGGCGAGATCGTCTCCCAGGTGCTCGCGCCGCTGCTGATCGGTCGCGACCTCGTCGCGGCCGAGCCGCTGGCCGAGCACCTGCGCCTGTCCACCCGCCGCCGGCTCGGCGACAAGGGTGTCGCGGCCCAGGCCCGCAGCGCCGTCGAGATCGCCCTGCAGGACCTCGTCGCGCAGGCCGTGGGCCGGTCGGTGAGCGCGCACCTCGGCCAGGTCCGGGACCGCGTCCGGATCTACGCCTCGTCGACGTTCCTGGACGAGGGTCCGGCCGGGTTCCACGCCGACCTGCTCGCGCCGCTGCTCGAGCGCGGGGTGCGGCTGGCGAAGGTGCGGATCGGCCCGGAGTGGCAGCAGGACCTGCGCACGCTGACCGAGCTGCGCGGCCTGCTCCCCGACGACGTGGAGCTGATGATCGACGGCAGCGACACGTTCACCCTCGCGACCTCGATGCCGATCGCCGCGCGGCTGGGTGAGCTCGGCGTGCGCTGGTTCGAGGAGCCGATCCCGCAGGCCAACCGGGCGGCGATCGCCGCGCTGTCGGCGCGGTCGGCGGTGCCGATCGCCTACGGCGAGCACCTCTACGGGCGGGAGGACTTCCTCGACGCGCTCACCCACGACGGCATCTCGGTCGTGCAGCCGGACGCCGCGACCGCCGGCGGCATCGGTGAGTCGCGGGCCATCGCCGGGCTGGCGACCTACTACGGGGCGCGGGTCGTGCCGCACGTCTGCGCGGGCCCGATCGCGCTCGCCGCGAACGTGGCGCTGGCCGCGACGGTCCCGACGATCAACCTGATCGAGTACCCGCTCTTCCTGGCGCCCGCGTGGGAAGCGCTCGGAGCGGGCGACCAGTTCGGGATCCGGGCGATCGAGGACGGCGCGCTGCCGGTTCCGTCCGGGCCCGGGCTCGGCGTCCGGCTGGCCGACGACGTCGCCACCCGGCACCCGTACCGGCTCCCGGGCGCGCGGATCGCCGGCACCGTCGGCGGTGTGCTCGACCGCTTCGTCGGCGACCGCTAGCCGGCGGGGGAGGCCGCCGCGTCGCCGTCCTGGTAGGCCGGGGCCCGGCGGGGAGCCGGCCGCGGTGCGCTCTCGAGCAGCGGCAACGCCCGCGGCGCCACGACCACGGACAGGATGACGACGCTCGTCGAGCGGCTGACGCGCGCCGACTGGTTGATCGTCAGCAGGTGCCGCTGCAGGTCCTCGTGGGAGGACGCGACGAGGCGGCAGATCACGTCGGCCGACCCGGTCGTGGCGTAGGCCTCGACGACGGCCGGGTGGGCGGTCAGCTCGGCGGTCACCTCGTCCAGCGCGCCCTGCGCGATCTCGAGCGTGACGAACGCCTGCACGACGTACCCAGCGACGGCCAGATCGACGTCCGGACCGTGGCCGGTGAGGACACCGGCGCGTTCCAGCCGGTCCAGGCGGGCCTGGACCGTTCCCCGCGCGACCCGGAGCGTGCGCGAGAGCTCGAGAACCCCGACGCGGGTGTGATCGCGCAACGCGGAAAGCAGGTCGACGTCGAGCGCGTCGAGATCGATGGCCATGTGAGCAGACTGTATAGCTGACCCGCGATCCCGGTGACGGGAGATGGACATCCGGACGAGTTCAGATGCGCGCGATTGCCATCCGGGCGCGATCGAGGTGTCCTCGGTGGCAGCGATATCCGGATCCGGGAGGCACTCGTGAGCATCGACGAACTCGTCGGCCTGGTGGAACACGACGCGAAGAACGACCCGTTCCCCGTCAACGGCTGGGACGCGGTGGTCTGGTCGGTCGGCAACGCGACCCAGACCGCGCTGTTCTACCAGCTCGTGTTCGGCATGGAACTCGTCGCCTACTCCGGGCCGGAGACCGGCAACCGGGACCACCACGCCTACGTCCTGCGCTCGGGCGGCGTGCGGTTCGTGTTCAAGGGCGGGGTGGACCCGGCCAGCGCGCTGCTCGACCACCACCGCCGCCACGGCGACGGCATCGTCGACATCGCGCTGGAGGTTCCCGACGTCGACCGGTGCGTGGAGCACGCCCGGGCCGAGGGCGCGACGATCCTGGAGGAGCCGCACGACGTCTCGGACGAGCACGGCACGGTCCGCGTCGCCGCGATCGCGACCTACGGCGAGACGCGCCACTCGCTGATCGACCGGTCGGCCTACCGCGGCCCGTACCTGCCCGGCTACGTCGCCCGCACGTCCGGCCACCCCAGCCCGAAGCGGGTCTTCCAGGCGCTCGACCACGTCGTCGGCAACGTGGAGCTGGGCCGGATGGACGAGTGGGTCGCGTTCTACAACCGGGTCATGGGCTTCACGAACATGGCCGAGTTCGTCGGCGAGGACATCGCGACCGAGTACTCGGCGCTGATGAGCAAGGTCGTGGCCAGCGGCAACCACAAGGTGAAGTTCCCGCTCAACGAACCCGCCGCGGGCAAGAAGCGCTCCCAGATCGACGAGTACCTCGACTTCTACGGCGGCCCTGGCGCGCAGCATCTCGCGCTGGCGACGAACGACATCCTGCGCACGGTCGACGCCCTCCGGGCCCGCGGCGTCGAGTTCCTCGCGACGCCCGACTCGTACTACGAGGACCCCGAGCTGCGCGCCCGCATCGGTGAGGTGCGGGTGCCGATCGCCGAGCTGCAGTCGCGGGGGATCCTCGTCGACCGGGACGAGGACGGCTACCTCCTGCAGATCTTCACCAAGCCGCTGGGGGACCGCCCCACGGTGTTCTTCGAGTTCATCGAGCGGCACGGGTCGCTGGGCTTCGGCATCGGCAACTTCAAGGCCCTGTTCGAGGCGATCGAGCGGGAACAGGCCCTCCGCGGCAACTTCTAGGGTCGCCGGCTGCGGTCACTCCGGCGGCCGGTACTCGCTGATCAGCGTGCGGACGTCGTCCACCGGCTGGTCGACCGCGGCCCACTTGGCGCGGATGCGGGTCAGGTACGAGCGGACGGTCGGGATCGTCACGCCCATGCGGCGGGCGGTCGCGGCCAGCGTGCTGCCGGTGCCGTAGAGGTAGAGCGCGCGTTCCTCCTGCGGGGACAGCTCGGGCGGGTCGTCGTTGATGAGGCTCATCAGCTCGGCGGTCAGCGCGGGCTGCCCGTGGTGGACGCTGCGGATGGCGTCGGCGAGCTTGCCGGCGTCGTCGTCCTTCACCAGGTAGCCGCCGGCGCCGGCGCGCACGGTCGCCCGGACGTCACGGCGTTCGCCGTGCACCGAGATGACCAGCACGCGGACGCCGGCGCGGCGCAGCCGGGCCACGTTCGCGGCGGCGTCGGTGCCGTCCTCGAGCCGCAGGTCGAGCAGGACGACGTCGGCCGGGGGCGCCGCGGCGAGGTGCGCGTTGACGGTGGTCGCGGCGTGCTCGACCCGGATGTCGCCGGCCTCGGCCAGCAGGGCGCGCAGGCCGGCCGGCACCAGCTTGTCGTTGTCGATGATCGCGACCCGGATCACGCCGGCCACCGCAGGTCGACCCGGGTGCCCTCGCCGGGGTGACTGTCCACGCTGGCCGCGCCGCCGACCTCCACCATCCGCGCGGTGATCGACTGCTGGATGCCGTACCCGAGCGCGGTCGTCTCCGGGTCGAAGCCGGTGCCCTGGTCGACGACGGCCACCGTCACCGCGGCGGACGGACGGTCGGCCAGCGCGGTCAGCCGCACCCGGCTGCTCCCGGCGTGCCGGGCGACGTTCGCCAGGGCCTCACCGGTCGCATGGCGGAACGCGTGCAGCACGTCGGACGGCAGCGTGTCGGGCAGGTTCGCGAAGTGGTACTCGACCCGCAGGCCCTGGGCCGCGCTGTCGTTGCCGGCCTCGATGAGCGCGAGCGAGAGTTCGGTGAGGGTGCCGTCGGCGTCGTCGGGCGTCACCCCGCGCAGCACGTTGGCGCTGATCGCGGCCTGCCGCCGGACCCGCTCGTCGGGGTGGCCCGCGGGGCCCTGCCCGGCGATCGCGGTCAGCAGGCGCAGCGGACCGTCGTGCAGCGCGCGGTGACGGCGCAGCTGCTCCTGGAAGTGGCGGATGCGTTCCTCGTTCTGGCTGCGCCGGGCGGCCAGCCGTTCGCGGGCGGTGATCACCTGCTCGGTGGCCGTGTCGACGGCGTCCGCGACCGCGCGCAGCCGCCGGATGAACAGGCAGCAGCAGGCGGCGGTGACGACCTGCCAGCCGATGATGTTGGCCGTGGACGCCAGGTCGGGGTAGTCGTGCGGGGTGGGCAGCGCGTAGCCGGCCGCCAGTGCGGTGCACCCGCCGACCGTGGCCGGCCAGGACGCGCTGGCGAGGGCGACGGCCACGCCGGAGGAGACGGCGACCGGTTCGAAGTCGGGCACCGCCACGGTGGCGAACGCCTCGGCGGTCAGCGTCCAGGGCAGCACCGCCGCGGCGGCCGAGGTCACCGCGACGTCTCCGGCCAGCACCGCGCGGGGGATCGGCTCGCACCGGGCGACGGCGGGCAGGAACACCACGTTCCACCCCGCGACGACGAGGTAGACCGCGGTGGCCAGCGGCCGGTTCACGAACCCGTCCGCCTGCGCCAGCGACGCGATGCTCAGCGCCACCATCACGAGCGTGCCGAGCCGGGCGAGCAGGATCACGCCGGTGGTGATCGCCCTGATCCGCCGGTGCAGATCGACCGCCAGCGCGCTGTCCACGCCCGCAGTCTGGCACGGCCCCGGAGGCCGGTCCATGCCGCACCGATGCGGCATGGACGTGCTCCGATCTCGACTCCCACACTCGCGGTGAACACCGTCTGCCGACGTCGAGGAGGCGTTTCACCGTGCACGACGCCACTGTTCGGAACCGTCCCGAGTCCACCCGGCCGCGCCGAGCGACGCTGTCGTCGGTGCTGATCCCGTTCGTCGGCGACTCCACCGATCACGGCCTCCGATCGTGCTGAGCCCGCTCGCCGACGAGGTGCGCTCGCGGTGCGACCGATGACCCCGCACGGGTACTTCGGGTACGTCCTGACGCACGGAGACCGCGGCCTGCTGTTCCGGAGCGACGGAGCCGACCGGGAACCCGCCCGCCCGCGGCCGGCGCCCCGCCGGCGCCGTCGAAAATAACAAGCCCAGACGGCGGAGCCGGTCGGCCGGGCACGCGCCGACCGCGCCGACGTGGACCAGCGCCGATCCCGCTGTTCCGCGCCGAAACAAACCAGCGCCGAAGCGATCCGAACGGAGCGGTGCGGAACGGAACGGAGGAGCGGACCCGCTCGGAGATCCGAGCGGGCCGTCGGTCGTGGTACGAGCGCGGCGCGCTCGTCAGTTCAGGCGGGTGACCGCGGCTTCGACGTCGGCTTCGGTGATCGGGAAGCCCGGGAAGCGGGAGAGCCGCTGCAGCGGGATCGCGCGCAGCATCTGGCCGTTGCGCTCGTCGAAGAGGAGCGCGCCGAACCCGTGGTCGCCGAGGGCCCCACGGAGCCACTCGCCGCCCGACGGGTGCGCCAGCCAGGCGTCCACGGTGGACTCGGTCGTCACCGGCGGGGTGATCGCGTCGCCCTTGAGCTCGACCGTGGCCTCGCCCCGGATGTCCCGGGACGACGCGCCGACGCGGACGCCGAACACCCCGCCCTCGACGACCCAGTCGCCCGCGGCGACGTGCCAGAAGGCGAACGCGCGCCGGTCCAGCGTGAGGCTCACCGGTGCGCTCAGCCCCGGCTCGAGCGTCACCGTCGCGAACGCGCGCAGCTCCTGGTCGGGCCGGTAGACGGTGGCCTCCGGGTCGGTCACGTAGACCTGCACGGTCTCCCGGCCGGCGTGGCCGCCGGTGTTGGTGACCGTGAGCCGCACCTCGACCGTGTCGCCCTCGGCGGTGACCGACAGGTCGTCGTAGGCGAACGTGGTGTAGCTCAGGCCGTGGCCGAACGGGTAGGCGACCGGCAGGCGGTGCGCGTCGTACCAGCGGTAGCCGATCAGCAGGCCTTCCCCGTACCGGACGTGCCCGTGCTCGCCGGGGAACGCGCCGAGCGCCGGGTTGTCCTCGTAGCGCACCGGGATCGTCTCGGCGAGCCTGCCGGACGGGTTCGCCGCGCCGAGCAGCAGATCCGCGGTCGCCGAACCGCCGGCCTGGCCCAGCAGCCAGCCCTCCAGCAGCGCCCGCGCGTCGTCCTGCCAGTCCGCGACCGACACCACCGAGCCGTTCGACAGCACGACGACGACGTTCGGGTTGGCGCCGGCGACCGCGCGCAGCAGCTCGAGCTGGTGCGCGGGCAGGTTCATGTGCGCCCGGTCGTAACCCTCCGACTCGTACGAGGGAGGCAGGCCGAGGAACACCACGGCTACCTCGGCCGCTGCGGCGGCGCGCACCGCCTCGGCGATCAGCGCCGGGTCGGCGCTCTCCGACTCGACGACGAACCCGGCCGCGAACGTCACCTCGCGACGGCCCTCGAGCGCCGCGCGCAGTGCGTCCAGCGCCGAGTCGACGCGGGTCGGGTTGACCTGCGAGGAACCGGCGCCCTGGAAGCGGGGCGAGCGGGCGAACTCCCCGATCACCGCGATCGCGCCCCCGGCCGAGGGATCGAGCGGCAGCAGCCCGCCCTCGTTCTTGAGCAGCACGGCGCTCGCGACCGCGGCCTCGCGGGCCAGCGCGTGGTGGGCGTCGACGTCGAACGAGCCGCCCTCGGCGAGCGCGGGCAACGAACGGTCGACGAGCGTCAGCACGCGCGTGACCGCCCGGTCGACGTCCTCTTCGCTCAGCTGGCCGGCCGCGACCGCGTCCAGGATTCGGCGTGTCCCGCCGCCTCCCGACGAGGGCATCTCCAGGTCCAGGCCGGCCGCCACCGCGGCCTCGCGCGCGTTCACCGCGCCCCAGTCGGAGACGACCAGGCCGTCGAAGCCCCAGTCGCCGCGCAGGACGTCGGTGAGCAGCCACGGGTCCTCGGAGGCGTAGACGCCGTTGATCCGGTTGTAGGAGCACATCACGGTCCAGGGCTGCGCCCGGGTGACCACGCGCTCGAACGCGGGCAGGTAGATCTCACGCAGCGTGCGCTCGTCGACGTCGGCCGAGACCGTCATCCGGTCGGTCTCCTGGTTGTTCGCCGCGAAGTGCTTGAGCGACGTGCCGACGTCGTTCTCCTGGATCCCGTCGACGAGGGCGACCGCGAGCTCACCGGCGAGCAGCGGGTCCTCGGAGAAGTACTCGAAGTTGCGCCCGCACAGCGGCGTGCGCTTCATGTTGACGCCCGGGCCGAGGAGCACCGAGACGCCGGACGCGCGGCACTCGGCGGCGAGCGCGGAGCCGACGCGGTGCAGCAGCCCGGTGTCCCAGGTCGACGCCAGCCCCGCGGCCGGCGGGAAGCAGGTCGCGGGGACGCTGGCGGTCAGCCCGAGGTGGTCGCTCTCCTGAGCCTGTTTACGCAGGCCGTGGGGACCGTCGGTGACCATGATCGCCGGAACGCCGAGCCGTTCGACCGGCTGGGTGTGCCAGAAGTCCGACCCGTCGAGGAGGGAGGCCTTCTCCTCCAGCGTCAGCGCGGTGAGCACAGCGGGCACGTCCAGCCGGTTCGTCATCCGTTCACGGTACCTTCGAAAACCGAGTGCACCTTAGGTATTGAGGAACCGCTCCAGCTGGGTGACGACGAACCGGTGGTCCTCGACCTGGGGCAGCCCGGAGACCCCGACCGAGCCGATCGCGCCGCTCCCGGCCACGATCAGCGGGAATGCGCCGCCGTGGGCGGCGTACTCCCCGGTGTCGAGCCGTGAGTCGACGTCGAAGTCGCCGCCCTCGGCCCGGAACCGGCAGCCCACGTAGTACGACGAGTGGCCGTACCGCTCGACGACCGCGGCCTTGCGACGCAGCCAGCCGTCGTTGTCGGCCGACGCCCCGGGCAGCGCGGTGTGGAACAGCAACGCCGCGCCGCGCCGGATCGCGATCGCCACCGGCAGCCGCTCGGCCAGCGCGGCGGCGCGCAGGGCACCGCCGAGCTCCCAGGCGGTCTGCTCGTCGAAGCGGGGGAAGACCAGCCGGTCCTCCTGCGCCAGCAAGGTCTCGAGCGCCTCGTCGCTCATCGGGGCTTCACCTCCACGATCGCGCCGGTGCCGGCACTGGTGCGGGCCGCGTCGAGCACGACCGCGGTCGCGATCGCGTCGGCCGGGTGGACCGGTGGGGAACCCTCGCCCCGCACGGCCGCGGCGAAGCGGGGATAGAAGGTGTCCCAGCGTCCGCGTTCGGTCGGATGACGGCGCGCGGAGCCGCCTGCGTACACGGTGCCGTAGTTCTCCTCCGGTTCGGTTCCCCAGGTGTCGGCGCCGGCGACGAGCTGCTCCTCCTGGCTGTCGCCCGCCGCGACGACGTAGGTGCCCTCGGTGCCGGTCACCCGCCACCGGGGACCGGGCGCGGACTGGCTCCAGCTGCCCCACAGGTGCGAGCGGGCACCGGACTCGTGGGTGAGGGCGAGGAACACGTCGTCGTCCAGCCCCGATTCGCGCTCGCGCCACTCCGCGTAGACCGCGCGGACCGGCCCGAGCAGGAACAACGCCTGGTCGACGAGGTGGCTGCCGAAGTCCAGCAGCGTGCCGCCGCCGGAGCGCCCCGGCCCGTCCTGCGGGGCGTAGCGCTCGAACCGGGACTCCAGCCGCGTCACGGTGCCGAGCACACCCTCGTCGACCAGGGCCCGCACGGTGCGGAAGTCCGAGTCCTCCCGGCGGTTCTGGTACGGGCTGAGCACCAGCCCGAGCCGCGCGGCCAGCTCCACCGAGGCACGCGCGGCCGACGCGTCGAGCGCGAACGGTTTGTCGCAGACCACCGCCATCCCCAGCCCGAGCGCCTCCTCGGTCAGCGCGCTGTGGGTGTCGGCCGGGGTGGAGATCGCGACCGCCTCGACGCCGAGCCCGGCCAGCTCGGCCAGGCTCGCCACCGTCGCCGCGCCGGGCACCTCCCGCTCGACCAGGGCCCGGCGCTCGGGCGCGGACGTGAGTACCGCGACCAGCTCGCACTCCGGCGCGGCCCGGAGCAGCGGCGCGTGGAAGTACCGCCCTCCGAACCCGTACCCGACCAGGCCGAACCGCACAGGTGTCGTCATTCGCCTGATTCAACCAGGGTGGTCGCGCCGGTCATGATCGCGACCGCCTCCGACATCGAGTGCGAGTCGGGGGTGATCACGCCCGCGCACCGGCCCAGGCGCTGGATGTGGATGCGGTCGGCGACCTCGAACACGTGCGGCATGTTGTGGCTGATCAGGATCGTCGGCAGCCCGCGCGAGCGGACCTCCCGGATCATCCGGAGCACCTGGTTGGACTCCTTGACCCCGAGGGCGGCCGTGGGCTCGTCGAGCACGATGACCTTGCTGCCGAACGCGGCGGCCCGCGCCACCGAGACGGCCTGGCGCTGGCCGCCGGAGAGCGTCTCGACCGGCTGCGCCATGTTCTGCAGCGTGCCGATCCCGAGGTCGGTGAGGGCCTTGGCGGCGTCGTCACGCATCCCCGGCTTGTCCACCATCCGCAGCACGCTCCCGAGGAACCCCGGGCGGCGGCGTTCGCGGCCGAGGAACAGGTTGCTGGCGATGTCGAGCGCCGGCGCGACCGCGAGTGTCTGGTACACGGTCTCGATCCCGGCCTCGCGGGCGTCCTGCGGGCGGCGGAACTGCACCGGCTGCCCGTCGACGTGGATCTCGCCCGCGTCCGGCACCAGTGCCCCGGTCAGGCACTTGATCAGCGTCGACTTCCCGGCGCCGTTGTCCCCGATGATCGCCAGCACCTCACCGGGGTACAGGTCGAGATCGACGCCGTCCAGCCCGACGACGCGCCCGAACGTCTTCACCAGCCCTCGCGCGGAGAGCACCGGATCAGTCATGCCTTCACCCTCCGGATCCACTGGTCGACACCGACCGCGACGATCACCAGGAGGCCGACGGCCAGCACGCGGTACTGGTCGTCGACGCCGGCCAGCGACAGGCCGCTGCGGAACGCGCCGACGATGAGCGCGCCGAGCAGCGTGCCCAGCAGCGCCCCCCGGCCGCCGAAGAGGCTGGTACCGCCGATGACCACGGCCGTGATGCTCTCCAGGTTGGCGTCGGTGATGGCGTTGGGGCTGGCCGCCCCGGCCCGGCCGATCAGGATCCAGGCGGTGAGGCCGTAGATCGCTCCGGCGACCGCGTAGACGCTGAGCAGGACGCGGTCGACGCGGATGCCGGCCAGGCGGGCGGCCTCCTTGTCGTCGCCGACCGCGTAGACGTGCCGGCCCCACGCGGTGTTGGCCAGCGCGAAGCCGACCCCCAGGTAGAGCAGGACGACGATCACCACGCCCCAGGTGATGCGCCACCGGCCGACGCCGAACGACTCGCCGGTCCAGTTCAGCAGCGCCGGGAGTGCGTCGGCCTGGACGCTCTGCCCGCTGGTGTAGAGCAGGCCGATCGCGGTGAAGACGCTCAGCGTGCCGAGCGTGACGATGAACGGCGGGAGCGAGATCCGGGTGACCAGCGCGCCGTTGATCAGCCCGGCGACGACGCCGAGCGCGAGCGCGACGAGCACCGCCAGGACGCCGGGGATCCCGCCGTCCTCGGCGAGCTTTGCCGCGACCATCATCGCCAGGATCGTGACCGCGCCGACCGACAGGTCGATTCCCGCGGTGAGGATGATCAGCGTCTGGCCCACCGCCAGCGCACCGATGACCGCGACCTGCTGCAGCAGCAGGGAGAGCGACGCGGGCTGGGCGAAGCGGGGGTTGAGCGCCGAGAACACGGCGAATGCGATGACCAGGACGATCAGCGGGCTGAGCGAGGGGTGGCCGTGCAGCACGTGCTGCACCCGTTGCAGCGGGGACTGCCGGCGCCGCGCGAACTCCTCGGCGGCCGTCGTGGTGGCTATCCCCAGCACAGCTCGGCGCCCTTGGTGGTGTCGATGCTCTCGACGCCGTCGGCCGGCTTGTCGGTGACCAGCGCGACGCCGGTGTCGAAGAAGTCCTTGCCGCCGGTGACCGACGGCTTCTTCCCGTCGGTCGCGATGTCCTTGATCGCCTTCACGCCGAGCTCGGCCATCTTGACCGGGTACTGCTGGGAGGTCGCGTTGATGATGCCGTCCTTGACCTGCTTCACGCCGTCGCAGCCGCCGTCGACCGAGACGACGAGCGCGTTCGTGATGCCCGCGGCCTTCAGGGCCTTCTGCGCACCGACCGCGGCCGGTTCGTTGAGCGTGTAGACGACGTTGATGCCCGGGTTCTTGGTCAGGCAGCGTTCCATCGCGGTCCGGCCGCCGTCCTCGGCGCCCTGCGTGGGCTCGTTGCACACGATCTGGTAAGTGCCGCCGGAGTACCGGCCGGTCTTCGCCTCGTCGCCGTTCTTCATCTTGTCGCCGGTGGGGATGCCCATGCCGGTGAGGAAGCCCTGGTCGCGGTTGTAGTCGACCGAGACGATCTTGTCGTTGAACAGGTCGAGCAGCGCGATCGTCGCCGGTTTCCCGGCGAGCTGCACCGCGGTCCACTTGCCGATCAGCTCACCGGCGCGGAAGTTGTCGGTGGCGAACGTGATGTCGACCGTGTCGGCGGGGTCCGGGGGAGTGTCCAGCGCGATGACGTAGAGGCCGGCGTCGCGCGCCTTCTTGATCGCGGAGTTGACGCCGGGTCCGTTCGGGGTGATCAGGATGCCCTTGTCGCCACGGGCGATCGCGTCCTCGATGGCCTGCACCTGGGTCTGCTCGTCGCCGTCTTCCTTGCCGGCGGCCAGGGTGAGCTTGACTCCGTTGTCGGCCGCGGCCTTCTTCGCGCCGTCCTGCATCGTCACGAAGAACGGGTTCGTGGAGTTCTTGGTGATCAGTGAGACCGAGACCGAGTCGCTGCTGCCGCTGTCACCGCATCCGGCGGCGGCCAGGGCCAGCGCGACCGCGGTGAGAACGCCTAAGACTCTGCGCTTGTTCATCGCCTGCTCCTTTGCTGACAACGTTGTCGGGGAGTGTTGACCCTCTGAACCGATGGAGTCAATAGCGGGCCGGAGATGATGCAGACTCGTTGACAACGTTGTCGAAGTTGGGACAGGATCCAGCCCATGAGCCGGGCGACGCTGCGTGACGTGGCGCTGTTGGCCGGCGTCAGCCCGAAGACCGTCTCCCGGGTGGTCAACCGCGAACCGGGGGTCACCGAGGCGAAGGTCACCGCGGTCACCGCGGCCATCGAGAAGCTGGGCTACCGCCCGAACTTCACCGCGAGCAGCCTCCGGCGCGCCGGCGGCCGTACGGCGACGATCGGCGTCGTGCTCGAGAACGTGGCCAACCCGTTCTCGTCGAGCCTGCACCGGGCCATGGAGGACGTCGCCCGCGAGCACGGCGTCTCGATCCTGGCCGGCAGCGTCGACGAGGACCCGGCCCGCGAGCGCGACCTGATCAACATCTTCGCCGGTCGGCAGGTGGACGGGTTGGTGGTCGCCCCGGCGAGCGGCAACCAGGGGTACCTGACGACCGAGCTCCTCGCCGGCACCCCGGTGGTGTTCGTCGACCGGCCGCCGGTGGGGATCCAGGCCGACACCGTGGTGATCGACAACCGCGCGGGCGCCCGGCGGGCCGTCGAGCACCTGATCGCGCACGGCCACCACACGATCGGCTACCTGGGTGACCTGCGCTCGATCGCGACCGCCCGCGACCGTCTGCAGGGCTACCGGGACGCGCTGGCCGACCAGGGCATCCGGCCCGGACCGGTGGTGGAGGACGTCCACACCGAGCGCGAGGCCGAGCAGGCCGTCCACCGCATGCTCGCCGGCAGCCGGCCGCCGACCGCGCTGTTCACCGCCCAGAACCTGGTGACGATCGGCGCGATCCGCGCGCTGCGCGCACTACGTCGCCAGCACGCGGTGGCGCTCGTCGGCTTCGACGACTTCCCGCTCGCCGATCTCCTGGAACCCGGCGTGACCGTCGTCGCGCAGGACCCGACGGCGATGGGGCGGCTCGCGGCGTCGCTGGTGTTCCGGCGGCTGGCCGGCGAATCCGGGGAGCCCGCGGTGCACGAGATCCCGACCCGGCTCATCCCCCGGGGGTCGGGGGAGATTCAGAACGTCGTGTAACCGCCGTCGACGACGAGCACCGAGCCGGTCATGAACGACGACGCCGGGCTGGCCAGGAACACCACGGCCGGCGCGATCTCGTGCGGTTCCGCGGCCCGCCGCATCGGGGCGTCGCCGATCCAGTGGGCGGCGAACTCGGGGCGGTCGATCGGGGTCATGTCGGTGCGCACGTAGCCGGGCGCGACGGCGTTGACCCGCACCCCGTGCGGGGCCCACTCGGCGGCGAGCGACTTCGTCAGGTGGTGCACCCCGGCCTTGGACGCGTTGTAGGCCGGCTGCCACTGGGGCCGGTTGACGATCTCGCCGGACATCGAGCCGACGTTGACGATCACCCCGCCGCCGGCGCGCACCATGCCCGCGCCGAACGCCTGGCAGCCGTACCAGACCCCGGTGAGGTTCACCGAGATCACCTCGTGCCAGTCGGCCTCGGTGACCTCCAGCGCGGGCCGGTGGATGCAGGTGCCGGCGTTGTTGACGAGCACGTCGACCGGCCCGAACGCCGCGGTGATCTCCTCGGCCGCGGCGAACACGGCCGCGCGGTCGGCCATGTCGGCGGTGAACGCGGCCGCGCGGACGTTGCTGGCCGCCAGCTCGGCCACCACGCGGGCGCTGGCCTCCGCGTCACGTGCCAGGATCGCCACCGACGCCCCGGCCTCACCGAGCGCGTGCGCGAACGCCCGGCCCAGGCCACGATTGCCGCCGGTGACGACGGCGACCTTCCCGGGTAGCGCGAACGTGTCCAGAACCGTCATGGCACCGATCCTCGCAGAGCCACCCACACGAGCACTGAACAATCCGTACACCCCGGAGTTACGCCGTCCGGGTATGCCTCTGTTCGACCAGATCAGCGCGACGCTCACCGGCGTCGCCGACGACCGGCCGCCCGTGGTGCTCGTGCACGGGCTCACCTACGACCGGCGGCAGTGGGGACCGCTCACCCGCGAGCTGGACGCCCTGGACCCGGGCCGCCGGACGTTCGCCCTCGACCTTCCGGGCCACGGCCAGTCGCCGCCCCGCGACGCGTACGGCAGCGACGAGACCGCCGAGGTGCTGCACCGCGCGATCACCGCGGCCGGGCTGGACGCCCCGGTCGTGGTCGGGCATTCGCTCGGCGGGATCCTCGCGACCGTCTACGCCGCCCGCTACCCGACGCGGGGAGTGCTCAACCTCGACCAGCCGCTGCGGCTCGGCCGGTTCGGCGCGGTGGTACGCGACGTCGAGCCGGTGCTGCGCGGGCCGGACTGGCGGGCGGTCTGGGACCGGTTCGTCGCCGGGATGGGCACCGACGGGCTCGCCCCCGACGCGCGGGCGCTGGCCCGGGACGCCTCCGCACCCCGGGCCGACCTGCTCCTCGGCTACTGGGCCGAGATCCTGGGGTCGACGGACGAGGAGATCGACGCCCGGCGCGCGCGGGAGCTGGCCGAGATCGCCGCCCGTGGCGTCCCGTACGTGCTCGTCACGTCCACCGAGCCCGAGGTGCGGCTCCCCGGCGTGGAGCAGGTCGTGCTCCCCGGCGGCGGGCACTTCCCGCACCTCGCGCACCCGCGTGCGGTCGCCGAGCTGCTGGCTCAGAGCGTCCAGCGGGTAGGGCCGCCGGGAGCCGGCTGGTAACGCAGGAACCGGCCGGTGCGCAGCGACGCGCCCAGGTGCGCACCGGCCAGCGGGGCCTGGGCCGCGATCCGCGCGACCGTCGCGCGGAGCGCCCGGGTGGTGTTGACCCGGGCGCGCTCCGCCTCCGCCGCCGACGTGCGGGGACGCCCGCCGAGGCCGGTGGCGGCGCGCAGCTCGGCGACGAGCGCGCTCCGCTCGGCGTCGGCACCGGCCGCCGCGTCGGCGTCGCCGGCACGGTCGGCTTCGGCGAGTGCGGCGTCCAGTTCGGCCAGTCGTCGCCGGTAGGCCCGGCGCGCGTCGGCGTCGAGGATCGGCTCGGCCGCGCCGACGACCAGCCCGGCGCCGCCGGCCGCCAGGTCCAGCGCGGCGATCTCCTGCCCGGGAGCGGCCAGCAGGGCCCGGAGAAAGTCCACGCCCCGCCCGTTCCGGAGCCGGGCGGTCTCCGCTCCGGCGCGCAGTACCCAGTCCTCGCCGTCGCGCACCAGCGTCCACCCGGGGTCGGCGGGGGCCGATCCCAGCCTGCCGGTGATCGCGGCGGCGCGCTCGGCGTCGCCGGGTGCGTTCCGTCCGGCCAGCGTGGCGGCGAGCCAGGGCAGCGCGCCGAGCCGCTCCTCGAGGGCGATCGCCCGGTCGAAGTGCCCCGCGGCCTCGGTGGTGCGGCCGAGGCGGGTGGCCAAGCGGCCGAGCACGTCGTCGACCGGGCCGGTGACCGTGTTGGCACCGCCCCAGACGACCAGCCGCCCGGAGAACGGTCCCAGCGTCTCGTACAGCGCCTCGACCGCGGGACGCTCACCCACGCGCGCGGCGACGACGCCCAGGTCGGCCACCGCGCCCAACCAGCGCGGCCCGCCGCCGGCCAGCACCGACGGCAGCGAGCGGGTCAGCTCCAGCGCCGCCTCGGCCTCGGCGCCGCTCTCGACCAGCACCCGGGCCGCGGTCGCCTCGAAGTACTGGCCGGGGATGCGCCGGGCCAGCGCCCGCAGCCCGGTGACGTCCGGGTCCGCCGTACCCCGCACCAGCGCCAGGTTCCCGGCCAGCGTGGCGACCAGCCGATCGGTGTCGGGCAGCCCCGCCGCCCGCCCCCGCTCCGCGACCAGCGCGGTGAGCTCCTCGGCGAGGTCGAAGCGCCCGCGGACGAGCGCCAGCACGGCCTGCCGGGAGAGCACGACGACCGCTGCTTCGGCGTCGCCGGAGAGCTCCGCGGCCCGGCCGTAGGCCACCAGCGCCGCCTCGGCCGCGTCCAGGTCGGCCAGCTCCACCAGCGCGGTGAAGCGCCAGAACAGGCCCCGCAGCTCGGTCGGCAGGTCACCGGCCCGGCAGGCCTGCGCGACGATTTCCGCCGCGACCTCCAGACGTTCCCCGGCGGCGGCCGGATCCCAGAGCGCGTGCAGCCGGTCGTCGAGCACCGCCGCGATCGTGCCGGGATCGTCGCTCGCGCGGGCCAGCACCAGGGCCCGATCGGCCAGGTCGCGGCGGTGCGCGGCGGCCGAGGCGTCGCCGAGCAGCGCACGCGCCAGGCGGGCCACGGCCCGGGCCCGCAGCGCGGTGGGGAGCGGGCGCTCGGCGGCGTCGCGCAGCAGCCGGACCAGCCCGGCGTCGAGCTCCAGGAACCCGGCCCGCGACGGGGTGGCCAGCGCGGCCCGCACCACCGCGTCCAGGTCGGTGCCGTCGAGCCCGGCCGCGAAGTCCAGCGCCGGGCCGGGAAGCCCGCCGGAGACCAGCCAGACGGCGTGCGCGGCGTCGGGGGAGAGGCCGGGCAGGAGCGGAGCCAGGTCGGGTTCCGACAGACCGCCCAGGTGTACCTCGGGCGGGAGACCGAGCGGAGCGGCGGCGGTGATCAGCACGGCGGCGCCGTCGGCGGAGAGCCGCGCGACCAGGTCGGGGAGCGGGTCGGCGCCGTCCAGCACGACCAGGCGGGGCGACCCGGGACGGTCGGTCGGCGTCCGGGTGACGGGCAGCCCGCGGGCTGCGGCAAGCGCCGCGGCGGCGTCGGCGAGCGCCGTCTTGCCCGCACCGGCCGGCCCGGTGACGACGAGATGCCCGCCGACGCCGGCCGTCGCGCCGTCGAGCAGCCGGGCGACCGCGCCGAGCTCGCGCCGCCGCCCGGCGAGCGGCGGGCGGGCGATCGGGGGCCCGGTCACATCGAGGTGACGCCGCGGACCCGGTGGCCGACCGCGATCGACTCGCCGGAGATCGCGCCCGCGCGCGGTGACACCAGGAACGCGACCAGGTCCGCGATCTCCGTGGGGCTCGACTCGCCGGGCCGGCCCGCCTCGACCGCGGTGGCCGGGGCCGCCGCCACGATCCCCGGGCTGACCGTGTTGATCGTGACGCCCGTACCCGCGACGCCGTCGGCGAGGTTCTTGGCCGCGACGATCAGCGCCGCGTTGCGCACCGACCCGGTGACCGAGCCGGTGAGGAACGCGTTCTGGCCGCTCACGCCGACGATCCGCCCGTACCCGGCGCCGGTCATCACCGGCAGCACCGCGTTCACCAGACGCAGGAACGACAGCGCTTTCGCGTCGATCGCGTCCAGCACCTGCTCGGGGTCGGCGTGGCGCGCCGGGTCGAGCGTCCGCGCGCTCGGTGCGGCCGCGACGACGAGCGCGTCGAGCCGGCCGTGCGTGTCGAGCACGGTGGCCAGGCCCGCGGCCACCGAACCGGGGTCGCGGGCGTCGAGCGGAATGCCGTCGTCGACGGTGCGCGCGGCGGCGATCGCGGTCGCGCCTTCGTTCCGGAGCCGCTCGACGATCGCCCGGCCGATGAAGCCGGTGCCGCCGACCACCAGCGCGATCCGTCCGTTCAGTTCAAGGTCCACGGGTGGAGAACTTACCCAGCCGCAGCAGCAGGAGGACCTGGAGCAGGCCCAGCAGGTAACCGCCGACGCTGTCGGTGAGCCAGTGCCAGGCCAGACCGGTGGTGCCGACGAAGACGAGGACGCCCGGCACCCAGCGCAGGAGCTGCCGGGCGAGCGGAGGCAGCACGCCCGAGAGCAGGACCGCCAGCACCGCGTAGTACACCAGCCCGTTGCTGACGTGCCCCGACGGGTACTCCACGGCGGGATCACCGCTGAACATCTCGATCGACCCGTGGTGCGGCGCGCCGCGCGACGTCCACCGCTTGAGCACCTCGACGACGACGCTGTTCACGCCCGCGGCCACGACGGCCAGCACGAGGGGACCGACCGCGCGCCGGCGGACCGCCAGCACGCCCGCCACGACCAGCACCAGCGGCAACACCAGCGCCCGCTGCCCGAGCAGATCGAACCCGACGAGGACCGTGTGCAGCCACTGCGGCCGGTGCGCGTCGCACCAGTCCCGCACCGCGCGGTCGAGGTCGAGCAGCGGAGGCCACCAGACGAGCGCCGCGGTGAGCGCGACGAAAGCGGCCGCCAACGACGCCTCGGCCCACCAGTTCCGCAGCACCCGGATCACCGGCCGACGCTACCTCGCCCGCCGATCGAATTTCGTCATGCTCCCGTAATACTGTCCACAGTGGCGTACCGTGCGCTTGTACGGTTTTAGTCGGTTACGGGGCCCGACGTCGTACCGGTTCGTGCTGTTTTCGCCTCGTGATTCGCCACCGTTACCCCATCGAAGGGACTGTGCGATGACCAGGGCATTCGAGAAAATGGCCGACCGGTTCGTCTCCGCGTTCGTACCGAAGACGACAGCCGGCGCGTGCGAGTGCAACGACTGCTACTACACCGGTTGCACGAACGGGTACTGCAAACGCTGCTGCACCAACTGCCACTGCACCTCCACGACGTGCTCGTCCTGCACGTACCGGCCGGAGTACTGCTGACCCGACCGCATCGCGACACCGATCGCCGTCGTGGCGGGCGCACCGCCCGCCACGACGGCGGCGGTGCCGACTCGACTCACAGACGGGGAGCATTCATGGCTGTCTTGGTGGCCGCGGTCGTCGTGGTCGGAGCGGTGGCTCTGGCCAACCTGGTGTTCACGTTCGGCGTCGTGCGCCGCCTGCGTGAACACACCGAACTTCTCAACCGTCTCGGGGAGGGTGGCCTCAGCGGCCGGAACCTCCTCGGCCCGGGCCGGCAGGCCGGTCCGTACACCGCGACGGCGGTGGACGGCACCCGGGTGTCCGGCGACGGCCCGGACTCGCCGACGCTCGTCGGCTTCTTCTCGCTCGGCTGTGAGCCGTGCACCGTCAAACGCCCGCTGTTCGCCGACGCCGCCCGCGAGCACCCCGGCGGCCGGGACCGGGTACTCGCCGTCGTGGTCGGCGACGACGGGGACGGCGACGTGTCCGCCTACCTGGACGAGCTGACGCCGGTGAGCCGGGTGGTCCGCGAGCTGCCGACCGGCGAGCTGCCCACCGCGTTCCGGGTCGACGCCTACCCGGCGTTCGCGCTCGTCGACGCGGACGGGACCGTGCTGGCCAGCGGGTCGGCGGTGCCGGACGCAACCGCGATCGGAACCCAGGTCTGACGTGCCGGCCGACGGCGCCGGAGCGCGGCGCACGCTCGGCAACGCCGGCCGCGCGATCCGGCTCGGAATGCGTGCCTCCCGTCCGTGGCTGATCGGCGACGTCGCGGCGATGCTCGTCGCCGCGGTCGTGCCGGTCGCCACGGTCTGGTTGCTCAAGACCGTGCTCGACGCGGTGGCGGGCGGTCGTGGTCTCGCGGCGGCGACGCCCGCCGTGGCCGGGCTCGTCCTGACCGGGCTGGCGGCGGCCGCCCTGCCCGCGCTGTCGGACTACTCGCACCAGGAGATCGGGCGCCGGGTCGGGCGCCGGGCACAGTCGGAGATCTACACGGCGATGGCCCGGCTGCAGGGCCTGGGGCGGCTGGAGGACCCGGTCTTCCACGACCGCCTGCGGATGGCCCAGGCCGCGGGGCGGTCGAGCCCGGGCCAGGTCATCAACGGGGTGCTCGGTACCGGTCAGCTGGCGATCACGTGCGGCGGGCTGGTCGTCGTGCTCGCGACGATCAGCCCTCCGCTGGCCGCGGTGAACCTGCTGGGGCTGGTTCCGGCTCTGCTGGCCGAGATCCGGCTCAGCCGGGTGCGTGCGGACATGGTGTGGCGGATCAGCCCGCACGAGCGGCGCGAGTACTTCTACGCCGAGCTGCAGAGCAGCCTGCCCGCGGCCAAGGAGATGCGGCTGCTCGGCCTCTCCGAGCTGTTCCGGCAGCGCATGCTCGACCAGCTCGCGGTCTCCGACGAGCACCGCAGGCGCGTCGACGGCCGGCAGGTGCGGGCTCAGCTCGGGCTCAGCGTGCTGTCGGCGGGCGTGCTGGCCGGGGGACTGGTGTGGGCGGTCGGGGCGGCGACCGGCGGGCGCCTCTCGGTCGGGGACGTGGCGGCGCTCGTCGCCGGGATCGCGGCGTTGCAGGGGACGCTCGCGTCACTCGTGGGCCGGGTGTCCTCGATGCACCACGCGCTGCTGATGTTCGACCACTTCCGCGCCGTGCTGGAGGCCGAGCCGGACCTTCCGGCGGCCGCCGACCCGAGGCCGGTCCCGGCGCTGCGTCGCGGCATCGAGCTGCGCGACGTATGGTTCCGCTACGCCCCGGACCAGGACTGGGTGCTGCGCGGGGTGAACCTGCACATCCCGCACGGCACGTCGGTGGGGCTGGTCGGGGTGAACGGCGCCGGCAAGAGCACGGTCGTGAAACTGCTGTGCCGGTTCTACGACCCCGACCGCGGCGCGGTGCTGTGGGACGGCATCGACCTCCGTGAGCTGGACGTCGCCGCCCTGCGCGCGCGGATCGGCGCGCTGTTCCAGGACTACATGAGCTATGACCTGTCCGCCGCCGAGAACGTCGGCCTCGGCGACGTCGCGGCGCTGGACGACGAGGAGCGGATCCGGGCCGCCGCCCGCCGGGCCGGCATCGACGCGGCGCTGGACGGGCTGCCGCACGGGTACCGGACGATGCTGTCGCGGACGTTCTCCGCCGATCCGGACGACCGGGAGGACACGGACGACCGGGAGGAGGCGGGGGCCACCACCGGGGCGCTCCTCTCCGGAGGCCAGTGGCAGCGCCTCGCGCTGGCCCGCACCTTCCTGCGCGACCGCCGGGACCTGCTCGTGCTCGACGAACCCAGCTCCGGGTTGGACGCCGGGGCGGAGTACGCCGTCCACCACGGCCTGCGCGAGCACCGCGCCGGTGCGACCAGCCTGCTGATCTCGCACCGGCTGGGCGCGATCCGGGACGCCGACTGCATCGTCGTCCTCTCCGGTGGGGTCGTCGCCGAACGCGGCACCCACCGGCAGCTGCTGGCGACCGGGGGTACGTACGCCGACCTGTTCCGGATGCAGGCCGACGGCTATCGCGACGAGGAGCTGCCCGCGTGAGGGCGGTGCTCACCGGCGTGGCTGTCGCCGGGGCGGCGGCCGGTGCGGGGTGGTGGGTGCTGCGTCGCGGGTTCGTGGTCGTGGCCGTGTCCGGCGAGAGCATGCTGCCGACGTTCCGGCCGGGCGACCGCGTGCTGGTCCGGCGCCGTCCGCTGCACCGGGTCCGGCGGGGACAGGTGGTCGTCCTCGCGCCACCGGCCGAGCTGCGCGCGCTGCCGGGGAACCCGCCGTGGCTGATCAAGCGCGCGGTGGCGCTGCCCGGTGATCCGCTCCCGGCCGGCGTCGGCACGCCGGCCGGGCATCGCGGCGACCGGGTGCCGCCCGGCCGCTTCGTGGTGCTGGGCGACAACGCCGGGCACAGCTACGACTCCCGCCGGGCCGGGGCCTTCCCGGCCGGGAGCCTGCTCGGGGTCGTACTCCGCGTGGTGCGTCATTGACGTGTCCTCGTCGAGCGACGAACGTGGAGACGCAGCTGAGTACATGAAACAAGGGAGTCTCATGTCTCGAACGGCGTCCGACACGATCACCGACTGGCTCAACGACTTCGAGAGCGCGCTCGCCGCCCGCGACGCGGACCGCGTGGCCGGGCTGTTCGCGCCGACCAGCTTCTGGCGCGACATCGTCGCGTTCAGCTGGAACATCACCACCGTGGAGAACCGCGACGGTGTGCGTGGCCTGGTGGCCGCCACCGCCGCCACCACGGACGCGTCGAACTTCCGGGTCCGTGAGGAACCCGAGGAGGCCGACGGCGTCACCACCGCCTACTTCACGTTCGCGACCGCCGTGGGGCGCGGGTCCGGCCTGTTACGGCTCACCGGAGAAGGCGCCTTCACCCTGCTCACCACGCTCGACGAGCTCACCGGTCACGAGGAGAAGCGGCCCAAGGGCGTGGAGCACGGCGCCCGCCGGGACCGCGTCACCTGGAAGGAGCGGCGGGCGGCCGAGATCGCGGACCCCGACCCGTACGTCGTGGTCATCGGCGGCGGGCAGGGCGGGATCGCGCTCGGGGCCCGGCTGCGTCAGCTCGGCGTCAACCACGTGGTGCTGGACACCCACGAACGCCCGGGTGACCAGTGGCGCAGCCGCTACAAGTCGCTCTGCCTGCACGACCCGATCTGGTACGACCACCTGCCCTACCTGCCGTTCCCGGACAACTGGCCGGTGTTCGCGCCGAAGGACAAGATCGGCGACTGGCTCGAGATGTACACCCGGGTGATGGAGGTGAACTACTGGGGTTCGTCGACGGCACGCAGCGCCACCTGGGACGACGTCGCGAAAGACTGGACGGTCACGGTGGACCGGGCCGGCGGGGAGGTCGTGCTGCGTCCGAAGCAGCTGGTCTTCGCGCTCGGCGTGTCCGGCAAGCCCAACGTGCCGGTCATTCCCGGCCAGGACGTGTTCGCCGGCGAGCAGCACCACAGCTCGCAGCATCCCGGCCCGGACGGGTACAAGGACTCGACGGTCGTCGTCATCGGGTCGAACAACTCGGCGTTCGACATCTGCGGTGCGCTCTGGGAGGTCGGGGCCGACGTCACGATGGTGCAGCGCAGCTCGACGCACATCGTCCGGTCGGACTCGCTGATGGAGATCGCGCTCGGCGACCTCTACTCCGAGCGCGCGGTGGCGGCCGGCGTCACCACCCACAAGGCCGACACGATCTTCGCGTCGCTGCCCTACCGGATCCTGCACACGTTCCAGATCCCGGCCTACCAGGCGATC
Source organism: Cryptosporangium arvum DSM 44712 (assembly GCF_000585375.1). NCBI lineage: Bacteria > Bacillati > Actinomycetota > Actinomycetes > Cryptosporangiales > Cryptosporangiaceae > Cryptosporangium > Cryptosporangium arvum. The sequence continues at coordinate 4,363,899 of NZ_KK073874.1, forward strand.
GCCGAGCACGACAAGGATTTCTACGCCCGCCTGGAGAAGGCCGGCTTCCGTCACGACTGGGGGGAGGACGGGTCCGGCCTGTTCCTCAAGTACCTGCGCCGCGGCTCCGGCTACTACATCGACGTCGGCGCGGCCGACCTGGTCGCCGACGGCGAGATCACGCTCGCGCAGGGCCAGGTCGTCGAGCTGACCGAACACGCGGTGCGCCTGGACACCGGGGAAGAGCTACCGGCCGACGTGGTCGTCTACGCCACCGGCTACAGCTCGATGAACGGCCTGGCCGCGGACATCGTCGGGCAGCCGATGGCCGACCGGGTCGGCAAGGTGTGGGGGCTCGGCTCCGACACCACGAAGGACCCGGGCCCGTGGGAGGGCGAGGAACGCAACATGTGGAAGCCCACCCAGCAGGAGGGGCTCTGGTTCCACGGCGGCAACCTGCACCAGTCGCGGTACTACTCGCTCTACCTCGCGCTGCAGCTCAAGGCCCGCCAGGAGGGCATCCCGACCCCCGTGTACGCGCTTCAGGAGGTGCACCACATCAGCTGAGCGCCGCCAGCGCGGTACGCAGCTTGTCCCGGAACTCGGCGACGCGCGCGAGCTTGATGTCCTCGTAGCCGCGGACGACGTCGGCCAGGTCGGCGACCTCGACGACCTGGTCGGCGTTGCCGGCGTCCAGGTGCCGGACGGCCCGGTGCACGGCCGACCGGTACTCGGCGACGAGCTCCCGTTCGACCCGGCGCACGTGGGCGTACCCGAAGACGTCGAGCGGGGTACCGCGCAGCCGGCGCCCGGCGCGCAGGGCCAGGAACGCGGGCCGGGCGGTGCGGCGCAGCCGGATCTTGCGGTTCACGCCCAGCGCGCGGAGCACCGGCGGGTGCAGCAGCACCGACACGTCGGCGTCGGCGCCGAACTCGGCGTCGCGGCGGGCCTGCTCGACGGTGTCGAGGTGCAGCCGGGCGACCTCGTACTCGTCCTTGTACGCCATGAACCGGTGCAGGCCGCGGGCGTAGGCGAGCCCGATCCGCTCCCCGGCCGCGGCGCCGGCCCGCTCGGTGGCGGCGGCGGTGATCCGGCGGACGTCGTCGGAGTAGCGCTCGGCGTACCCGGCGTCCTGGTAACCGGTGAGGTCGGCGACCCGGAGCGCGAGCACCTCCTCGAGCGAGGTGGCCTTGGGGGCCGGCCGGGTGGTGGTGAGCGCGGCCAGCACCGCGGCGCGGTCCACGACGGCCGCGCGTCCCCACCGGAACGCGGCCAGGGTCGCCTCGACGGCCGACCCGTTGAGCCGGATCGCGTCCTCGATCGCCTCGGCCGAGATCGGGAGGCAGCCGTGCTGGTAGGCGGCCCCGAGCAGCAGCATGTTCGCCGGCATGTGGTCTGCGAACAGCGCCTCGGCCAGGCCCAGCGCGTCGACGTGCACGTTCGCCTCGGACCGGGTCACCGACGCGATGCGCTCCAGCGCGTCGGCGGGGCTGTCGGGCAGCACCACCCGGCCGGTCACCATGTCCGCGGTCGGCACGATCGCGGTGTTGAGCACGGCGATCGTGTGCCCGGCCCGCGCCGTGTCGAGGTTCGGCTGCGCCGCCGCGCCGAGCAGGTCGAACCCGATCAGTACGTCGACGGTGCCGCGCGAGGCCCGCAGCGCCCCGGTGAGCGGCGTCTTGGACAGCCGCACGTCGCTGACGACCGGCCCGCCCTTCTGCGCGAGCCCGGTCTGCTCGAGCCCGGCCGCGTGCCTGCCGTCGAGGTGCGCGGCCATCTGCAGGATCTGCGACGCGGTGACCACGCCGGTGCCCCCGATGCCCGGCATGCGCAGCAGGACGTCGTCGCCGCCGAAGCGCCGTTCGGGTTCGCTCAGCGCGACCGGGAGGTCCGGTACCGCGCGTCGCTCCGGCGTGCCCGGCTCGACCAGCAGGAACGACGGGCAGTCGCCCTTCAGGCAGCTGAAGTCGGAGTTGCAGGACGCCTGGTGGATGTGGGTCTTGCGGCCGAACTCGGTGTCGACCGGCTGCACCGAGAGGCAGGTGGACTGGTCCCCGCAGTCGCCGCAGCCCTCGCAGACCCGCTCGTTGATCACGACCCGCTCGGCCGGGGTGGGCAGCTGCCCGCGCTTGCGCAGCCGGCGTTCCTCGGCCGCGCACCGGTCGTCGTGGATGAGGACGGTGACGCCGTCGACGGCGGACAGCGCGCGCTCGACGTCGGCGAAGTCGTCGCGGTGGCGTACCGAGGCGATCGGGTCGAGCCGGACGGTCCGGTAGGAGCCCGGGTCGTCGGTGGTGACGACGACGCTGCGCACGCCCTCGGTGGCCAGCCAGCGCGTCAGCGTGGGGATGTCGAGCCGGCCCTCGGCGCGCTGCCCGCCGGTCATCGCCACCGCGTCGTTGTAGAGCAGTTTGTAGGTCATCGTGACGCCTGCGGCCACCGCGGCGCGGATCGCCAGCGACCCGGAGTGGTGGAACGTCCCGTCCCCGAGGTTCTGGACGAAGTGCCGGTCGTCGGTGAACGGGGCGAGCCCGATCCACTGTGCTCCCTCGCCGCCCATCTGGGTGAGGCCGACCTGGTTGCCGCGGCCGTCCGGGGCCAGCGCGACCATCGCGTGACAGCCGATGCCGACGCCGACGAGCGTGTCGTCGCCGGTGCGGGTCGAGGTGTTGTGCGGGCAGCCGGAGCAGAAGAACGGGGTGCGCGCCGAGATCGTCGGCAGCGCCAGACGTGGGCGGCCGGCGGTCGCGGTCTCCCGCGGCGGCAACCCGGTCCGCAGGGCGAGGGCGCGGGCGACCTCGTCGGCGCCGAGCGTCCCCCGGGCGGTGAGCAGCGGGCGACCGGCCTCGTCGAACCGGCCGACGACCACGGGTGCGTCCGCGCGCCGGTACAGCGCCTGCTTGAGGTGGCCCTCGAGGAACGGGTACTTGTCCTCGACGACGAGGACCTCGTCGAGCCCGGCGGTCAGCTCGGCGAGCATCTCGTGGTCGACCGGGAACGGCATCGCCAGCTTGATCAGGCGCAGGCCGAGCGCCTCCTGCGCGGCCTCGTCCAGGCCCAGGTCGTCGAGGGCCCGCTGCACGGCGGCGAAGCTCGTACCCGAGGCCAGGACGCCGAGCTTCGCCTCCCGGGCGCTGAACACGACACGGTTGAGCCCGGCGGCGCGGGCGTACTCGCGCGCCAGGTTGAGCCGGCGGGTCAGCATGTCGTGCTCGGCGTCGAGCGACGCCGGGCCGACCAGGGCCGGCGACGCGGCGCGGGGTGTGCCCGGCGGCACCGGCACGCCCGCGGACAGGCCGGTCACGTCGACGGTCGCCGAGGCGTCGGCCACGTCCGCGACCACCTTCAGGCCGACCCAGAGGCCCGACGCGCGGCTGAGCGCCACCGCGTGCAGCCCGTACTCGACGATCTCGGCGACGGTGCCGGGCGCCAGCAGCGGCATCGACAGGTTCTCGCACATCGGCTCGCACGAGCTCGGCACGGTCGAGGACTTGCTGCCGGGGTCGTCGCCGATCAGCGCGACCGCGCCGCCCAGCGTCGTCGTCCCGGCGACGTTGCTGTGCCGGATCGCGTCGGCGGCGCGGTCCAGGCCCGGGTTCTTGCCGTACCAGAAGCCGACGACGCCGTCGTGGCGCGCGCCCGGCACCCGGCCGAGCATCTGGGTGCCGGCGACCGCGGTGGCGGCGAGCTCCTCGTTGAGGCCGGGCCGGAACACCACGCCGGCCGGGTCGAGGAAGCGGTGGGCGCGCCCCATCTCCAGGTCCAGGGTGCCCAGCGGGGAACCCTGGTACCCGCTGACGAAGACCCTCGTGTCGAGGCCGCGGACGTCGTCGAGACGGCGCTGCTCGAGCATCAGGCGGACCAGCGCCTGCACACCGGAGATCAGCACGCGACCGTCGTCGGCGGTGTACTTGTCGTCCAAGGTCACCGTCACGGACCTCTCCTCACCGCTCGGAGCCGGATAGAACCCAGGAGACCTGCGTCACTGGTTCGAAGCAAGCACGTTGCGGGAAAGACGCTTCAGAACGCAAAATCTTGCGGCAACATCGACGTCGAGCTGCGTTCATTTGCGTTGGGGAGTGGGCCGGATGACTGTCGACGACATCGACCAGGAGCTGCTCCGGCTGCTGTCGGCCGATGGGCGGCGCACGTTCTCGGAGATGGCCGGCGAGGTCGGCCTCTCGGTCGCGGCGGTCAAGCGACGCGTCGACCGGCTGCGTGAGATCGGGGTGATCACCGGCTTCACGGTCAAGGTCGACCACACCAAGCTCGGCTGGGGCATCGAGGCGTTCACCGAGCTGCGCTACGCCGGCGCCACCCCGGTGAGCGCGATCATCACGTCCGCGTTCGCGGTGCCCGAGGTGCAGGCCGTGTACGCGATCGCCGGGGACCCCGACGCACTGGTGCACCTGCGGGTACGCGACATCCGGCACCTCCAGCAGGCGATCGACCGGATGCGGCGCACCGGACCGGTGGTCGGCACCAAGACGCTGATGGTGCTCGGGTCGTGGAACCGGGACGACCCGGCGCCGGGCCCCGTCAGCGACGAGCGGTGAGCGCCCGGCTCACTGGCGGCGCCACCGCTGGTAGTCGCCGTCGTTGGCGTCGAACGCGTACACCTGGCCGTCCCCGTTGCTGTCGAGCACGAAACCGGTGGCCTTGTCGGTGAGGTTGAAGAACGAGTCGCCGTTCTCGGTCACCGACCAGACCTGGTAGTCGCCCTCGTTGCACGGCATCGCGTAGACGTTGCGGGCCGGGTTGCTGTCGAGGCAAAGGCCGGTGGCCTTACTGGTGAACGTGAAGCCGCCGTCGACCTCCTTGGGGATCCACTTCTGGTAGTCGCCGTCGTTGCACGGGAACGTGTAGACATTGCCTTCGGCGTTGCCGTCCAGGCAGCGTGACGTGGCCTTGTCGACCCAGGTCACCGTGGCGGCGCCGGCGGGGTCGGGGGACTCCGAGGCGGCCGGGGTCGCCGGGTCGGGGGAGTCCGGCGCCGCCGGGGACGCGGCGGCGCTCGCGGTCGCGGAGGGGGTGGGGACGGCCGCGCTCGGGCCCGGGACGGCGGCCTTGGTCGTGGTGTCCTCGTCGGAGCCGAGAACGGAGAACGCGAACGCGCCGCCACCGAGCAGGACGACGAGCGCGAGGACGGCCGCGCCGACGATGAGGGCCACCCGGCCCCGGCGCGGGCCGGGGCCGTTCGGTGCCCCGGGGCCGTTCGGTACCCCGGGCCCGTTCGGCGGTCCGAACGAGGGCGGTACGCCGTGGGGGCCACCGAACGCGGGCGGGGCGCCGAAGGCCGGCGGTGCGCCGAACGCGGGCGGCCCGGAGTGCGGGGCAGCCGAGTGCGGGGCAGCCGAGTGCGGGGCACCGGAGTGGGGCGCGCCGGACACCGGTGGGCGGGGCGGGGCGGGGACCGCGCTGACGACCTCGGTCGGTGCGGCCGGGGCGCCGCCCACCGTCGGCGCGGTCGCGGTGCCGGAGAACGGGGTCGGGTACGTCGGCGCCGTGGTCGGCGCGGGGGGACCGCCCGGCGCCGGGGGCGCGCTCGTGACCGCGGTGACCGCGCCGGCGTCGACGGGTTGGAAGGCGGGGATCTGCGCCCGGCAGGTCTCGATGATCTGCTCGGGGGTGGGCCGGTACCCGGGCTCCACCGCGACGCACGCCCGCAGGAGCTCGGCCAGCCGCGGCTCGACCCCGGACAGGTCGATCTCGCCGCTCATCGACCGCATCATGATCACCGCGCCGGTGCCGTCCCCGAACGGCTTGCGTCCGGTCACCGCGAACGTCGTCGTCGCGCCGAGTGCGAACACGTCCGCCGGCGGCGCGACCTCGTTGCGTGAGAGCACCTCGGGGGCCGCGTACCCCGGCGACCCGATCGCCGCCCCGACCTGGGTCAGCGCGACGTGCTCGGTGCCCCGGGCGATCCCGAAGTCGATCAGCTGCGGCCCGGTCGAGGCCAGGATGACGTTCTGCGGCTTGATGTCCCGGTGGCAGATGCCGTGCTGGTGGATGTCGGTCAGGCCCTCGGCGAGCGCCGCGAGCAGCCGGTACCCCCCGTCCGGAGGTAACGGGCCGCGCTGGGCGATCGCGTCGGCGAGCGTCGGCCCGGGTACGTACTCGGTGGCGAACCAGTACGGCGGCTGCTCGAGCTGGCAGTCGATGAGCGCGGCCGTGTACGCACTGCGGACCGTCCGCAGCACCTCGACCTCGCGCCGGAACCGCGCGAGCGAGTCCGAGTTGATGCCGAACCGCTCGTTGATGACCTTGATCGCCGCGGGCCGCCCACCCGGTGACTGACCGAGGTAGACGATGCCCATGCCGCCGGAGCCCAGTCTGCCCTGGATGCTGTAACGGCCGATCAGCTGAGGGTCACTGGGCAGGAGGGGCGTCACCACGTCGCAAACATTAGCGTCCATAAGCCACTCGGTCCTCAGGGCTCCGCGATGTCGAGCCTGACCGTGGAGAGTGGGCAGCTCACGCAGGCCAACACGTAGCCGTCGGCCCGCTGCTGCGGGGTGAGGCAGTTCGGCTCGCTCTGGGCCACGTCGCCGTCGACGAGTCGCACCAGGCAGTCGCCGCAGTTACCGACCGTGCAGGAGTGCGGCATCGCGAAACCGGCGTCGAGCCCCGCCTCGAGCAGCGTCCGGCCGGGCGCGACCACCACCGAGCCGACCGGCCGCCCGTCGTTCTCGACCACGAGCTCCTGCGGCCCGGTCGCGACCGTCGGGTCGGCGCCGCTGCGGAAGCGCTCGCGCCGGACCCGTCCGGCCGGCACGCCGAGACCGGCGACCACCGCGTCCATCAGCGGCTCGGGGCCGCAGACGTAGTACCCGGCGTCCTCGGACGGGGCCACCGCGCTGATCCACCGGCGTACCCCGGCCGCATCGAGCCGGCCGTCGCGGGCGGTCAGGACGTGGGTGACCGACAAGTGGTCCGGGTGCCGCGCCGCCAGGCGGTCCAGCTCGGCGGCGAAGATGACCTCGTCGGCGGTGCGGCTGCTGTAGAGCAGCGAGATCCGGCCGGTCCCGAGCGTCGCCCGGATCATGCTCATCATCGGCGTGACGCCGCTGCCCGCCGCGACGAGCACCAGCTCGCCCGGCTCGGCGTGGAACGACCCGGACGGGCCGCGGAGCTCCAGCCGGTCGCCGACCCGCAGGTCCCGGTGCACGAACGCGGAGAACCGGCCGCCCTCGACGCGCTTGACCGTGACCTCCAGCCGGGACGTCCCCGGCGCCGACGACGCCGAGTAGGCGCGCCGCAGCGGGCGTCCGTCGACGTCGGCGACGAGCGTGAAGAACTGGCCGGGCCGGAAGTCGAACGGCGCCCCGTCCTCGAGGACGAGCGTGACCGCGCTCGGCGTCTCCCGGCGGATCCCGGTGACCCGGACGCTCCGGAGCGGGTTCGCGGCCTCGCCCCCGACCGCGAACGAGACGTCGTCGTAGCCCTCCTTGCGCAGGCCGGACCGGTAGGCGCGGTTCATCACCCCGCGCAGCACCCGGCCGAGCCCCGGCATCGCGGCGACGGCACGCAGCAGCGCGGACGGTGCTCCCCCGGTGCCGGCGGCCAGGTGGCGGCTCCCGATCGCCGCCAGGTCCGGTGCCGTCCGGCGGTCGAGGTGCGTGCCGGGCGACCAGAGCCGCGCCCGGGTGAGCACGCCGCTGCCGACGAGTCGCGCGTCCTCGACGTCGACGACCAGCGCCAGGTGCGGGGGCATCCCGCGCAGCGCCATCGTCGCCAGCAGCGCGGGATCGTCGGTGATCAGCGCGCGACCGCGCACGTGCAGCACCGCGTCGCGGCCCGGGACGAGCGCGGCCAGCGAGAGGCGGTCGTCGCGCAGCAGGTTGTGGAGCGTGTCCGCGCGCCTGTTGCCCTTTCGGTCCGGGATGACGAGCGTGCGGGCGTCCCGGATCCGCGCCACCGCTCCCCGGTCCCCGCGCGGGCTCGTGTCGCTCCCGCCGTCGGCGTCCCAGGTGGACAGCGCGAGGAACGGCGCGGCGGCCAGGAACCCGGCGACCCCGGGCCGGGCCAGCGGACCGTCGCCCGGCGCACCGTCGCCCGGTACGGCGTCCGCGTCGACCGGCGGGGCCGGCGGCTGCCACAGCCGCGACCGGAGCACGGCCTGCGCGCAGTGCACGTAGGCCTCGGTGACCTCGACGACGACCCGCCCACCGGTCCGGGCGACGACCGAGCCGTTCACGCGTAACAGCTCACCGACGCCGGGCAGCAGGAAGAACAGCGACGCCGGGCCGTGCGGCGCGCCGGGCTCGGAGAACCCGAACGAGATCCGCGTCGGCGTGTGCACCCGGGCGAACCCCGGGCGGCCGCCGACGAACGTGGTCCGGCTCGCCCCCTCGGCGTCCCGGTAGCCGAACGCCGCGACCGGGCTGGCTCCGAGGATCGTCCGGCAGCCGTCGTCGAGGGCGCCGAGTTGTTTGAGCATGATCACCGCGGCCGGCTTCCCGACCGCCCCCTCGACGTCGGCGACCGTCGTCAGGACATTGTTTTTGCTGCTCACAGCGCTATTGTGAGGGATAGCTCAGTTCTTTGACTACTCGCTTCCGGGAGCGCAGCCATGCCGTCGGCCGACCGTCGTCTCCAACCACGTCGCAGGCCCCGGCAGGTGCGCGCGGAGCTCACCCGCGAGCGCATCCTCACCGCGGCTGCTCACGTTTTTGTCGAGTTCGGGTACGCCGCCGGCACCACGAACCGCATCGCCGAACGCGCCCGGATCTCGATCGGCTCGCTGTACCAGTACTTCCCGAACAAGGACGCCGTCCTGGCCGAGCTGCTGATCCGGCACGTCGACCGCGGGGTGTGGCGGGGCGCCGACCAGCTCGACCTGTCGCCGGGGAGCCTGGAGGCGACCGTGCGGGCGCTGGTCCGCGACGCGATCGACAACCACCAGGACGATCCGCAGCTGCTGCGGATCATGATCGAGGAGGCGCCGCTCTCGCAGGAGCTGCTCGACACGATCGCCCGGCACGGGACGCAGCGGGTCGCCCAGGTGCGCGACGTGCTCGCCCGCCACCCCGACGTCGGGGTGGCGGACCTCGACACCGCGGCGGAGCTGATCCTGACCACGGTGGAGCTCAACACCCACAAGGTGATGGCCGACCCGCGCACGATCGGCGTCGACGCGCTCGAGCGGGAGCTGGTCGGCATGGTCACCCGCTACCTGCGCGGCGACTGACTACCGCAGCAGCGGCCCGCTCCCGCCGTCCACGTAGACCCAGCGGCCGCCGACCCGGCTGAACGTGCTGCGCTCGTGCTGGACGTGCCGCTCGCCGCCGGCCGTGCGGGCGACCGCCCGGAACTCGACGATCCCGGAGTCGTCGCCCGGCCCGCCGTCCACGGTGTCGACGATCTGCAGGGCCCTCCAGGTGATGCCCGGGTCGAGCTCCAGCTCGCCCGGGCGGGTGCGGGGATGCCAGGTGCTCAGCAGGTACGGCGCGAGCCCACGGGCGAAAGCGCTGTAGCGCGAACGCATGAGCGCTTCCGCGGTGGGCGCCGCGCCACCGCCGTGGAACGGCCCGCAGCACTCGTCGTAGGTCCGGCGGGAACCGCACGGGCAGACACTCACCCGGGCAGGTTACGTGTTCTCCCTCGCGACGCGGCCACCCCCCGTCACCTCCTCGTCCTTCGCGACCCGGGCCCCGGCGCCGACGAGGACGACGTCGTCGGTGCCGTCGAGCGAGGCGCCCGCCCCGATCTCGGCCCCGGTGTCGACGATCGCGCCGCGCACCCGCGCCCCGCGCCGGACCACCGCACCGTGCAGCAGCACCGAGTCGGTCACCGAAGCGCCCGGCTCCACGATCACGCCGGGGGAGAGCACCGACCGCTCGACGCTCCCGGCGACGTCGCACCCGGCCGAGAGCAGCGAGTCGGCGACCTCGGCACCGCGGGCCAGCCGGGCCGGTCCGTGGTGGCCGCCCCGAGTCAGCATCGGCCAGGCCGGGTCGTCCAGCCGGATCGCCGGGTCGTCCCCGACCAGCTCGAGGTGCGACTCCAGGTACGCGGGCACCGTGCCGACGTCACGCCAGTAGGCGTCGAACCGGTACTCGCGCGCCGCGCCCGCGTCGACGAGCTGCGGGAGCGCGTGGTCGCCGAGGTCGCCGCCGTCCTCCTCCAGCGAGCCCAGTACGTCCAGCAGCGCCGAGGGCCGGAAGACGAAGACCTCGTTGGCGATCAGGTCGGTGGCCGGTTCGTCGGGCTTGTAGACGTAGTTCGTGATCCGGTCGCCGTCCCCGGTCTCGACGACGCCGTACCGGCCGGCCTCCTCGATCGGGCGCCGGGTGGTGACCATCGTGACGTCACCGCCGCCCTCGGCGTGCGCGGCGACCACGGTGTCGTAGTCCAGCGCGTAGATGGCGTCCGCGCTCACGACGACCAGGTGGTCGGGGTCGAACTCGCGGATCAGCGGAGCCTGCCGCCAGAGCGCGTCGGCGGTGCCCTGGTGCCAGCCCTCCCGCTCGGTGCCCAGGTGCGGGTGCAGGGTGAGCAGGCCGCCGTGGGTGCGGTCGAGGTCCCAGGGGCGTCCGTTGGCGAGGTGGTCGGTGAGCGAGACCGGGTGGAACTGCTCGATCACCCAGACGTCGTCGATGCCGGAGTGGTGGGCGTTGGAGAGCGACACGTCGATCAGCCGGTAGGAGCCGCCGTACGGCACGGCGGGCTTGGCCCGGTGGTCGGTCAGCAGCTCCAATCGCCCACCGGCGCCTCCGGCGAGAACGAGAAGCAACGTGCGTGGCCTGGCCATGGGTCCTCCTGGGCGAACGTCGTCGTCCACAGAGAGGTCCCCAGCCGCAGGATCGGCAACCCTGGCCCTCAGCGTGCTCTCAGCCGCCCGCGGTCAGACCCCCGGGACGGCACCTCCGGCCGACGACCTCACGGGGCTCCGATGTCGGCGGGGGGCAGGAGGGCGCGCGACAGGGCCTCGGTGAGCCAGGCCTCGGACTCGTCGAGCGACCAGCCGAGGTCGTCGGTGCGGATGAAGTACGCGGAGTTGCACAGGTGCAGCCACAGGAGGTCGGTGGCCTTGGCGACGTCGACGTCGGCACGCAGGGCCCCGAGCGTCGCGAGCCGGCCGGCGGTCACCGACAGCCCGTGGCGCATGCCGGCGTGCGCGATCTCCTGGATCTCCCGCACGGTCGGCTCCTGCGGGGCGGCCGCGGCGACCTGACGCATCAGGTCCGACCACTGCGCGAACTGCTCACGCGTGGCCCGGACGACGAAGCGGATCAGGTCGCCCGGGTCGCCGGCCTCGGTGATCCGGGCGAGGATGCGGGGCACGTCCTCGGAGTTCGTCCCGGACTCGATGAGCGTCCGCAGCAGTCCGTGTTTGCCCCCGCCGACCGCGTAGACCGTGGCCGGTGCGACCCGCGCCGCCCGCGCGATGTCGTCGACCTTCGTGCCGAAGTAGCCCTTCTCGACGAACAGCGTGCGCGCCGCGTCCAGGATCGCCTCGCGGGTGCGCTGGGCGTACTCGGCCCGCCGACTGGTCTGCACAGGCTTCGACACGCTCGAGATGGTACGTGGCCCGACCGGCCACCTCCTGCCGATGCTTCCGCTCGCCCGGGCGGTCGTCGACGACCTGGAACTGCTGCGGTCGGCCGTCCGCGCGAAGCGGTGTGGGCGACGCTGTGCGAGGCCCGCGCCGGGAGGTAGCCCGCCCGACGAGCCGGTCCCGCTCGCGCCATCCGGCCGCGACCATCGCGGCGGAAGCCCGGCCGCGCCTCGTCCGAGCTGGCATCATTCGGCAGATGACGGACGTGGTTCGGGTCACGGTCGACGTGGACGGCGGGATCGCCGACGTGCGGCTGGCGCGGCCGGAGAAGCGCAACGCGCTGGACCCGGCGATGTTCGAGGCCCTGGTGCGCACCGGCGAGCGGCTGCGTACCGAGCCCGGGCTGCGCGCGGTGGTGCTCTCCGGCTCCGGCCCGGACTTCTGCGCCGGGCTTGACCTCGGGGCGATGAGTGCGCTGGGCCGCGGGGACCGGCTCACCGCGGTGGTGGACCTGCCGCCGGGTGACGGTCCGGCCGCGGCGCTGGGGCAGCGGGCCGCGTACGTCTGGGCGCAGGTGCCGGTGCCGGTGGTCGCCGCGGTGCACGGGAACGCGCTCGGCGGCGGGTTGCAGATCGCGCTCGGGGCCGACATCCGGATCGTGGCGCCCGACGCGGTGCTCTCGGTGATGGAGGTCCGCTGGGGGTTGGTGCCCGACATGACCGGCACCCAGCTGCTGCCCCGCCTCGTCGGCCCCGACACCGCGCGGGAGCTCGTGTTCACCGGCCGGACGGTGACCGGCACCGAGGCGGCGGCGATCGGTCTGGCCACCCGCACCGCCGACGATCCGCTCGCGGCGGCGTTCGCGCTGGCCCGCGAGATCGCCACCCGCAGCCCCGACGCGGTCCGGGCGGCCAAGCGGCTGCTCGACCTCGCCGAGCGGGTGGATCTGGCGACCGGTCTCGCGGCCGAACAGACCGAGATCGCCGCGCTGATCGGCACGCCCAACCAGGCCGAGGCGGTCGCCGCAGGCCTGGGGAAACGCGCCCCGAACTTCACCTGACCGGGGTCCGGTCCGTCGCGATGCCGGCGCAGAGCAGCCGGATGCTGGTGCGGAACAGCGTGTCCGGGTCGGAGCCGGCCCCGGCCACCGTCATCGGGTAGCGCTCGGCCAGGTCGGCCGGAGGCTGCACGTCGGCCGGTGGTGCCTGTTCCTGCAGTACGAAACCGGTGACGTAACTGAGCAGCGTGTCGGCGGCGACCGGACGCGTGTCCGGGGCCACCCCGGCGGCGTCGAGAGTCCGCAGCAGACGTTCCATCAGCGCGAGCGCGGCCGGGCTGAGCACCGCCGGGCTCGCGGCGAGCAGCGCGGGGGCGCCGGTGCGGGCCAGGAGGCTCGCGCGCAGGGCGACGAGCTGGGCCTCGATCCGCTCCTCCCACGATGCGGCCGGGGACAGCGCGCCCAACGCGGCCGTGCCCGCGTCGTAGGCCTCGCCGGCCACCCGGTCGGCCAGCAGCGCCAGCAGCTGCTCCTTGTTCTTCACGTGGTAGTACAGCGACCCGGCGTGGACGCCGAGCGCGTCGGCGATCTGGCGCATCGACAGCCCGACGTAGCCACGCTCGGCGAACGCCCGCATCCCGGCGTCGACGATCAGCTCTCGGTTCAGCTTCACCCCCGCAGCCTAACTCCCTCTTGAACGGTGTTCGAATCCGAAGTACCGTTTTGAACATCGTTTGAATCGAGGGAATCATGGCGGTGATCCTGTACAGCGTGTCCACCGCGGCGCTGTTCGTGTTGCTCGGCAAGGTCGGGAGTCTCTTGGTCGCCGAGCGTCGATCGGTGCCCTGGCTGGCGATCGCCGGCGTCGCGGCCCTGTTCGGCGGCCTGGTGCTGCAGGCGGTGTGGGGTGGGGCCGAGGCCGCGCTCGCGCACGACCCTGCGCGATCGGGGTGGTGGCGCCCGTTCACCAGCGTCCTCCTGCAGAACGGGGGCCCGTTCGGCGACGTGTTCAATGTGGTCACCGCCGCGATCGCGCTTGCGCTGGCGCAGTGGCACTGGGGCGTCCGGCGGGCACTCGTCCTCGTGGTCGCCGCGGTGCTGGTGCCCGACGTGCTCGACCTGATGGTCGGCGGCGGCGACCTGGGCGGGCAGGCGCGGAACTACGTCGGCAGCTCCGGGGTGGTGTATTTCCTGGCGGCGACACCGGCCGGGGCGCTGCTGCTCGCGGGTCCGGGCGTGCGGCGGCGGCTGCTCGCGTCGGCGGTGCCGGTGGCCGGTCTGGCGCTGTGGTTCCTGCAGTCCAACGGGCACGGCCTGGTGAGCGCCGAGGGGTTCGTCGTCGGTGTGCTGGCGGCGCTGGTGTCGAGCCGGGTCAGCGGCGGCGCAGGCCGTCGAGCAGGAGTGCGAGCATGCGTGGCGCGCGGTCCTCGGGCTCGGTGGCGGCGCGCCAGAGCGCGGCGGTGAACTGGAGGAAGTCAGCCGGGTCGGCGTCCACCCGGACGACGCCGGTCCGCTTGCCGGCGTCGAGGAGCTGGGTGATCGCGGCGATCACCGGGCCGTAGGACTGCTCGGCGATCGCCTGGTGCGCGCCGGGGCTCAGCGCGTCGCCGAGGCCGTGCTTCTGACGCATCGCGTCGACGAGGTCCAGCGTCCACCGCTGGAGCGCCTCGATCGGAGGGTGCGCGGCGAGCAGCGCCGGCACGGTCTCCAGGATGCGCTCGAGCTCGTGCTGGTAGACGGCGAGCACCAGCGCCTCGCGCGTCGGGAAGTTGCGGTAGAGCGTGCCCGCCCCGACCCCGGCCCGCTGCGCGATCTGGTTCATCGACGGGTCGCCGTCGCCGGCGAACGCCTCGCGCGCCGCGGCGAGGATGCGGACCCGGTTCTCCCGGGCGTCGGAACGGACCATGGGACCTCACTAGCTAAATGGAGAACTCTCCATTACTGTAAATGGAGAATTCTCCGCTTACTCTAGAGGAGCGTCATGCGCTACATCAAGCTCGGGACGACGGGTCTGGACGTGTCGTCGATCGCCATCGGCGCGATGACCTACGGCGAGCCCGACCGCGGACACCCGGTCTGGTCGAAGGGCGAGGAGGACGCACGGCCGCTGATCAGGCACGCGCTCGAGGCCGGCATCAACTTCTTCGACACCGCGAACATGTACTCGAACGGGTCGAGCGAGGAGATCCTCGGCCGGGCGTTACGGGACTTCGCCGACCGCGACGAGGTCGTGATCGCGACGAAGCTGCGTCACCCGATGCGCCTGGGACCGAACGGCCGGGGCCTGTCGCGCAAGGCGGTGCTGACCGAGGTCGACCATTCACTGCGCCGGCTCGGCACCGACTACATCGACCTGTACCAGATCCACCGCAACGACCGTTCGACCCCGTGGGAGGAGACGCTCGAGGCGCTCAGCGACCTCGTGACCGCGGGCAAGGTGCGTTACCTGGGCGCGTTGTCGATGCACGCGTGGGAGTTCGCGAAGGCGCTGCACCTGCAGAAGCGTCACGGGTGGGCGCGGTTCGTGTCCATGCAGGACCACTACAACCTGCTCGCCCGCGAGGAGGAGCGCGAGATGATCCCGCTCTGCCTGGACGAGGGGGTCGGCACCGTGGTCTGGTCGCCGCTGGCCCGGGGCCGCCTCGCCCGCGCCTGGGACGACGCGCGCGCGACCGCACGCTCCGCGACCGACGGGTCCTACGCCGACCTGCTGTACCCGCCGCTGGAGGAGGCGTCCGACCGGGCGATCGTCGACGCGGTGGGCCGGGTGGCCGGCGCGCGCGGCATCCACCGGGCCCAGGTCGCGCTGGCCTGGCTGCGGCATCAGCCGGTCGTGACGGCTCCGCTGGTCGGTGCCGGCTCGATCGCCCAGATCGACGACGCCGTGGCCTCGCTCGACGTCGAACTCACCGACGACGAGGTGCGTGCCCTGGAGGCTCCGTACACACCCCGCCACGACTGGCAGGGAATCTCCGACGAGGCCGAGCTCGAGGCCGTCCGCCGACGCGTGCCCGGTATGGCGCTCAGCGCACGCGGTTAGGGGCGAGCAGCAGGTACGTCATCAGCAGCAGGATGGCGGCGATCGCGAGCCACTTCGCCGGTGGGAGCACGATCCCGTTCGCGACCCGGTCCATCACCACGACGCCGACCTGCAGGATCACGATCCAGCCCAGGGTGACGGTGGCGAGCTCGGCGTACTCGAGGCTGGCCGCGTAGACCGCGAACAACACGACCATGCCGGCCGCCCCGGCCGACCACCATCCCCAGTGGCCGGTACGCAGGTAGCGCACCGCGCAGTAGGCGGCGGCCAGGTCGAGCACGGCGAGCGCGAACATCGCGCCGACGCCGACCAGCGAGAGCCCTCGCGCCGGTCCGGTCGCGATCGGATCGTGGGTGAGTAACTCCATCGGTGACGAACCCCCGTACGTCGTGTGACCCCCGAGGGTAGGAGCGTAACTACGCACGGTGACTCTCACTGTCCGTAATCCGATGATCCGACAAATCTGTCGCCATCCCGACGAGCCCGTCCATAGTCGAGTGATCTACTCCCGATGCACCAAAGAGAACATCCATCTGGGGGAGAGATGACCGACATAGAACCGGTTCTGGAACAGACCCGCGGCTTCCGGTGGGGCGAGGTGCCCGCCGACCGTCACCGGCGGCGGGCCGCCGTCGAGATCGCCGACCCGGACCTGGGTGGCATCGCCGGATTCCGCGGCACGTTCCGCGGGACCGGCCTGAACACGATCTTCCGGCCGCAGAACTTCGGGGCGACGCCGACGCCGCTGCTGAACCCCGCCAGCGGTCCCGACGACAACGTCCTCGAGATCAACCTGACCGAGGAGACCCTGTCGTTCTCCCAGCCGCTCGGGTCGATCCCGAACCGCGGCATGGTGCAGGGCGACATCTTCCTCAACGGCATTCCGTACCTGCAGTCGATCAACGACGTCACCGACCCCGGCCAGGCGGTCGGCATCCACTTCGAACCGGGGATCTGGCTCAGCGTCCCGGCCACCACGGTGCCGGCGCTGCCGCCCACCGTCGCCCGGATGGCCTCGATCCCGCACGGCACGACGATCGAGGCGCAGGGGACCACGTTCACGGTCGCCGGTGGCCCGACCATCGCCCCGGTCGACATCACGCCGTTCCCGGTGGGCTCCCCGGGGACGCCGATCAAGTTCCCCAGCCAGACCGCGGCGGCCACCGACACGTTCCGGATCCCGCAGGACCTGAGCCCGTTCATCGCCGCCGGCACGATCACCCAGGAGATCCTCGACAACCCCAACGTCGTCCTGACGAAGCGGGCCGACGCGCAGACGATCACCTCGACCACGGTGATCGTGGTCAGCACCGACCCGGCCAGCCCGGTCTTCGGCGGCGGCGCGGACAACATCGCGTTCCTGAAGGGCGACACGGCCGGCCGGAACCCGAACGCCGACGCCGTGACGATGTCGTCGATCTTCTGGGTCGAGACCGTCACCGAGACGATCACGGTCCGGCCGCCCGGCGCCGGGTTCCCGGTGATCGTGCGGGGCAGCGGCCCGGACCCCGCGCCGTCGTTCCGGGTGAACTCGGCGGCACCGATCACCCGGGAGACGACGGTCGAGGTCAGCTACGTCCAGATCCAGTACACGCAGACCGTCCTGCTCAACTTCAACGGGCTGAGCTGGCCGCACGTCTCGGTGGCGACGCTGGTGCCCGCCGAGCCCGTCCCCGTCACGATCTGACGGGTCACTTCGCAGCCGGGAAGGACCGGACGCCGGAGCCGCCGGTCGGCGGCTGCCCGATGCCGACGTACTCGTTGACGACCATCGGCGCGAGACCCGGCGACACCTCGCGGTCCTTCCCGGAACGCGCGTCGAGCACCACCGGGCCGTTGTCGGTGCGGCCGTAGACCGCGCCGTGCCAGACGGCGGTGACCACCGGTGCCACCCGGGTGTTCGCCTGGTCCGGCAACTCCCACAGCGTCTTGCCGGTGGTCGCGTCCAGCCCGGCCGCCCAGCCGGGCCGGGCGCAGACCGTCACGTCCTTGTCGTCGAACCGGCACCGCACGTCGGTGTAGTCGGCGGTGGACTGCTCCCTCGCCTTGCCGGTGGCGACGTCGAGCACGGCGACCTTGCCGGTGCCCGACGCGATGAGCGCGGTGGGCCCCAGGCGGGAGACCGACGTCAGCTGCGGCGCCGTCCACCGCTGCTTGCCGTCGGCGAGGTCGAGCGCCAGCACGGCCGCGGTGTCGGAGCCGACGACGACGCCGGAGCTCACCACGTCGGGCCGGAAGTCGGCGCGCGACCACAGGGCCTTGCGGGCCGGCAGGTCGACCGCGATCACACCGTCGCTGCTCTGGTAGCTGACGCCGACGGCCAGCGTGGTGCCGTCGATGCCGACCGGGTTGGCGGCCAGCCCGGCGAAGCCACCGTCGAGCCCGGCCGGCACGTCGACCTGGGCCGTCCACAGCGACTTGGCGGTCTTGGCGTCGACCGCGACGACCTCGACCGCGCGGCCGGCCTTCTGCGTCCCGCTGGCCGGCTTGTCGACGACGAACGTGGCCAGGATCGTGGCCCGCCCGTTGTCCGACCAGAGGACCGGGGCCTCGGCGGGGTTGGTGCCGACCCACGGGCTGTCCGGGGTGGTGCCGGGCGCGCCGACCGTCGGGGTGATCGTCGCCAGCGTGCGGCCGGTCCCGGTGTCCACCGCCAGCAGCGACGCGGTCGAGGCGATGAACGCCGTGGTCCCGTGCAGCGTCACCGGGAGCGGCTCGGTGTTCGTGCCGCCCGCGCTGATCTTGTTCTCGCTGGCCTCCGGCGGGAGTGCGACACCTTGCGCGGCGAACCGCGTCGGCGGGTCGAACGCCGGTCGGGGCGCGGCGGCGCTGGGCGCGGCCGACTTCGGGGCCGACGGCGACGGTGACTTTTCCGGCTTCGCGTCACCGTCGTTGCTGCACCCGGCGAGCACCAGTAGGGAGACCGCTCCGATGGCGGCGTAGCTGCGAAGCAACGAAACTCCCTTGTGGACGAGGCGAACTACGCCAGCGGCAGCACGACGGTCACCTTCGTGCCCTCGCCGATCTCGCTGCAAACCTGGAGCGTCCCGCCCATCGCCTCGGTGAGCCCGCGGGCCAGCGGGAGACCGAGCCCGACGCCCTCCTCGGAGTCCGCGCCGAGCCGGTCGAACGGGACGAAGAGCCGGTCGAGGAACTCGGGCGCCAGGCCCGGCCCGGTGTCGTCCACGGTGATCGCGGCGCGTCCGCCGTCGAGCGCCCACCCGATCCGGACCACGCCGTCGGCCCGGTTGTAGCGCACCGCGTTTCCCACCAGGTTCAGCAGCACCTGCCGGAGACGCCGTTCGTCGGCGAGCAGGTCGGCCGGGCGGCCCGCGAGCACGTGCAGGCGGACCCGCTCGGCGCTCGCGAGTGGATCCAGCATCGCGAGCACGTCGTCCACCACCGGCGCGAGCGCGACCGGGGCCACGGTGAGCGGCAGCGCGTTCGCCTCGATCCGGGCGACGTCGAGGACGTCGTCGACGATCGCCAGGATGTGGTCGGCGGCCGCGCCGATGTGCTCCAGCGCCGCCGCCCGGCGATCGCGGTCCAGCTCCAGCGTGCCGAGCAGCTCGGTGAACCCGGTGATCGCCTGCAGGGGCGTGCGCAACTCGTGCCCGAGCGCGGCGACGAAGTCGGTCTTGGCCCGGTCGGCGGCCTCGGCGGCCTGCTGCGCGAGCTCGGCGTCGACCCGCCGGCGGCGTTCGCGTTCGGCCCCGTCGTGGTCGATCGCCACCGCCGCGAGGTGGGTCAGCCGTTCGACGAGATGGCGCTCGCGTGACGTCGGCCGGTGCGGGGCGGGGTGGTACACGGCGAACGTGCCGGTGACGCCGTCGCGCCCACGGATCGGCGTCGACCAGCAGGCCCGCAGGCCGAACCGGTCGGCGAGCGAGCGGTAACGCTCCCACCGGGCGTCCACCCGCACGTCGACGGCGACGACCGGCCGGCCGGTGTAGGCCGCCGTGCCGCACGACCCGGCGCTGGCGCCGATCGTCAGCCCGTCGATCGCGTTCAGGTACTCGGCCGGCAACGACGGGGCCGCGCCGTGACGCAGCGTCGCCGCGTCGGGGTCCACCAGCAGCACCGAGCAGCAGCAGCCCGGCACCAGGTCCTCGAACGTGGTCGCGATGCCGGTGAGCACGCCGGGCAGTGTGACCCCCGTGGTGATCTGCTCGAGGATCCCGGTCTGCCGGTCGAGCAGCGCGACGACGTCCGCGTGGTCGAGGCTCATGGTTCCAGCCGGTAGCCGACGCCCCGCACGGTGACCAGGAACCGATGGCCGAGCTTGTGGCGTAACCGGTGCACGTGCTCGGTGACCGTGGCCTCGCTCTGCCAGGCCTGCGAGCTCGACCAGACCTGCTCGAGCAGCTGGGCCCGGGTGAACACGTGCCGGGGGTGCCCGGCCAGGAACGCGAGCAGGTCGAACTCGCGGGCGGTGAGCGGCACCGGCTCGCCGTCGAGCTCCACCTCGCGGCTGGCCGGATCGATGCGCAGACCGGTGCGCGGCGCCGGGGCGACCGGCGCCGGGCCGGTGCGCCGCAACACCGACCGCACCCGCGCGGCCAGCTCGCCCGGGGAGAACGGCTTCACCAGGTAGTCGTCGGCGCCGAGGTCGAGGCCCAGGATGCGGTCACCCTCGCCGCTACGCCCGGAGAGCACGACGACCGGTGTCCGGTCGCCGTTCTCGCGCAGCCGCCGGAGCAGGTCGAGCCCGGACAGGCCGGGCAGCGACAGGTCGAGGACGACGAGGTCGGGGCGCTGCTCGACGATGCGGCGCCAGGCCGTGGCGCCGTCCGCGGCCACCTGGACCGCGTACCCCTCGGACTCCAGCTGCCAGGAGACGACCGTGCGCACCCGGCTGTCGTCGTCGACCACGAGTAACATGTCGGCTCCCAGTGCCGGTGCGGCCTCGTTGCCGCGTCGAGGCGAACCTAACCCGGCGGCGCGGCCGGGAACAGGGCCCTGACCTCGGCGGGTTCCGGGCCGCCGGGGTCGATGAGCACGACCGCGTCGTCGAAACCGGCCTCCGCGTAGCCCCGCAGCGCGGCGGCGGTGGCCTCGAGGTCGGTGGTCGGCACCGCGCACACGATCGCGCGCCCGCCCCCGGCCGCCCGGAACCGCTCGTGCGCGGCCCGGATCTGCCCGGCCGTGCGCCGGTAGCCGGACGCGAGCCACCCGTCGTAGTCCCGGGCGGCCCGCTCGACGTTCGCGCCCCACGACCCGAGCAGGAACGGCGGCCGCTCGGCCAGCAGCTCACGCAGCCGCGCGACGTCGCGGTGCAGGGTCGTGAACCGGCTCCCGAAATCACGGTCCAGCAGCGCGAAGTCGGTGGCCGTCGACCCCGGGCTCACCCCCAGCGTCAACCGGTTCCCGCAGACCGCGAGCAGCGACGCGACCCGGTGGGCCAGCTCCGCGGGGTGGTGCAGCGGCACCTGCACGGTGGCGGTCCCCAGCTCGACGCCCTCGGTCGCGGTGGCCGCCACCGCCAGCGTGACGAACGGGTCCGGCACGAACGACCCGCGCCCGATGATCTCGGGGGTCCACAGGCTCTCGAACCCGGCGGCGACCAGGCGCTCGGCCCAGCGGGCGACGTCGCGCGGGGGAGCGTCGGACCAGTGCGCCAGCGTGGCTCCCAGGCGCACGGCTCAGCCCCGCCGCTCGGCCGCGAAGCGCTCGTACCAGCGCAGCACCGCCGGATCGTCGACCGAGGCCGGGTTGGCCGCGCGCTCCAGCGGCGTGCCCCGCAGCAGTTTCTTGACCGGCACCTCGAGCCGCTTGCCGGTCAGCGTGTGCGGCACGCCCGGTGCCTCGACGATCTCGTCCGGTACGTGCCGCGCGGTCAACCGGGTGCGCAGCGTGGCCACGATCGTGCGTTTCAGCGCGTCGTCGAGCGTGTGGCCGGGCGCCGGGACCACGAACAACCCCAGCCAGTAGCCGTCGTCGGGTTGCTCGACGCCGATCACCAGCGTCTCGGCGATCTCCGGCAGCGCCTCGAGGACGTCGTAGAAGTCGCCGGTGCCGAGCCGGACGCCCTGCCGGTTGAGCGTCGAGTCGGAGCGGCCGTGGATCGTGACGCCGCCGTCGGAGTGGAACGTCACCCAGTCCCCGTGCCGCCAGACCCCGGGCCAGGTCTCGAAGTACGACTCGGTGTACCGGGTGAAGTCCGGGTCGTTCCACAGGTGCACCGGCATCGAGGGCATCGGCTGCAGGACCACCAGATCACCCACGTCGTCGACGACCGGCACGCCGTCCTCGTCCCAGGCCGCGCAGTCGACGCCGGCCAGACGCCCGCCGATCCGGCCCGGCCGCACCGGGCTGTCGTCGTTGGAGCCGACGAACGCGCCCGAGACGTCGGTGCCCCCGCTGGTCGAGTCGATCCGCACGTCGGCGCCGACGTGCTCCCACACCCACCGGTAGCCCTCGCGCGGCAGCGCCGATCCGCTGACCAGCAGGTGCCGGAGCCGGCGCAGCGGCCGCGGCGGCGGCACCGACGCGGTGATCACGGCCGCGCCGAGCATCATGACGTCGGCCCGGGTGCGCTCGGCGATCTCCCAGACCACCCCGGCCGGGCTCCCCTCGTACAGCACGATCGTCGCGCCGTGGCTCAGCGCGCCCAGCTGCATGTTCCACAGCGCCCAGCCGGTGGAGGTGTAGGTGAACATCCGCTCACCCGGGCGCAGGCCGCAGTACAGCCCGGCCCACTTCAGCCCCTCCAGCGTGATGCCGCCGTGGCCGTGCACCAGGCCCTTGGGCAACCCGGTGGTACCGGAGGTGAACAGCACCCAGAGCGGGTGGGAGAACTCGACCGGCGCGAACTCCGGCGGCGCGTCGGTGGCGAGCAGCTCCTCCCACGGGGTGGCGCCGGCCGGGACCGGGTGGCCCAGGTAGGGCACGGCCACGAACCGGCGCAGCGTGGGCAGCGCGGCACGCAGCCGTTCGACCACCTCGCGCCGGTCGATCTCCCTGCCGTTCCAGTGGTAGCCGTCGGCCGCGACGAGCACGGTCGGCTCGAGCTGGGCGAGCCGCCCGATCGTGCCGTCGGCGCCGAAGTCGGGCGTGCAGCACGACCAGACCGCGCCGACCGCCGCGGCGGCCAGGCAGGCGATGACCGCGTGCTCGGTGTTCGGCAGGTAC
Source organism: Cryptosporangium arvum DSM 44712 (assembly GCF_000585375.1). Classification (NCBI taxonomy): domain Bacteria; kingdom Bacillati; phylum Actinomycetota; class Actinomycetes; order Cryptosporangiales; family Cryptosporangiaceae; genus Cryptosporangium; species Cryptosporangium arvum. The sequence continues at coordinate 4,386,546 of NZ_KK073874.1, forward strand.
GCGCCGACCCGGTCGCCCGGCCGCACGCCCTCCCGGCGCAGCCAGGCGGCGGCCGCGGCCACCGACCGGCGGAGCTCGGCGTAGGTGAGCACCCGCGGGTCCGCGCCACCGCCTTCGGAGACGCACAGCAACGCGGGATCGCCGTCGGCGCCCCGCCGCAGCGCGTGCTCGGCCCAGTTCAGCCGGGCCCCGGGGAACCAGCGGGTGCGGGGCATCGGCTCGGCCGACCGGACCTCGCTCCACCGTGCGGAGAACGCGACGTCGTAGTACTCGGCGATCGAGAGCCAGAACCGGTCGAGGTCCTCGACCGACCAGGCCCACAGCGCGTCGTGGTCGCCGAACCGGCGGCCTTCGCGCTTCTCCAGCCAGTCGAGGTAGGCGCGGAGAGCGGTCATGCGCCGAACGTAGCGGCGGGGACCGACAGAACCGCACGGTTGAGCGAGCGTTGATGCTCAGGTGTGAGCGGGTTGAGCAACGACCACCACGGTGAGCGTATGAAGCTCGCTCTGTACCTCCCGAACTTCCGCGACCACGTGACGCTCCCGGAGCTCGAGGACCTCACCGCGCTGGCCGAGGACCTCGACTTCGACTCGGTGTGGACGCTCGACCGGATCGTCGTCCCGGAGGCCTCGGACCGTGCCGAGCTGCAGTTCCCGTTCGGCATGATGACCGAGTTCCCGAAGGGCATGCCGGTCGTCTCGCGCGGCAAGTGGTTCCAGGGCATGACGCTGATCCCGTGGCTGGCCGCGAAGACCACCCGGTTGCGGATCGGCATGAGCATCATCGACACGCCCTACCGCGCCCCGGCCGTGCTCGCCGCCGAGCTCGCCACCCAGGACCACCTCGCCGGCGGGCGGCTCAACGTCGGCGTCGGCTCCGGCTGGATGCCCGAGGAGTTCGCCGCCGCGAGCGTGCCGCACCTCTTCGCGCGCCGCCACGGACACGTGCGCGAGACGATCGAGATCATGCAGGGCATCTGGTCCAACGAGCTGTTCGAGTACCACGGGGAGTTCGCCGACTTCCCGCTCTCCGGCTTCGGGCACAAGCCGATCCAGCAGCCCGGCCCGCCGATCTACTTCTCCGGCCTGAAGGATCCGCGCCGGTCGGCGAAGCGCATCGCGAAGTACGGGCTCCAGGGCTGGATCGGCATCCAGGACACCCCCGAGGAGATCGCGCGCTGGCGCGGCGAGATCGAGCGCGAACTCGGCGAGCTCGGCCGGGGCTTCCCCGACGGCTTCGACGTCTGCAGCATGATCTGGTTCGTCATCACCGACGAGCCGATGGACCAGAGCCCGGCCGGCAAGGGCACGAACCTCCTGGCCGGCACCGCGCAGCAGATCGAGGACATGCTGAAGCGCTACCGCGACGCGGGGCTCACGATGCCGCTGCTGTGGCCGCCGTTCCGGGACGTCCCCACGGCCAAGACGCTCGACGACCTCAAGCGCCTGCGTCACGAGATTCTGCCGAAGATCACCTGACTCCTCAGATCGGCGCGGCGACGGCCGATCGGGTCCGCGGTGAGAAGTCTCGGCGACCTGGTGACCCGGCGCTCGCTGCGCCCGTCCGTGGTGGCGACGCGACGCGCGATGGCGGTGACCGCCGCGGTCGCCTGCACGGTCGGCGGTCTGATCGGCCTGCTCGGCATGCTGGTGCGCCCGAGCAACGAGACCGACGACGTGATCCGGCTGGCCTCGGTGGCGTCGATGCTCGCCGGTCTGGCGCTGGCGAAGTGGGGCCAGCGGCTGCCGCCGCTGGCCTTCTACCTGCTGGCCGAGAGCGCCGCGCTGCTGATCGCGGTCAGCGTGTGGCTCCAGCGCGACCGGCCGGACGCCGCCGCCGTCGCGGCTCTGCTGCTGCTCGTCACCGTGTTCTTCTTCGCGTTCTTCGATCCGGTCGCGTCGTTGCCGGGGCTGGTCACGGTCCTGGGTGCGCTGGCGGTCATCCAGGTCGGGTGGGGCGCGCTGCCGTGGAGCACGGTGCTGGTGCTGGCCGGGCTCAACCTGCTGATCGCGGCCGTGGTGGGCTGGCTCGTCCGCGCGGCCGCCGACTCCGGTCTGGACGTTCTCACCGGCCTGCCGAACTGGCGCGGGCTCGAGCGGGCCGGCCACGCCGCGCTGCAGCGCGCCCGGCACCGCGGGCAGCCGCTCACCGTCGCGCTGCTGAACATCGACGGGTTCGCCCGGATCAACTCCACCAGCGGGATCGCCGAGGGAACACGCATCCTGCGGGCGTGCGGACAGGCCTGGGCGACCGCGGTCGCCCCACCGGCCGTCCTCGGCCGCACGGCCGGGGACGACTTCGTCCTGCTCGTGCCGGGTCTGGGCCTGGGGTCGGTCGGGCCGCTGCTGGACGCGCTGCGCGCGGTCGCGCCGCCGTTCGTCCGCTTCTCGGTCGGCGTCGCCGGCTACGCGCCCGGCGACGCGGTCCGCACGCTGCTCAACCGGGCCGACGGCGCGCTGCGGCTGGCCAAGGCCGGGGGCGGCGACCGCACGGTCTACGCCCGCGACGACTCGGCCGACGCGCAGGCGTTGGTCTCCGGCCTGGACGCCGACGAGTTCCGCGTCCTGTACCAGCCGATCGCGGACGCGCGCACCGGCCGGGTGACCGGCGCCGAAGCGCTGGTCCGCTGGGTGCGTGCCGGACACGGCCCGGTACCGCCGGACGAGTTCATCCCGCTGGCCGAGCGCTGCGGCTTCATCACGACGCTGGGGGAGTGGGTGCTGCGCACCGCGTGCCGGGACGCCGCGGCCTGGCCCCGCACGCTGCCGTCGAAGGTCACGGTGAACGTCTCCGGCCAGCAGATGCAGCGGCCGGACTACGCCGACCACGTGCTCTCGGTGCTGGCCGAGACCGGACTCCCCGCCGACCGGCTGGTCCTCGAGGTCACCGAGAGCACGCTGCAGGCGGACTCGCCCTGCGCGATCGACGCGCTGCGTGCGCTGCGCGAGGCCGGGGTCCGGATCGCCATCGACGACTTCGGCACCGGCTATTCGTCGCTGAGCCGGCTGCAGCACCTCCCGGCCGACATCCTGAAGATCGATCAGTCGTTCGTCGCCGCGCTCAAACCGGAGGACCACGCGGCGCCGCTGGTCGCGGCCGTCACCGCGCTCGCGCACGCGCTGGGGCTGCGGACGGTGGCCGAGGGCGTCGAGGAGCACTACCAGACCGTCCTGCTGGCCCACCACGGCTGCGACGAGGTGCAGGGCTGGCTGCACGGACGCCCCGGCGAGCCGGCCCGCATCGGCGAAGCGCTCGCCGAGCAGGAACGGTCGGCCCGGGCCGCGCCGACGGCGGTCGAAATCTAGCTTGCGACGGGTGGGCAAGCTCGGGGCGTGACCACTCGGCTTGATCTTCGTCTGCTCGGGCCGGTGAGGCTGGTGGGCGCCGCGGGCGAGCACGCGGTCAGCGGGGCCAAGGGCCGGGCGGTCCTCGCCGCGCTCGGCTTACGGGTCAACCACGTCGTGCCGGTCGACCAGCTGATCGACGACCTCTGGGCCGACTCGCCGCCGGCCACCGCGCGCAACACCGTGCAGGTGTACGTGTCCGCCGTGCGCCGCGGCCTGGAGGCGGCCGGCTCCGCGCTCCGGCTCGACCGGCTGCCGGCCGGGTACCGGCTGGCCGGGCGGCGTGAGCAGATCGACTGGCACCTGTTCGAGACCCTCAGCGTGCAGGCGCGCCGCTGGACCCGCGACGGCGACCAGCCGACCGCCGCCGAGCTGCTCCGCCGGGCCCTCGCGCTGTGGGACGGCACCCCGCTGGCCGACGTCGGCGCCGGCCCGCTGCACGACCTGTTCGTGCCGCGGATGGAGTCGGCGCGTGTCTCCGCGCTCAGCGACCGGCTCGCGGCCGACCTCGCGCTGGGCCGTGGCGGCCTGGTCGGCGAGCTGACCATGCTGGTCCGGGCCCACCCGCTGGACGAGCGGTTCGCCAGCCAGCTCATGCACGCGCTCCATCAGGACGGCCGGCGCGCCCAGGCGCTCGCGGTGTACCGCGAGACGCGTGACCGGCTGGTCGAGGAGCTCGGGGTGGAGCCGGGCGAGCGGCTGCGCCGCATGCACGCGGCGGTGCTCGCCGACGACCGCGGGCTCCGGCCCGAGCCCCGCGACCAGCCCGGCGTGCTCGGCGCGACCTGGTCCGGCGAGTTCGTCGGACGCCACGCGGAGCTGACCGAGCTGGTCGCGCTGCTGGCCCGGCCCGGGCTCGTCACGCTGACCGGGCCGCCCGGCGTCGGCAAGTCGCGGCTGGCCGCCGAGGTCGTCACCCGGGCGCGCGCGGTGCGGGTGGTCGTCGTCCGGCTGGAGGGCACCGCCACCGGCGGCGAACTGGTGGCGAAGGTCGCCGACGCGGTGCGCGCGACCGACACGCCGATCGTCGACCGGCTGCTGGGACAGTCGGTGCTGCTGGTGCTCGACAACTGCGAGCACCTGGCCGAGGCGTGCGCGCAGCTCGTCGACCAGCTGCTCGCCGGCGCCGACGACCTGCGGGTGCTCGCCACCTCGACGGTCCCGCTCCGGGTCCCGGGCGAGTCGGTGCACCGGCTGGCGCCGCTGACGCTGCCGGGCGAGGTCGCCGGCGCCGCCGACGCGCTGGCCAACGACGCGGTCGCGCTGTTCTGCGCCCGGGCCCGCGCGGTGCGCCCGAGCTTCGAGCTCTCCGACGCGATCGCCCCGGCGGTCGCCGAGATCTGCCGGGCCGTCGACGGCCTGCCGCTCGCGCTGGAGCTGGCCAGCGCCCGCACCGCGGTGCTCAGCCCGGCCGACATCGCCACCCGCCTCGCCGACCAGCTGCGGGTGCTGCGTCCCGTCGGGGGCGCGACCGGAGGGCGCCACGGCTCGCTGGCCGCCGCGCTGGCCGCCGCGGTCGACCGGCTCACCCCGGCCGAGCGCGTGTTGTTCGCCCGGCTGGCGGTGTTCGCCGACACGTTCCCGCTCGCGGCCGCGGAGGCGGTCGGCGGGCCGGAGGCGCTCGACGTCGTGCACCGGCTGGTCGACGCCTCGCTCGTGGTCGCCGACGTCACCGGGCCGGAGACCCGGTTCCGGATGCTGGAGTCGGTGCGTCAGTACGGCCGGTCGCTGCTCGATCCGGCGGACGCGCTCGACCGCCGCGACGAGTACCTGGCCCGGTTGGCGGCCGACGCTGTCGCCGAGCAGTCCGGGCCGGACCGCCTGCGCTGGCAGCGCCGTCTCGACGCGGCCCGGCCCGACCTGCTGAGCGCGCTCGACCGGACGCTGCGCGGCGGGCGGCTCGAGCTCGGCCTGCCGATGATCGCGGACCTGCGCTGGTGGTGGAGCAACTCCCCGCGCGCCGGGCTGGAGTGGTACCGGCTGGCGCTGCGGGCGGCGTCGTCGGGCACCGTACCGGCGGAGCTGCTGTTGCGGGTGCAGCTGACCGCGGCGGTCGTCGCCTCGTACGTGACGCTGCCGGAGGCGATGGAGTACGCGGCCGCCGCGAGCGTCACCGCCACCCGGCTCGACGACCGGCCCGGCATGGTGCGCGCCGCGCAGCACGTCTCCGACATCGCGCTGGAGCTGGGCGACCTGGAGACCGCGCGCCGGACCGGCGAGCTGGCCTGGCGGCTGGCCGGCGAGAGCGGCGACTCGTTCGCGATCGGCCGGTGTGGACTGTCCGTCGCCTACAACCACTTCGCCGACGCCGCCCTGGACGACGCCGAGCGCTGGGCGGACGAGGCGGCGGCCGTGTTCGCGCGCGACGAGGACGAGGCCGGTCAGGCCGACGCGCGGTTGCTGGTGGGGGAGATCCTGCTCGAACGCGGGGATCTGGACCGGGCCGAGCCGGTGCTGAGCCGGGTGCTCGCGACGTTCCGCCGGCACGAGAGCTTCGAGCAGGCGGCGCGGGCCGCGGTGCTGCTCGCCGCGGTCGTCGGCCGGGACGGGCGGCACTCGGACGCCGCCGACCTGGTGCGCGAGGCGTTCGACCGGCACGGCGCGATCGCCCACCCGTGGGCGGTGGCCCACGACCTCGAGGTCGTCGCCGCCGAGGTCGCCGCCGGGGTGGCTCGGGGCGGCGCCGGCGAGGCGCGGCGGGCCGCGACGTTGCTCGGGGCGGCCGGAGCCGTGCGCGCGGACGCGGGGCTGGTGCCGCTGCCGCGGGACCGGCGGGTACGCGCCGAGGTGGAGGCGCGCAGCCGCACCGTGCTGGGCGACCGGGCCTACCGGGCCGCCGCGCTGGCCGGCGCCGCTCTCGACCTCCCCGGCGCGATCAACCTGGCCCGCGCCGTCGACTGAGCACACCGCCGACTGAGCGGCGGGATGGTGCGTCGGCCGACGGCCCCCGCAGGTCGGCCGACGCGAGGGCCACGCTACGCACCGGGTGGCCGGGCCGGTACACCTCGAGGTCTTCAGGAAAACTTCAGGGCCACTTGTTCGGGTTGCCGTGCTGGTCGTCGCACCACTTCGTCGGATCGGCGCCGGGCGGCATCGGCACACCGCAGTCCGGCGGCGGCATCGTGGCCGCGGCGGACGCGCCGCCGGGAGCGACCCCGAACGCCAGCAGTACTCCGAACCCGGCGGCCACCACCAGCCGCGCCCCTCTCCGGCCAACCATCCGCACTCCTCACTCTTCAGGAAACCTTCAGCGCGGCCGGCCACGATGGCGCGACCTACGACGAAGGAGTTCGGTCATGACCAGGACGCTCCAGCGGATCGCGCTCGTCCTCGCCGCCGCCGCGGTGGCCGCCGCCGCGGCCGCCCCCGCGTCGGCCGCCGACGACGCCACCATCCAGAAGCCGGTACGCCTCTACTAGGGCCACTTGTTCGGGATGCTCTGGTCGATCTCGCACCGAGGCTCGACGTCCGGAGGAAGCGGAAGGGTGTAGCGCACCCCGTCGCAGACGATCTCCGGTGGCACCCACGCGCGTGCGGCGGTGGCATCCACGCCGAGGAGCGCGAGCCCTCCGAGCACGACGACCAGAGCCACCCGCCGTAGCCGAACCATGTGTTCTCCCCGTAGCTGAACCGACTTGGCGTGGCCACGCTACGCAGCGGGGGCGTGCGCCGGAACGCCTCGGAGCCTTCAGGAAGCCTTCAGGGTGGGGCGACAGGGTGCGGCCGTGCGAACGATTCGAGAACTCGGTCAGCTGTCGGGGGTCGTCGGGCGGCGGGCCGCGCTGAGATACGCCGGGCTCGGCCTCGCCGCCGCGGCGCTCGGCGCGTGCGGCGTCGACCTGCCGGGCCGCCACCCCCGGGCCGCCCTGGTCACCGCGTTCGTGAGGGGCACCTGGCGAGTCACCGCCGACGGCGGCGCCGGCTTGCTCACCATCGGCGACGACACCTGGGCCCTCTCCGGCGGCACCCCGCCGCCCGGCCGGAAACACGGCCTGCTCACCGACGCGAGGAACGGCACCTACCGGATCGACGCCGGTGTCCTCACCGTCGAGGTGGCCGGCGAGGGCGCCCCCGACCGCGGCACCGCGATCGCGCTCCCGGCCGAGGTGTCCGGCCACGAGGACTTCAGCGCCACCTGGAGCTACCGCGGCGACGCGTTCACGGTGCCGGTGGCCTGGGACGGCACGAAGCTCGTCGTCCAGATCGTCCACCCGCGCCACGGCGGCCTGATCCTCTACACCGCCGAACGCGCCTAACCGATCACGCCCTCGGAGCGCAGTTGTTTCTGGGCCTTGCGGAGCGTGCGGGTCGCGAAGTCGGCCAGCTCGGGGCCGTTCGGGTGATCGTCGATGAAGTCCCGCCGGCCGATGGCCCAGCCGGCCGTCGCGCTGAGCCCCGGCCGTGACGACTCGAGGGACAGGAACTTCCGGAACGCCTCCCCGACGTCGTCGCGCCGGTTCATCGACAGGTCGCCCGCCCGTTCGGCGACCGCCCGGAACCCGTGCTCGACCACGATGATCGCGTCGCTGCCCGGGAACGTGACGTCGTCGAACTCCATGCCGTCGAACTCGGCGTAGCGCAGGTTGTCGGAGAAGAACGACACCCCGCGCAGGACGGCGGGCGCGCGGTCGTCGCGGGTCTGGCGGCCCAGGAAGCGCACGCCGGACAACCCGCCGAGGAACCGGCACCGCTCGAACGAGCAGCGCGTGAACCCGACGCTCGCCAGCGCCGGGAACGTGGTGTGGGTGAACGTGACGCGCTCGGCCGCGAAGTACGCGAACTTGCTCCCGACCAGGTCGACCGACTCCCACGAGGAACCGGCCACGGACGTGTCGCGCAGGTCGGCCCGGCGCACGGTCGACTCGGCGAGCGACCCGCCGACGATCACCGCGGCCGACAGGTCGACGCTGTCGAAACGGCACTGCCTCCATTCGACGTCGGTCAGGCGCGCCTCGGGGAGCGAGGCGTAGCTCAGATCGAGCCCGGTGAGGCGCGCCCCGGTGACGACCAGCCCGGCCGCGGGTAATCCCCGCAGGTCCAGCAGGCCGTCGACGGTCGCCAGCCCCAGGTCGTCGAGCGAACGTCCGGCGGCTAGCCGTTCGACGACGTGGCGTGCGGACTCGGAATGCCAACGGCGCACGCACGGCAGCATGCCAGCTCCGCGCGCGGGTCGCCGCTCAAACCGTGAGATAGCGACCGGAGAGCAGCAGCATCACCTGGAGCTGAATGGTGTCGCCGTAGTAGTTGCCGCGTTCGACGTCGTTCTCGGCGAGCTTGGTCCAGAGCGCGTCGAGCCAGCGCTGGCCGCCCGGATCGGTCATCGCGCTCACCGCGAGCGGCGCCCAGAACGCGTTCGACTCGTCGGCGTCCTCGCGGGTGCCGTCGAGGCGGTAGCCCGAACCGACCCGGCCGGGGTCGCCCCCGGTGGTGGACCGGAACCAGGCATCGATCGTCCGGGCCGCGGACGTGGACGACGCGTCGCCGGTGAGCAGGGCGTCGGTGCCGAGACGCCACGGGACCCGGCACGCGTTGAACGAGTAGTCACCGTCGTTCGCGGTCTCCAGCACCTTGCCGGTGACCGGCTCGATCCCGTCGCCGCCGGTGCGGGCGAAGTCGGGCAGCAGGCCGGTGTCCGGATCGCGCAGGTCGGCGACCGCGCTCCGGTGGGCGTCGGCGATCGCCGACCACGCGGTGTCGCCGGTCGCCTCCTGGAAGACCCGGAAGTAGTACGGCATCCAGTCCGAGGTCCTGGTCGTGGCGTAGAGCTGCGGGTCGACGGTCGTGTCCCAGTCGCCCAGCAGCATCAGCTCCGACGAGGGGTTCACGGTCTTGTCCTTCACCGCCCGGATCCGTTTGACGGCCAGGTCGCGGTAGTCGACGTCGCCGTCGCTGCCCCACAGCCGGTCGGCGAGGAGCAGGCCGTAGGCGACGTCCATGTCGCCGTCGGTGGCCGAGTCGCCGCCGGCCTTGTCGACGCAGTCGGCGTCCTGCTCGGCGGCCATCAGGTCGGGCGTGCGGGTGGACGGGTGGTCCAGCACGTAGGTGAGGAGCCCGTCGAAGAGGTCACGCGCGTCCGGGTCGGCCCCCGACATCATCGCGGCGATCGTCAGCCCGTACCCCTGGGCCTCGGAGACGAACGGGTACGCCGCGTCCGGCGAGTAGATCTGGTAGGCGCCGTCGCCGCAGTCCTCGTGGACGTACTCGTCCTTCCACGCCCGGTAGAAGTCGATCAGGGCCCGGTCGCGGTCGTCCTGCGAGGCGGACGGCCGGACCGCCGCGTGCGGGAGCGCGGTGGGCTCGCCGGAGAACGACAGCTCGGACTCCGAGGAGGAGCAGGAGACGACGGCCGCGAGCAGCACAGCGACCAAGATCCGGATACGAAGGGATGATCCGGCCACGCGTGCAGACTACGGTACGACCGTCCGTTCGTCGGAGCCGACTACCCACCCCTGTGAACTCGTCGGCCACGACGAACAGCTGGCCCGCGAGTGTGCCTAGCATCACCGCGCATGGGCGATCTAGACGACATCCAAAGCTGGCTCAACGACGAGCTTCCTTCGATGCTCGCGAAGTACGAGGTACCCGCGGCGAACTGGGCCGTCGTGCGTGGCGACGAGGTCGTGGACGGCGCCGCCGGTGTGCTCAGCAAAGCCACCGGCGTGGACGCCACCGCGGATTCGGTCTTCCAGATCGGGTCGATCACCAAGCTGTGGACCAGCACGCTGGTGCTGCAGCTGGTCGACGAGGGGAAGGTCGGCCTCGACCGGCCGATCCGCGAGTACCTGCCGGACTTCCGGATCGCCGACGAGCAGGCCGCGCAGACGATCACCGTGCGCCACCTGCTCAACCACACCGCCGGCTTCGAGGGCGACATCTTCGTCGACACCGGCTTCGGCGACGACTGCGTCGAGAAGTACGTCGCGGCACTGCACGACGTGCCGCAGCTGTTCCCCCCGGGCGAACAGTTCTCGTACAACAACGCCGGCTACTGCGTCCTCGGGCGGCTGATCGAGGTCCTGCGGGGCACGTCGTTCGACGCCAGCCTCCGCGAGTACCTGATCACGCCGCTCGGGCTCACCCACGCCGCGACCGACGCCTACGAGGCGATCAAGTACCGCGCCGCGATGGGCCACGTCGAGCCGGAGCGGGGCGAGGGTTACCAGCCGGCTCCGGTCTGGGCGATGTACCGGTCGAACGCACCGGCCGGCGCGATGCTCTCGATGCGCGCCCGGGACCTGGTCGCGTTCGCCCGGATGCACCTCGACGACGGCCGCGTCGGCGAGCAGCAGGTCCTGGCCCCGGGCACCGCCGCGCTCATGCAGGAGCGGCAGGTCGATCTACCCGACCTCGGCCTGATGGGCACCTCCTGGGGCCTCGGCTTCGAGCGGTTCGACTTACCGTCCGGCGCGATCGTCGGCCACGACGGCAACACGATCGGGCAGGCCGCGTTCCTGCGGATGGTGCCGGGCACGGGGGTCGCGGTCGCCCTGCTGACCAACGGCGGCGACGCGCTGTCGCTCTACAAGGACGTCGTCGGGGGCGCCCTGAACCGGCTGACCGGGGTCGAGCTGCCCGCGTCCCCGGTTCCACCGGCCGAGCCACCGACGATCGACGCCGAACGGTTCCTCGGCACCTACTCCGCGTCGGTCTACGACCTCACGGTCAGCCAGGACGACGATCGGCGGATCTGGATCGAGCAGACCCCCAAGGGTTTCCTCGAGGAGATCGGCGGGCGGGTCGAGCGCACCGAGCTCGTGTCCTACCGCGACGACATGCTGATCCCGGTCGAGGCCGACCGTGGCATGTACATGCCGCACGCGTTCCTGGGCGACGACGGCACGGGCCACGCGCTGTACCTCCACCTCGGACGCGCCATCCGCCGCGCGGGAACGGACGAAGAATGAAGCGCACCAGGATGGCCTCCTACGGCCTCTGTCTGACGCTGGCGCTCGCCGGTTGCTCGGGCGCGGCGAACAACGGCGCCGGCGACGGCGCTCCGGTCGTCGACGGCGGCACGTTCACGCTGGGCCTCTCCTCCGACCCCGGTGCCCTGGACCCGCAGATGGGCGCGGGCACGTCGCTGTTCACCGTTACCCAGTTCGCCTACGACCCGCTGGTCAGCGTCGACGGCGAGAGCGGCGAGATCCGCTCGGCGCTGGCCACGTCGTGGAAGGCCGAGGGCACGACCGTCGAGCTGACCCTCAACGAGGGCATCACCTGCGACGACGGCAGCGCGCTCACCGCGACCGCGGTGGCCGACAACCTCAACTTCGTGGCCGACCCGAAGAACAGCAGCCCGTTCCTCGGCGTCTTCCTGCCGGCCGGGGTCAAGGCCGCCGGCGACGACGCGAGCCGGGTCGTCACGCTGACGCTGGCGCAGCCGGCGCCGTTCGTGCTCAACGGGCTGGCGAGCCTGCCGATCGTGTGCCCGAGCGGCCTGAAGAACCGGGCCGCGCTGACCAAGACGACGTCCGGCACCGGGCCCTACAAGCTCGTCGAGGCCGCCCCCGGCGACCACTACACCTACCAGGTCCGCGACGGTTACACCTGGGGTCCGGACGGCGCGACGACCGCGACCAAGGGCATGCCCAAGACCGTCGTCGTGAAGATCGTGGAGAACGAGTCGACCGCGGCGAACCTGCTCGTCTCCGGCGGGCTGAGCGCCGCCCAGGTGGCGGGGCCGGACTCGGCCCGGCTGGAGAAGGCGGGCCTGTTCACCGCCGAGACCCCCGCGCTGAGCGGGGAGCAGTGGTACAACCACGCCAAGGGCCGCGTCACCGACGACCCGCAGGTGCGGCTGGCGCTGACCCGGGCGCTCGACCTGGCCCAGCTGCAGAAGGTGCTCACCTCGGGCAAGGGCAGCGCGGCGACCGTGCTGGCGACGAACGCCCCCGCGGCCTGCCCCGGGGACTCGGTCTCCAAGTCGCTGCCGTCGCACGACCCGGCCGCCGCCGGTGCGCTGCTCGACCAGGCCGGCTGGACCAAGGGCGCCGACGGGACGCGCGCCAAGGCCGGCAAGCCGCTCAAGCTCACGTTCCTGTACCAGAACACGAGCGGCAGCGGCGGCAACGCGGCCGCCGAGCTCGCGGTGAAGCAGTGGAAGGCCGTCGGCGTCGACGCCACCGCGAAGAGCCAGAACGAGACGACGCTGACCGGCACGATCTTCGGCGCCGGTGACTGGGACGTCGCCTGGGTGTCGCTCAACGTCAACAGCCCGGACCAGCTCGTGCCGTTCCTCTCCGGCCCGGCCGCGCCGAAGGGCACGAACTTCGCCGCGATCGCCGACGCGGACTACACCGAGGCCGTCACCGCGGCCGCCGCGCTCCCCGGCGCCGAGGGCTGCGACAAGTGGCTCGCGGCCGAGTCGGACCTGATCAAGAAGGCGTCGATCGTCCCGTTCGCCAACACGACCGTGCGGACGTTCGGCAAGGCGTCGAAGTTCGAGACACCCGGCCAGCTCGTCCCGACCAGCATCCGGATGCTGGCGAAATAGCATGTCGGCCACGATCACCCTCCGACCCCTGCCCACGGCCAGCCCGTGGGTGGGGTTCGGCGTGCGACGCGTGGGGCGGCTGATCGTCTCGCTCTGGGTCCTGGTGACCGCGTCGTTCGCGATGATCCACCTGATCCCGGGCGACCCGGTCCGGGGCGCGCTCGGCCCCACCGCGCCGGCCGAGCTGGTCGAGGCGCGCCGCGAAGCGCTGGGGCTCAACGACCCGCTGCTGCTCCAGTACCTGAACTACCTCAAGGGCCTGTTCACCGGTGACCTGGGCACGTCGCTGACCTCGCGGCTGCCGGTCTCCGAGGTCGTCGCCCAACGTCTGCCCGCGACGCTCCTGCTCGCCGTGCTGGCGTTCGTCGTGGCCGTGCTCATCGCGATCCCGCTGGGCGTCGCGATGGGCGTGCTGACCCGGCGCGGCCACGGCCGGCGTTCCGAGGTCGCGTTCACGACGACGAGCACGATCGTCGCGACGATCCCGGACTTCCTGATCGGTGTCGCGCTGGTGTACCTGTTCGGTATCCGGTTCGCCTGGTTCCCGATCGCCGGGAACGACACCCCGGCCTCGTACGTGCTGCCGGTGGTCTCGCTGGCGATCGGCCCGGCGGCGATCCTCTCGCGGATCGTGCGGGTCGAGATGTCGGCGGTGCTGGAGGCCGACTTCGTGCGCACGGCCAGAGCCAAACGGCTGCCGGCCCGGACGGTCTACCTGGGCCACGCGCTGCCGAACGCGGTCACCGGCGCGCTGACGCTCGGCGGCCTGCTGCTCAGCGCGATGGTCGCCGGCACGGTCCTGGTCGAGAACGTGTTCGCGTGGCCGGGGCTGGGCAGCACGATCGTCCAGTCGATCCTCGCCAAGGACTACCCGGTCGTGCAGGCGATCGTCCTCGTGTACGGCGTCGGTGTGCTCGTCACGAACCTGGTGGTCGACGTGATCCTCGCCCTGCTCGACCCACGCTCGACGATCCGGGAGGGCTGAGCGATGCGTTGGCTACGAGTGGCACGCAGCCCGCTCGGTCTGACCGCGACCGTCCTGATGGTGGTGATCCTCGCCCTGGCCGCGTTCGGCCCGCTGGTGTGGGGCTCCGACGCGGACGTCGTCGACACCGACCAGATCCTCGCGCCGCCCTCGGCCGAGCACTGGGCCGGCACCGACAACCTCGGCCGGGACATCCTCCTGCGGGTGCTCGTCGCCGCGCGCCTGTCGATCGTGCTCGCGCTGCTGGCCACCGTGCTCGCCGTCGTCACCGGGGCGCTGCTCGGCGCCGCGCCGTTCCTGCTCGGCAAGCGCTCCGGCCGGATCGTGACCGCCGGCGTCAACATCGCGGTCGCGTTCCCCGGCATCCTGCTGGCGCTGTTCTTCGCGGTCGTGTTCGGCGTGGGCGCCACCGGCGCGGTGCTGGCGATCGGCCTGGCGGGCGCGCCGTCGTTCGCGCGGCTCACCCAGACGCTCGTCGCCGAGGTCGAGGCCCGGGACTACGTCGCGGCCGCCCGGACGGTGGGCGTCGGCCGGTTCCGGATCCTGTTCCGCCACGTCCTGCCGAACATCGCCGAGCCGCTGGTCGTGAACGCGACGATCGGCGCGGGCGGCGCGCTGCTGTCGTTCGCCGGGCTGTCGTTCCTCGGCCTCGGCGTGCAACCGCCCTCCTACGACTGGGGCCGCCTGCTCTTCGACGGGATCGGCACGCTCTACGTGAACGCCGCCGCGGCGCTGGCCCCCGGTGCGGCGGTCGTGGTCGCCGGGCTGGCGTTCAACTTCTTCGGCGAGTCGGTCGCCAAGGGGCTGGGCGTCCCGGCCGACGCCCGGCTGCGCCCCCTCGTCCGGAAGAAGCGGGTGAGCGCGCCCGAGCCCGACCCGGACGTGGTGCTCGACGTGCGTGACCTCGAGGTCACGCTGGCCGGGCCGTCGGGGCCGGTCCGCCCGGTCCGCGGCGTCACGTTCCAGGTGCGCCGCGGTGAGGCCGTCGGCATCGTCGGCGAGTCCGGGTCGGGCAAGTCGATGACCGCGCTCGCCGTCACCAAGCTGATCGCCGACCACGGCCAGGTCGACGCGGCCCGGCTGGAGTTCCTCGGCGACGACCTGCTCGGGCCGCGCACCGCCCTCCAGCGGCGCACGCTCGGCACGAAGCTGGCCATGGTCTTCCAGGATCCGATGACCGCGTTCAACCCGACCCGCCGGATCGGCGCCCAGCTCGCCGAGGTCGCGACCCACCACCAGAAGATGACGCGCAAGGACGCGATGACCCGGGCGGTGGACCGGCTCGGCGCGGTCCAGATCCCGGACCCGGGCAACCGCGCGCGTCTCTACCCGCACGAGTTCTCCGGCGGGATGCGCCAGCGGGCGATGATCGGCATGGGGCTGATGAACACCCCGGCGCTGATCGTGGCCGACGAGCCGACCACCGCGCTCGACGTCACCGTGCAGCAGCAGGTGCTCGACCTGCTCGCGACGATCCGTGAACAGGACGGCGCGGCGCTGATGCTGATCAGCCACGACGTCGCGGTGATCGGCGACGTCTGCGACCGGGTGCTGGTGATGTACGCCGGCCGGATCGTCGAGGAGCTGCCGACCGGCGTCAAACCGCTGCACCCCTACACCCGGGCGCTGATGGACGCGGTGCCCGACATGGCCACCGACCTGGGGTTGCCGCTCGCGACGATCCCGGGACGCCCGGTCGACCCCGCGGACGTGCCTCCCGGCTGCGCCTACGCGGCCCGGTGCCCGCTCGCCGACGACCACTGCCGGACCGTGGACCCGCCGCTGGCCGAGCACGGCACCGCACACCGGGTGGCCTGCTGGCACGCCGGCGAGGAGCTGCCGGCGACCGAGCGCGGCGAGGAGGCACCGTGAGCG
Source organism: Cryptosporangium arvum DSM 44712 (assembly GCF_000585375.1). Taxonomy (NCBI): domain Bacteria; kingdom Bacillati; phylum Actinomycetota; class Actinomycetes; order Cryptosporangiales; family Cryptosporangiaceae; genus Cryptosporangium; species Cryptosporangium arvum. Next base: position 4,402,243 of record NZ_KK073874.1, read on the forward strand.
AGTTGCGCTTCGAGGACGTGACCGTGCGGTACGGGCGGCACACCGCCGTCGACGGCGTCAGCCTGACCGTGCCGGACGGCGCCGTGATCGGGCTGGTCGGGGAGTCCGGGTCGGGCAAGTCGACGCTGGCCCGCGCGGCGGTCGGCCTGGCCCCGCTGGCCGGTGGCCGGATCACGCTCGACGGGGCGCCGATCCCGACCCGGGGGCGGCGTCCACTGCAGATGGTCTTCCAGGACCCGTACTCGTCGCTGGACCCGCGGATGACGGTCGGCGCCACGATCGCCGAGGCCATGCCCCGCGGCGCCGACCGGAAAGCCGGTGTCGCGCACCTGCTCGAGCAGGTGCACCTGGACCCCTCGACCGCCCGGTCGCTGCCGTCCCGGCTCTCCGGCGGCCAGCGTCAACGCGTCGCGCTGGCCCGCGCCCTCGCGGCCGACCCCCAGGTCATCATCGCCGACGAGATCACCTCCGCCCTCGACGTCTCGGTGCAGGGCGCGGTGCTCAACCTCGTCCGCGAGCTCCAGGGCCTCTCGATGCTGTTCATCTCCCACAACCTCGCGGTCGTCCGGTACGTCGCCTCGCACGTCGCGGTGATGCGCAACGGCCGGCTCGTCGAGCACGGCCCCACCGCCCAGGTGCTGGCCGAGCCCGAGCACGACTACACCCGCGAACTTCTCGCCGCCGTACCCGGCCGAAGGAGCAAGCCTTGAACATCGCCGATGTGGTGGTCCCGTCCCAGCCGGCGCTCTCGGCGGACGGCACCCGGATCGCCTACGTACTGCGGACCCTCGACACCGACCAGGACCGCAACGTCGACCAGCTGTGGCTGGTCGGCACCGACGGGGGTGCACCGCGGCGGCTCACCCGGGGGCCCTCGGACACCGCGCCGAGCTGGTCGCCCGACGGCCGCCGGCTCGCGTTCCTGCGCGACGGGCAGATCGCCCTGCTCGACCTCGACGGGGGAGAGCCCGACCGGGTGACCGACCTGCCGCTGGGCGCCGGTGCGCCGCGCTGGAGCCCGGACGGCACCCGCCTCGCGTTCACCGCGCCGGTCGGCGACACCGGCGGCCCGATGGTCAGCGACGGTCTCGACTACCAGGCCGACGGCTCGGGCTTCCACGGCGCCGTGCGCAGGCACCTGCACGTCGTCGACCTCGGTAGCGGTGACGTGCGGCAGCTCACCGACGGCGGGCACGACGTCGGCGCGGTGGCCTGGTCGCCGGACGGGACGACGCTGGCGTTCACCCGGAAGCACGGCGCCGACAGCGACCTGCGTCACCGCACGCCGGTGTTCCTGCTCGAGGTCGACGCGCCGCACGCCCGGCCCCGCCTGCGCGCGTTCGCCGACGGCGTGGCCTCCGCCGTGGACTGGGCCGGCTCCGCGCTGCTGGTCACCGGCTGGACCGGCGACCCGCGCGGACACGCCCGCCTGTACCGCGTCGACGACGAGGTGACCGAGCTCGCCGCCGACGTCGACCGCAACGTCATGCCGGGCGCGCCGGCCTACCCCGGCGGGCTGCCCCGGGAGGCCGACGGCCAGGTCTACTTCTGTCTGCGCGACCACGGCTGCACCCACCTCTGGGCGGTCGGCCTCGACGGCGCCGACGCCCACGCGGTCGTCGCCGGAGCGGGCCGCGTCGTCTCCGGGCTCTCGATCGCCGCCGGCCGCGCCGCGATCACGCTGGCCACCCCCACGTCGTTCGGCGAGATCGTCGTCGTGGACCTGGCCACCGGCGCCGAGACCGTGCTCACCGGCAACCAGGTCGAGCTGCACCGGCGCGAGGAGCGGTGGTTCACGATCTCCGACGGCACCCGGGTGCAGGGCTGGATCATGCGTGACCCGGCCGCGAGCGGTCCGCGGCCGCTGGTGCTCGACATCCACGGCGGCCCGCACAACGCGTGGAACGCCGCCGCCGACGAGATGCACCTCTACCACCAGGAGCTGGTCGACCGCGGCTGGGCCGTGCTGCTGATCAACCCGCGCGGCAGCGACGGCTACGGCGAGGCGCTCTACGACAGCATCAACGGCGGCTGGGGCCTGGCCGACGCGGCCGACTTCCTCGAGCCGATCGACCAGCTCGTCGCCGAGGGCTTCGCCGACGGCGACCGGCTCGCGGTCACCGGCTACAGCTACGGCGGGTACATGACCTGCTGGCTGACCGCCCACGACTACCGGTTCGCGGTCGCGGTGGCCGGTGGGACGGTCAGCGACCTGGTGAGCATCAGCGGCTCCAGCGACGACGCGCACTTCCTGAGCGTCTACGAGCTCGGCGGCCCGCCCTGGCAGAAGCCGGCCGAGTACGCCGCGATGTCGCCGCTCACCCACGTCTCCGACGTCCGCACGCCGACGCTGCTGCTGCACGGCGCCGACGACCTGACCTGCCCCGTCGGCCAGGCCCAGCAGTGGCACACCGCGCTGCGCCAGCTGGGCGTCCCGACCCGGCTGGTGGTGTACCCGAAGGCGTCGCACGCGTTCGTGCTGCTCGGCCCGCCGTCCCAGCGGGTCGACTACGGCCGTCGGCTGGTCGACTGGATCTCCGAGCACACCACCGGACGCGCCCGCGTCGACGCCGCGCACTGGCAGGACCGGCTGGCCCGGCTCGCCGATCGGCACCAGGTCCCGGGCGCGCAGCTCGGGATCCTCTCCGGTGACCAGTTGGTCGAGCTCGCCCACGGCGTGCTCCACACCGGCACCGGCGCTCCCGTGCGTACCGACTCGGTGTTCCAGATCGGTTCGATCACCAAGGTCTGGACCGCGACCGTGGTGATGGGGCTGATCGACGAGGGCGCGCTGACGCTCGACACCCCGGTCGCCGAGATCGTGCCGGAGCTGCGCCTGGCCGACCCCGAGGTGACCAAGGCGGTCACCGTGCGGCACCTGCTCACCCACACCAGCGGCATCGACGGCGACGTGTTCACCGACACCGGCCGCGGCGACGACTGCATCGAGAAGTACGTCGAGCAGCTCGAGGAGGTCGGGCAGAACCACCCGCTCGGGGTCACGTTCTCGTACTGCAACTCCGGGTACTCGCTGCTCGGCCGGGTGATCGAGAAGATCACCGGTCTGAGCTGGGACCAGGCGCTGCGCGAGCGGCTGTTCACGCCGCTCGGGCTGACCGGCACCAGCACGCTGCCGGAGGAGGCGCTGCTCTCGTCGGCCGCGGTCGGTCACCACGACGGCAAGCCGGTCGGTACCTGGATGCTGCCCCGCGCGATCGGGCCCGCCGGGCTGGTCAACTCCACCGTCGCCGACGTGCTCGCGTTCGCGCGGGCGCACCTGACCGGGGGGCTGATCAGCGCCGACAGCGCGGCCGCGATGGCCGCCTTCCAGGCCGACCTGCCGGACAAGCAGATCCTCGGCGACTCGTGGGGCCTCGGCTGGATCCGCTTCGACTGGGACGGCCACCGGCTGATCGGCCACGACGGCACGACGCTGGGCCAGGCCGCGTTCCTGCGGATCCTGCCCTCGCACGGGCTGGCCGTCGTGCTGCTCACCAACGGCGGGCACGGCCGCGATCTGTACGAGGAGCTGTTCCGGGAGATCTTCGGCGAGCTCGCCGGCGTCGCGGTGCCGCGCCCGTTCGCGCCGGGGTCCTACGACGGCGACGTGACGCCGTACGTGGGCACCTACCAGCGGGCCGGGGTGCGGATGGAGGTCGAGGCCGACCCGCCGCTCCTGCGCACGACGATCATCGGCCCGCTCGCCGAGCTGGAGCCGAACACCGTCGACGAGTACACGCTGGTCCCGTCGGGCCCCGGCGTGTTCGCGGTGAAGCCACCGGAGGCGGAGAACTGGATGCCGGTCACCTTCTACTCCCTGCCCAGCGGCGAGCCGTACCTGCATTTCGGCGTGCGGGCGACCCCGAAGGTCAGCTGATGGCCGACCTCCGGGACATGCTCGCCGACGCGCGTGCGCTGATCGAGTGCGAGTCGCCCTCCAGTGACCTGGCCGCCGTCGGGCGGTCGGCCGACGTCGTCGCCGAGGTCGGCGCCGGCATCCTCGGTGCCGCGCCGGAGCGGATCGTGATCGACGGCCGGACGCACCTGCGCTGGCGGCTCGGTGAGTCCGAGCCCCGCGTGCTGCTGCTCGGCCACCACGACACGGTCTGGCCGATCGGGACGCTCGCCGGCCGCCCGTTCGCGGTCGAGAGCGGGATCCTGCGCGGACCCGGCTGCTTCGACATGAAGATCGGGCTGGTCATGGCGTTGCACGCCGCCGCCGGTCTGGACGGCGTCACGCTGCTCGTGACCGGCGACGAGGAGATCGGCTCGCCGAGCTCGCGCGCGCTGATCGAGGAGGAGGCCAAGGCGGCGGCGGCCGCGCTGGTGCTCGAGGCGTCCGTCGACGGGCACGTCAAGTGCGAGCGCAAAGGCGTCTCGCTGTACGAGGTGCGCGTGGCCGGACGCGCCGCGCACGCCGGCCTCGAACCGGAGCGCGGCGTCAACGCCACCGTGGAGCTCGCCCACCAGGTGCTGGCGGTCAGCGCGCTCGCCGACCCGGCGACCGGAACGACGGTCACCCCGACGGTCGCGCGCTCCGGCGTCACCACGAACACGGTTCCGGCCGAGAGCACGTTCGCGGTCGACGTGCGGGCCGGGAGCGTGACCGAGCAGGAACGGGTGGACCGCGCGATGCGGTCGCTGTGGACGGTCGACCCGCGGGCCCGGATCGAGACGGCCGGCGGCGTGAACCGGCCGCCGCTGGAAGCGTCGGCCTCGGACGGGCTCTACGCGACGCTGTGCCGGATCGCGGTGGCCCGCGGCCTGCCGGTGCCCGGGCGCGCCGCGGTCGGGGGCGCGTCCGACGGGAACTTCACCGCCGGCGTCGGCACCCCCACCCTGGACGGGCTCGGCGCGGTCGGCGGCGGCGCCCACGCCGACGACGAGCACGTCGTCATCGGTGAGATCACCCCCCGGACCGCGCTGCTGCGCGCTCTGGTCGAGCACCTGCTGGTCTCCCAATGACGAGGAGCGAGAACGCCGTGACCGATCACCCGACGCAGACGGCGGAGGCCGCCGCGCACAAGGCCGGCGTCGTGGTGCGTGAGCTCACCGACATGGTCCGCATCACCGAGGCGGTCGACCTGCTCGCGTCCATCTGGGGCCGCGCGGCGAACCCGCCGGTGACCGCGGAACTGATGCGCGCCTTCAGCAAGGCCGGCAACTACGTGACCGGCGCGTTCGACGACGACCGGCTGATCGGCGCCTGCGTCGCGTTCTTCCACGAGCCGGCCGGCAGCGCGCTGCACAGCCACATCGCCGGGGTGTCGCGCGACGCGGCCGGCCGGGGCGTGGGCTTCGCGCTCAAGCTGCACCAGCGCGCGTGGGCGCTGCAGCGCGGGGTCGCCGACATCGTCTGGACGTTCGACCCGCTGGTGGCCCGCAACGCCTACTTCAACATCGCCAAGCTCGGCGCCCGCCCGGCCGAGTACCTGCCGAACTTCTACGGCGCGATGTCCGACGCGATCAACACCGGCGAGGACTCCGACCGGCTGCTGGTGCACTGGCGGCTGCGTGAGTACGACGACGAGCGGCCCGGCACGCCGCCCGGCGCGGGGGTGTCGCTGGCCGTCGGTGCGGACGGCGGCCCGCTTCCGTCCCCGGTCGACGGCCCGGTCCACCTGGTCGCGGTCCCTCGCGACATCGAGGCGATGCGGGCCGATGACCCGGCGCTGGCGCGGCGCTGGCGGATCGCCGTGCGCGAAGCACTGACCGGCCAGATCGAGGGCTTCGACCCGGCCGGTTTCTACGTGGTACGGAGGGAATCGTGAAGCTGACCGGCGTCCAGTTGCGGCGCATCTCCATGCCCCTGGTGGCCCCGTTCCGGACGTCGTTCGGCACGCAGACCACCCGGGAGCTCCTGCTCGTCGGCGTGATCGGCGACGACGTGGAGGGCTGGGGCGAGTGCGTGGCGATGGCCGACCCGCTGTACTCACCCGAGTACCTCGACGCGGCCGCGGACGTGCTGCGCCGCTTCCTGGTGCCCGCCGTACGCGCCGCCGGTTCGCTCGCCGCGCCCGACGTCGCCCGGCTGCTGGCGCCGTTCAAGGGCCACCAGATGGCCAAGGCGGCGCTCGAGATGGCGATCCTCGACGCCGAGCTGCGTGCCGCGGGCCGCTCGTTCGCGCGTGAGCTCGGCGCGGTGCGCGACCGGGTGCCGTGCGGAGTGTCGGTCGGCATCATGGACAGCATCCCGCAGCTGCTCGACGCCGTCGGCGGCTACCTCGACGAGGGCTACGTCCGGATCAAGCTCAAGATCGAACCGGGCTGGGACGTCGAACCGGTCCGCGCGGTCCGCGAGCGCTTCGGCGACGACGTGCTGCTGCAGGTCGACGCGAACACCGCGTACACCGTCGGCGACGCGCGTCACCTGGCCCGGCTGGACCCGTTCGACCTGCTCCTGATCGAGCAGCCGCTCGACGAGGACGACATCCTCGGGCACGCCGAGCTCGCCCGGCAGATCAGCACGCCGGTCTGCCTGGACGAGTCGATCACCTCGGCCAGGGCCGCGGCGGCCGCGATCCGGCTGGACGCGTGCCGGATCGTCAACATCAAGCCGGGACGGGTCGGCGGCTACCTCGAGGCGCGGCGGATCCACGACGTCTGCGTCGCGCACGGCGTACCGGTCTGGTGCGGTGGCATGCTCGAGACCGGTCTGGGCCGGGCGGCGAACGTCGCGCTGGCCGCGCTGCCGGGCTTCACGCTGCCCGGTGACACGTCGGGCTCCGGGCGGTACTACGCCGCCGACGTCACCGAACCGTTCGTGCTGCGCGACGGCCACCTCGACGTGCCCACCGGCCCCGGGCTCGGTGTCGTGCCGATCCCGGACCGGCTGGACGAGGTCACGACCTCGATCGAGTGGCTCCCGGGTTAACGTGAGCACGTGCGCCCACGCGTGAACCTCGGACGGGTCGTCGACGATCTGGGTGCCACGCTGCTGGAGCACGCGTACGGCGAGGTCGATCGGCCGGAGGAGATCGCCGCCGTGGTCTTCTACGACGTGCTCGACCAGCCGGTGCTGCCGGCCGACGCGCTGGTGCTCGGGATCGGCGTCGACGCCTCGCCCGGGCTCCTGCGCGCGCTGGGGGAGCAGAAGGCGGCCGCGCTCGTCGTCCGCGCGCCGGTCGAGGTGACCGACGAGCTGCGTGCCGCGGTCGACGACACCGGGGTCACCGTGCTGGGCCTGCGCCGTGGAGCGTCCTGGGGTCACTTCAGCGACCTGCTGCGGTCCCTGCTCACGCCCGGCGCCGACGACGGGCCGGCCGACGAGGCCCTGCTCGGCGGCCTGCCCGCCGGTGACCTGTTCGCGGTCGCCAACGCGATCGCGGCGCTGCTCGACGCACCGGTCACGATCGAGGACCGCAGCTCCCGCGTGCTGGCGTTCTCCGGACGGCAGGACGAGGCCGACTCGTCGCGCGTCGACACGATCCTCGGGCGGCAGGTGCCGGAGCGCTACGCCCGGATGCTGCACGAGCGGGGCGTCTTCCGGGAACTGCTCCGCGGCGACCAGCCGGTCTACGTCGAGCCGATCCCGGACCGGCACAACGGGTTCAGCATTCCCCGGGTCGCGATCTCGGTGCGCGCCGGCGACGAGGTGCTCGGCTCGATCTGGGCCGCGGTCCCCGGCCCGCTCACCGACGAGCGCAGCGCGGCGCTGCGGGAGGCCGCCACCCTGGTCGCGCTGCACCTGCTGCGGATCCGCGCCGGGGCCGACGTGCAGCGCCGGATGCGTGCCGACCTGCTCAACACCGCGCTCGAGGGCGGGCACGGCGCGCGCGAGGCCCTGGAGCGTCTCGGCCTGTCCAGCCAGCCGCTGCTCGTGCTCGGCGTGGCGCTCGACGAACGCGACAACGCCGACAGCGCGGGCGTCATCCAGGACCGGCAGGGGCTCAGCGACGCGTTCGCGCTGCACCTCAACGCGGTGCACCCGCGGGCCGTCGCGGCGGCGATCGGGGCGGTCACGTACGGGCTGCTGCCGATGACCGGGGTGCCGGAGCGGGCCGAGACCCGGGCCGTGCGCATCCTGCAGGGGTTCGTCGACCGGGTCGGCGGCCGGCTGCCGTCGATCACGGCGGTGGGGCCGGTGGCCCGGGGGCTGTCCGACGTCGCCCGCAGCCGGTCGAGCGTCGACCGGGTGCTCCGGGTGCTGCGCGACGGGCGGCCCGACCGGCGGATCGGCCGGTTCGACGAGCTCCAGGGCGAGGCGCTGGTCTCCGAGCTGCGTGAGCTGGCCGCCGCCCGGGGCGAGAAACCGGCCGGTGCGCTGGCGCGCCTGGCCGACTACGACCGCGAGCACCGCGGCAACCTGGTGGAGACGCTGCGCGCGTGGCTCGACGCGTTCGGCGACTCGGTGCTGGCCGCGGAGGCGGTCGGCGTGCACCAGAACACGTTCCGGTACCGGCTGCGGCGGGTGGCCGAGGTCGGCCAGTGCGACCTGAACGACCCCGACCAGCGCTTCGGCCTGATGGTGCAGGTGCGTGTGCTGGGCGGCTAATTCGTCGCGTAGTGGCGCACGACGTACCGCTCGATGCGCGCCGCGAGGCCGGCCAGCGCGGGCGCGGCCGGGTGCCCCGGGTCCCACGCGCACGCCAGCCGGACGCTGACCGGCGTGCCGTCGGTGGCCACGACCGCGAGCGGCACCAGGTCGTAGCGCGGGTCGTCGGACACCACCGCGACGCCGCGCCCAGCGGCCGCGAGGGCCTGCGCGACCGTGCCGTTGCTGGCCTCGATCGTGGCGGGCACCCCGATCGCCCGGTCGAAGGCGTCCCGGGCCGGGTGCCCGGCCGGAAGCAGGATCAGCGCCTCCCCGACCAGCGCAGCAGCGTCGAGCGAGCCGCCCGGGCCGCCCGGGCCGGTCGCGGCGGCCGCTCCGAGTGGTCCCGGTGGCGCCAGGGCGTGGCCGGGCGGCACGTAGGCCCAGACCGGGAGCGGAGGCAGCGGGTGGAAGCTGCGGCGCCGGTCCGGCGGCTCGGCGGTGATCACCAGGTCGGCGCCCCGGCGCAACGCGTCGTCGACCGTGTTGCCGTCGGAGACGAACACGGCGGGCACCGGGTCGTCGGGCGTGAGCGTCACCAGGAACGGCGAGACGACGTCGGTCAGCGTGGTCGTCGGTGCGGCGATCGTGACGTGCGTGAGCCGGCCCCGGACCTGCAGTTCGGCCGCGGCGCGCAGGGCGTCGGCCCGGGCCAGCAGCTCACGGGCGTACGGCAGCAGCGCGCGCCCGGCGGGGGAGAGGCGCAGCCGCCCGTGGGCGCGGTCGAAGAGGTCGACGTCGAGGTCCTGTTCGAGCGCGCGGAGCTGCCGCGAGAGCGAGGGCTGGGCCACCCGCACGGCGTCGGCGGCCGCGCTGACCGTGCCGGCCTCGGCCACCGCGACGAAGTACGCCACCCACCGAAGCTCCAGGCTAGGCCTCATGGGCATGAAGACTATGGGAATCAAGTATTGGACAACATAGATGCCGCTGCTGAGCATGGAAGGATGTCTGATCTGATCGACGTCCTGGACCCGTCGCGCGGGCTGCTGATCGGTGCGGAACGCCGTCGCGGTGGTGCCGGTCTCTTCGACGTGCGGGACCCGGCGTCCGGCCGGGTCGTGGCGTCGGTCGCGGACGCCGACTCCGCCGACGCGACCGCCGCGGTGGACGCCGCGGCGGCGGCCTCCGAGGGCTGGGCCGCGCTCGCGCCCCGGGCCCGGTCGGAGATCCTGGCCCGCGCCCACGCGCTGATGCTGCGCGACGCCGACGACCTGGCGACGCTCATCGCGCTGGAGAACGGCAAGTCGCGCAGCGACGCCCGCGGCGAGGTCGTCTACGCGGCGGAGTTCTTCCGCTGGTTCGCCGAGGAGGCCGTCCGCACCGGCGGCGACTACGGCTCCTCGCCCGCCGGTGGCACCCGCACGATCGTCACCCACCGCCCGGTGGGGGTGGCGGCGCTGGTGACGCCGTGGAACTTCCCGGCCGCGATGGCCACCCGCAAGATCGCGCCCGCGCTGGCCGCCGGGTGCACGGTGGTGCTCAAGCCGGCCGCGGAGACCCCGCTGACCGCGATCGCGGTCGTGCGGTTGCTCGTCGAGGCCGGGGTGCCCGACGGCGTCGTGAACCTGGTGCCGACGACCGACGCCGGGGGTGTCGTCGGCACCTGGCTGGCCGATCCGCGGATCCGGAAGATCTCGTTCACCGGATCGACGCGGGTCGGGCGGTTGCTGCTGCAGCAGGCCGCGGACCGGGTCGTGAACGCGTCGATGGAGCTCGGTGGCAACGCCCCGTTCGTCGTCACGGCCGACGCGGACCTCGACGCGGCGGTGGACGGCGCGATGATCGCGAAGTTCCGCGGCGGCGGGCAGGCCTGCACGGCCGCGAACCGGTTCTTCGTCCACGCCGGCGTGGCCGAGGAGTTCGCCGCGCGGTTCGGGGCCCGGGTCGAGGCGCTCACCGTGGGGCCGTCGGACACCGGGGCGGAGATCGGCCCGCTGATCTCCGCGGCGGCGGTCGCCAGGGTCACCGCGCTCGTCGACGACGCGGTCGCGGCCGGGGCCCGGGTGGCCTTCTCGGCTCCGGCCCCGGAGCAGGGCTGGTTCGTCGCCCCCACCGTGCTCACCGGCGTCCCCGCCGACGCCGCGATCCTCGACGAGGAGATCTTCGGCCCGGTCGCCCCGATCGTCACCTGGACCGACGAGGCCGACCTGGTCCGCAGGGTCAACGCCACCGAGGCCGGCCTGGCCGCCTACGTCTACGCCGGCGACCTCGGCCGCGCGCTGCGCCTGGCCGAGCGGATCGACGCGGGCATGGTCGGCGTCAACCGCGGCCTGGTCTCCGACCCGGCGGCTCCGTTCGGCGGCACCAAACAGTCCGGCCTCGGCCGCGAGGGCGCCCGCGCGGGCATCGAGGAGTTCCGCGAGACCCAGTACTTCTCGGTGGCCTGGTGACCGTCACCTCGCCGGGGGGCGGACGGTGGCGCGCCAGCAGGTGATGTCCCAGGAGTCGGCGCCGGTCGCGTCGCGGAAGCCGTGGCCGAGGCCGGTGGCGAACGTCAGCGTGCGCTGGTCGGTGAGGTAGTACCAGATCCGCAGGATCGCCCGCTCGGGCACCGGGACGTAGTACTGCACCCGGCGCAGCGACTCCGGCGCGCTCGCCGAGAACGGGTCCTCCAGCAGTTCGCGGGCCTGCGGCGGAAGGTACTCGCGCAGGTCGATGACCTCGGTCCGGCGGCGGTTGTGCGGGGGCGCCGGCTCCGGGTTCTCGACCACCCGCGCCCGCTGGATCGACGCCGGGTCGAGCGGCACCGTGGTGAGGCGGTTCGCGAGCCGGCCGTCCGCGCCCATCGTGGGTTCCGCGACGATCAGGGCGTTGGTGCCCAGCACCGTCACCGCCGGCCGCCGGTCCGCTCCGGGCGACGCCCACCATTCGAGGATGGTGCCCGCGCGCACGTTGATCCGGGCTTTCACGCTCTCGCCCAGCCGGTCCCAGAGCTGTTCCGGCGTGGCGACCGCCGCCACGCCGAAGTCAGGCATGTTTCGTGACACTAACTTCTCCCCGTGTGTCGTCCGGGCCGCACGGCGGCCCGGACGCACAGTATCCACACAGGAAAGCCGGTCCTCGCGGGACGCGACCCCGGCCCCTCCGCCGCCGTGCCGACGAACGATGGCATTGTGTTCGCAACACAGCGGGCCGCGATTCTCTGAATTCTCAGCACATTGTCCGGTGGGTCACACCTTCCTAGCCTCAGTCCATGGCCTCGGCCCCCACGAGGCCAGTCGACCCGAAGGACGACACATGACCAGGAAACATTTCCGGGCGTCCGCGGTGGTCGCCCTGTCGGCGGTAGCGGCGGTGACGCTCGCGGCGTGTGGTGGCACCACGGCGACGAACGACGATCCGGCCAACTTCGTCTCGGGCGGCACGTTCACCATCGCGCTCAACGAGGATCCGGGCAGCCTGTCGCCGCTCACGGGCGTGTCGCTCGTCCAGCGCGCGCTCGTTCCCTACGCCTACGACTCCCTGGTGGCCCTGAGCAAGGACGGCGAGGCCAAGCCGTGGCTCGCGGAGAGCTGGAAAGCGACGCCCACCTCGATCACCTACACGCTCAAAGACGGCGTGACCTGCGCGGACGGCAGCACGTTCACGGCCGGGACCGCGGCCAACAACGTCAAGTACCAGGCGAACGCCAAGAACGGCACGTTCTGGCACGGGTCGACGATCACCGCCGACATGACCGCGACATCGAGCGGTAACACGCTGACGATCACCAGCAAGTCGAACAACCCGTTCCTGCTCACCTCGACCGGCACGATCGAGATGGTCTGCCAGGCGGGGCTCGACAAGCCCGACTCGCTGAAGAACGCCACGAACGGCACCGGGCTGTTCAAGCTGACCTCGGTCAAGGGCGGCAGCGAGTACACCTACACCAAGCGCACCGACTACAAGTGGGGCCCGGACGACGTCACCAGTGACACCAAGGGGCTGCCCGACAAGGTCGTCGGCAAGGTCGTGACGAGCGAGTCGACGTCGGCGAACCTGCTGCTCTCCGGTGACCTCAACGCGGTGACGATCGCCGGCCCGGACCGTGACCGCGTCGAGGCGGCCGGCAAGAAGTCGCAGGGCGTGCCGAACCCGCTCGGCGAGATGCTCTTCAACGAGCGCCCCAACCGCCCGACGGCCGACCTGCGGGTGCGCCAGGCCCTGACGCTCTCCCTCGACCGGGCCGCGGTCGGCGAACTGGTCACCAACGGCCACTACGACGAGATGAAATCGCTCGTCGTCCAGTCGCCGCAAACCTGCGTCGAGGGTGGCCCGAAATGGACCCTGCCCCCCGCGGACGCGGCCAAGGCCGGTCAGCTGCTCGACGCGGCCGGGTACCCCAAGGGCACCGGCGGAATGCGGGCCAAGGACGGCAAGCCGCTGGTCATCCGGTTCCTTTACGATGCGGGCACACCGAGCCACGCGGCCGCGGCCGAGGAGGTCCAGGCCCAGTGGAAGAAGATCGGCGTCGACACGAAGCTGGTCGCCGAGGATCCCAACGGCTGGTCGACCGACCTCTACCAGACCTACGACTGGGACACCGGCTTCATCCAGCTGGCCCCCGGCACGCCGGTCGTGCTCAGCCTGTTCTTCCTCGGCGCCACCAGCGAGAAGGGCGGCTACAACTTCATGAACGTGCAGAACGAGAAGTACAACGGCATCGCGCGCCAGGCGATGACCGCGGCCGACCCGGAGACCGCGTGCGGCCTGTGGCAGAGCGCCGAGAAGGAGCTCATCGACCGGGTCGACGTCTACCCGCTGGCGCAGACCGACTCGCCGATCTTCTTCAGCGGCGCGACGGCCGAGGTTCTGTGGGGCATCCGGCCGACGTCGATCCGGATGCTGGGCTGAGCCGATGACCCTCCCCCCGAGCCCGAGCGTGACGACGGTCGAGGAGAAGGACACCCGGGGGGAGGTTCTGCGCTCGTTCGTCTCCTCGCCCCGGCTCACCTTCGTGCTGCGAAGGCTGGGCCGGGCCGCGATCTCCTTGCTCATCGTGCTCGTCGCGTCGTTCTTCATGGTGCAGTTCGTGCCGGGCGACCCGGTGCGCGCGGCGCTCGGCCCCACCGCCCCGGTCGCCACCGTCGACGCGCTGCGTGACCAGCTCGGCCTCGACCAGCCGCTGTGGTCGCAGTTCACCCACTACGTCAGCGGGCTGCTGCACGGCGACCTCGGCACGTCGATCACCTCCCAGCGCTCGGTCGCCGAGACCCTCGGGGAGCGGCTCCCGACCACGCTCACGCTCGCGTTCCTCGCGTTCGTCGTCGCCGCGGCCGGTGCGTTCCCGATCGGCGTCGCGACGGCTGTCTCGGCGCGCGCCGGCCGTCGCCGGGTCGTCGACCTCGGTGTGTCCGGGCTGCTCGGGGTGCTGATCGCGATCCCGAACTTCCTGCTCGCGGTGCTGCTCGTCGCGGTGTTCAGCATCGGGCTGCGGGCGTTCCCGCCGGCCGGCTGGGGTGAGCCGAGCCAGGCGGTGCTGCCGGTGCTCGCGCTCGCGGTCGGCCCGCTCGCGTACCTGGCCCGGATCGTGCACGTCGAGATGCTGCGGGTGCTCGACGCGCCCTACCTGACCACCGCCAGGAGCAAACGGCTGCCCGGCCGGCTCCTGTACCTGCGTCACGCGCTGCCGAACATCGTCGCGGCGACGCTCACCGCGGGCGGTGTCGTGCTGGTCGGGCTGGTCGCGGGCACGGTCCTGGTCGAGACCGTGTTCACGGTGCCGGGGATCGGTTCGACGATCGTCTCGTCGATCACGGCCAAGGACTACCCGCTCATCCAGGGGCTCGTGCTGGTGTACGCGCTCCTGGTGCTCGGGGTGAACCTCCTGATCGACCTGGCCCTCGCGGTGCTCGATCCGCGCTCGACGATCGCGGAGGCGTGAGCATGCCGCGTACCTTCCGGAGCCCGCAGGGCATCGCGGTCGTCGTCGGCCTGCTCGTCGTGGTGCTCGCGACGGTGCTCGGGCCTACGCTCTCCGGCGACGCCGCCACCGCCCGCGACATCGCGAACCGCCAGGCGCCGGCGAGCCTCGCGCACCTCTTCGGCACCGACCCTCTCGGTCGTGACCTGCTCGCGCGCACGGTCGTCGCCACCCGCCTCTCGGTGCTGCTCACGCTGGGCGCGGTGGGGATCTCGGTCGGCGGCGGGGTGGTGCTCGGCGTGATCGCGGCCGTGCTGCCGAGGTTCCTGCGTCGGCTGGTCACCGCGTTCATCGACATCCTGCTGTCGTTCCCCTGGCTGCTGCTCGCGCTGTTCTTCTCGGTCATCTGGGGCGCGACGTCGACCGGCGCCATGCTCGCGATCGGGTTCGCCGGCATCCCGGTGTTCGCGCGGCTGGTGTCGACGCTGGCGTCGTCGGTCGCGAACACCGACTACGTGCACGCCGCGCGCCTGCTGGGCAGCTCGCCGCTCCGCACGGCGGTCCGGCACGTGCTGCCGAACATCCTGCCGCCGATGATCGTCAACACGGCCGCGCACGCGTCGGTCACGCTGCTCTCGTTCGCGGCGCTGTCGTTCCTCGGCCTGGGGGTGCAGGCGCCCGAGTACGACTGGGGCCGCCTGCTCAACGAGGGCTCGAAGCAGATCTACGTGGAGCCGATGGCGGCGATCGGTCCGGGCATCGCGATCGTGCTCACCGGGGTGCTGTTCTCGCTGCTCGGCGAGTTGCTGAGCGAGTCGGGCCCGCGGCGCGTCCGGGCGGCCCGCCCGGCCGGGGTGGCCGAGGCCACCGGCGAGGACGAGAACGCGGTCGTCGACGTCGAGCAGTTGCGGGTCTCGTTCCGAGGCGAGGACGGGGCGCTGATCGAACGGGTCCACGGCGTGGATCTCACGATCGCGCCCGGCGAGGTCGTCGGCATCGTCGGCGAGTCCGGTTCCGGGAAGTCGGTGACCGCGATGGCCGTGGCCGGGCTGCTCGGCCCGGAGGCGCTGGTCGAGAGCGAGCGGCTGCGCTTCCGCGGCATCGACATGCGTACCCGCCCGTCCGCGGCCGAGCGTCGCACGCTCGGGCTGGAACAGGCGATGATCTTCCAGGACCCGCTGTCGTCGCTGAACCCGGCGCTGACCGTCGGGCGGCAGCTCACCGAGGCCAGCGAGGTGCACGCGGGGCACAAGCGGGGCGCGGCGACCAAGCGGGCGCTGGAGGCGATGGCGCTGGTCCGGATCCCGGAGCCGGCGAAACGGATCAAGCAGCTGCCGCACGAGTTCTCCGGCGGCATGCGCCAGCGCGCGATGATCGCGATGGGGCTGATGGGTTCGCCCCGGCTGATCATCGCCGACGAACCGACGACCGCGCTCGACGTGACCGTGCAGCGCCAGGTGCTGCGCGCGCTCGCCGACGCCCGGGAGCGCACCGGCGCCGCGATCCTGCTCATCTCGCACGACATCGCGTTGGTGAGCGGCTTCTGCGACCGGATCGTGGTGATGCGTGACGGCGCGGTCGTCGAGCAACTCGCGGTCGCCGACCTCGACCGGGCCGAACATCCCTACACCCGGGGCCTGATCGACTGCGTCCCCGACATGACGACCGACCGGGCCCGCCCGCTCCCGGTGATCGGGGTCGCGGCCGAGGAAGAGGTGCCGGTGTGAGCGAGTTGGTGTTCGACCACGTCACGGTGCGGTTCCGCGACCACACCGCGGTGGACGACGTGTCGCTCGTCGTGCGGTCCGGGACCACGCACGGGCTGGTGGGTGAGTCCGGCTCCGGGAAGTCGACGATGGCGCGGGTCGCGGTCGGGCTCGAACGCGCCGCCACCGGGACGGTCCGGCTGGACGGCGTCGACCTCGCCCGGGCCACCGGCGCCCGCCGCCGTGTGCAGATGATCTTCCAGGACCCGTTCGCGGCGCTCGATCCCCGCATGCCGGTCGGCGCGTCGGTGGCCGAGGGCCTGCTCGCGACCGGCCGGAAGTGGAGCCGGGCCGACCGCGTGAAACGCGTCCGCGAACTGCTCGACCTCGTGCACATCGACCCCGGGCGGGCGGGCGAGCGGCCGGCCCGCTTCTCCGGCGGGCAGCGGCAACGCCTCACGATCGCGCGCGCACTGGCCGCCGAACCCGCGGTGCTGGTCGCCGACGAGATCACGTCCGCGCTCGACGTCAGCGTGCAGGGTGTCGTGCTGAACCTGCTGCGTGAGCTGCAGGCCGAGCTCGACCTGACGATGTTGTTCATCTCCCACAACCTCGCGGTCGTGCACTACGTGAGCGACGACGTGACGGTCCTGCGCGGCGGGCGCGTCGTGGAGCGCGGCTCCACCGACTCCGTGCTCGCCGACCCCGCCGACCCCTACACCCGCGAACTGCTGCGGTCGATCCCGGTCCTGGGTCAGCCGCTCGACCTGGAGGCCTGATGCCGACCCTGACGACCGCGGCGGGCATCACGATCTACTACGAGACCGACGGGGACCCGTCCGGCCGCCCGCTGGTCCTCGTGCACGGCGGCGGTGCCCAGCTGATCGGCTGGCCCGACGAGTTCGTCGCCCATCTCGTCGGCGCCGGCTTCTTCGTGGTGCGGCCCGACAACCGCGACGTCGGCCTCTCGCAGCAGACCGGCGGCCCGGACGACCTCGCCGCGACCTACGACATCTCGGACATGGCCGCGGACGTGGTCGCGCTGCTCGACCACCTCGGGATCGAGCGGGCGCACCTGACCGGCATGTCGCTGGGCGGCTACATCGTGCAGCTGGTCGCGATCGAGCACCCGGGGCGCGTCGCCAGCCTCGGGCTGATGTCGACCTCGCCGTCGAGCGAGCCGGAGTTCCTCGTCGGCACCCACGGCGACGGGCAGCCGGTGACGACCCCGCCCGAACGGCTCGACCGGGACGCGTACATCACGATGTTCGTGAACGGGCAGCGTGGCTGGCACTCGCCGGGCTTCCGGTTCGACGAGGACGAGTCGAGGGCGCTCGCCGCCCGCTACTACGACCGCGTCTACCGGCCCGACGGGCTGGTCCGGCAGTGGAACGCGATGCTGAACGGGCCGCTGGAGCGCCGGGAGGAGCTGCGCGCGGTCGACGTCCCGACGGTCGTGATCCACGGCCGGGGCGACGGGACGCTGCACTGGCGCGCCGCGACCGCGTTCGCCGAGATCATGCCCCAGGCCGAGGTGCTCCTCTTCGAGGGGATGGGTCACGACGTGCCCCGGGAGCTGTGGCCCGACTTCGTGCGCGGCATCGCCCGCGCGGCGTCACGCGCTCAGTAGGCGCACCCGGCACGCCAGCTCCACCGCGAACCGGGTGTCGGGGTCGTCGAGGTCCAGGTGCAGGACCTCGCGGACCCGCTTGAGCCGGTACCCGACCGCGTTCGGGTGCAGGTTGAGCTCACGGCCGGCGTGGGCGAGGGAGTTGCGGTGCGCGAGGTAGGCGAGCAGCGTCTGCACCGCGGTGTGCGCGCGCTCGGGCCCGAGCGCGTCCAGCGGGTGCAGGATGTCGGTGAGCAGGCTGCGGCTGGTGGGGGAGGCGTAGACGTCGAGCAGCACCCGGCGCAGCCCGGTGACGTCGGTCAGCTCGACGCCGCCGAACCGGCCGGCCGCGATCGCCGACTCGGCCGCGATCCGCGCCTCGGCCGCCGAGGAGCGCAGCCCGGTCGCGCCGCTCTGCGGGGTGCCGAGGCCGAGCGTGTACTCCCAGCCGTCCCCGGCCAGCGAGCGCGCGTACTCCTGGATGCGCTCGGCCACCCCGCGCAGCCGCCGCTGGTGGTCGCCGGCGCCGTGGTCCTCGGTGCTGACCAGGATCAGGTCGTCCTGCACGAACGCGACGTGCCACATCTCGTCCCGCCCGTCGACGAGCTGCAGCGCGAACAGCTCCAGCGCCGGCTGCAGGCTGCGCGGCGCCCGCGCCTCCGGGTTGGCCAGCCCGACCGGGATCAGCCAGGCGGCGACGTGCGAGAGCTGGAGCGGGAGCCCGAGCCGCGCGGCCTGCCCGACGAACCCCTCCACCCGGGACGACTCGGCCAGCACCAGCTCGACGATGAGGTCGGCCCGGGACTGGGTCGGCGCGAACCGGTCGGTGATGCGGCGCTGCGCGACCCGGGACAACAGCGAGGCGATGACCGGGAGCGCGAGCGCCGAGGCCGGGTCGGACGCCCCGACGAGCCGCCCGATCGGCACCTCGCCCACGCACACCGCGTCGGCGGCCGACCACGGGACGCTCGCGTCCTCGACCAGCCTGAGCTCCGCGCCGAGCGCCCGGTTCGCGGCGGCCAGGATGCTCTCCGGCGTGCAGTCGTTCCGCGCGGCCGCCTCGGTGGCCTTCTCGATGCCGTGGGTCGCGCGCATGATCGCTTCCGGCGCGCCCCCGGACAGCAGCCGGTCGACGGCGAGCGCGAGGTCCGCCGGTTTCGTGCCGGGAGCGGCGAACACCGGGACGCCACCCCGCTTGGCCAGCGCGACCGCGGTCTCCGGCAGCGCCAGCGCGGTGGTGAAGACGAGGCCGGCCAGCCGGCGGGCGCTCGCCTGGCGCAGCGCCACGTCGAGGCGGTACGGCGCGGGGTGCGCCTCGCCGGGCACGATGACGAGGGTGTCGGCCGGCATCGTGCTCAGCAGGTCCAGCGGCGTCACGTCGACACGCGCGACCGTCCGCTCGTCGGCCGGGCCGGCGCTGTGGCTCAGCCCGAGCCGCTCACCGTGTCCGAGGAGGTCGAGGACCGTCAGTTGTGCCATTGGCACAGTGTCACCAGATTCTCTGGGTCAGCGGACCATTTCTGCGATTCTCGGCCGGCCATATCGTGAGCGCATGGCGCTCATCACTGACCGGGTCACGGCCGTCGCGGTCACCGACGTGGCCGCGCTCGCGGCCGGAGCGGCGATCTTCGGCACCGGAGGCGGCGGGGCCGTCTACACGACCCAGATCGTCGCCGAAGCCGCGCTGGCCGACAACGGGCCGGTCGAGCTCGTGACCGTCGGCGACCTCGGCCCCGACGACCTCGTCATCTCGATGTCGGGCATCGGCGCGCCGACCGTCGGTATCGAGATGCTCTCCTCCGCGGGCCAGATCGAGCTGCTGGTTCGTGAGGCGGAGCGGGCGGCCGGTCGTCCGATCACGACGCTCATGGCGGCCGAGATCGGCGGCAGCAACGGGGTCGGGCCGGTGGGCTGGGCGTCCCGTCTCGGGCTCAAACTCCTCGACGCGGACGGCATGGGCAGAGCCTTCCCCGACGCGGCGATGGTCGCGATGAACGTCGCCGGGGTGCCGTGCGACTTCTCGGTGCTCAGCGACGTCGTCGGCAACGTGTCGGTGATCAAGACCGTCGACCTGCACTGGCTGGAACGCCACGCGCGGGCCCTCACCGTCGCCAGCGGCTCGATCTGCCTGGGCGTGCACTACCCGCTCACCCACGAGACGGCGCGCGGCGCGGTCATCGAGGGCACGGTCAGCGCCGCGATCCGGGTCGGCCACGCGCTGCTCTCGTCGCCGGAGCCGGTGGCCGCCGTCGCCGCGGCGCTGGACGGGAAGATCCTGCTCACCGGTAAGATCGCCGACCTCGACCGGCGCACCGAGGGTGGGTTCGCCCGCGGCTCGGTGACGATCGCCGGCACCGGGGCCGACCGCGACCGGCTGCAGCGCATCGAACTGCAGAACGAGAACCTGATCGTGCTCGAGGACGGCGAGGTCCTGGTGAGCGTGCCGGACAACGTGACGATCATCGACGCCGAGACCGGCCACGCGATCACGACCGAGATGCTCCGCTACGGGCAGCGCGTCTCGGTGCTGGCCTGGGCGTGCGACCCGATCTGGCGCAGCCGGCGCGGCCTGGAGCTCGCCGGGCCGCAGGCGTTCGGGTACGACCTGACCTACGTCCCGTTCGGAGGCGGTCTCCAGTGAATCGCGATCTTTCCCTCGGCGTCGACGTCGGGGGCACGAACACCGACGCGGTCGTGATCGACGGCGCCGGCGCGGTGCTCGCCCACACCAAGCAGGCGACGACCGACGACGTCACCGGCGGCATCCGCGCCGCGATCGCCGCGGTGCTGGCGGCGCTCGGCGACGACCGCTCGCGGGTCTCCCGGGTAATGCTCGGCACCACCCACGCGACGAACGCGATCGTCGCCCGGCGCCACCTCGACCGCGTCGCGGCGATCCGCCTCGGCGCCCCCGCCGCCACCGAGTACCCCCCGCTGCTCGGCTGGCCCGCCGACCTGGCCGGACTGGTGTTGGCCGGCTCCGCGATGGTCGGCGGCGGCCACATGGTCGACGGGACGCCGATCGCTCCGCTGGACCGCGACACGATCCTGCGGTTCCTGGACCGGAACCAGTTCGACGCGGTCGCGGTCACCGGCATCTTCAGCCCGTCGACGCCCGACCAGGAGCTGGAGGTCGCCGACCTCGTCCGCGCCCACCTCGGCCCGGACGCGCGGATCTTCCTGAGCCACGACATCGGCCCCACCGGGCTGCTCGAACGCGAGAACGCCACCGTGCTGAACGCGGCCCTCTACAGCGTCGCCCGCGCGGTGACCGAGGCGCTGCTGACCGTCGTCGCGGAGGAAGGCCTGGACGCGGTCACGTTCTTCGCGCAGAACGACGGCACGCTGATGTCGCTCGACTACGCCGCGCAGTACCCCGTGCTGACGATCGGGTCGGGACCCGCGAACTCGATCCGCGGCGCCGCCTACCTGTCCGGCGCCGCCGACGCGATCGTCATCGACGTCGGCGGCACCACGTCCGACCTGGGTGTCGTCGTCAACGGCTTCCCGCGTGAGTCCACGCTCCCGCGCGAGATCGGCGGCGTCCGGACGAACTTCCGGATGCCCGACGTGGTGAGCCTCGGCGTCGGCGGCGGCACCACGGTGGACGTGGCGACCGGTGCGGTGGGGCCCGGCTCGGTCGGGTACCGCATCGCCTCCGAGGCGCTACTGTTCGGCGGCGGCACCCCGACGCTCACCGACGCGGCCGCGCTCGCGGGCGCGTCGATCGCCGGGCGGTCGCTGCCCACGCAGCCGGCCGCGGTCCGCTCGGCGCTGCGCGCCGCGCTCGACACCGCACGCACCCGCCTGGCCGACGCGGTCGAGCGCCTGTCGCTCGGGCGGGCCGACCTGCCGCTCGTGGTGGTGGGCGGCGGCGGGTTCCTGGTGCCCGACGACCTGCCGGGAGCCGGCCCGATCGTCCGGACCGAGCACGGCGACGTGGCCAACGCGGTGGGCGCGGCGATCTCGCTGGCCGGTGGCCGCGCGGACCGGATCGGGGTGCTCGACGACCGCGAGGCGACGATCGCCCAGGCCTCCGAGGCCGCGATCGCGAAAGCCATCCAGGCCGGCGCCGACCCCCTCGAAGTCGCCGTCGTCGACGTGCTCGAGGTGCCGGTCACCTACACCGACCGGCCGACCGTGAAGGTGTCGGTGAAGGCCGCCGGGCCGCTGGCCCGGCTGGGGGAGCGGGCCGGGGCGCGGTCGGCATGAGCGGCGACCTGGTCGCGTTGCGGCGGGCGCTGCACGCCTCGCCGGAGGTGGGGCTGCACCTGCCGGGCACGCAGGCGGCGATCCTCGACGCGCTCGACGGGCTCGGTCTTCAGATCGTGGTGGGGCGCGGGCTCAGCTCGGTGACCGCGGTGCTGCGCGGCGGGCGGCCGGGCCCGGTGGTGCTGCTGCGCTCGGACATGGACGCGCTGCCGATCGTCGAGGCGACCGGGCTGCCGTTCGCGTCGCGGAACGGCGCGATGCACGCGTGCGGTCACGACCTGCACATGGCCGGGCTGGTCGGGGCGGCCCGGCTGCTGGCCGCGCGCCGGGCCTCGTTACCCGGCACGGTCGTGTTCATGTTCCAGCCCGGCGAGGAGGGCTACGCGGGCGGCCGCCTGATGATCGACGAGGGTGTGCTCTCCGCGGCCGGCGAGCGTCCGGTCGCGGCCTACGCCGTGCACGTCGACTGCGTGACCCCCGGCGGGCAGCTCGTCACCCGGCCGGGGCCGATCATGTCGAGCGCCAGCGCCCTGCGGGTGCGGGTGACCGGGACCGGAGGCCACGCCGCCTACCCGCACCACGCGGTGGACCCGGTTCCGGTGGCCGCGGAGATCGTTCTCGCGGTGCAGTCGTTCGCCGCCCGCCGGGTGCCGGTCTCCGACCCCGCTGTGCTGTCGGTGACGCGCCTGGCGTCGGACTCGGCCGCGAGCAACGTGCTGGCCGGCGCGGTCGACCTCGAGGTGAACATCCGCACGCTCTCCCGGGAGACGCTCGAACTCGTCCGCTCCGGGCTGCCCGCGCTCGTCACCGGGATCGGCGAGGCCCACGGGTGCGCGGTCACCGTCGAGTACGTCGACTCGTACCCGGTGACCGTCAACGACCCGGCCGAGACCGAGCGGGTGCTGGCGCTGCTCGACGAACGCTACGGCGACCGCGTGGTGCGCCTGCCGTTCCCCGGGATGGCGTCCGAGGACTTCGCGTACGTCCTCGACGAGGTGCCCGGCAGCCTGGTGTTCTTCGGCGTCCGGCCGCCGGAAGGATCCACCGGCGGAATGCACTCCGACCGGGCCACGTTCGACGACTCCCACCTCGACGAGCACGCCGCGTTGCTCGCCGAACTGGCCGTCCGGCGCCTTCAATGAGGTATGTCTGACGCCACCCTGTTCCTGATGGTCGGGCTCCCGGCCGCCGGCAAGACCACACGCGCCCGTGAGCTCGCCGCCGCGCACCGGGCGCTGCGCCTGACGCCGGACCACTGGATGATCCCGCTGTTCGGCGACTCGATGGCCGACGGCAAACGCTGGGTGCTGGAAGGCCGGCTCGTCTCGGTCGCGCTGCAGGCGCTGCGGCTCGGCACGAGCGTGGTGCTCGACTACGGGCTCTGGGGGCGGGACGAACGCTCCGCGCTCCGCTGGCTGGCCCGGTGGTGCTCGGCGACCTGCCAGGTGGTGTATCTGCCGGTGGAGAAGGAGATGCAGCTCGCGCGCATCGCCGCGCGCCGGGAGACGGCGGCGCACGAGACGTTCCCGATGACCGAGGCCGATCTGGACGGGTGGCGCCCGCAGTTCGAGGTGCCCGATGCCGCCGAGCTCGGTGGGGGTGAGCTCCCGGAGCCGCCGCCGGGGTGGGGGAACTGGGGTGAGTGGGCCGCGGACCACTGGCCGTCGTGTCTCGACGGTTAGCCCGACTTGACCTCACGTCGGCTTCAGCTTTTACCGTGCTGACCATGACGAACGAACCGCCGTACTCCACCACCACACTCGACTCCGACGACGAGGAGGCGATCCGCGGGATCGTCCGGGACGTCGAGGAGGGCTTCAACCGGAACGAGCCCGAGCTGCTCGGTGTCCACCTGGCTCAGGACGCCGTCGTCGGCAACGCCCTCGGCGTCTGGTCGGAGGGCCGGGCCGCGATCGACGAGGCGAACCGGGTGGGACTGGCCGGGTTCCTCCGGGACGCGACCGCCCACTACGAGGTGTCCGGCGTGGCCGCCCTCGCGCCCGACGTCGCGGTGGCGCAGAAGCGCGCGTGGTCGACGCACACGGCGGCGGACGCCGGTGAGGAACCGGAGATGATCGCGCTCTACGTCTTCGTCCGGCGTGACGGACGCTGGTGGATCGCGCGTCGGCAGAACACGTTGGTGGCCCCGCGCGCCTAGCCGAGCTGCGCGCCTGACCGAGCTGCGCGCCTAGGGCCTGTTTGAAAAGCTGGTCACCGTAGCCATTCGTTGATCGCGGCGATGTGCAGCGTCGTGAGAAAGCGGACGGCGAGTTTGTCGTAGCGAGTCGCGACCGCCCGGTAGCGCTTGAGGCGGTTGATCCCGCACTCGACCGCGTGGCGCTGCTTGTAGGTCTCGGCGTTGAACGTCGGTGGGCGGCCGCCGGCGCTGCCGCGACGTCGGCGGTGGGCCAACCGGTCGGCTGGTTCGGGGATGGTGGCGCGGATTCCGCGTCGGCGCAGGTAGACGCGGTTGGCGCGGGATCCGTAGGCCTTATCGGCTAGGACCCCGCGCCGGCCGTGTCCTGGGCCTGCCGACTCGACCGGGGACACCGATCGCGTCGATCACCGGCTGGAACTGCGGCGCGTCTCCGGCCTGCCCGGCGGTGACCAGCAGCGACAGCGGACGCTGTCCGCCCTCGGCCGCGAGATGGATCTTGGTGCTCAACCCGCCGCGTGACCGTCCCAGACCATGGTCGTTGGGCTCTGCGGTGCACCCTCCCGGCGGTTGTTTCTGATCGACCCCCTTTTACGGGCGCCCGCGGCGTGCTGGTGAGCCCGGACCACGGTGGAGTCGACGGACACGTCCCAGGTGATCAGCCCCCGGGCCTGGGCGCGGGACTGCAGATCGGACACGATGCGCGCCCAGGTCCCGTCCCGCTGCCAGTCCCGGAACAGCGCATACGCGGTCTCCCACGGCCCATACCGTTCGGGCAGGTCCCGCCACGGCGCCCCGGTCCTCACCCGCCACCGGATCCCATCAATGACCTGCCGCCGCGAACGCGGCGGCCGACCACCCGGCTTAGCCGACGGCAACACCGCCGACAAGACTTCCCACTCCGCATTCGTCAGATCACCACGAGCCACGCATCACCCAACGAACGAAGCGCTTTTCAAACACGCCCTAGTCGAGCTGCTCGGCCAGGGCGACGAGGATGCCGGCGGGGCCGCGGAGGTAGCAGAGCCGGTAGCTGTCGCCGTACCGGATCAGGTCGCCGAGCAGCTCGGCGCCGTGCGGACGCAGGCGGTCGAGCACGGCGTCGAGGTCGTCGACGGCGAACATGAGGCGGTGGGCGCCCAGCGTGTTCGCCGGGGCGCGCGGATCGTCGGCAGGGGTGTCCGGCGAGTGGTACCTGGTCAGCTCGACCCGCGCGTGGCCGTCGGGGGTACGCATCATCGCGATGTCCGACCGGACGCCCACCAGCCCGACGAGGCGATCCACCTCGCTGCCCTCGACCGTCGCCTCACCTTCCAGCTCCAGCCCGAGCGCACCGAAGAACGCCTTCGCCGCCTCCAGGTCGTCGACGACGATCGCGACGTTGTCCAGTCGTTTCAGTCCGGTCATACCGTTCAGCCTTCCGCACGCACCGCGATTTGTCGGCCCGGAGCGGTCAGCCGATGCGGAACGTCTTCGTGGACTTGGTGCCACCCGCGTACCAGACCTCGAGCACGGCCTTGTCGATCGAGCCCGGGTCGACCGTCGGAATACTCGCCTGCACGGTGCGGCCGGTGGTGCAGGACGTCGCGGTGGAGGACGTCTTCACGACGGAGTTCGACGGCGTCCGGTACACCACGCGCGCGGAGATGCACTTCGAACCGGACGTCTTCTTGGCCGTGACGAACCCGGTGAGCACGTACGGGCTGTCGTCGGACTGCGAGACCTTCGTGTAGCCCTGACCGCCGAGAATGGAGTGCGTGCCGGTCGCGACGACACGCGCCGCCTGCGCCGCGGGCGCGAACGCCAGGGCCGCCACGGTGCTTGCTGCGGCCGTGGCGATGACCAGGTGCGAGGTGCGCATGAGGCTCCGTTCGTCGTTCCCGTGGCAGTTCCCGGCGGATGGTAGGACACCGCGGCGAGCGGCAACCGGTCGTCGGCGTGCGCTCCAGACCGTCGGTGGCCCCGGGCGAGGGCCGGAACCGCGGACCCAGCCGTTCGGCCCAGGGGCGGGTCCACCCGACGGCTCTTGGCGAGGTGCGGTGAAAGCGCCGTGACCGCGCCCGAGCGCCTCCGTTGTGCCGGGAGCCGGACGAAGGTGATTCGGCTGATCGGAAACTCTTGGGGGGATTCCATGAACAGCAAAGCAGCACTAGCGGCGGCGGGGCTGGCATCGCTCGGTGTACTCGCGGTCCCGCAGACCGCGTCGGCCGCTCAGCCGGCGGGATCACGGACCGCTGTTCCCGCCGCGGTCTCCTGCGGCAACCCGGAGACCCATCGGGTGACGAGCCGCCTTCGTACGGTGGGCCGTTCGGAGCGGCGGCGCTGCTATTCGGGCAGCAGCGTCCGGGTCAACGGCTGGGTCGACGACACCAATACCGGCGACGGTCGGTGCGTCACCGTGGACCTGTACTGGAGCAGCGGCGCGCACGAGTGGGCGCAGGCGTGCAACGGCGAGACGAAGCAGTTTCGCTCGTCGTGGCAGGGCGGCACCGTGCGGGTCACCATCCGCCGGGGCGAGTAGGCGCGTCGTGCGGGTGGCCGGGCGCCCGCTCCGCGGTCGCCTCGACGCCACCGTGACGGGTGGGCCGGCCACCATGGCGACGTGGGCCGCGGTCGATGGGGAGCGGTGCGCTAGCGTGCGCTCATGAGCGCGAACGACCCCGGGCGACGTGCGGGCGGACGCGATCGCGCCGCCGGGCTGGTGTTCGCCGCCGCGGTGGGGGCGTTGGCCGGCGCGTCGGTGGTCCGGCGCCGCCGGGGCCGCGCGGCGCTGGCCGGTGCGGTCGCGCTCGCGGCGACCGAGGCGGTGGCGCGCACCCGGCAGCAGCCCGGTGAGGTCCCGCCGTGGTGGTCGCGGGTCGTGATGAGCGGCGCGGTGGCGGCACCGGTGGGCCGGCTCGGCGGGCGTCTCACCGACGCCGGTCCGGTGGCGGTGGGCACGGTGGCCGGTGCGGCGGCGGGCGCGCTCGGGTTGCGTCCGCAGAAGGTGGCGCTCGGCCCGGTGGTGGGCGCCGCGGTCGGGTGGGCCTGGCGCGCGGCCGGCGGCCGGGAGCCCGGCGCGGTCGCCGCCACCGCCGTGGTCGGCTTCCGGGCGCTGTCCGCGTTGCTGTTCCGCGACGCCCAGGTGAGCCTGCTGGCCGAGGGCGTGCCGGCCGGGCAACTGCCGTTCGTCGTGCCGCTCGAGGCCCGGACGCGCTACGTCGGCACCGGCTACGTCCGCGACCTCGCCGCGGTGATCGGCGGCGAGTACCGGGCCGACGCCCCCGACGTGGGGATCGTCGCCTCGCTCGACGACCTGTCCGGCCCGGAGTTCGACCCCGCCGACGTCGAGCCGCTCGTCCGCGAGTTCTACGAGCACACCACCCGCTTCCGGCTCGACATCGTGCCCGAGTGGCGGCTCTGGGTGCGTCCCGGTTACCTGCTCTACCGCACGCTCGTGGCACGCCCGGTGG
Source organism: Cryptosporangium arvum DSM 44712 (assembly GCF_000585375.1). Taxonomy (NCBI): domain Bacteria; kingdom Bacillati; phylum Actinomycetota; class Actinomycetes; order Cryptosporangiales; family Cryptosporangiaceae; genus Cryptosporangium; species Cryptosporangium arvum. The sequence continues at coordinate 4,429,752 of NZ_KK073874.1, forward strand.
GCCAGGCCAACGTGCCGATGAACCAGCGCGAGACCGTGCGTGGCGTCCGCAGCCGTATCGACACGATCACCCCCGACGGCACCGACGTGATCGGCGTCCGGGGCTGGATCCGTTCGTTCGCCGACACCGATGAGCCCATCTACGTGGGCATCTACACCACCTACCGGCACGAGGGCCGCGGCTACGTCAGCGTCGGCTTCCCGGTGCCCCAGGGCAGCTTCACCGCCACCCTGGAGCCCCGCTCCCGCCCCGACCGCGGTCTGGTGCTGACCAGCCGCAGCCCGCGGCCCCACCCCGGCCACTACCTGACCTACATCGACCCCACCACGCGCGCGCTCACGACCCTGAGCGTCGCGGGCTTCGCCGAACGGCTGGACGTGTACTCGGCGGGCGGCGAGCTCCGCGCCGAACACGCCTTCTCCCTGTACGGCTTCCCGTTCCTCGTCCTGCACTACACGATCCGCCGCAAGTAGCCGGACGACCGGGGTCCGGATCCGGCGCCGTGAAGGCCGCGCTCACAGCGGAAACAGTTCCAGGAAATCCGCGATGAACAGGCTCAGGCCCGCGGCCACGAAGAATCCGGCCACGATCCAGAACCGGGCGACGATCGTGGTCTCCGGCCAGCCGGCCAGTTCGAAGTGGTGCTGCAGCGGCGCCATCCGGAACACCCGCTTGCCGGTGCTGCGGAACGAGATGATCTGGATGACGACCGACATCGTCACGATGACGAACAGCCCGCCGAGGATCAGCAGCAGCAGCGTGGTGCGGGTGGTGAGCGCCAGGCCGGCGATCAGGCCGCCGATGCCGAGCGCGCCGGTGTCGCCCATGAACAGCCGGGCCGGGGGCGCGTTCCACCACAGGAACCCCGCCAGCGCGCCCGCGGCCGCGGCGGCGACCAACGCGATGTCGAGCGGGTCGCGGACCGTGTAGCAGGCCGGGCCGCCGACCTCGGCGCAGATGTGCCGGTACTGCCACAGCCCGATCAGGACGTAGCTGAGCAGCACCATGATCGACGGGCCGGTGGCCAGGCCGTCCAACCCGTCGGTGAGGTTGACGCCGTTGGCCGCCGCGATCACGACGAAGACGAAGAACAGTGCGGCGCCGACCTGGGTCAGCTGGGCCCAGTCGAGGTCCCGGGTGAACGAGAGCTTCTCCGACGCGATCGGGTAGCCGTTCCCGTCGGGCAGGTTCAGCGCGAGAACCGCGAATCCGGCCGCGACGACGGCCTGGCCGATCAGCTTGCCCCGCTTGTTCAGGCCGAGGCTGCGCTTCTTGCGGATCTTGATGTAGTCGTCGACGAAACCGACCGCGCCCATGCCGACGAAGAGGCCGAGCAGCGTCACCGCGGTCGGGCTGATCCGGTGGTCACCGACCACGACGTCGGTGACCAGGTACGCGATCACGGTCGCGGCGATGAACACGATGCCGCCCATCGTCGGCGTGCCGCGTTTGGACTGGTGGTGCCTGGGACCCTCCTCGCGGATCTCCTGCCCGAACTTCAGGCGGCGCAAATGGCCGATGGCGACCGGCGTGCTGAAGATCGAGACGACGAACGCCACGAACCCTGCCGCCAGAACACTTCTCACGTGTGGCCCCCGCTCACTCCGGACTTCGCGCGAGGGTACGGCCGGCCGCCAACACGACGTCCGCCACACTGGCCCGTGATGAACACCTACCTGCACACCGAGCGTCTGATCCTGCGCCGATTCACCGCCGACGACGCGGACGCCCTGATCGAACTGGACAGCGATCCGGAGGTCATGCGCTACCTGACCGGTGGTGCCCCGACCGCGCCGGACGAGATCCGCGAGCGTGACCTGCCGGGCATCCTCGCCGGCTACGAGAGGTGGGGCGGCGACTTCGGGGTGTTCGCCGCCGAGACCAAGGACCGCGGGGTGTTCGTCGGCTGGTTCCTCCTGCGTCCCGAGCCGGGCGGCCCGGCCGACGAGGCCGAGCTCGGCTACCGGCTGCGCCGGGCGGAGTGGGGTAAGGGCTACGCCACCGAGGGTTCGAGGGCGCTGCTCGACAAGGCGTTCACCGAACTCGGCCTCCGCACGGTCTGGGCCGAGACGATGACCGTGAACCGGAGCTCCCGCAACGTGCTGGAGAAGCTCGGGATGACGGTGACCGGCACCCTCGACACCCCGCCGGACATGCGGTCGATCGAGGGCGCCGAACACGGCGGCGTCCGCTACGGGATCACCCCGCGGGACTGAACGCGGAGATGTCGTCGGTCGTCGCCCCGTCCAGCGCCAGGTCGGCGAGGATCCGGCCGATCGCCGGGGTGAACTTGAACGCGTGCCCCGCGCCCAGGGCCACGATCACGTCGGGGTACCCGGCCAGCGGGCCGAGCACGAACTCGCGGTCGGCGGTGAGCGCGTACTGGCAGGTCACCGTGCGCAGCGCGGAGCCGCTGCCGGGGATCGTCGCGTGCATGAACTCGGTGAGCTCGGACAGCAGCGCGGCCGACGGCTCGAACGAGCGCTCGTCCGGGGTCATGTAGTTGTTCGAGACGTCACGCGCGGCCTTGATCGTCGGCTCGCCGTACGTCGGGAAGCCGTAGTAGCAGTGGGCGTCGAGCCAGACCCAGAGCGGGAAGCGCGCGGGGTCGTAGGCCGCGGGGTCGGCCGGCTTGAAGTACGTGACCTGCTCCTGCATGGTCACCAGCGGGATCTCGGCGCCGAGCGGGGCGAGCAGTTCGTTGGTCCACGCGTCGGTGGCGAGAACGACCTTGCGTGCGCGGACCGGACCCGACGCGGTCTCCAGGAGCACGCCGTCCGGGCCGGGCCGGACCGCGGTCACCGGGGTGTTCGCCCGGAGCTCGGCCCCGGACACCCGGGCCTGGAGCTGGAGGACGGCGACCGTGCGCGCGGCGTGCACGATCGCGCTGTCCCCGGTCCAGATCGTCTCGACGCCGGCCGGGATCCGGAACTGCGGCCAGCGCGCGTGCACCTCGTCCGGCGTGAGCTCCTCGTACGGCACGCCGGTCTCGGTCAGCGACGACACGAACGCGCTCGCCGAGTACGGGCCGCCGGCCGGGGCGAAGATCAGCCCGCCGGTGGTCGTCACCAGCTTCTCGCCGGACACGGTCTCCAGGTCGGCCCAGTCCCGGTACGCCGACTGGGCGAGCCGCACGTACCGGGTCTCGCCGTAGGAGGTCCGCAGGATGCGTGACGTGTCGTGCGACGCCCCGCGCACGTGCCCCAGCTCGAACCGCTCGAACGCGACGACGTTCACGCCCCGTCGCGCGAGCTGGTAGGCGGCGGCGCTGCCGAGGGCGCCGAGGCCGACGACGGCGACGTCGAAGCTCTGAGTCATGGCGGTGACGCTAGAGCGCGCGGACGGCGCGGCCACTGTCGTCACCTCCCGATCCCCGGTGGCCGTCTTGTGCCGGCGCACAAGCAAGTCGGGGCTGCGAACCGTTGTGCGACGCCCACCCCGGCCGCGACGCTCGAGGAGAACCCCGAGCCCGGAGGTAACCATGGCTGATCAGCGCGGAATGGCCGTCGGTACGCACTTGAAACTGGCGGCACCGCCCACGTTCGACTCCGTCGACGACGAACGCGCCCACCGCAAGGCCGTGCTGGCCGCGGCGTTCCGGATGTTCAGCCGGGCCGGCCTCGACGAGGGCGTCGCCGGGCACATCACGGTGCGCGACCCCGGCGAACCCGACACGTTCTGGGTCAACCCGTTCGGGATGCACTTCAGCCTGATCAAGAGCAGCGACCTGGTGCGGGTGGGGCACGACGCGCAGGTCGTCGAAGGCGACCGGGCCGTCAACGGGGCGGCGGTGGCGATCCACACCGCGGTGCACGCCGCCCGCCCGGACGTGCTGGCCGCGGCACACGCCCACGGCCCGGCCGGCAAGACGCTCTCCGCCCTGGACATGACGATCGAGCCGCTCACCCAGGACGCCTGCGCGTTTTACCAGGACATCGGCGTCTTCGACGACTACACCGGCGTGGTGCTCGACCCGGCCGAGGGCAAGCGGATCGGCGAGGCCCTCGGCCCGCACAAGGCCGTCATCCTGCGTAACCACGGCATGCTCACGGTGGGAGCCAGCGTCGAGAGCGCGGCCTGGTGGTTCCTCACCCTGGAGCGCACCGCGCAGTGCCAGCTGCAGGCCTACGCGGCCGCGGCCGGCCACGGATCGAAGCCGCGGCTGATCCGTCCCGAGGAGGCCGAGGCGACCCGAGGGCAGGTGGGCGGCGAGTTCGCGGGCTGGTTCCAGTTCCAGCCGATCTGGGAGCGGATCAGCGCCGATCACCCGGATGTCTACGCGTGAGGTCCAGCGCGACGGCCTCCAGCGCGAACAGCAGCTCGGCGGCCTCGCGGGGACGGTCGACCGAGCGGCCGGTGAGGGCCTCGACCCGGCTGAGCCGGTAACGCACGGTGTTGCGGTGGCAGAACATCGCCGCCGCCGCGCGTGTCGTCGACCCGTCGGCGTCGAACCAGGCCCGCGCGGTACGCAGCAGCGCGTCGCGGTCGTCGGCGGGCAGCTCCAGGAGGCCGCCGGGGACGCGGCGGGCCAGGTCGTCGGCCGTCCCGGGGTTGTCGGCGATCACGGTGGCGATCGGACGCTCGCCGTAGTGGCAGACGCCCGCGGTGCCGGGCGGCACCGCGGCCAGGGCGAGCCGGGCGAGCCGGAGCGCCTCGGCGCTCTGCGAGAGCGGCTGGTAAGGCGGGCTGACGCCGAACCGGCTGCCGCGCAGCGACGGGAACGCGGCGCCGTCGGGCCGGGGGAGGACGGCCAGCAACCTCCCGGTAGACCGCGCACAGCGCCTCCGAGACCTGTTCCAGCCGGTACGCAGTTGTTCCGCGCAGACCGCGGCGAGGTCCTCGGGCGGCACGACGTCCAGTTCCCGCTCGGCGAGGCGCACCCGGGCCGCGAGTTCCCCGGCGAGCACGTCGACCTTCGCGAGCAGGCTCTGCCCCAGCGCGGTGAACGTGGCGTCGGCCATCCACCGATTATTCGACGGCGACCCGCTCGGTGAGCGGATAACTGACGCACAGCAGCGCGCGGTCCCCGACGACGGGGCCGTCGACCGCGCCCTCGAGCACCCGCGCCTCGCAGGTCCGGCAGGTGCCGGCCCGGCAGTCCGAGGGCCGGTCGAGCCCGGCGGCTTCGGCCAGTTCGAGCAGGGTCTGCTCCCGGTCGGCCGGCCACCGGACCTCGTGCCCGCCGAACCGCACGATCGCGTCGGTGCGCCGGCGCGGGCCGGCGGGGGGCGACGCGGCGGCGACGAAGTCCTCGGCGAAGACCAGGTCCGGGTTCGCGCCGAGCGCGATCAGCCCGTCGCGGACCTCGGTGGTGAACGCGAGCGACCCGCAGACGTAGACGTCGCTCTCGAACCAGGGGACGTCCCCGGCGCCGGGCAGGTAGTTCCCGCGCATCACCTCGACCACCCGCTCGGCGGTCAGCGGCGCGTGGAAGTAGCGCAGGTGCAGGTGCTCGTGCCGGGCGAACAGCTGGTCGAGGTACGCGCCGAACGCGGTCCGCTCCGCGCGGGTGCGGTAGAGCAGCCAGAGCGGCGGGACGAACCCGTTGCGGTCGAGGTGCGCCTGGATCATCGCGATCATCGGCGTGATCCCGATGCCCGACGCGACCAGCACGACCGGCCGGAAGCTGCCGCGGTCGAGGTGGAATCGCCCGGCGGGCGAGCGCAGGTCCACGGTCGAGGCGGCTGCCAGCGCGGTGCTGCCCGCGCCCCGGCGCTTCACCGTGATCCGGTAGTGGTCGGTGCCGTACGCCGACAGGCTCCAGGTGCGGACGACGTCGCCGACCCGGACGACGACGTGCTGGCCGGCCCGGAACCCGGGGAGCGCGCCGGCGTCGACCGGCCGCAGGACGTACGAGTTCACGTCCGGGGTCTCCGGCACGACCTCGTCGACCGTGAAGCGCCGCCACCCCCGCCACCCGTCGGCCGCCGCGTCCCGGGCCAGGTTCGCCATCTTGAGCGTCAACGTGCCCCGGACGCCGTCGCTCAGGTCCGGGCAGGCCAGCGCCCGGTCGATGACCTCCCGGTCGGCCGCGGTGATCGCCGTGCCGGAGTCGCAGAGCCGGGACAGTTCCGCGACGGTCGGGGCGCCGGGATCCCCGGACACCGGCACGAGCGGGTCACCGGGTTCCACGACGCCGGGGGACACCACGTTGAAGTACGCCCCCGAGCGTCCGGACAGCCGGAACTCACGCATGAACGTCTTCGGCCGTCCCAGCCGCCAGGTCAGCTTCCAGCAGGGGATGCGCGGGCCGGTCACGACGACGACCGCGGTGCCGACACGGAACCGGTCGCCGACCCGCAGCGCCGACTGGTCCAGGACGTCGAGCGTGAGGTTCTCGGCGAAGAGCCCGTCCTCGGCGGAGGCGTACCCCCAGTGCCCGTAGCTCTCCCGGTCGATCGCGTACAGGTGGTTGGTGTGCACCGCGACCTCGTCGCCGTCCGCCCCCGCGGCGGTGATCGTCCAGGGCGCGGCGACCGGCGACTTCAGGTACGCGGTCCGGACCTCCTCGCCGTCGATCCGCTGCGTCCGGACCTTCCCGGCGTTGCACCCGAGGACCTTCACCGCCGGTAGGTGAAGTCGCCGCCCACGAGCGTCGCGAGCACGATGGTGCCGCGCAGCGACTCCTCGGACGCGGCCGACGGGTCCCCGGCGACGACGGTCAGGTCGGCCACCGCGCCCACCTCCACCGAGGCGCGCCCGGCGCACGCGGCGGTGATCGCCACGTCCAGCGGCAGCGCCTGCTCCGGGTGCCACGCGGGCCGGCCGTCGTCGCTGCGGTGGACCGCGTCGGCGATGGCCTGCCACGGGTCGAGCGGGCTGACCGGGGCGTCGGAGCCGAGTTCGAGGCGGGCCCCGGCGTCGTGCAGCGTCCGGTAGGCGAACGCGCGGTCGGTGCGGCCGGCCCAGAGCCGGTCGGCGACGTCGCGGTCGGTGACCGCGTGCTGCGGCTGCACCGACGCGACCACGCCGAGCTCGGCGAAGCGGGGCACGTCGTCGAGCGCGACCAGCTGGGCGTGTTCGATCCGGCCGGTGCAGCCGATCCGCGCGAAGACGTCGAGCACGGCGGTGTTGGCCCGGTCCCCGATCGCGTGGATCGCCGGCACCAGCCCCGCCGCCCATGCCCTGCTCATCAGCGCTTCCAGCTCGTCGGCCGGCACCAGGCACAGCCCGTGGGAGTCGTCCGGGTAGGGGTCGGCGCACCAGGCCGTGCGGGTGTTGAGCGAGCCGTCGCTGACGATCTTGTACGGCCCCACCCGCACCCGGCCGGAGGTTCCCTCGACGACCTCACCGGTCCGCCGCCCGGCGGCGATCGCGGCGTCCAGCCACGGCGTCCAGATCCCGGCGTGGACGCGGACCGGCGGCGCTCCGTGGGCCGCGACGCGGCGGGGCCAGGCGGCCAGGTTGTCGCTGAACTCCAGGTCGATCAGGCCGGTGAGCCCGAGGGACGGCAACTCCGCGAGCGCTTCGGCGATCCACCCGTCGACCTCGGCGGCGGGCGTGAGCTCGCTCAGGCGATGGTTCGCCTCGATCGACTCGGTCTCGCGCAGCACACCGGTCGGGTGGTCCGGAAGGCCGACGAGCGCCAGCGCCGCGCTGTTGAACCAGGTCGTGTGCAGGTCGATGCTGCGGACCACGACCGGAACGTCGCCCAGTTCGCCGTCGAGGAAACGCTTGTGCGCGGGGGTGTCCCAGAGCGCGGGCACGATGTCGCGGCCGCTGAGCCACTGACCGGGCGCGGGTGCGGTGGCGCGCAGCGCCCGCGCCGCCTCGGCCGGCCCGGTCGCGGCCGACAGGTCGACGCTGCGCCGGTGGCGCACCCACTGTTCGACGTGGACGTGCCCGTCGACCAGCCCGGGCAGGACGGTCGCGTCGCCGAGCGACACGACCTCGGTCGCGTCCAGGCTGCCGGCCGGTCCCACCGCGGTCACGGTCCCGTCGTCGATCCGGACGTCGGACGCCGCACCACCGAGGCCGAGGCGCCCCCCACGCAGCAGGACGCTCATCGCGGACCCCGCATCGCGGCGGCGAGCGCGGGGTTGGCGTGCAGATCCATCGGGTCCTCCAGACCGTGCAGTACCCCGGCCACGTCCTCGGCCGGCTTGTCCTGGCTCAACTTGCGCTTGGCCTCGACCCGGCTCGGCACCAGCCGGAACCCGGTGACGTACGGCGTGAGCTTCGCGGCGTAGCCGGCGACCCGCGCGGTCAGGTACGGGTCGGGCCGGCCGGATTCGAAGTGGTCCTGGGTGCGGGTCAGCACGTCGAGCGTCTGTTCCGGGCCGAGCGCCGACGGCCGGCCGTGCAGGTGGGCGACGACGTAGTTCCAGGTCGACACGCTCGGGCCGTGGACGTACCAGCCCGCGCTGACGTACCCGTGCGGCCCCGCCACCACCAGCACCGTGTCGACCCGGCCCAGCCGGTGCTGCGCGGCGTCGGAGGCGGACAGGTGACCGAGCAGGGTCAGCCGGTCGGCGGTGTGGTCGACGACGATCGGCAGGTGCGAGACGACGAGGCCGTCGCTGATCATCGTGACCCACGGGTGGGCCTCGACGAGACGCGCCAGCTCGGCGTCGTCCGCGGGCCACGCGTAGTCGGCGCGCGTGTGCATGCCGACGACGTTAGGCGCCGGGATCCGCGCGCCCACTGTCGTCAGACACCGATCGCCGGGTGTCCGCTTGTAGCCGCCGACAGGCGTTGCGCAGCTGCAGCCAGGTCACGAGCGTCTCGTCACCGGCGCCGAGCTCGATGCCGAACCGCTCGGTCAGGCGGCGCACCCGGTAGCGGGCGGTGTTCTCGTGGACGTTGAGCGCCTGGGCGGTGGCGGTGATGTTGCCGAACGTGCCCAGGTAGGTCAGCAGTGTCGCCGCGTAGTCGGTGCCCTGGGTGGCGTCGTGCTCGAGCACGCTGCGTACCGGCGCGAGCCGCAGCGCCTCGTCGTCGTCGGGCAGCGCGGTCAGCACGAGCTCGCTGCGGACGTCGTCGAGGACGGCGACCGGCCGCCCGGCGAGCAGGACCCGCTCGGCGAGCTGCCGCGACCGGCGGGCCTGGTCGAGTCCGGACACTTCCGGGCCGAAGCCGACGCGCAGCGCGATCCCGGCCGAGCGGCGGGCCGCGGTCGCCAGGTCGGTGCCGAGTTTGCGCAGCCGGGGCGTGGACGCCGGGCCGGGGAGCAGCAGCAGGAGGTCGTCGCCGTCGAGCACCGAGGCCGCGCCGGAGTGCCAGTACTCCCCGTGCAGGGCGACCAGGTCGGCGACGCGCGCGGCGTGCAGGCCCGGCTGCGTGACCGGGCGGACCACGCCGACCACCACCGGCGTGGCCTCCGGCAGGGCCAGCGCGGCGGCCGCGGCCGGAGCGTCGAGGGTGTCGGCGAGCAGGCCGCGTAGCGCCTCCCCGCGGCGGGTGCGGTCGGGGTCGTGCGAGCCGCGCCGGCGCAGCAGGTGCATCGCGGTCGTGCGGGCGGCGTCGATGAGCACCCGGTCGGCGTCCTCGACGAGCTGCGGGCGGCCGCACAGCACCCAGATGACGCCGAGCACCTGGTGGCCGGCGCGGACGGCGACGGCCAGCCGATCGGCGTAGTCGGGGTGCGAGCTCTCGAAGAACACCGGGCCCGGGGCGGTCAGCACGGCCTGGTACTCCACCGCGTTGGTGGGCCGTTCGGGGGTCTGGCGGCCGAGGATGGCCAGCCGCCGGATCGGGTCGATGTCCTGCCCGGGCAGGTTGGAGTAGGCCATGATGCGGCCCGTCGTCTCCTCGATCGTCACCGGCCCGCCGAGCGACGCCGCGATCGCGTTGGCCAGGCTGAACAGGTCGCCGCTGGGCTCGTTCACGGCCGAGCCCGGGAGGCGGGCCGTGGTGATCAGCGCGTCGAGGTGGCGCCAGGCCATCTCGTCGGGAGTGCAGAGCAGGGTGAGCCCGTGATCGTCGCCGATCTCCTGTTTCCAGGCTTTGAGCACGACCGTGTGACCGCCGGCGGCGGCGATCCGGCGGAGGGCCTCCGGCTGCCCGGCCCGGGCGCCGGTGACGAAGACGATGCTGTCGCCGACGTCGGGCAGCGGCTCGCCGGGGCCGTAGATCAGTGGTTCGCCGATCGGCTCGTCCAGGCGCTGCCCGGCCACCAGGCGCAGTGCGTGCGGACCGAGGGCGCCGAGGAGCTCGCGCAGCGTGACCGGGCGCGGCTGCGGGTTCGGCGGGGGCAGGATCGTCGTTGATCTGGCGACCACGTCCCCCGGTTCCATCAGGTCAGCCTACATGCGTGCCTTGATATTCATATGAATGGCTGGTAATACTTGCGTCGTGGACGGTTTCACGGTCATCGCCGAGCCGACGCGGCGCGCCATCGTCGACCGTCTCCGGGTCGCCGAGAGCGACGTCGGGGCGCTGGTCGGCGCACTGGAGCTGTCCCAGTCGCTGGTCTCCAAGCACCTGCGCGTGCTGCGTGACGCCGGCGTCGTCGAGGCCCAGGTCGTCGGAAAACGCCGGGTGTACCGCCTCGCGGCGGACCCGCTGCCCGACGTGGTCGCGTGGGTGCAGCCGTACCTGCGCACCTGGGCCTCGAGCTTCGACCGGTTGGCCAACGCACTCGACGAGGAGGACGCTCATGACACGTGACGACGTGGTGTTCGGGGAGATCCAGGCCCCGGTGGACGCCGTGCTCGAGCGCGACGGGGAACGCTGGACGCTGGTGCTGCGCCGGCGGTTCCGGCACGACGAGAAGCGCCTCTGGGAGATGCTCGTCGACCCCGCCCACCTGCGCCGGTGGTCCCCGGTGGTGCCCGAACGGCCGCTGACCTCACCCGGCCCGGCCACCTGCCGGGAGAACCCCGGCGACGAGCCCAACGACGCCGAGGTGCTCGTCGTGGAGCCACCGCACACGCTCGTGCACCGCTGGGGCGACGACCTGCTGCGCTGGACGATCACGCCCGCGGAGGGCGGCGCCGTGCTCGAACTGCGGCAGACCTTCGACGACCGCGCGGCGGCGGCGAGCTACGCGGCCGGCTGGCAGGTGTGCCTGGGGCGGCTCGCGGCCGAGGACGACAGCCCCCGTGAACGGGTCACCGGCCCGCGCGCGCTGGACTACGGCTGGCCGGATCTGCGCGAGCGCTACGACGCGGCGTGGCGGTGACCGCGTACGGCGGTGACCGCGCGCGGACCGACGCGGTGTTCGGTTGCCCCGTTACCGTCGGATCATGACTCTTCCGCTGACCGGGCTGCACGTCGTCGACCTGTGCACCTATGTGGCCGGTCCGTCCGCGTGCATGACGCTGGCCCAGCTGGGCGCGGACGTCGTGCGGATCGACCCGCTCGGCGGTGCGACCGACACACGGCGGCTGCCGCTGGCGCCGGGCGGGCAGAGCCTGTACTGGGCCGGGCTCAACCGCGGCAAGCGCTCGATCGAGGTCGACCTGCGCGGCGAGGGCGGCCGGGACGTCGTCCGCCGGCTGCTCGGGGTGCCCGGCGAGGGGCACGGCATCCTCGTCACGAACGCGGTCGGGCAGTCGTGGCTGCGCCACGAGGAACTGCTCGCGGTCCGGCCCGATCTCATCCAGATCCGGATCGGCGGGCGGGCGGACGGACGCCCGGCGGTGGATTACACGGTCAACTGCGAGGTCGGGCTGCCGTGGGTCACCGGTCCGGTGGACGCGAGCGCGCCGGTCAACCACGTCCTGCCGGCGGGGGACCTGATCACCGGGGCGCACGCGGCGCTGTCGGTGGTGTCGGCGGAGCGGTTGCGGCGCGCGACCGGCGCGCCCCAGTACGTCGAGATCAACCTGGCCGACGTCGCCGTGGCGACGATGGCGCACCTCGGGTTCGTCGCGGACGTGGTGGTGAACGGGTCGCAGCGGCTGCGCGAGGGCAACTACCTGTACGGCTCGTACGGCTGCGACTTCGCGACCGTGGACGCGCGGCGGGTGATGGTCGTCGCGCTGACCAACCGGCACTGGAACGCGCTGATCCGGCTGACCGGCACCGCGGACGTGCTGGCCGCGATGGAGAAGGCGCTCGGTGTCACGTTCGCCGAGGAGGAGGCGCGCTACCGGTACCGGGACGTGATCTCGGCCCTGCTCCGCCCGTGGTTCGAGCAGCGGACGCACGCCGAGGTGGTGGCGTCGCTGGAGACCGCGAAGGTGCTGTGGGGTGACTACCGCACGATCGAGGAGATGACCCGGTCGTCGGACGGGCTGCTCGCGGCGAGCGGGTTGTTCACCGAGGTCGACGACCCGGCGCTGGGCCGCTACCCGGTGCCGGCGCCGGTCGGGCGGCCGACCGGGTGGACACCGCCCGCTCCGGCGCCGGCCCCCGCGGTGGGCGCCGACACCGGCGACGTGCTCACCGACTGGCTCGGTCTGCCTCCGGCCGAGATCGAGGCCCTCGCGGCGGACGGCGCCATCCGGCGCTGACCCGCGCGGGTCAGGCGAACAGGGCCCGGAAGCGCCAGTCGAGCACGGGGCGGCCGGTGGAGTCCGCGACCTCGCTGCGGAGCGTCACCAGCGAACCGCCGGCCCACGCCGGGACGATCCCCTCGACGGTGACGACGCTGTGCAGGGTGTCGCCCTCGTGCACCGGGCCGACGTGGTCGCAGCTGTCCCAGCCCACCACGGTCACCAGCTCCGGCAGCGCCCGGCCGACCTGGCTGAGCGCCAGCCCGATCGTGTGCCCGCCGTACACCAGCCGCCGACCGCCACCGGCGTCCGCGTCGTGGTGCACGCGGGCGACGTTCAGCGTGAGCCGGGCCAGCTCGGGTGCGCTGGTGACGACGTCCCCGCCGATCACCTCGATCCTCGACCCGACCTCCCGGTCCGGTCCGGCCGGCACGCGCTCCCGCCACGCGTCCAGGTCCCAGCCCGCCACCCCACCGCGGCCCGCGTCGGCGGCCGGCGCGACCTCGAGCGCGTCCAGGTCGTCGCGGTGCCCGGTGTCGGCGTCGGAACGCAGCAGCAGCATCGCGCAGCGGTAGAAGTCGAGGACCGACCGGCCCTCCTGGTCGACGGTCACGATCCGCAGCGCTGCCAACCCGGTCGGCGGACGCCCCTCCCGCCGGGTGTTCTGACGCAGCCCCGCCACCGTCGTCACGGTGTGCAGCGTGTCACCGAGCGCGGGCAGCCGGTGCAGGGCCAGGTTCCGGTAGAACAGGTTCGCCCGCACGTGGTGCGTGACCACCGTCGACTGCCCGATCGCGACGTCCCAGACGAACGCCGGGTGCGCCAGGGCGCCCCGCCCGGCCACGGCGTCGGCCAGCCCGGAGTCGAGCGGCAGCCGCAGCCGGTCCCCGAGGATCGCCTGGTGGGCGGCCGCGCGCCCGGACGTCAGCGTGTACGCCGGCGCGCCGGCGAACTCCTGCCCGACGCTCAGCTCGTCGAAGTAAGGGCCTTCCGCCCGCATGGTGCCCCCTAGGTACGGCGCAGGACCGAGACGACCTTGCCCAGGATGACGGCGTGGTCGCCGTCGATGTCGGCGTAGGCCGGGTTGCGCGGTTCGAGGATCACGTGGCCGCCGCGCCGGCGGAACACCTTCACGGTGGCCTCGTCGTCGATCATCGCGGCCACGATCTCGCCGTTGTACGCCTCCGGTTGCTGCTTGACGACGACGATGTCCCCGTCGCAGATCGCGGCGTCGATCATCGAGTCGCCGCGCACCCGCAGGCCGAACAGCGTGCCCTTGCCGACCAGGTCCCGGGGGAGCGCAAGCACCTCGTCCGAGGTCTCCTCGGCCAGGATCGGCGTACCGGCGGCGATGTCGCCGAGCACCGGGACGCCGATCGTGCCCGGGTCCTCCCGCGGCGCGGCGACCGGCTCCAGGAACATCCGCACGTCGATCGGGCGGGTGGCCCGCCCCCGCCGTAAGAAACCCAGCTCCTCCAGACGACGCAGGTGCCTGCTCACCGTGGAGGCCGACGCGAGCCCGACCGCGTCGGCGATCTCACGCGTCGACGGCGAGTAGCCGAAACGCTGCGCCGACCTCTGGATGACGGCGAGGATCCGGCGCTGCCGTTCGCTCAACACCGACGTGTCCAGGTCCTCGTTCATGCCCGCATCCTGCCGCAACGCCGAAACCGGCCGGCCGGAGGGTGACCACCGCCGACGCGCGTCGCCGGTCCGCGAGTGACCGGCGACCGACGTGGGTATGACCCGCGCCACGCTTCGCTGCGCACCGGGAGGTCACGATGGGTCAGGCCGTCTCGTCGGAACAGAAGAACGATCGGCTCACCGGGTCGGTCGTCGTCGTCGCCCTGGTCTCCGCCATCTCGGGGCTGCTCTACGGCTACGACACCGGCATCATCTCCGGGGCGTTGCTCCAGATCGGTGACGACTTCGACATCGGACACGTCTGGGAGCAGACGATCGCGGCGTCGATCCTGGTCGGCGCGGTCATCGGTGCGCTCACCTGCAGCCGGCTGGCCGAGCGCCGCGGCCGCCACGGCACGCTGCTGCTCATCGGCATCGTCTTCGTCGTCGGTGCGGTCGCGGCGGCGCTCTCCCCGGAGCCGATCACGCTGTCGCTGAGCCGTCTCGTGCTCGGCTTCGCGGTCGGCGGCGCGACGCAGACCGCGCCGGTCTACGTCGCCGAGCTCGCCCCGTCCGCCTACCGCGGGCGGCTGGTGCTGTTCTTCCAGATCGCGATCGGCGTCGGCATCGTGATCGCCACCATCGTCGGCGCGGCCGAGGTCATCGACTGGCGGGTCTCGATCGGCCTGGCCGCCGTCCCCGCGGCGATCATGTTCGTGCTGATGCTGCGGCTGCCGGAGAGCCCGCGCTGGCTCGCCCGCGAGGGCCACGACGACCGCGCCCGCGAAGCGCTGGCCCGGGTGCGTCACCCGGAGGCCGATCTGACCCGGGAGCTGGACGAGATCCAGGAGAACGTCCGGGCCGAGCGGGAGGCCAGCACCCGCGGCTGGGCCGGCCTCAAGGCCGCCTGGGTCCGTCCGGCGCTCGTCGTCGGCTGCGGTCTCGCGATCTTCACGCAGCTGTCCGGCATCGAGATGATCGTGTACTACACGCCGACGATCCTGACCGACAACGGTTTCACCGACTCGACCGCGCTGCGGGTGTCGGTCGCGCTCGGCCTGACCTACCTGATCGCGCAGCTGATCGGGCTGGCGATCATCGACCGGGTCGGGCGGCGCCGCCTGACGCTGGTCACGCTGCCGTTCGCCGCGCTCTCGCTGATCGTGCTGGGCTGGTTCTTCGTCTCCGGCAACGACGGCAAGTCGATGATCCCGTGGATCATCGCGACGCTGATCGCGTTCATGGCGTTCACCGCCGGGGGCATCCAGCTCATGGGGTGGCTGACCGGCTCGGAGATCTACCCGCTCGCGACGCGGGCGGCCGGTGCCGCGGCCCAGTCCGCCTCGCTGTGGGGCACGAACGTGCTGATCACGCTGACGCTGCTGAGCACGATGAAGGCGATCGGCACCGGCCAGACGTTCTGGATGTACGCCGCGTTCAACATCGCCGCGTTCGTGTTCCTGTACGTCAAGATGCCCGAGCTGACCGGGCGCAGCCTCGAACAGATCGAGGAGCACCTGGCCGACCGCAAGTTCAAGCCGGCCGACTTCCGCTGATCCCCGCCGGGTCGGTGCGCCACGCCGCCCGACGGCGATGGTCACCGCCCCGGTTTGTGCACTGTGGAGCGGTTCGAACGCCTAGGGTGTGCTCGACCGGTGCGTCACGGGGGCGTCCGGCGGTAGGAGAGGGACGCGGATGTTCCGACGTGTCATCATCACGGTCTTAGTGGCGGCCGCCTCGGTGCTGTTCGTGACGGGCCCGGCCCAGGCGTTCCCGGCGACGGCGTGCGACCGCACCGCCGGGCCCGAAGGCCGGCCCGGGGACTACAAGGACTACACGAGCCCACTCGACCGCACCGTGTGGACCCACAACATGTACGCCTGCCAGTGGCTCGACAACGGCAAGAGCTGGACGTTCTACAAGGGCACCGCGACCCTCCGGATGGTCAACGGCGACCTCGGCGTCTACAACAAGGCCGGCGTGCGCAAGTGGCACACGAACACCGCGGGGTCCGGGGCCACCCAGATGCTCTTCCAGCAGGACGGCAACCTCGTCCTCTACACGTCCGGCTACGGGCGGGCGGTCTGGTCGAGCGGCACCTACAACAAGTGCGACCGCTACTCCGAGTTCCCGATCCTGGCGACGCAGAGCGACAACAACCTCGTCATCTACTGCGGCATCGCCGGCACCAAGGCGATCTGGGCGACGCACACCGCGGGCATCTAGGCCGCAGCCGAGCACGGATTCGCAGGACACGGCCTAGCTCCAGGCCGGTTTGCCCCCGGCCGCGGTCGACGTGATCTCCGGGCCGACGAGGAGGAACTTCACCTCGTCGTCGGCCCGGGGACAGTGCTCGACGCCCCGGGGGATCACGAGCAGGTCGCCGGGGGAGAGCTCGACGTCGCCGTCGCGCAGCTGCACGGTGAGCGTCCCCTCGAGGAGCAGGAACGTCTCGTCCTGGTCGTCGTGGCGGTGCCAGGTCGTCGAACCGATGCCTTTGGCGACCTTGAAGAGGGTGCCGTTGCCCTGCGCGAGCACCCGCTGGGACCAGAACTCGGTCAGCCGGTCGGCCTCGGGCAGCAAGGAGATTTTCTCGATCACGTGTCGATCCTGACCGCGTGGCGACCGCGCCGACAGTGTTAGAAATGATGCATGTCGAAAGGATCCTGCGCCACGCGCACGGTGGCGCTGATCGTCGACGAGCACTCGAACCCGTTCGAGGTCGGCTGCGCGACCGAGATCTTCGGCATCAGCCGGCGCGACGCGATCGGCTTCGAGCCGTACACGCTCACGGTCGTCACCCCCCGCCCCGGTGTCCGCATGCGTGACGGGTTGTTCCAGGTCAGCGCGGAGGGACGGCTGGCCGACGTGGTCTCGGCCGACCTGGTGATCGTCCCGAACCGGCCCGCGGTGGAGCTGACGTCGAGGCCGGCGGTGCTGCGGACGATCCGGCGCGCGCACGAGCGCGGCGCCCACCTGATCGGCCTGTGCACGGGCGCGTTCACGCTGGCCGAGGCCGGGGTCCTGGACGGCAGGCGGGCGACCGTGCACTGGCAGCTGGCGGCGGAGTTCCGGCGCCGGTTCCCGGCCGTCCACCTGGAACCGGACGTGCTCTTCGTCGACGACGGGGACGTGCTGACCTCGGCGGGCAGCGCGGCGGCGCTCGACCTCGGGTTGCACGTCGTCCGCCGGGATTTCGGGGCCGAGGTCGCCAACCACGTCGCGCGCCGGCTCGTATTCGCGGCCGTGCGCGACGGTGGACAGCGGCAGTTCGTCGAGCAGCCGCTCCCGCCGCCGACGGTGAACTCGCTGGCGCCGGTGCTGGAGTGGGCGTCGGCGAACCTGCACCGGCGGCTGGCCGTGGACGACCTGGCGCGGCGGGCGCGGCTCACGCCGGGCACGTTCCACCGCCGGTTCCGCCGCGAGGTCGGCAGCACGCCGGTCGAGTGGCTCACCGCGCAGCGGGTCGCGCTGGCCTGCCGGCTCATCGAGCAGGGCGCGAGCGGCGTCGAGTCGGTGGCGCACCACGCCGGCCTGGGCACCGGCGCCAACCTGCGTTCGGTGTTCCGCCGTCACCTGGGCGTGACCCCCAGCGAGTACCGCAGGAGGTTCGCGGTCCGACCGGGTCCGGCTCAACCTCGGACAAACGTCCAGGGTTGACGCTAGGGTGCCGCATGACCGTCACCGTCGCCACGATCGGCGTCCACGTCCTCGACACCCACGTCCTCGGCATCCAGTCGATCCCGGAGGGTTCCGAGGGGCAGTTGGTCGAGTCGATCCGCATCTCACCGGCCGGTACCGCGGGTGGCACCGCCGTGGTGCTCAGCCGGCTGGGCGTGACCGTGCGCAGCCAGGGCGCGGTCGGCACCGACCCGCTCGGCGACGCCCTGCTCGGCGCGCTGAGCCGGGAAGGCGTCGACGTCAGCGGCATCGTGCGCACCGACGCCGCGCAGACCTCCTCGTCGGTCCTCCCGGTGCGCCCCAACGGCGACCGCCCGGCCTGGCACTGCATCGGCGCCAACGGAGTGTTCACGCTCGACCACGTCGACCGGGCCGCGCTCGAGGGCGCGGCCCACCTGCACCTGGGCGGCCCGGAGTTCCTCGGCGGCGACGCCGCCGGCGAACTGCTGGCCCACGCCAGGGGCCTCGGCCTGAGCACCTCGATCGACCTGCTCGCCCCCGGCGACCCGGGGATGCTCGAGTGGATCGCGGCGGCGTTGCCGCACACCGACTACTTCCTGCCCAACGACGAGCAGGTACTCGGCTTCACCGGCGCCGACGACCTCGTCGCCGGCTCGCGGGCGCTGCTCGGAGCAGGCGCCGGCTGCGTCGCGACGACCCGGGGCAAACAGGGCGCCCTGGTCGTGACGCCCGACGAGGTGATCGAGGTGCCCGCGTTCCGGATCGACGTCGTCGACACCACCGGGTGCGGTGACGCGTTCTCGGCCGGCTTCGTGCTTGGCCGCGCCCAGGGCCGTTCGCTGGCGGACGCCGCCCGGCTCGGGTGCGCGGCGGCGGCCCAGGTCGCGCAGGGCGTCGGCACCGACGCCGGTTCCTACGACCTGGCCTCGGTGGAGGCGTTCGCGGCGTCCACACCGACGTGGTGACCAAGCGGTACACCCGCGGGGAGCTGCGCCGGGCGCAGCTCCTCGACGCCGCGGTCGCGGTGATCGCCGAGCACGGGCTGGAAGGCGTCACCCATCGCGCGATCGCCGCCGCCGCCGGTGTCCCGCTCGCCACGACGTCGTACTTCTTCTCGTCGCTGGACGAGCTCGTCGGCGCCGCCGTGACCCGCGTCGCCGACGGCATCCTGGAGTCGGCCGACGTGCTGGCCGAGGGCGCGCCGGTGGAGCACACCATCGACCTGCTGGTGGAGGTGGTCACCGCGCCGACCGTGCTGGTGCAGTTCGAGGCCTACCTGGGCCGGTCGCGCCGCCCCGAGCTGGTCGAGCCGGTGCGTCGCATCGTCGAGGCCTACGAGAGCGCCGCGACGACCGTGCTGCGCTCGCTCGGCGCGCCCGAACCCGCGCGGGCCGCGCGTCATCTCATCGCCCTGCTCGACGGGTTCGCGCTCCAGCGCATCGCCCACCCGCGTCCCGACGACCGCGACGTGCTCCGGGACGCGGTGCGGCTCTTCGCCCGGTCGTACCTGCCGGCTCAGTGAGCCTTCTTCCTCCGCTTCGCGACGAGCGTCATGACGACGACGACCAGCGCGCCGACGATCAGCCCGAGGATCGCGCTGAACACGGTGTTGACGATCCAGCCGACGACCCCGCCGAGCGCGCCGGTGGCGTCGTGGGCGGCTTCCTCGACGTGGTGCACCGCGCCGTAGAGGGCGTGCAGGCCGAGCTCGTCGGTGCCGACCAGCAGGATGTGCCCGCCGACCCAGAGCATCGCCGCGGTGCCGATGATCGTCAGCGCGGTCAGGACGATCGGCATCGCCTTGACCATGCCGCGGCCGAGCGCGGCGACCGCACCGGGGCCCTGCGCGAGGCGTAGCCCGGCGTCGTCCATCTTGACGATCAGCCCCACCGCGCCGTAGACGACGACGGTCATGACCAGCGCGACCACGGCCAGGATCGCCAGGCGGGACCAGAACGGCTGGTCGATGACCTCGTTCAGCGTGATCACCATGATCTCCGCCGACAGGATCAGGTCGGTGCGCACGGCGCCGGAGATCAGCGTCTTCTCGTCCTTGGCGCCCTCGTCCTCCTCGGCGTGGGCGCTGCCGCGGTGGGCGACCTTGTGCCAGACCTTCTCCGCACCCTCGTAGCAGAGGTACGCGCCGCCGACCATGAGGATCGGCGTCAGCAGGACCGGCAGGAACTGGCTGAGCAGCAGCACCACCGGCAGGATGATCAGGAACTTG
This sequence comes from Cryptosporangium arvum DSM 44712, assembly GCF_000585375.1. NCBI lineage: Bacteria > Bacillati > Actinomycetota > Actinomycetes > Cryptosporangiales > Cryptosporangiaceae > Cryptosporangium > Cryptosporangium arvum. Next base: position 4,449,624 of record NZ_KK073874.1, read on the forward strand.
TTCCGCAGCGACCCGATCGCGATGCGTTTGATGATCGGCAGCTCACGCTTGGCCGCGAGGCCGCGCACGTACTGGGGCGTGACCGCCGCGTCGTCGATGACGACGCCGGCCGCCTTGGTTCCCGCCTTCGCCGCCGCCGCACCGATGTCATCGATGGAGGCGGCGGCCGTGCGGGCCAGTACCGCCACGTCGTCCAACAGGGCAACAAGTCCACCGGCCACGGGTAGTCCTCCACAGGGCTCGAGCAGTGTCCGCGCTGGTCATTGTCGCAAGCGCGGCCCGACTGCCGGTTGGTTGCTGCGAGCATCGTCTTGACATAAGCATAGACTTATACGTCATGACGGTGACCGAGGTGCTGGCGGAACTGCGCGCGCTGGAGGACCCGAAGGTCCGCGCGGTGAACGAGAAACACGGTGACGACCACGGGGTGAACCTCGGCCGCCTGCGCGCGGTCGCGAAGCGGCTCACGACCCGGCACGATCTCGCGCGCGAACTCTGGGCGACCGGTGACAGCGCGGCGCGCCTGCTGGCCCTGCTGATCTGCCGCCCGAAGGCGTTCGACCACGACGAGCTGGACGCGATGCTCCGCGCGTCGCGCACCCCCAAGGTGCAGGACTGGCTCGTCAACTACGTCGTGAAGAAAAGCCCTCATGCCGACGCCCTGCGCGAGCGGTGGTGGCACGACCCCGATCCGCTCGTCGCGAGCGCGGGCTGGGCGTTGGTCACCGAACGGGTCGCGAAGAAGCCGGAAGGCCTCGACCTCGCCGCGCTCCTCGACGAGCTCGAGGCCGGGATGAAGGACGCGCCGGACCGCCTGCAGTGGGCGATGAACCACTGCCTGGCCCAGATCGGGATCGAGCACGCCGGGCACCGGGCCCGGGCGATCGACATCGGCGAACGCCTGGAGGTGCTCAAGGACTACCCGACGGCGCCCGGCTGCACGTCCCCGTTCGCGCCGATCTGGATCACCGAGATGGTCGGCCGCCGCGACGTACCGGTCTAATAGGACCATGAAGACGAAGCTGAGCTGCCCGTGCGGCGAATGGATCGAAGGTGTCGACGAGGACGACCTCGTCGCCAGGACCCAGGCCCACCTCGCGGCCGCCCACCCCGACCTCGACTACTCCCGCGACGAGATCCTCTTCCTCGCGTACTAGAACGGCGGGGTCGGCGACCAGCTGCCCCCTCCCGGCGTCGCTCGGGCGGCGGGCGGGGGCGCGACGTCCTCGCACGCGGCGACCACCTCCAGCGCCGCGTGGGCCACGGTGAGGTCGGCGTCGGTCCGGAACGCGTCCATGGCGTCGCGCACCCGCGGTCGCCTCGCGAGGCAGGCGTCGACGTCGGCGGGATGGCCGGCTTTCCAGCGGGCCGCGTCGAGCACCGAGGTCAGCCAGCGCAGCAGCGCCACCCGCATCGGGTCGGCGCGCGGATCGCCCAGGATCGTGAGCACGTAGTCCACCGCCGGAGCGGTGGCCCCGTACACGGTGTCCTGGTGGTGCAGCGCGCCGTACAGGTACCCGAGTGCGTCGGCCCGGGTCGTGGCATCGGCGCTCAAGACTCCGGGGAGGATGTCCGTTGCCGCGAACGCGACGCCGAACGCGTCCTCGAAGTTCGACCAGTCGGGTGTCATCCGAGCTGGAACAGCGCCCTCTGCTGGGCGCAGGTGGCGCGGAAGACCCCGGCGAGGTCGGCGTCCTCGCCGTGGTGGCGGCGGATGGCCCAGTCGTCGAGCGCGGTGTTCAGGGCGACCGCGAGGGTCTCGACGAGCAGGCGGGCGTGCATGTCGCCGCCGAGGTGCCGCTGGCGCTGACGGCACTGCTCGGCGTCGAGCAGCAGCGCGCGGTGGCGCAGGTTGGCGTCGTGCTCTCCGAGACAGCGCACCCGCACCATCCGGTGCAGGAACGTGGCGCTGAACGACTCCAGGGCCTCGGCGGTGGCCCCGGCGAGGTCGTCGAACCCGATCGCACCGGGCGGGATGCGCTCGCTGACCGCCGCGTAGAAGTCGCGCTTCACGCCGAGGACCGCGTCCTCCTTGGTGGGGAAGTAGCGGAAGAACGTCCGCGGGGAGACGCCGGCCGCCGCGGCGATGTCGTCGACGGTGGTGTGTTCGGACCCGCCGCACGCGAACAGTTCCAGCGCCGCGGCCTCGATCTCGGCCGCGGTGGCCAGCCGGCGGCGCTCCCGAAGACTGGTGATGTCGGTCACGGACCCGATGCTAGCGCGTGCCGACATGGCAGTCACTGCCACTAAGCTGGGCCCGTGACCCTCGCTGCCGACGCCCCTCGGACCGCCCCCTCGACGGAGCAGCGGCTCAGCCCCGCTGACCGCAACCTCATCGGCCTGCTGGTCATCTCGACCTTCGTCGTCATCTTCAACGAGACCGTGATGTCGCTGGCCCTGCCCCGGCTGATGAGCGACCTGAACGTCTCCGCCGCCACCGGCCAGTGGCTGACCACCGGCTTCCTGCTCACGATGGCGGTGGTGATCCCCGCCACCGGGTTCGTCATGGAGCGGTTCAGCGTCCGCCAGGTGTTCGTCGCCGCGATGGGGCTCTTCAGCACCGGCACGCTGATCGCCGCGGCCGCTCCCGGCTTCGGCGTGCTGCTGCTCGGCCGGGTCGTGCAGGCCGGCGGTACCGGCGTGATGATCCCGCTGCTCATGACCACCGCGATGAGCCTGGTCTCGCCGGGTTCGCGGGGCCGGATCATGGGCGTCATCTCGATCGTCATCTCGGTGGCCCCGGCGATCGGCCCGACCGTGTCCGGCCTGGTCCTCTCCCGGCTGAGCTGGCGCTGGCTGTTCCTCGTCGTCCTGCCGATCGCGCTTCTCAGCCTGGCGCTGGGGGCCTGGAAGGTCCGGAACGTGACCACGCCCCGGCGTGCCCACCTCGACGTGCTCTCGCTCGTGCTCTCCGCGGCCGGCTTCGGTGGCCTCATCTACGGCCTCGCCGGCCTCGGCGAGAGCGGCGGCCACGCCCCGGTCGCCCCGTGGATCCCGGTCGTCGTCGGCCTGGTCGCGCTCGTCCTGTTCGTCCGGCGCCAGCGGGCCCTGCAGCGCGGCCGCGGCCCGCTGATGGACCTGCGTGTCTTCGCCCAGCGCTCGTTCACGGTCTCGGTGCTGGTGATGATCGCCGGCTTCATGTCGCTGTTCGGCGCGCTCATCCTGCTCCCGATCTACCTGCAGAGCGTCCACGGTCTGAGCACGCTCGCGGCCGGTCTGCTCGTGCTGCCCGGCGGCCTCGCGATGGGCACGCTCTCACCGCTGGTCGGGCGCCTCTACGACCGGTTCGGCCCGCAACCGCTGGTGCTCCCGGGCACGGTCGTGCTCAGCGCCGCGCTCTGGCTGCTCGCCACCGTCGGCCCGGAGACGTCGACCGCGCTCGTGGTGCTGTTCCACGTCATGGTGATGTCCGCGCTGGCCCTGATGCTCACGCCGCTGATGACCTCGGCCCTGGGCAGCCTCCCGGCCGACCTCTACGGCCACGGCAGCGCGGTGATCAGTACGTTGCAGCAGGTCGCCGGAGCGGCCGGCACCGCGCTGTTCGTCACGGTGCTCTCCCGCACGACCGCCGCCGGGCTCGCCGGCGGCGCCGACACCGTGACCGCGACCGCCGACGGGGTGCAGGCCGCGTTCGTCTGGGGCGGGGTCATCTCGCTGGTCGCCGTCGTGGCCGCGCTGTGGGTCCGGCGCACGCCCGCCGTCCCCTAGGGTCTGGTGAATCGGTCCCCGGATCCACTATGTACGGCGTTCGGTAGGGTGCGGCATGCTCGCGAAGTTGCCGCTCGACAGTCCGCTCTGGCTCGAGTTCGATGCCTCGTTCTCGACCGAACAGGCGCTCGACGCACTCCGTGAGGTGCTGACCCGGCGGCAGCTCGGCGAGTCGTGGGACGAGCTCCGGTCCGAGCTGCTGCACCAGGGAACCGTGTACGACATCACGTCGGCCGCGATCCCGCACCTGGTCGACCTGGCGCCCGCGCTGTCGGTCGAGGAACGCGCCGAACTCTGGACCGAGATCGGCTTCTGGGTCACCGCGGGAGCGGACTACTACGAGGGCCCGGTCGCCGACGGCCTCCAGGAGAGCCTGACCGCGGCGCTCGCGGTGGCCGAGGCCGGCGCGCTCGAGCTGTTCCGCGAACGCGCCGGCCTCGGCGACAGTTACTTCGCGCTCGCGTGCGTGACGCTCGCCGGGCACCCGAGCGGCGGCGCGATGTGGTCGTTCCTCTCGCCCGGCGAGGGGTACGTGACGCTGACCTGCCCGACCTGCGAGGAACAGGACGAGGTGGACGGGTTCGGCGATCCGCTCGGGCCGCCCGGCGCGCCGCCGGCGGTTCCGGACCTGCGTGCGGACGCCCGCGACGTGCCGGGCTGGGCGTCGCTGGCCGACGAGATCGAGGCCGCGCCCGACCTGTTCGGCCCCGGCTGGGACGGTTTCGCCCGGGTCGCGGTCGCGGTCGCCCGGGCCGGTGTGCCGGAGACGGCGCCGCCGGCCGCGGTCTGGTGCCTGATCGCGGCGATGGTGGCGCTGCGCGGCGACGTCGCCTGGGCCCGCACGATCACCCGGCTCGCCGGGCACTACCAGTGCGTGAGCTGCCAGGACGTGTACTCGATCGGGGACCTGATCGCGGAGGACGAGTTCGCCGAGCCGATCGTCCCCGACGGGCTCGACCCGGCGACGTTCGCCGACGCCGGCGGGTTCCGCCCGGCGCCGGGCGGGTGGCCGGTCGTGGCCGGACCGACCGTCGCGACCCGGTGGCGCGCGTCGACCGGCCCGGTGGACACGCTCACGGTGGCGACGCTGCCGACCGGGCAGTCGATCGTGGCCGGTGTCGGACCGTCGGGTCTGCACCGCTGGGACCTGGGGACCGGGGCGCCGCTGCCGGTCGCGGCCGGGGGAGCCGTGCGCTCCTCGGCGGTGGTGACGGCACCCGACGGCCGCACCTACGTCGTCGCCGGCGGTGACCGGCTCCACCGCTGGGACGCGCTGACCGGCGACCCCCTGCCCGCGCGGCCGGCCGCGGTCCGGGCGCTGGCCCCGGCCGTGATCCCCGCCCCCACGCACGGACGCCACCCGGAGGACCCCGGGTGGCTGGCCGGGCTGCGCGACGGCCGGACCGTGCTGGTCACCGGCGAGGAGGACGGTGCGGTGCGGCTGTGGGACCCGCTCACCGCCGAGCCGCTCGGCGAGCTCTACCGCACCGACGGGATCGGCGCGATGACGTCGGTGCCCGACCGCTCGTTCGGCGACCAGGTCGTCACGCTCTCCGGTGCGCTCACCGTCGACGTCTGGAGCTCCGCTGCGGTCACCGGCCGGCGCTCCTCGATGGCGCCCCCGGCCACCCGGCTCGCCGCGCTCGGCCACGAGTCGCTCGTCGACGTGACCGGCGCGCCCGGCGGGATCCTGCTCGCCGACGCCGGCGGCCTGGTCTCGCTCTGGACGACGTTCGGCGTCCGCCTGGGCGACCCGCTCCCTCCCGACCCCGGCCACACCGGGGTCGTCGCCGTCGCGGCCGTGACCACCACCGCCGGCCCGCTCGTCGTCGCCACCGCGAGCGCGGCCGACGCGACCCTGCGCCTCTGGACCCCGTCGACCGGCGGCGTCACGCTCGTCGACCTGGACGCGCCCCCGCGCGCCCTCCACGCCACCGGCCCGCTCCTTCTGGTCGCCACCGACACCGGCGTGCTCGCGCTAACCCTCGAGTAGCGCGGTGAGTTCACGCACCGCGACGCCGAGCTGCGCGGCGAACGCGGCCATGCCGTCCTCCACCGCGCGAGGCGTGCTGAGGTGGATCGCCACCCGGTCCGGCAGCAGCACGTAGCCGACGCCGATGCACGTGCTGCTCGTCGACCCGAACCCGAAGTAGTCGATCGACGTCGACGGAGCCGAGCTCGTGCTCAGGTAGTCGTCGCGCATGATCAGCCAGCCGGGCGTGGAGAACAGGGCGGGCTCGGTGTCGACGCCGAGCTCGGCGCCGCGCCGCCGCTGGATCAGCTGCAGCTCCCAGAGGTGCTGCTCCGGGGCCCGCCCGAGCCGGCACTCCGTCGCCCGCCGCACGTGGGCCTCGGCCGCCGCACGGAACGCGTCGCGCTTCCGGGCGTCCCCGGCGGCCGGATCCTCCATCGTGTCGACGAACGCCACGGCCTCCGGGGTGACCACCCGCATGGCCTCGGTGCGGCCCCACTGGTACTGCCGGGTGCCGATCGACTCGTAGGTGGCCCCGGTGACGCCCTTCGCGCGCCGATGGGCCAGCTGATAGGTCATCTGCAGGAACGCGTCCGGCGACATCCGCAGGCTCTTGGCCCGGTCGGAGCCGAAGTCGGTGAACGTCAGCACGGTCGTCGCGGTGGCCGCGGCGTAGTCGGCGAACGAGGCCGCCGCGTCGCGCACCGCCGCGCGCTGCGCGTCGTCCAGCGCGAACTCGAGCGGACGCGCGACCGGGACCCCCTGCGGCGTCTCCGCGTAGTCGTCCGGCGCGTAGCTCAGCACGAAGTCGGTGAACCCGAGGATCGTGGTGCCGTCGAGCTCGCAGTGCTCGACGTTGATCCCGGCCCGGCCGTCGGCGAACACGACGAACGACACCGCTTTGTCGAACCAGCGGTTGCCGCTGTCGCCGTGCAGCAGCTGGTCGGCCGCCTCCAGATCGGAGGCCGGCGTCAGGTCCTCCAGGCAGACGCAGAACAACGCGCTCTCGACCTCGTCCAGCAACGCCGGGTCCAGGGCCCGCCGGTCGGCCGCCCACTCGGCGCGGGCCTTCGTCGTGAGGTGCCCGACCGGGTACTCGGTCCGCCGCCCGCCGGCCAGCACCGCGCGCAGACCGGCGGCGATCTCGTCCAGGGTGTGCCCGACGACGTCGAGCCGGTAGATCGTGCCGCGGTGGAGCACCAGGATGTGCCGGGCCGTGGACGGGCCGTCCCACCCCTTGCCGTACGGCCCGCGGACGGTGTCCTGCACCGCGCCGGGGATCCGCGTGGTCGAGAACAGGTACTTGTTCTGCTCCATGGTCTGCGGCACCCCACGCACGACCGCGGGTGGCAGCTCCTCGGCGTCGACCGCCTGTTTGAACGCCAGGGCTCCGGCGATGAGCGCGGTCGCCCGCTCCACCTGGCCGAGCGGGGCGTCGCGGAAGAGGAAGAAGAAGTTGGCGTTGAGCGCGATGCGGTCGCGCCGGCCCAGGTAGCGGTAGGGCCAGAAGGTGTCCAGCCAGCTGTGCACGCCTTCGCTCGCGTCGTACTTCTCCAGCGCGGCGTGGAGCGTGCGCCCGGAGCCGCCCAGGAACTCGGTCACCGACGCCTCGGTGGCCGCGCGCTGCTCCGCGGTCAGCAGCGGCGCGCACCAGTCCAGGAACCGGGCGCAGCTGTCCTCCAGCGTGGGCAACGGCGAGCGGGGGAGGTGATCCTCGTTGGCGAAGGTGCGGGTCACGGCTCTCTCCGGGGGCGCGAGATGTGCAGCTGGGCGTAGAACCAACCGTCGGTCTCCCGGCCGGCTGGGTCGACGCCCAGCTCGGACAGGCGGTCCAGGACGGACGACCGCTCGTCGGCGGTGGCGAACCTCCGCTGCCGGACCGGTTCGCCGATCGGCGCCGTGTCGTACCCGAGGTCGTCGAGGTGACCGGCGATCGCATCGTAGGGGAACATCCGCAGGCAGTAGTGCGCCATCCACGGCCGACGGTCCCCGGCCGCGTCGACGATCCGCAGCAGCGTCTTCTCGGTCACGTAGCCGATGCAGCCGGTGGAGATCACCAGGTCGGTGCCGGCGATCCGGGCCCGCTGCGCCTCCTCCGGTTCACCGGCCTCCAGGTCGGCGTGGACCGCGTCGTCGAGGAAACCGGCGGCGACCGCGTACTCGAGCGCCGGGGCGGACGGGTCCAGTCCGGTGAACCAGGCCCGCTCCGGCCGGGGACGCGACCGCACGAGCGCCCGGTCGGCGGCCAGCAGCGCGGCGCGGGTCCCGCCGACCGCGGTGTATCGGTCATACAGCTCGGCGAGCGTGACGTCGCAGCGCAGCAGAGCGGCGTTGACGCCGTACGAGCACCCCAGGTCGAGCACCCTCGGGGTGGCGACGTCCCGCGCGGCGCGGTACTCGGCAAACAGGCGGGCGAACCGCGGCGCGGCCACGCCCGGGATGCCGTACTCGAACTCGCGCAGCGTCCGGAAGAACGGCCGCGGGTCGGGACGCGAGTAGATGTGGTCGAAGGAAACTTTGCCGGTCTCGTCGCTCGTCACCAGCGGAGGCCTCTCAGTCGAGTAACTGGTCACCGCGGACGGTCGCGCCGGCCTCGTGGGCGGCCAGCGTGCGGCCGAAGAGCTGCCGGGTGCGCGCCGCGCTGCCGATGACCCCGGGACGCTCGGTGTAGGAGAAGATCGCGGTGTGCCGTGGCCGGGTGCCGGTCACCGTGGTCACCCGGTGCATCGCGAACCGCCCGCGGAACAGCTGCAGGTCCCCGGGGCGCAGCGTGAGCCGGCGCGGCGGCCGCCCGCGGCCCTCGATGACCGCGCGCACGTCGCCGAAGTTCTCGGCCCGGGCGGTGCGGATCTCCGGGCAGTACTCGAACACGCCGCCGCCCTCCGGTGCCTGGGTGAGCAGGCTGACCGCGAACTCGTTGGTGTCGAAGTGCCACGGATGGCCCCGGCCGGGCGCCACCACGTTCAGGCACAACCCGGCCAGCGGGTCCGCGAGCTCGTGGATCCGCGGCTTGCCGAAGCAGGCCGCGAGGAAGCGCTGGAAGTCCGCGTCGGTGTAGAGGCGCTGGATGAGCGCGTCGGGCGGGATCAGGTCGCGGGCGGTGAACGCGTTCTCCCGGCGCATCGGGATGCGCGCCGGGTGGTCGGCGGGCAGCGACTCGTCGAGCGCGATGTTGTAGACGTTCACCGTCTCGACGTCGTAGTGGGCGAGCGGCGCCACCGACGCGCCCTCGGCCCGCAGGGTCTCGTGCAGCTCCGGCCGGACGAAATCGGGGAGCACGCTGCAGCCGTGCGCGGCGAGCTCGGCGTGGACCGTGCTGATGACGTCCCGCCAGCTCGCACTGCCGGGTTCGTGCAGGGGATAACGCTCGGTGTCCCACACAGGCGCCTCCTCGGATTCCGCGTCGAATCCCGTCGAAGGCGTTCAGAGTAAGCACATGCGTCGCAATGGGACCTTTGCTTCGTAACGGCTGTGACCCTTCGCACGCCTACGCTCACGCGCGGAGGCCGGCCGTTCAGCACCTTCTCCCCGGCGCTGCGGCCCGCCTGGCGGGGCTCGGGCCGCTGACCCGAGCCCCGCCCCTGCTAACGCTCGGTGGTCACCGCGTCGAGGACCGGCTCGGCGCCGTACTCCAGCGGGAGGACGCCGCTCTCGCGCAGCTCGGCCTCCTCCCGGCGGCGCGCCACCACCACGGCGACCGCGGTCGCCGACACTCCCAGTGCCGTCAGGAACAGAACCGTCTTCAGACGCCGACGCTTAGCCATGCACAGACGGTAGCGCTCCGGTGCCACTGATCCTCTGTGGACCTCGCGGTCCCCGGCCCAGGTAATGTGCCCGCTGTCCGGTTCGGCGAAGGGACTGACGTGGCCGCCAAGGAGTACGGGATCTTCCTGCCGATCGGCAGCGGCGGCTGGATGCTCTCCACCACCGCTCCGCATCCGGAGGCCACCTACGCCTACAACAAGCGCGCCGCGAGGCACGCGGAAGCCATCGGGCTCGACTTCATCATGTCGATGGCGAAGTGGCGCGGGTTCGGCGGCACCACCGACCACTGGGGCGAGAGCCTCGAGTCGATAACGATGATGTCGGCGCTCGCCGAGGCCACCGAGCGCGTCAAGATCTGGGCGACGGTGCACGCGAATGTCCACAACCCGGGCATCGCCGCGAAGATGTTCACCACGCTGCAGCAGATCTCCGGGGGTCGCGCCGGGATGAACATCGTCAACGGCGCCTATGCGGCGGAGTTCGTCCAGTACGACCTGTGGAGCGACCTCTCGAAGGAGGATCGCTACCGGATGACCGCCGAGTGGACCGAGGCGGTGCTGCGGCTCTGGTCCGAGCACAGCGTCACGCTCGACGGCGAGTTCTACACGCTGCGTGACGCCGAGTCCCGTCCGCACCCCGAGGTGCGCCCGACGATCATCAGCGCCGGCCAGTCCCCGGCCGGACGGGCGTTCCAAGCCGCGTACGCCGACGGCGCGTTCCTGTCGGCGAACTCGCTGGAGGACATGCGCGACTTCTCCCGCGACGTCCACCGGAAGGCCGCCGACGCCGGGCGGGACGTGAAGACGTACTCGATGCTGATGGTCGTGCAGGACGAGACCGACGCCGGCGCGGCCGAGAAGGTACGCCGCTGGAGCGAGGGCCTCGACCGCGAGGCGCTCGCCGCGATGCGTGAGTCCTGGGGCTTCCCCGAGGACCGGGCCCGCGCCTGGGCCGAGGGCGCGACCGGCTCGGCCGTGTTCCAGACGCCGTACGTCAGCGGCTCCGCCGACACGGTCGTCGAGCACATCCGCACGATCGTCACCGAGGCCGAGCTCGACGGGCTGATGCTGATCTTCCCGGAGTACGACCAGGACATGCTGCTCTTCGGCGAGACCGTTCTGCCCGTGCTCCGGAAACTCGACGCCGACTAGCTCCCGGCCGGCACCGTGCCCGGGACGTCGTCGTGCCACGCCGAACCGGCGTGGCCCGGCATCGGGCCTCGGAGACGCCGGCGCACGGGCCGGTGATGAAGGGTCGGTCGCGGCGGGTGGGCCCCGGCCGGTGGTCAGGGGTGCGGTCCCGCGGTCCGGCGCGCGTCCTCGGGCGTCGAGATCATGGGCGTCGAGCTCTGCGCGTCGGTGGCGTACCGCGGGACGTCCGGCGAGGAGGACCAGGCGGCCTGGGACGACGTGCTCGGGGTGAACCTCACCGGGGGTGGGCTACGGCGCGGGCCGTGATCCCGCACCTAGTCGCGGCGGTGCGATCGTGCTCACCGGCTTCATCGCCGGACCGCGTGGGGCACGGGTGGGTGCGGCTACGGTGACGCGACGCACGGGGTGGTCGGGATCATGGTGGTCCGGCCAGCGACCTGGCCGCGCATCGGGTGAATGGCTATTGACGCGGTGCCGGGAGCGAGCCCGCCCGACGACCTCTCCGTGAACCGCCTCGGCGGGCGAGTGTCCTGCCGGCCATCGGAACCGGAGCGCGATCGCGGCGAGGATGAGTTCGGGTGGCCAGGACGCGGAACTGTTCAAGCCGGTTGAAGCAGCGTTCGACGACGGTGGGTTGCTCATGTGACCGCGGGTTGAAGGACGGCGGACGACCGCCCGCCGAGCTGGTCGCGGCGGGCTCTTCCGGCGCAGCAGCTCGGGGCGCGAGCGCAGGCACGGAGCACGGAGCACGGAGCACGGAGCACGGAGCATGGCGTGGGGCGGGTCCCGCTGTCGCATGGCCCGAAGCACGGCATGGCACGGCGCGGGACGCGGCACGGCACGGCACGGGGCGAGGCGGCCGGCACGGGGGCGGCACGGCACGGTGCGGTGCGACACCGCACGAGGTGGCGCGGCACGGCGCAGCGCGGGGCGGCGCGGCCCGGCACGGCATGGGGCGGTCCGGCACGACACGACACGACACGGGGCGGCGCGGGGCGGGGCGGCCCGGCACGGCACGGCACGCGCGGCACGGTGCGGCACGACACGACACGACACGACACGGGGCGGCGCGGTGCGGGGCGGCGCAGTGCGGCGCGGGGCGGCGCAGTGCGGTGCGGCATGGGGCGGCCCGGCACGGCACGCGCGGTATGGGGCGGCCCGGCACGGCACGCGCGGCATGGGGCGGCCCGGCACGGCATTCGCGGCATGGGGCGGCATGGGGCGGGGCGGGCCGGCACGGGGCGGCACGACACGACACGGCGCGGGGCGGGGCGGCGCGGCACGGGGTGGCGCGGCGCAGCGCGCTGCGGCATGGGGCGGCGGTGCGGGCCGGGGCGGAGGCGGGCGGCGCGGAAGCGGGCACGGTAGTGCCCTGACCACGAATGCCGGGCGGGTTCGCGGCCTGGCACCGACGAGTTTCGGAGGGCTCGAACGCGTTCTCGGGCCTACGCGGGCTGCGGTAGCGCCGGGAAGTCGGCGTAGGCCCGGGAAGAGGTCGGTGCAGGCTGTCGTCGGGCCGAGAAACAGTGCCACCCGCGCCCTAGAAACCGTTGCCCTCGAGTGGGAAGCGCACTAGCGGGCGTCCGGTAAGTCATCAGAGCCGGAGCACGATCGCGCCGCTGGTCGAAGGCCGGTCGGCGGCCACCGGTCCAGCCTCGAGCCGCCCTCCACCCAACCTGGCCGGACCGTGCAGGACAAATGTTGCGGAGGGCGGATCCTAGGCACTAAGCCGTGTCCGCGATCACCCGGACCGAGCGGGTACGTATCCGGCCCGATCCCCGCGACCCGGATCCAGCGAAGCAACGGCCGCCCACGCCCGATCCACGACCCACTACTGCCAGGTCATCCGCTAGGCCACCGCCTCCGTGGGCGGACCCGGGGTGATGCCGCAGCGGATCGCGGTGGTGGCGATGTGGTCGAAGGTGGCGCGGGCGGACGCGACCGCCTCGTCGCGTTCGGCGGCGGTCCAGGGGCGGGCGGCCAGCGCCACCCGGAAGTCACGCCACTCGCGGCCGGGGTTGCGGCCCTCGCGCCGGAAGAAGCGGGTCGCGTCGGGGGCGCCCGGCCCGAGCACCCGCCGGATCTCCGGCGCGAGCACCTGCCCGCCCAGCGCGCTGCCGAGCAGCACGTACCGGGCGCCGACCGCGGCCGGGAGCGAGCCGAACGGCGGGCTCGGCGCCGGGGGGAGCTCCGCGCCGCCCACCGCGCCGAGGTCGGCGCGGAGCAGCGGGGAGGACGTGCCGAGGTCCGCGGGCAGACCGAGCGACCCCCAGCCGGGAGTGGCGGCGAGCGAGGCCTCCAGCGGCTCCCAGGCGGCCAGGAACGCGGCCAGCACCGCACCGGCGTCGCCCGGCGTCCGGATGCGGCCGGGTAGGTCGAGGTGCTCCTCGAGGCGGTGGTGGTGGTCCCGGGTCCCCGTCCGCAACGCCTCGATGATGCTCATGACTGAGGCTTACCTAATTCGGCGTCGGGGTCAAGGCGGGCCCAGCCGGTGACGATGAGCGCCAGCGCGGCGATGTAGGTCACCATCACCAGCAGGTCCTGGCCCGGCACCGTGATGTCGGCCGCCCCGAGCCCGATCAGGAAGTCCGACACCAGGAACAGCGCACCCCCGGCCGCGACCCGCCGGGAGATGCCCGCTGCGGTGGCCGCCATGACGCTCAGCGCCAGGCTGTAGACCAGCACGGGCACGCGCAGGTCGCCCAGCCGCTCCCACAGCGCGGCGTTCGCGCCCGCCCAGAGCACCGCGTACCCCGCCAGAGCCCCGCGCCGCAGCCGTCCCCGCCGGGTGAACACGCTGATCAGGCACGCCTGCGTCCCGAGGAAGAACGCCATGCCGACGAGGAACGCCCGCTCGTCGTCGATCAGCAGAGCGACGTCCCCGGCGGTGGCGAACCCGAGCGCGACGACCACCGGACCGAACCCCCGCCGCCGCAGCAGGTAGATCGCCAGCAGGGGCGCGAGCAGCGGTTTGGCGACCCACTGCAGCACCGCGACGTCGAACGCGACGCCGATCAGTTCGAGCCCGGCGGCCACCGCGAACAACGTCAGCATCGCCGGACCCTATCCAGCGGTGACTAAGACCGACCCCCGAAGTGCCGATCGGTGCAGGTGTGACCCGAGTGCTCGTGCCCGAGCGCACCGGCTCCGTGCTTCCGGTGCGGCCGGGCGCCCCACCGCGCGGCGTCCGTGCCGGGTCGTGGGCGCTGACCGGCGCCGCCGCGGCCGGCCTGCTGGTGGTCGGGTTCGGGCCCGAACCGCTGCGAGGCCCGGTGGGGCTGGCCGGCGTCCTGGTCGGGCTGGCGGCGTTGGGCTTCGGCACGGCCCGGGTCGCCCGGCCCGGCGACCGGGCGCCCTGGCAGCACATGTGCGTCGCCGGTCTGCTGTTCCTCACCGGGATCGCCATCCGGATCATCGTTCCGGAGACGGCCGTCTCGCCGCCGACGCCGATGGCGATGATCCCGAACGTCGTGGTCATCCCCGGCTACCTGATGAGCGCGTACGCGTTCGCGGGTCTGCTGCGGCGGCGCCGGGCCGACGAGGACGACCCCGCCTGGGTCGACGCGGTGCTCGTCGGCGTCGCCTCGGCGTTGCTGGCGTGGACGTACCTGGTGCAGCCCTCGATCGAGCGGACCGGGCTGCCGCTGATCCAGCTGGCCAACTCGTTCTTCCCGGTCATCGATGTCGTGCTGGTCGTGCTCGTCGCGCAGCTCGCCCTCGCCGGTGGGGTCCGCGCGCCGACGCTGTGGCTGCTCATCGTCGGTTCGGCGAGCCTGTTCGGCGGCGACTTCCTGTACAGCGTCCGCGACGGCAACCTGGCCGACCTGCCCGCCCACTACGTCGACGCCCTCTACACGGCCGCGTTCCTGCTCTTCGGCGCCGCGACCCTGCACCCGTCGATGCGCACGCTCACCGAGCCGCAGCAGATCGTCGTGCGTGACCTGTCCCGGGCCCGGACCGTGGTGATCGCGGTGGTGCTGCTGATCCCGATCGGGGTCATGACCGCCGAGCCGGTCGGCGGGGCGCTCGACCGGTGGGTGCGCGCGGTGCTCTGCAGCCTGATCGTCCTCGCGCTGCTGTTCCGGGTGGTCCGGTCGAACAACTCCCGGGCCCGGGCCGAGGACGCGATCCGCCGCCGCGCCACGCACGACGCGCTCACCGATCTCCCCAACCGGGAACTGCTCAGCGAGACGATCGCGACCTGGGGCGACCGGGCCGTGGCCGACGGCCAGGAGATCAGCCTCCTGTTCATCGACCTCGACCGCTTCAAGATGATCAACGACCACTGGGGCCACCGGGTCGGCGACGAGCTGCTCTGCGCGGTCGCCGGCCGGCTCTCGGCCAACCTCCGCGGCACCGACCTGGTCTGCCGGACCGGCGGCGACGAGTTCGTCGTCGTCCTGGCCGGCCCGTCCGCCCGCACGCTCGCCGAGGCGACCGCGGGACGGGTGCTCGACCTGTTCTCCCGTCCGTTCCTGCTCTCGGTCGGCGAGGTCGTGACCTCCGCGTCGATCGGGGTGGCCAGCGCCGTGAGCGGAGCCGAGGCCCTCGAGCTCATCCGCGACGCCGACACCGCGATGTACGAGGCGAAGGCGACCGGCCGCAACACCTACGCCCGGTTCGACACCCGGATGCGCGACGACGTGCGCGACCGGATGACGCTCGAGCAGGAGCTGCGCGGCGCCCTCGAACGCGGCGAGCTCTACCCGACCTATCAGCCGATCGTCGACCTGTCGACCGGCGAGCTGGACGGCTACGAGACGCTGATGCGCTGGCGGCACCCGACGCTGGGCCTGATCTCGCCGTTGCGGTTCGTCCCGATCGCCGAGGAGACCGGCCTGATCGTCGACGCCGGCGCCTGGCTGCTGCGTGAGGCGGCCACCCAGCTCGCGACCTGGCGGGCCGAGCGCGGCCCCGGCGACCGGCCGCTGCACATCTCGGTGAACATCTCGGTGCGCCAGCTGCGTGACCGGGAACTGGTCGCGATCGTGCGCGACGTGCTCGACGAGACCGGCCTCCCGCCCGACGCGCTCTGGCTGGAGATCACCGAGTCCGGCGTCATGGAGGACCTGGAGACCGCGCTCGCCACGCTCGACGAGCTGCGCGGGCTGGGCGTCACGCTCGCGGTCGACGACTTCGGCACCGGCTACTCGTCGCTCAGCTACCTCAACCGGCTGCCGGTCGGCATCGTGAAGCTGGACCGGTCGTTCGTCTCCGAGGTGGGCGAGCAGGGCGCGAACGAGTCGATCGTGCGTGCGGTGCTGGCGATGGCCGGTGCCCTCGACCTGAAGGTCGTGGCCGAGGGCGTCGAGACCGACGTGCAGCGCGACTGGCTGCGTGACCAGGGCTGCGACCTGGGGCAGGGCTGGCTCTACGGCAAACCGGTCCCGGCGTCAGAGATCGGGTAGCCAGTTCCCGTGGAACCCGGTCGGTATCCGTACCGGCAGGTGGACGGCCGCGACCGGATCCAGGGTCTCGGCGTCGAGGACCGCCAGCTCGGTCGTGTCGTCGGCCAGCCGGGAGACGAAACCCAGCAGGTAGCCGTGGCCCTCCGGGGCGTCGGGTGACGCGGGCTCGAACACGAACTCGCCGATCGCGGTGCCGGGGCCGAAATCGCGGCTCCGGGTGGCTCCGCTGACCAGGTCCTGCCGGAGCAGCGTGGTGTTGAGCGTGGACGCGCCCGGTGTCAGCGCCATCGTGTAGCCGTAGCGGTGCCTGCGCCCGGCGAACCGCTCGTCGATGCGGGGGAACTCCTGGTGACGGTCGTCGAGTGCGGTGCACGTGACGGTGCCGGCGCGCAGGTCGACGGTCCAGCGCTCGAGGGTGCTGATCGTGCCGTCGACCTCGTCGTCGGCGTCGAACTGCTTGGGGTGGCGGGCGAGGTCGATCACCAGCCGGTCGCCGGACTCGTAGGCGTTGAGCGTGTGGAAGACGAAGCACGCCTCGATGTCGAACCAGCGCACGTCGGCGTCGCCGCCCTCGCGGGGGAGCACGCCGATCCGCGTCCGGTAGCCGGGTTTCCAGCTGTAGGGGATGCCGGGCTCCCCGGACATCGCCCGGTCCAGGTCGAACGTGACCGGCAGGTCGTAGAGCACGACGTAGTTCTCGGTCAGGGAGAAGTCGTGCATCATCACCGGGCCGCCGACCGTGACGTCGACCGTGCGGCGGGCCCGGCCGTCGACGCCGATCACCGAGTACTGCACCTGGTCGCCGCGGGCGAACGAGTACGACACCGCATGCAGCTCACCGGTGGCGGGATCGCGTTTGGGGTGGGCGGTGTAGCCCCCGGTCAGCGTCCCGTCGAAGTCGCACGGCCCGACGGTGTCGAGGTCGTAGTCGAGCTCGAGGTTGGTGATGCCGCCCTCGGTGAGCGCGAGCGTGCGCCCGGCGTAGGCCAGCACGTTCGTGTTGGCCCCGGCGAGGTCCATCCCCGCCTCGCCGGAACCCGGCCGCTCCGCCTCCCCGAGTTTCGACGCGGCGAGCGGGCCGCGCACCCAGCGGTTGCGGTACCACTCGGCGCGTCCCGCACGCAGCCGCACGCCGTGGACCATGCCGTCGCCGGTGAACCAGGAGTAGGTCTCCGGGTCGATCTCGCCGATCGGGTTGGGCCCGTTGCGGAGGTACCGCCCGGTGAGGCTCTCCGGTAGCGCGCCGGTGATCGTCAGGTCGGTGAGCGTGATCTCGCGGGAGACCGGGGCGTGCGCGCCGGCCAGATACGGATTTGGCATCGGTTCTCCACCGTGCGAACGACAGTTCACTTACGATCACAGAATTGCGCCGAGGTTTCCCCACTATTTCGGGAGACGCCCGTGGTCGATTTCAACCTGGCTCAGGTCTTCCAGACGGTCGCCGACTCCATTCCCGACACCGAGGCCGTGGTGTGGCGAAACCGCCGCCTCACCTACCGCGAGCTGAACGAGCGCGCCGACGGCCTCGCGCGCTACCTGGCCGGGCGCGGGCTCGGCGCCCGGCGGGAGCGTGCCGGGCTGCGCGGGCACGAATCGGGGCAGGACCACGTCGGTCTGTACCTGCGTAACGGCCCCGAGTACGTGGAGGCGATGGTCGCCGGGCACCGCGCGCGGCTCGCGCCGTTCAACGTCAACTACCGGTACGTGGCCGAGGAACTGCTCTACCTGCTCACCGACGCGGCCGCCCGGGCGCTGGTCTACCACGCCCAGTTCGCGCCCCAGGTCCGCGAGATCCGCGACCGGCTGCCTGCCCTGGACGTCCTGATCCAGGTCGACGACGACAGCGGCAACGCGCTGCTGGACGGGGCGGTGGCCTACGATTCGGTCGTCGGCACGCCCGGCGACCTGCCCGCGACCAGCGGCGACGACCTGCTCATCCTCTACACCGGCGGCACCACCGGGATGCCGAAGGGTGTCATGTGGAGGCAGGACGACATCTACGTCGCCGCGATGGGCGGCACGCCGTTCGGCTCGCCGGACCCGTACCCCTCCTACGAGGCGATCGCGGCCGCGGCGACGGCGAACCCGGGCGGCCAGCGGGTGCTGATGATCCCGCCGTTCATCCACGGCGCCGCGCAGTGGAGCGCGTTCTACACGTTCACCAACGGCGGGACGGTGATCCTGCTCGACGACACCCGGCACCTGTCCGGGGCCGAGGCGCTGCGGCTGATCGTCACCGAGGGCGTCGTCTCGGTGCCGGTGCTCGGCGACGCCGTCGTGCTGCCGGTCGTCGAGGAGATCGAGCGCGCGATCGCCGCCGGGCAGCCGTACGACCTGTCGGGCCTCGCGGTGATCTCCAACGGCGGCGCGCCGCTCTCGCCCGGCATGCGCGAGCGCCTGATGCGCGCGCTCCCGCACCTCATGCTGCTCGACGCGGGCGGGGCGTCGGAGACCGGGATCCAGATGAGCGCGCTCTCGGCGTCCGGGGCGATGACCGAGGCCGGGGTGTTCGACGCGCACGAACAGACCGCGGTCATCGACGACACGCTCACCCGGACGCTGAAGCCGGGCGAGGGCGAGGGGTGGCTGGCCCGCCGGGGCCGGATCCCGCTCGGCTACCACGGGGACGCGGAGAAGACCGCGCGCACGTTCCCGGTCGTGGACGGGGTGCGCTGGTCACTGCCGGGCGACCGGGCCGAGCTCCGGCCCGACGGGCGGGTGCGGCTGCTCGGGCGCGACAGCGCGACGATCAACACCGGCGGGGAGAAGGTGTTCGCCGAGGAGGTCGAGCGGGCGCTGCTGGCCCACGAGGCGGTGCGCGACGTGATCGTCGCCGGGCGGCCCTCCGCGCGGTGGGGGAGCGAGGTGGTGGCGATCGTCGAGCTGAACGAGCCGGTCAGCGACGAGGAGCTGATCGCCGAGAGCGCCCGGCACATCGCCCGCTACAAGCTCCCGAAGGCCGTGATCCGGGTGCCGGAGATCGTCCGGTCGCCGTCCGGGAAAGCCGACTACCGCTGGGCGAAGGAGCAGGTCACGCTGCGATCGTGAGGTACTGCGCGAGGGCGCGGGCGGCGTCGCGGCCGGCCCGGTTCGCCCCGACGGTGGACTGCGAGGGGCCGAAGCCGATCAGGTGGACGCGGGGCTCGCCGGCGACCTGGGTGCCGGTCATCGTGATGCCGCCGCGCTCGTTGCGCAGGTGCAGCGGGTCGAGGTGGGCGAGCGCGGCCCGGAAGCCGGTGGCCCAGAGGATCGCGTCCACCGGGGTGAACCCGCCGTCGGCCTCCCGGACGCCGCCCGGCTCGAGCGCGGTGAACATCGGCCTGCGCTCCAGCACGCCCCGCTCCTCGGCGGCCCGTGCGTACGACGTCCAGGTCAGCCCGGTGTAGGAGACGACGCTGCCGCTGGGCTCACCGGCCTCGACGTCGGCCGTGACCGCCGCGATCGTCCGGCGCCCGGCCTCGGGGTCGAACTCGCCCGAGCGGAAGACCGGCTCCCGGCGCGTGTACCAGAACGTCGTCGCGAACCGGCTGATCTCCTCGAGCTGCTGGAGCGCGGAGATCCCGCCGCCGACCACCGCGACGCGCAGGCCGGCGAAGTCCTCGGCGCGGACGTAGCCGGAGGTGTGCCGCTGGATGCCGTCGAAGTGCCCGGGGTAGCGCGGGAGCACCGGGTTGGTCCAGGTGCCGGTGGCGTTGATCAGCGCGTCGGCCTCCCAGGCGCCGTGGTCGGTCTCGACCAGGAGCGTCGCGCCGGAGTCGCGGACGGCGGTCACCGTCACCGGCCGCCGGATCGGCAGCGCGAACTCCCGCTCGAACGCGGCGAAGTACCGCGGCACCGCGGTGCGGCTCGGCTCGTCCGGCTCGATCGGCGACTTCGGGAAGCCGGGCAGGTCGAAGATGCCGTTCACCGTCGCCATCCGCAGCGACTCCCACCGGTGCTGCCACGCCCCGCCCGGCGCGGCCTCCGCGTCGAGCACGACGAAGTCGATCCCCCTGCGCCGGAGGTGGTAGGCCGCCGACAACCCGGCCTGCCCCCCGCCGACGACCACCACGCTCACTCGCTGCACGTGGGGGCAACGCCGCCGGTCAGGTGCGTATGCCCCAGCCGTAGGGGAAGAGCGGGTGGTAGCTCCGGTCGCCGACGTTGATCGGCACCTGGGCCGTGGTGCGGGGCCAGGTCACCGGGAGCCGGCCGGTGAACGGGCGCTTCCCGAAGAGCACGTCGGCGACCCCGGCTCCCTCGCTACCGGGCAGCCACGACGCCACCAGGGCGTCCATCACCGGCAGTTGATCGGTGACGACCTGCGGACGCCCGGAGACGAGCAGCACCACGCAGGTGCCGGTGGCCGCGCAGACCTTGTCGACGACCTTCTTGTCGCCGGGCTGCAGCGTGAGGAGCTTCTTCTCCTTCTGCGCCGCCGTGCCGGTCGGCCAGGGCGGTGCGCCCACGTCGCCGAAGCCCTCGGCGTACGGGGTCTCCCCGACGACGACCACGCCGACGTCGTCCTTCCCGATCGGGGCCGATGCGTCGGCGCTGTAGGTCACATCCGGCGCCACCGCGCGGATGCCCTCGAGGATCGTGGTGCCGGGGATCGTGTCCCGCCCGGAACGGCCCTGCCAGTCGAGGGTCCAGCCGCCGGCCTGGTTGCCGATGTCGTCGGCGTTGCGCCCGGCCACGTAGAGACGCGAGTCGGTGCGCAGCGGCAGCGCGTGGCCGGTGTTCTTCAGCAGCACCTGCGACTTCGCCACCGCCTCCCGGGCCAGCGCCCGGTGCTCCGCGGTGCCGACCTCGCCGGCTTCGGCGTACGGGTGCTCGAACAGGCCGAGCCGGAACTTCGTGCGCAGGACGCGCCGGACCGCGTCGTCGATCCGGGCCATCGGCACCCGCCCGGCGGTGACCTCGGCCTTGAGCAGCGTGACGAACCGCGGCGCGCTGGTGGGCTCCATGAACAGGTCGATGCCGGCGTTGACCCCGGTGCGGACCTGCAGCGGGGTGGGGCGCGGCGCGGTGGCCGGCACCGAAGGGTCGGGGAGCTGGTGGATGCCTTCCCAGTCGGTGACGACGAGCCCGTCGAAGCCGAGCCGGTGTTTGAGGTAGCCGGTGATCAGTTCCTTGCTCGCGTGCATCTTCACCGGGTTGCCGACGCCGTCCTCGGTCCAGTCGACGCTGGAGAACGAGGGCATGACCGCCCCGACGCGGTGCTCGCGGACCGCGGAGACGAACGGCGCCAGGTCGACGCGGGCGAAGTCCTTCCGGCTGGTGACCGTCACGCCCTGGTCGATCGTGAAGTCGCCGTTGCCGGTGCCGAACTCGGTGTCGCCGTCACCCGCGAAGTGCTTCGCGGTGGCGAGCACGCCGTTCTCCTGCAGCGCGTCGATCGCGCCCTCCATCTCGATGACCAGCGACGGGTCCTCGCCGAAGCTCTCGTAGGTGCGCCCCCAGCGCTCGTCGCGGGTGACGCAGACGCAGGGCGAGAAGTTCCACGGCACGCCGCTGGCCGCGGTCTCCTCGGCGGTCGCCGCGTAGACGTCGCGCACCAGGCCGCGGTCGCGGGTGGCGCCGAGCCCGAGGTTGTGCGGGAACACGGTCGCCCCGAGCAGGTGGCCGTGACCGTGCACGGCGTCGACGCCGTAGAGCAGCGGGATCTTCAGCGGCGTGGCCAGCGCGGCCTTCTGCAGCGTGTTGACCGTCTCCACCCAGGCCGCCGGCGTGTTCGGGGTGGGCGCGGAGCCTCCGCCGGACAGCACCGAACCGAGGCGCAGCTTCGTGACCATCGACGGGTCGGCGCTGGCCGGTGCCCGCTCGGCCTGCGTCATCTGGCCGATCTTGTCGTCGAGCGTCATGCGCTTCAGGAGGTCGGCGACCCGCTGCTCGACCGGCGCCCCGGCGTCGAGGTACCGCGGTGGCGCCGCCGACGCCGGGCCGGCGACCGGGGCCGCCGTCAGCGCCGCCGCGAGCAGAACGATGACCACGGGTAACCGCATGGTGACCTCCTCGACGGTGAGGTGACGTCGATTGTGGTCCATTTCGGAGCGCTTCCGGGCGATATCCACAGATCGGCTTGTAGTGAACCGCCGTTCGCAGGGCGCGGAATCCCTACCGTGGCGGCATGGGCTTCTCGAACCGCGTGACGCGGGCGCTGGGCGTCGACGTGCCGATCCTGTCGGCTCCGATGGGCTGGGTAGCCCGGCCCGAGCTGGTCGCGGCGGTGTCGAACGCCGGCGGGATGGGGCTGGTGCCCGGCTCGCTGCCGCTCGAGGAGGTCCGCGGGGACATCCGGCGCGTCCGCGACCTCACCGACAAGCCGTTCGGGATCAACGTCCCGATCCTGGTCGCCCGCGACCCCCGGGTCGTCGACATGATCGTCGAGGAGCGGGTCGGGTTCGTCACGACCTCGGCCGGCCCACCGGCCCGGTACACGCCGCTGCTCAAGGACGCCGGGCTCACCGTCTACCACGTGGTCCCCTCGTTGCGGGCCGCGCTCAAGGCGGTCGACGCCGGCGTCGACGGGCTGATCGTCGAGGGCAACGAGGGCGCCGGGTTCAAGAACCCCCGCGAGGTGTCCACGATGGTGCTGGTGCCGCTGGTGGCCCAGCGCTGCGGGCTGCCGGTGATCGCGGCCGGGGGAGTCGCCGACGGGCGCTCGCTGGCCGCGGCGTTCTGCCTGGGCGCGGAGGGCGCGCAGATGGGCACGCGGATGCTCGCCTCGGCGGAGTCGGCCGTCCACGACAACCTGAAACAGGCCGTGCTGGCCGCGACCGAGACCGACACCGTGCTGCTCGACGGCGCTCTCGGCCGCCCGATGCGGGTCCTGCGCACCGACCTGGTCGACTCGCTGCTCGACCTGCCGGACCCCGACGCGTTCGCCCGGCTGGCCCACGTCACGACGCTCTACCACGAGGGTGACCTGGCGGCGTCGCTGGCGCAGCTGGGCCAGGTCGCCGGGCGGGTGGACGAGATCCTGCCGGTCGCCGAGATCTTCCGCCGCACGCTGAAAGAGTTCGACGAGGTCGTAGGAGGGCTGCCCCGATGACGTCAGCGGCACTGGCCGGCTGGTTCGCCGAGAACGACATCCCGCTGGAGGGCGAGCCCGAGCTCGCGCTGATCGCCGGGGGGCACTCCAACCTCACCTACCGCGTGAACGACACCTACGTGCTGCGCCGGCCGCCCCGGGGCCACGTGCTGCCGAGCGCCCACGACGTCGGCCGCGAGCACCGCGTCATCCGCGCGCTCGAGCCGACCGCGGTGCCGGTGCCGCACTCGTTCGGGCTGTGCGGGGACGCCACCGTGCTCGGCGCGCCGTTCTACGTCATGGACCTGGTGCCGGGCACCGTGGTGGCCGGCCACGACGACGGCGCCGCCTACCCCGCGGACGCCCGCGGGCCGGCCTGCCGCGACCTGGTCGGCGTGCTGGCGGCGATCCACGACGTCGACGTCGACGCGGCCGGCCTGGGCGAGCTGGGGCGCCGGGCCGACTACAGCGCCCGCCAGCTGCGCCGCTGGAAGCGCCAGTTCCACGCCGCGTCCACCCGCGAGCTGCCGCTGGTGGACGAGGTGCACGACCGGCTCGTCTCCGCGATCCCGCCGCAGCGCCGGACCGGGCTCGTGCACGGCGACTACCGTCCCGGCAACGTGCTGCTCGCCGCCGACGGCCGGGTCAACGCGGTCCTGGACTGGGAGCTGGCTACGCTCGGTGACACGATGGCCGACCTCGGCTGGCTGACCGCCACCTGGCGCGAACCGGGCGAGGAGGAGCTGATCGAGTCGCCGGCCGCGAATCCCGGCTTCTGGAGCCGCGCCGATCTGATCGCCGAGTACCACCGCGCCACGCGCTACGACGTGTCCGACATCGCCTGGTATCAGGCGTTCGCGCTGTGGAAGCTCGCGTGTATCGCCGAAGGTGTCTATGCCCGGTACCGGGCCGGAGTGATGGGTGTGGACGGAGTGGACGTCGAGGCCCAAGGAACACGGGTCGAGCGGCTGGCCGAAGCCGCCGCAGCCGCACTGACCACTCTCGACTGAAGCCACTCTGCATACGGTCGACCGAAAGGTAGCCAGCCCCGACATTCGTACCTAGAGTGAGGCTGCAGTTCTGTTACAGCGACGAAACTGAAGGTGACGGACCAAAGGCGGTCTACCACCATGCACTACGGATCCGTGTACGCGGCCTGGGAACAATTCATCCGGGGTGACGACCACGTGCTGGGCGTCAGACCCGAAGTGGCGATCTCCTGGCACCGGTGCCGGGAGCAGTACCGGGTCGATCCGCACCTCACCGAGGCGCCGATCGCGGTGGCGGAGATCGACCACACCCCCGAGCACGACGTCGTCTTCGCCGAGCTCGGCTTCCGGGCGGCGTCGCTGGCGCACGACGTCAGCGTGGCCGGTGGGGTCGTGACGATCTGCGACGCGACCGGCCGGATCCTCGCCGAGTGGGGCGACCCGGCGACGGTCGAGCGCGCCGAGCAGGCCAACCTCGCGCCCTGGTTCTGCTGGTCGGAGGCGGCGGCGGGCACGAACGGCATGGGGATGGCGCTCGAGGCGCACGGCCCGGTGCTGGTGCGCGGCGCCGAGCACTGGTGCCGGGCCTTCCACGACTGGGTGTGCGCCGGCGTCGCCGTGCGTGACGTGGTGAGCCGCGAGCCGATCGCGGTGCTGAACATCTCCTGTTTCCGCAACCAGCTCCCGGCGATGGCCGGCAGCTGGCTGGCCAACGCGGCCACCAAGACGCAGTGCCTGCTGCGCGGCCGGGCCCGCGACAGCGCCGCCGAGCTGGTCGCGGCGTACACGCAGGCCCGGGCCGGTTCCACCGAGGCGCTGGCCGCGGTGGACACAGCCGGCAAGGTGGTGATCGCCGACGAGACCGCGAGCGCGCTGATGGGGGTGCCGGCCCGGGTACCCGCGCTCGACCCCACGGTCCGGTGGACCCCCGGCCTGCCCGAGCTGATCGGCGCGGCCCGGTACGCCGCCCGGCAGGCCTCCCGCAACCCCGACTACATCGGCTCCACCCAGGTGTTCACGTATCTCACCGACGAGCCGACGCCGATCACCCTGCGCCCGGTCTTCCTGTCCAGCCAGCTGATCGGCATGCTCGTGTGCTTCGGCGGGTCGGAGGAGCCGCAGCCCCCGGCCGAGCCGTCGACCCGGAATCTGCCCCGCCGGGTGGTCGCGACCCGCGAGAACCGCACCGTGCTGCTGCGGCTGCCGGAGGTGTCGTTCGCCGAGTCGGAGGGCAACGAGGTCTGGCTCTCCACCGACCAGGGCCGGCTGCGCTCGGCGTCGTCCAGCCTGGACAGCCTCGGCGACGAGCTGGCCCCGGCCGGGTTCCTGCGCGTGCACCGCCGGTACGTGGTCAACCTCGGCCGGATCCGCGAGGTCGAGCGGCGGCGGGGAGGTGAGCTCTTCCTGGTCATGGACGACGACGCCGTGGACGGCATGGTCCCGGTCTCCCGCCGGAACGCCTCGGCGGTGCGTCGAGCACTGGACATCTGAACGGAGCAGCGCGTGCCCGAGCCCCACGGGGGAGGCCTCGGCCTCCCGGCCCCGACCCCGAGTTACTACGCCTCGGTGGAACGTCCCTACTCCGCTTCGCTCGAGGCCCGCCCGGCCCGGGCCGCCGAGGAGCGTCTCGACCTCCGCGTCCTGCAGAAACGCCCCGACCCCCTCGGCGACGACTTCGACTACCCGGCCGCGTTCGGCTCGCTCGACCTGGACGAGCTCGCGCACGACGTCGACGCCGTGCTCACGACGTCGCAGGACTGGTGGCCGGCCGATTTCGGTCACTACGGGCCGCTCGTCGTGCGGATGGTGTGGCACTGCGCCGGCACCTACCGCGTCGGCGACGGGCGGGGCGGAGCGTCCGCGAGCCTGCAGCGGTTCGCGCCGGTCGACAGCTGGCCCGACAACCGCAACCTCGACAAGGCACGGCGGCTGCTCTGGCCGGTCAAGAAGAAGTACGGCCGCCGGATCAGCTGGGCCGACTTGATGGTGTTCGCCGGCAACCGCGCACTGGAGACGATGGGCTTCCGGACGTTCGGGTACGCCGGTGGGCGCGTCGACGTGTTCCACCCCGACGACGTCGACTGGGGGCCGGAGGCCGGCTGGCTCGGCGACGAGCGGCACACCGGCGTCCGTACCCTGGACGAACCGCTCGCGGCCGACCAGCTGGGGCTGATCTACGTCAACCCGGAGGGCCCGAACACCGTCCCGGACGCGGTCGCGTCGGCCCGTGACATCCGCGTCACCTTCCGCCGGATGGGCTTCGACGACGAGGAGACCGTCGCGCTGATCGCCGGCGGCCACACGTTCGGCAAGACCCACGGGGTGGCCGACCCGAAGTACCACCTCGGCCCCGAACCGGCCCGAGCCGACCTCGCGCAGCAGGGCCTGGGCTGGGCGAACAGCTACGGCACCGGGAACGCGGGCGACACGATCACCAGCGGGCTGGACGGCGCCTGGACACCGACGCCGACGCAGTGGGACAACAGTTACCTGGAGAACCTGTTCGGCTACGAGTGGGACGTGGCGCTCAGCCCGGCCGGGCTGTGGCAGTGGGTGCCGAGGGGCGGGGCCGGGGCGGGCACGGTGCCCGACGCGCACGATCCGGCGAAGACCCACCCGCCGACGTTCCTGACCACCGACCTGGCGCTGCGCTACGACCGCGCCTACGGCCCGATCGCGCGACGGTTCCGGGACAACCCCGATCAGCTCGCCGACGCGTTCGCCCGGGCCTGGTTCAAGCTGACCCACCTCGACCTGGGGCCCCGTGAACGGTACCTGGGCCCGCTGGTGCCGCCGGAACCCCTGATCTGGCAGGACCCGGTGCCGGCCGACGCCGGGGCCGCCCCCGACGTCGCCGCCCTGAAACAGCGCATCCTCGACTCCGGGCTGACGATCCCCGAGCTCGTGGAGACCGCCTGGGCGTCGGCCTCCACCTTCCGCGACAGCGACAAGCGCGGCGGCTCCAACGGCGGCCGTCTCCGGCTCGAACCCCAGCGGAGCTGGGCGGTGAACAAGCCTGACCAACTCGACCGCGTGCTGCGCACCCTCGACGCGCTCCGGCACGGGATCTCGATGGCCGACCTCATCGTGCTCGCGGGCTGCACCGCCGTGGAACGGGCCGCCGGTGTTCCCGTGCCGTTCACCCCCGGGCGCACCGACGCCGCTCCGGAGTGGACCGACGTGGCCTCGTTCGCCGCGCTCGAACCGCTCGCCGATGGGTTCCGCAACTACCTGGACCCGCGCGCCCGCCGCCCCGCCGAACACCTGCTCGTCGACAAAGCCAGGCAGCTGACGCTGACCGCCACCGAGATGACCGTGCTGGTCGGAGGCTTGCGCACGCTCGAACACGGCGTGCTCAGCAACGCGTTCTTCGTCGATCTGCTCGACGGGCCACCCGACACGGCGACCCGCGTCGACCTGGTTTTCGGCTCCCACGGTGAGTTGCGCGCGTTCGCCGAGGCCTACGCGTCCGATGACGCGGCCGAGGGTTTCGTCCGCGACTTCGTCGTTGCGTGGGACAAGGTGATGAACCTCGGTCGGTACTGATTCCGGTCTGAACGGTGGCCCCGCGCGGACGAACGGCACCCTCTTCTTGACCCGTTCCAATCGGCGTAGTTTCCCCGTCCACGGTGACTTCGACGGAGAACAGGTGAGGTCGATGACGATCGCGCAAGACCGGGACCTACTACTGGACAAACTCGGGCTCAACGCACAGAACAGCGCCGCACTCGGCAAGGTGCTCAACACCGGCAACATCGGCCAGGCCACGGAGCGGGCCGACGGCACGATGGAAGCGACGATCCGGATCAAGCCCGACGAGATCTGCTGGGATCCGTCGATCCTGGTCCTGCCGCACGGCGGCGACCTCGAGCTGACGCTGATCAACGACGACCTGAACACGCACTGCGCGCTGCTGCCCAGCAACGGCGACCGCAAGTTCATCTGGCTGGTCAACCACTCGAAGGGCCTGGCCAGGCTCAACCTCGACGGCCCCGGCTACTACTGGTTCAGCTCGCCGACCGGCAACGACGAGGGCCGCGGTCTCACCGGCACGATCGTCGTCCTCGGCGACGTGCCGCCGGAAGCCCGCCTCGACCGTCCCGACCAGCCGCGTCCGTAAGGGAGGAGTTTCCCGATGACCATCGAATATGTGGACGCGGGCGAGGCCGTCGACCAGGCCAGGCTCACGCACAAGGTCGCCGGCGGCGAAGTCGCGCCGCCGGTCACCGAGAACGTGACCTACGAGCGCATCCTCGAGGCCCGCTCCGAGCCGGAGAACTGGCTCACCTACTACGGCGCCCACGACGGGCAGCGCTACAGCCCGCTCGACCAGATCACCACCGAGAACGTCAGGCGCCTGGCCCCCGCCTGGGTGTTCCAGGCGGGAACGAGCGGCATCATCGCCGGCGCGTCGACGTACTCGTTCGAGGCCACCCCGATCGTCGTCGACGGGATCATGTTCCTGTCCGGCTGGGACGGCTGGGTCTGGGCCCTGGACGCCAAGACCGGCACCGAGATCTGGCGGTACAAGCACGCGGTGCCGTTCGACGTCTCGCTCTGCTGCGGCAACGTCAACCGCGGGGTCGCGGTCGCCAAGGGCAAGGTCTTCTTCGTCACCGCGAACGCGCACCTGATCGCCCTCGACGCCACCACCGGCAAGAAGATCTGGGACAAGGTCAAGGGCGACGTCCGCGCCGGGGAGAGCGCCACCAGCGCGCCGATCGTCATCAAGGACATGGTCATCACCGGCAGCGCCGGCGGTGAGTTCGGGGTGCGCGGCCACCTCGACGCGTTCGACCTGGAGACCGGCGAGCACCGCTGGCGCTCCTACATGGTGCCGAAGCCGGGCGAGCCGGGGGCGGAGACCTGGCCGTCGGACGGCGAGGCCTGGGCGCGCGGCGGCGGGAACCCGTGGCTGGTCGGCACGTTCGACCCGGACACGAACCTGATGTACTGGGGCACCGGCAACCCCGCCCCCGACTTCGACGGCGGTGTCCGCGAAGGCGACAACCTCTACACCGACAGCATCGTCGCGATCGACGTCGACTCCGGACAGATCCGCTGGCACTACCAGTGCACCCCGCACGACGTGTGGGACTACGACAGCATCTCCGAGTGCATCCTGTTCGAGCGGGACGGGCGCAAGCTCCTCGGCCACTTCGACAAGAACGGGTACTTCTTCGTCCTCGACCGCACCAACGGCGAGCGGATCTCGATCACGCCGTTCGTCGACCGGATCACCTGGGGTGCGATCACCCGCGACGGCCAGGTCGCGGCCAAGGTCTACCCCGACGAAGAGGGCGTCCCTGTGCACTTCTACCCGGGCCCGGCCGGCGCCAAGGAGTGGACGCACGCGTCCTACAGCCCGCGCACCGGGTGGTTCTACGTCCCGGTGCAGGACGTCGGGGCCACGGCCACGCGCCGGCGCCGGGAGTTCAAGGAGAGCATCCCGTACTGGGGCGCCGGCGTTCAGGTCGACATCGAGGAAGCAGTCGGCTACGTCAGCGCGTTCGACGCCGACGGCGAGGAGAAGTGGCGCTGGCGCAACGAACTGCCGATGTGTGCCTCGACGCTGGTCACCGCCGGCGACGTGGTGTTCGCGGGCGAGCCGTCGGGTGAGTTCAACGCCCTCGACGCCCGCACCGGCGAGCAGCTGTGGCAGTTCCAGTGCGGCAGCGGTCACCACAGCAGCCCGGTGACCTACGCGATCGACGGGCGGCAGTACGTGGCCGTGCCGGTCGGCTGGGGCGGCTGGGCCGAAGGCTTCCTGCCCGGCATGCTCGGCGCAGGCCACGGCAGCGCGCTGATCGTGTTCGCCCTGCCCGAGGACTAGGAGAGGAGGAAAATCATGGCTGAATGGGAGACCCCGGAGTTCGTCGAGGTCGCCGTCGCCCCCGAGGTGACGATGTACATGGGCACGCTGGAGCCCTGACGTGATCGCGCGGGTGCTCGGCTCGGCCGCCGGCGGCGGATCGCCGCAGTGGAACTGTCACTGCACGGTCTGTACCGCCGTGCGCGCCGGGGCCGGGCCCCCGCGCACCCAGTCGTCGATCGCGGTGACCCTCGACCGCGACGACTGGTTCCTGTTCAACGCTTCACCCGACGTCCATCGGCAGATCGACGGGCTGACGGTGGCCGCGGTGCTGCTCACCGATGCCGAACTGGACCACACCGCGGGGCTGCTGCTCCTGCGTGAGGCCCGCGCGCTGCGGCTGTACGCGACCGCGGCGATCCAGCGGACGCTGCGCGACGGCTCGGGGCTGCTGCCGCTGCTCGAGCGGTACTGCACGGTCGAGTGGATCCCGGTCGAACTCGGGGTGCCGTTCCCGCTCACACCTGGTCTGACCTGCGAAGCCTTCGACGTCCCCACGACTAAGAAGGACCGCTTCGGGGTAAATGTCAGCGAGGGCAGGGTCGTGGGGTACCGGCTCACCGACGCCGGGGGCACGCTCGTCTACCTGCCGGGCGCCCAGTCGCTGCCGGAGTTCGGCCCCTGCGACTGCCTGCTCCTCGACGGGTCGTTCTTCCGGGACGACGAGCTGTCCGCGACCCGGACCGCCCGGGACATGGGGCACCTGCCGATCGTCGACAGCATGCCGTCGATCAAGGCCCCCCGAACGATCTTCGTGCACATCAACAACACCAACCCGATCCTTCTCGACGACTCGCCCGAGCGGCGCGTCGTCGAGGCGAACGGCATGGAGGTAGCAATGGACGGCCTCGAGGTGGAGCTATGACGGCGGTACTCGGCACGGATTTCGTCGCCACGTTGCGGGCCCACTCCCAGCGCTATCACCATCAGCACCCGTTCCACGTCCGGATGAACGCCGGTGAGCTGAGCCCCCGGCAGCTGCGGGGCTGGATCGCGAACCGCTTCTACTACCAGGAGAACATCCCCCGCAAAGACGCCGCGATCCTCTCCAACTGCCCCGACGTCGAGGTGCGCCGGCGCTGGATCCGACGCGTCACCGACCACGACGGCACCACCGGCACCGAGGGCGGCATCGAGGCGTGGCTGCGCCTCGGCGAGGCCGCCGGGCTCCCGCGCGAGGAGATCCTCGACCATCGGCACCTGGTGCCCGGGGTGCGCTTCGCGGTGGACGCGTACGTCAACTTCACCCGCACCCGCCCGTGGGTGGAGGCGGTCGCTTCGTCGCTCACCGAGCTGTTCGCCCCCGACCTGATGGCCGCACGGCTCGCCGCGTTCGAGCGGTACTACCCGTGGATCGAACCCGAGGGCCTCGCGTACTTCCGCAACCGGCTCCACCAGGCGCCCCGCGACTGCGAGCACGCGCTCGAGATCGTCACGACCCACTGCCTGTCGGCCGAGTCCCAGGCCGCCGCGATCGACGCGCTGTCGTTCAAGTGCGACGTGCTGTGGAGCCAGCTCGACTGCATCGACGCGGCGTACCCGCGATGACCCGCCCGAAGCTGGCCCGGCACTGCCGGTTGGGCTTCGACCGGACCCGCCAGCGGCCGATCCTGTTACTCCCCGAGACCGTGGTCGTGCTCAACACCACCGGCGCGGCGATCCTCGAACGCTGCGACGGGCGGCGCACCGTGGACGAGATCGTCACCGACCTGGGGGAGGCCTACCGGGAGGTCCCGGGCGCCGAGGTCCAGCGGTTCCTGAACGGCATGCTCGAACGTCGCTTCGTGGAGATGGTCGATGGCTGACCCGTTCGGGCTGCTCGCCGAGCTCACCTACCGCTGCCCGCTGTCCTGCGCCTACTGCTCGAACCCGCTGAACATGGCCGAGTACACCGACGAGCTCACGCTGCCGGAGTGGCAGCGCGTGTTCACCGAGGCCCGCGACCTCGGGGTGCTGCAGTGCCACCTGTCCGGAGGGGAACCGCTGCTCCGGCGCGACCTCGTCGCGCTGGTGGCGTCGGCGAACGCTCTCGGTCTGTACACGAACCTGGTGACCAGCGCGATCGGCCTCACCCGGCCGAAGGCCGAACAGCTCCGGGACGCCGGTCTCGACCACGTGCAGATCAGTATCCAGGCCGACGCGCCGTCGCTCTCCGACTCGATCGCCGGCCTCCCGTCCTTCCGGCGCAAAGTCGACGCGATGCGCGTGGTGAAGGAGCTGGGCTGGCCGCTCACCGTCAACGTCGTGCTGCACCGGCAGAACATCGACCGCGTCGCCGAGGTGCTCGACCTGGCCGAGGACGTCGGCGCCGACCGGGTGGAGCTCGCGAACACCCAGTACTACGGCTGGGCCTGGCGCAACCGCGACGCGCTCCTGCCCAGCCGGGCCCAGCTGGAGGCGGCCGAGCAGGTGGTGCGCGCTGCTCGCGATCGGCTCTCGGTGATCTACGTCGTGCCGGACTACTACAGCGACTACCCGAAACCGTGCATGGGTGGGTGGGCCGCCCGGCAGCTGACCGTGACACCCAACGGGGACGCGCTCCCGTGCCCGGCGGCGCAGTCGCTGCCGTTGCCGACGGCCAGCGTGCGCTCCGATTCGCTGGCCCGGATCTGGAACGAGTCGCCGGTGTTCACCGCGTACCGCGGTACCGGCTGGATGCCCGATCCGTGCCGGAGCTGCGACCGGCGTGAGGTGGACTTCGGCGGATGCCGCTGCCAGGCGTTCCAGCTCACCGGCGACGCCGCCCGCACCGACCCGGTGTGCCATCTCTCCCCGGACCACGCGGTGGTGACCGACGCGGTCGCGGCGGCCAACTCCGTGGTCGACCTCCAGCTGGTTCCTCGCCCACATCGTTGACCGGGGGTGCGGTATGTCGATCTTGATCTTCGTCGTCGGAGCGGCGTTACTGGTCTACTGCGCCGAGAAGCTGGTCGTGTATCTCGTGGGTGCCGCCCACGGCCTGCGGATCTCGGTGTTCCTGCTCGCGATCATCTTCACCGGGATCGAGTTCGACGACCTGGCGCTCGGCGTGGCGCTCAACGCCGAGGACCTCGGCGGGGTCGCGCTGGGCACGGTGTTCGGTACGGCGATCTCGATGACCGGGATCGTGCTCGCGCTGGCCGCGATCGTGTGCCCGACCCGGGTGCACATCCCGCGCAGCTATCTGGCGCTCTTCGCCGCGTCGCCGCTGATGATGGTGCCGTTCGTGCTGTCGGCGCCGTTGACCGCGGCCGACGGCGTCGTGCTGGTGCTGTTGTTCGTCGCGTTCATCGCGTACATCGCGACGAGGGAGCTGCAGAGCTCGACGCCGATCTTCCGGAACGCCGAGATCCTGGAACGGATCGGCGCCGACGGGCCGGGCGCCGGTGAGCACGGGGCCGGGGGATCGGGCGCCGGTGGGGTGGGCGCCGGTGGGGTGGGCGTCGCTGGGGTGGGCGGGGGGCGGCCGGGGGATCGGCCGCCGTTCGTGGTGACGATGCCGTTCACCAAGGACCGGCCGTTACCGAGGTGGGGCGGGATCGGGCTGGCCGTGCTGGCCCTGCTCGGCCTGATCGTCGCGGCCACGATCACCAGCGCCGGGATCGACGGCATCCTCGACGACTACGCGATCGGCGGCACCCTGTTCGGCGCGACGATCGCGACCCTCGTGCTGTCGCTGGAGGACATCTTCCTGACCGTCGAACCCAACCGCCGGGGCGCGGCCGAGATCGGCATCGGCAACGTCATCGGCAGCGTGGTCTTCGGCGTGACCGCCAAACTCGGCATCATCCTCCTCACCGGCGGCGCCATCCTGGTCGGCGACGACGTCCTCGCCTGGCACCTGCCGGTCCTGGTCGTGATGACCGGCCTGTCGGCGTACTTCATCTCCACCGGCCGCCTACGCCGCTGGCACGGCTTCGTGTTGCTGGCCCTCTACCTCCTGTACTGGGCCGTCAGCTGGTCGATGTTCGGCGAAGTTCCGATCGATGCCGACTGACCGGAGCCGGCCACCCGCGACGAGGGCGCCGGTCACCGGACCCGCCCCGGCCGCCTCGGAAATTGCGCCGCTGGGGCGGGGTGGTGCTCAGCCGGTAGCGGGGCCGGTGCCGGTGAAGCGGCCGCCGCTGGGGCGGGTGGTGCTGAGCCGGTGGCCGGGCCGGTTCCGGTGGAGCGGCCGCCGCTGGGATGGGGTGGTGCTCAGCCCTTAGCCGGGCCGGTTCCGGTGAAGCGGCCGCCGCTGTGGCGTGCGAGGGCGGCGGCCAGGCGCCGTGCCGGAAGGCCACGGGCGTCGAGGTAGCGGGGCGCGGGGTTGGCCGGGTTGGCCGGGTTGGCCGGGACGACGGTGAGGGTGCGGCGGCGGAGGGGGCCGCGCCGGGTGAGGGTGACCGTGCCGATCCCGCGCCAGGACAGGACCTCCTCGCGGCCGGCGGGGAGGATGCTGCGTGCGCTGATGATCGCGCCGACGATCAGGCCGAGGACGGCGAGGAGGACGGCCAGGCCGCTCACCGAGTCGGCTCGTTGGGGCCAGCTGTACTGGAAGATCAGCGCGGCGAGCAGCAGGAGCGGCGACGGAACGATCCAGCCCAGGCCACGCAGCCGGCGTTCGGCTCCGGGGTTCCCGGTGAGCACGGTGAGGCCGAGGTCGTCGACGCGGAGGCCGGCGCCTCGGCGGAGCCGCGCGAGGCGATAGGCGGCCCACGTGATCAGCAGGAGGCTCGGCACGCTGCCGCCGGCCAAGGCGAGCCAGGTCAGCGGGGTGTACTGGTCGCCGTAGGACAACGTCTGGAGGATGACCGGCACCGAGATCACGAACAGGACGAACCCCACCGGCGCGGAGATGAGCGCCGGCAGCACCAGGCCGGCCGCACCCGCCCCGAAGGTCTCCGGCGGCAACGCCGACGGCAGGAACGGTCCAGCCGCCGACGCCCCACCCTGTCGACCGGGCCCCTCTGCTGCGGACAGCGGGGCGGCCTGCTCGAGCGCCCCCGCCTCCGTTTCCTCCGACGGTCCCGGCGGTGCGGACGGTCCTGACGGCCGGAACGGTCCTGACGGTCCTGACGGCCGGGACGGTCCCGACGGCCGGGACGACGGGCCTGACGGGCGAGACGGTTCTGACGGCCGAGACGATCCCGACGGTTCTGACGGCCGAGTCGATCCCGACGGTTCTGACGGCCGAGACGATCCCGACGGTTCTGACGGCCGAGTCGGTCCTGACGGCCGGGACGATCCCGATGGTTGGAGCGATCCCGACGGCCGAGACGGGCCGTACGGTCCCGCTGGCGCAGCACCCCCCGCCGCCCCGGTCACCGACCCGGCCGGCGCGGACCCCCCATCCCCTCCCCCCTCCGCCGGATAGGGCGGGGGCTCGGGCAGCGGCCCGAGATCGAGCAGCGGCGGCGCCACCGGAACCGCACGGCCCGGTGTCCCCTCCGCCACCACCCACCGCAGCGCCCCCTCCGCCACCACCAGCTCGGGCTGGTCGAGCACCGTCGGCGCGATCCCGGTCGCCCGGTGCAGCAGCGTGCCGATCAGCGGCATCCGCGACCCACCCCCCACCAGGAACACCCCGCTGACCTGGTCCACCGGCACCCGCGCCTCGCGCACGCACTGCAGCGTCACGTCGATCGTGTCCGCGAGCCGGGGCCGCGCCGCGAACTCGAACTGCTCCCGGCTGATCAGCACGTCCCGCTCGAGCAGCGGCACGACGAGCGTCGCCGACGACCGCGACGACAACGCCTCCTTCGCCTCCGACGCGTCGCTCCACAGTCTCCGGAAGGCCCGCTGCTCGGTCACTGTCCGCGGCGCCCGTAAGGGCGCGAACCCGTCCCCGATCACGTCGGAGGCGATCGACACCACGAGCGCGTCGAGGTCGAGGCTGCCGAACGTGTCCAGGCCCCGGTAGGCCAGCGGCTCGGACGTCGGGCGCACCACCGACACGTCGAAGGTGCCCGCGCCGAGGTCGTACACCACCAGGCAGCCGTCCGGCGGCAGCCGCCCCGCGAACTCGGTCGCGTAGTACGTGGCCGCCGCGACCGGTTCGGCCAGCACGGCGACCTCCGGTAACCCGGCCTGTCCGGCGGCGGCGAGCAGCACCTCCCGCCGGGCCGGCCCCCACGCCACCGGGCACGTGATCACGATCCGCTCCGGCGGCTCCGGGAGCGTGCGGCGCACCTCCTGCCACACCCGGTTGAGCGTCGCCGCGATCGCCGTGACGACCGGCACGTCCCGGCCGCCGAGCAGCAGCTCCAGCTCGTCGATCCGGCGTTTCGGGTTCGGCTCGTAGGACTGCGGCGACACCCGCCCGGCGCGCTGCGCGGCCCGTCCGGACAGCAGCTGCCCGTCGGGTTCCAGGCCGACCCCGGACGGCAGCAGCGGCGACCCGTCGAACAACAGCGGGCGGATCCGACCGTCCGGCCACGCGAGCATCGCGACGGTGTTCGACGTTCCATAGTCGACGGCGAGCGCGGTCACGGCGGAAACCTACCGTCACCGCGCGAACCTTGACGCCGCCTATCAGACACCCTAACTTATAGGCAATTGATATATCAGAATCGAGCGGAGATCGCGATGTCTGACCTGCATCGTCCCCTCGCCGAGATCGACCCCGATGTCTCCGCCGCGATCGGCGCCGAGCTCCGCCGCCAGCAGACCACGCTGGAGATGATCGCCAGCGAGAACTTCGCCCCGATCGCCGTCCTGCAGGCGCAGGGCTCGGTGCTCACCAACAAGTACGCCGAGGGCTATCCGGGCCGCCGCTACTACGGTGGCTGCGAGAACGTCGACGTCATCGAGCAGCTCGCGATCGACCGGCTGAAAGCCCTGTTCGGCGCCGAGTTCGCGAACGTGCAACCGCACTCCGGAGCCCAGGCCAACGCCGCGGCGATGGCCGCGCTGCTGCAGCCCGGCGACACGATCCTGGGCCTCGACCTCGCCCACGGCGGTCACCTGACCCACGGCATGAAGCTGAACTTCTCCGGCAAGCTCTACGACGTCGCCGCGTACCACGTCGACCGGGAGTCGCACCGCGTCGACCTGGCCGAAGTGGAGCGGTTGGCGCACGAGCGGCGTCCGAAACTGATCGTCGCCGGGTGGTCGGCCTACCCGCGCCAGCTGGACTTCGCCGAGTTCCGGCGGATCGCCGACGCGGTCGGCGCGTACCTGATGGTCGACATGGCGCACTTCGCCGGCCTGGTCGCGGCCGGCCTGCACCCGTCGCCGGTACCGCACGCGCACGTGGTCACGTCCACCACGCACAAGACGCTCGGCGGCCCCCGCGGCGGGTTCATCCTGGCCACCGCCGACCTGGCCAAGAAGTTCAACTCGGCGGTCTTCCCCGGCCAGCAGGGCGGCCCGCTGGAGCACGTCGTCGCGGCCAAGGCGGTGGCGTTCAGGCTCGCCGCCACACCGGCCTTCCGGGAGCGGCAGGAACGCACGCTCGCCGGGGCGCGCCTCCTCGCCGAGCGCCTCCTCGCCGACGACTGCCGCGCGGCCGGCGTCGGCGTGGTCAGCGGCGGCACCGACGTCCACCTGGTCCTCGTCGACCTGCGTGACTCGCCGCTCGACGGCAGGCAGGCCGAGGACCGTCTGCACGACGTCGGCATCACGGTCAACCGCAACGCGGTGCCGTTCGACCCGCGCCCGCCGATGGTCAGCTCCGGCATCCGCGTCGGCACGCCGGCGCTGGCCACCCGCGGCTTCGGCGCCGAGGACTTCACCGAGGTCGCGGACGTCGTCGCGGTCGCGCTGCAGCCGTCGCCGGACGTCGAGAAGCTGCGCGAACGGGTCACCGCGCTGGCCGGGAAGCACCCGCTCTACCCGGAAGGGGTCTGATGCCTCCGCCCCCCAACCATCCGCGCAGCCTCTGGCGCAACCCGGAGCCGAAACGCGCGTACGACGTGGTGATCGTCGGCGGCGGCGGGCACGGCCTGGCCACCGCGCACTACCTGGCCGAGAACCACGGGATCACGAACGTCGCGGTGCTGGAGAAGGGCTGGCTGGCCGGCGGCAACATGGCCCGTAACACCACGATCATCCGGTCGAACTACCTGTGGGACGAGAGCTCGGCGATCTACGAACACGCGCTGAAGCTCTGGGAGGGCCTGGAGGAGGACCTCGGCTACGAGATCCTGTTCAGCCAGCGCGGAGTGCTCAACCTGGCCCACACGCTGCAGGACGTACGCGACAGCGTCCGCCGGGTGGAGGCCAACAAGCTCAACGGTATCGACGCCGAGTGGCTCGACCCCGACGAGGTCCGCAAGGTCTGCCCGATCGTCAACACGTCGAGCGACATCCGGTATCCCGTCCTCGGAGCCACCTACCAGCCGCGGGCCGGCATCGCCAAGCACGACTACGTCGCCTGGGGCTTCGCGCGCCGCGCCGACGAGGCCGGGGTCGACCTGATCCAGGACTGCGAGGTCCACGGCTTCGCAACCACCGGCGATCGGGTCACCACGGTCCGGACGACGAGAGGCGACATCGCGGCCGGGAAGGTCCTCCTCTGCGCGGCCGGGCACACCTCCACGCTCACCGACCGGCTCGGCTTCCGCGTCCCCGTGCAGAGCCACCCCCTCCAGGCGCTCGTCTCCGAGCTGCTCGAACCCGTGCACCCGACGATCGTCATGTCCAACGCGGTGCACGTGTACGTCTCCCAGGCGCACAAGGGCGAGCTGGTGATGGGCGCCGGCGTCGACTCGTACAACGGCTACGGCCAGCGCGGCGCGTTCCACATCGTCGAGCGCCAGATGGCCGCCGCGGTCGAGCTGTTCCCGGTCTTCGCCCGCGCGCACCTGCTGCGCAGCTGGGCCGGCATCGTCGACGTCAGCCCGGACGCGTCACCGATCGCCGGCCGGACGCCGTACGAGAACCTCTACCTCAACTGCGGCTGGGGCACCGGTGGGTTCAAGGCCACGCCCGGCATCGGCTGGTGCCTGGCCGACACCGTCGCCAACGACGAGCCGCACCCCTACGTCGCGCCGTTCACGCTCGACCGCTTCGTCTCCGGCGCTCTCGTCGACGAGCACGGCGCCGCCGCCGTGGCCCACTAGGAGCCGACATGCAACTGATCGACTGCCCCTTCTGCGGCCCGCGCGAGGAAGCCGAGTTCTCCTACGGCGGCCAGGCCGGCGTGGCCTACCCGGCTGATCCGGCCGCGCTCACCGACGAGCAGTGGGCGCACTACGTCTTCTTCCGCGACAACCCGAAGGGCCGCTTCGTCGAGCGCTGGTACCACGCGATCGGCTGCCGACGCTGGTTCACCGCCGTCCGCGACACCGTGACCTACCGTTTCGAGGGCAAATGAGGGCCCGCACCGGCGGCCGGATCGACCGCGGCCGCACGCTCACGTTCACGTTCGACGGCGAGACCTACACCGGCCACCCCGGTGACACGCTCGCCTCGGCGTTGCTGGCCGCGGGCCGGCACACGATCGCCCGGTCGATCACGTTCGGCCGGCCCCGGGGCATCACCGCGGCCTGGGCCGAGGACTCCGGCGGCCCGGTGCAGATCGAGGAACCGTTCCCCGAGCCGATGCGGCCGGCCACCACCGTCGAGCTCTACGACGGCCTGTCGGCCCGCAGCCTGGCCGGGCGCGGCCGGCTGGCCGACGTCCCCGACACCGCCCGCTACGACGCCAAACACCACCACGTCGACGTTCTGGTGGTCGGCGCGGGCCCCGCCGGGCTGGCCGCGGCCCGGGACGCGGCCCGGGCCGGGGACCGGGTCGCGCTCGTCGACGAGCAGTCCGAGGCCGGCGGTTCGCTGCTGAGCGAGCCCGAGACCCCGGGATGGGTCGCCGACACCGTCGCCGAGCTGGCCGCCCACCCCGACGTGCTCCACCTCCAGCGCACGACCGCGTTCGGCACCTACGACGACGGGTTCGTGCTCGCCCTGGAACGACGCACCGACCACCTGGGCGCGGCGGCCCCGAAGAACGTCTCCCGTCAGCGGGTCTGGCGCCTGCGGGCCCGGCGGATCGTGGTCGCGACCGGCGCGCACGAGCGGCCGATCGTGTTCGCCGACAACGACCGGCCCGGCATCATGCTGGCCGGTGCGGCACGCACGTTCCTCAACCGGTACGGCGTGCTCCCGGGGCGCGCGGCGGTCGTCTTCACGACGAACGACAGCGCGTACGACGCCGCGTTCGACCTGCACCGCGCCGGGGTGCGCGTCCGGGCGATCGTCGACGCGCGCACCGAGATCCCGGCGCACCTCGCCGAGGCCTGCGACCGGGCCCGCATCTGGCTGGTGCGGGGCGCGGTCGTCACCGGCACCCGCGGCGAGGACCGGATCACCCACGCGCTCGTCGGCCCCGACCCGATCGCCTGCGACCTGCTCCTGGTCTCCGGGGGCTGGAACCCCGCGGTGCACCTGTTCAGCCAGGCCCGCGGCCGGCTGCGCTACGACGGGACGCTCGGCGCGTTCGTGCCCGGTGAACCGGTCGACGGCCTCACCGTGATCGGGTCGGCCGCCGGTGAGGTCGTCGCCTCGAAGACGCTGTGGCGGGTGCCGGGCCCGGCCGAGTTCCAGTTCGTCGACCTGCAGCGCGACGCCACCGTCGCCGACCTCCGGCACGCGGTCGGCGCCGGCCTGCGCTCGATCGAGCACATCAAGCGCTTCACGACGATCG
Organism: Cryptosporangium arvum DSM 44712; assembly: GCF_000585375.1. Taxonomy (NCBI): domain Bacteria; kingdom Bacillati; phylum Actinomycetota; class Actinomycetes; order Cryptosporangiales; family Cryptosporangiaceae; genus Cryptosporangium; species Cryptosporangium arvum. The sequence goes on from NZ_KK073874.1 coordinate 4,490,104, forward strand.
GCACCGCCCACGACCAGGGCAAGACCTCCGGCGTGCTGACGACGGGGATCGTCGCCGAACTGCTCGGCGTGCCGGTCGAGGCCGTCGGAACGACCACGTTCCGCCCGCCCTACACGCCGGTGGCGTTCGCGGCGCTGGCCGGGCGCGACCGCGGCCACCTGTTCGACCCCGAGCGCTACACCGCGCTGCACGACTGGCACGTCGCGGCCGGTGCGGTGTTCGAGGACGTCGGCCAGTGGAAGCGCCCGCGCTACTACCCGCGGCCGGGGGAGGACATGCCGGCCGCGGTGCTGCGTGAGTGCGCCGCCGCGCGCACCGGCGTCGGCCTCCTGGACGGCTCCACGCTGGGCAAGATCGACGTCCGCGGCCCGGACGCCGGCGTGCTGCTCGACCGGCTCTACACGAACCTGATGAGCAGCCTGAAACCCGGGATGGTGCGCTACGGCGTGATGTGCGGCGTCGACGGGATGGTGATCGACGACGGCACCGTGCTGCGCCTGGCCGACGACCACTTCCTGGTGATGACGACGACCGGCGGCGCCGCGAAGATCCTCGACTGGATGGAGGAGTGGCTCCAGACCGAGTGGCCCGAGCTGCGGGTGCACCTCACCTCGGTCACCGATCACTGGGCGACGTTCCCGGTGGTCGGCCCGCGGTCACGCGACGTCGTCGGGGCGGTGTTCCCGGACGTCGACGTCAGTAGGGAGGCGTTTCCGTTCCTGGCGATCCGCGAGACCACACTGGACGGGGTACCGGTCCGGCTGGCCCGGATCAGCTTCTCCGGTGAGCTGGCCTACGAGGTGTACGTCAGCTCCTGGTACGCGGTGGCGATCTGGCAGCGGCTCCTGGACGCCGGCCGGCCGCACGGCCTCACGCCGTACGGCACCGAGACGATGCACGTGCTGCGGGCCGAGAAGGGCTACCCGATCATCGGCCAGGACACCGACGGCACGGTGACGCCCCAGGACCTCGGGATGGCCTGGGTCGTCTCGAAGAAGAAGGCGGACTTCGTCGGCAAACGGTCGTTCGCGCGGGCCGCGAACCTCGACCCGCTCCGCAAGCACCTGGTCGGGCTGCTGCCGCTCGACCGGCGCACCGTGCTCCCGGAGGGCTCGCAGATCGTCGAGCGGCTCACCGAGCCGCCGGTCGCCATGCTCGGGCACGTCACGTCCAGTTACCGCAGCGCCGAGCTCGGCCGCCCGTTCGCGCTCGCGCTGGTCAAGGGCGGGCGGGAGCGGGTCGGAGAGGTCCTGCAGGTGCCGGTGGACGGCACCCTCGTCCCCGTCGAGGTCACCGGCCCGGTGCTGGTCGACCCGGAAGGAGCCCGTCGCGATGGCTGAGCTGCTGCGGACGCACGCGCTGGAGTCCCGCGTCGAGGCGCTGGCCGCCGCCGGGATCGTGGTCGAGCCGTACGTCGCGATGACGAACGTGCGGGGCGCGGACGCGCCGCCCGCGGGCATCCGCCTGGGCCCGGACGAGTGGCTCGTGGTCGGCGCCGCCGGCGAACCCGGCGGGTCGGTCACCGACGTGTCCGCGCAGTGGATCACGCTGCGCCTGACCTCCGGCCACGCCCGGGACGTGCTGGCCACCGGCTGCGCGATCGACCTGCACCCCCGGGCGTTCCCGGAGGGCACGAGCGTGCAGACCCGGCTGGCGCAGGCCGGCGTGATCCTCACGTCGCTGGGCGCCGGCGGCTATCGCGTGCTCGTGCGGTCCACGTTCGCCGGCTACCTCGCCGACTGGCTGCTCGACGCGACGAGCGAGTTCAGATGACCGCGCGGATGGCCCGCTCGAAGCCGAGCACGTGGTCGCGCGCCAGCACGTCGGCGCGGTCGGCGTCGCTCCCGGCGATGGCGTGAAGCAGCGCCACGTGCTCGGCGACGACGTTCAGGTCCGTGCTCTTCAACCGGTCGAGGAAGACGCAGTGGATGCGCGTCACCAGGTTGTCGTAGCGGATCAGCACGTCCTCGAGGTGCGGGTTGTTCGCCGCGCGGTAGATCGCCCGGTGCACGGTGAGGTCCCAGCGCATGACCTCGCTGCGGTCGGAACGCTCGACGTCGAGCTGGCCGGTGAGGTCGGCGAGCTCGAGGATCTCCGCGCGCTGCGCCCCCGACGAACGCTCGGCCGCCCGGCGCGCGGCCAGCGGCTCGAGCTGCACCCGGAGGTCGGAGATGTGCGCGAGGTCGGCGATGTCGAGGGCGGTGGCGAACGTGCCGCGGCGCGGGAACGAGACGACCAGCCGGTCCTGCTCGAGACGCTTGAGCGCCTCCCGGACCGGGGTACGTCCCATTCCGAGCTGGGTCGCCAACTCGTCGTCGTCGATCGGCTCGCCCGGCCGGATGTCCAGGAGGATCAGCCGGTCACGCAGGGCGAAGTAGGCACGTTCGGCCATCGACGCCGGTGCGGGGCCGACCGCAGCAGCACGCATGACACTAATATATCAAGGATGAGCTCATGACGATCAGCGCCTTCGACCTGTTCAAGGTGGGGATCGGTCCGTCCAGTTCGCACACGGTCGGGCCGATGCGGGCCGCGTGGTCGTTCGCGGAGCGGCTGCGCCGGAGCGGTGCGCTGACCCGCGTGGCGCGGGTGCGCTGCGAGCTGTTCGGCTCCCTCGGCGCGACCGGGCACGGCCACGGCAGCGTGCCTGCCGTCGTCCTGGGGCTGGAGGGGGAGCGGCCGGAACTCGTCGACCCGGTCGCCGCCGGCCCCCGGGTCGAGGCCGTGCGCGAGATCGGCAAGCTCACGCTCGCCGGTGAGCACCCGATCGAGTTCACGCTCGACGACGTCGTGCTGCACCGCCGCCGGCGCCTGGACTTCCACTCCAACGGAATGCTGTTCCTGGCGTTCGACGCGTCCGGGGCCGAGCTGGACCGGCGCGAGTACTACTCCGTCGGCGGCGGGTTCGTGCTCGACGAGGACGAAGCGGGGCGCCCGGCGATCGTCGAGGACGCCACGCCGGTGCGCTACCCGTTCACCACCGGCCGGGAGCTGCTCGACCACACCGACGCCACCGGCCTGCGCATCAGCGACGTCATGCTGGCCAACGAGCTGTCCTGGCGCACCGAGGACGAGGTGCGCGGCGGCCTGCTGCACCTCTGGTCGGTGATGCAGGAGTGCGTCGCACGCGGCACCCACACGTCCGGGGTGCTCCCCGGCGGGCTGAAGGTCCGGCGCCGGGCCGCCGCGCTCCACACGCAACTCGACGAACAGCGCGACCACGCCGACCCGCTGCGCGCGATGGAGTGGGTCACGCTTTACGCGCTGGCCGTCAACGAGGAGAACGCCGCCGGCGGCCGGGTGGTCACCGCGCCGACGAACGGCGCCGCCGGCATCGTCCCGGCGGTCCTGCACTACTACCGCGACTTCGTGGAGTCCTACGACGAGGACGGCGTGGTGCGCTTCCTGCTCACCGCGGCCGCGATCGGGTTGCTGTTCAAGGAGAACGCGTCGATCTCCGGCGCCGAGGTGGGCTGCCAGGGCGAGGTCGGGTCGGCCTGCTCGATGGCGGCCGGCGCGCTCGCCGAGGTGATCGGCGGAACCCCCGAGCAGGTGGAGAACGCCGCCGAGATCGGCATCGAGCACAACCTCGGCCTGACCTGCGACCCGGTCGGCGGCCTCGTGCAGATCCCGTGCATCGAGCGCAACGCGATCGGGTCGGTCAAGGCCATCACCGCCGCCCGGATGGCCGTGCGCGGCGACGGACAGCACCACGTGACGCTCGACAAGGCGATCAAGACGATGCGCGAGACCGGCGCCGACATGAAGGACAAGTACAAGGAGACGGCCCGGGGAGGGCTGGCCCTCAACGTCGTCGAGTGCTGATGCCCCTGTCCGGCCGGGCTCGTGGAGTGGCCCGCCGCGAGGACGTCGCGGTCGCTCAGGTGTCGTAGAGGCCCAGCAGGGCGCGGGACGCGGCGGCGACGATCTCGTCGGCGGTCGCGTCGACGGTGCCGTCCAGCCAGGCGGTGACGAGCTCGGCCATGCCGCCGATGAACAGGAGCCCGGCCACCTCGTCCACCCGGGCCCCGAGCAGCCGCTGCGCCTCGATCGCGGACTGGTGGGCGAGGTAGCGCAGCAGCTCGGTGCGGCGCTGCCGGAGCTTCGGCACGGCCACCGACTCCACGATCGCGACGCGGCCCTTGCGCGGATCGTCGAGCAGGAGTTCCACGAACGCCCGCACGGCGGCGTGCACCCGCTCGGCCGGGCCACCCTCGGCGGCCTCCGCGGCCCGGCGGCTCGTCGTCTCGATCTCGGCCGCGATGTCGTTCATCACGGCCTCGAGCAGCGCGTCGAGCCCGGTGAAGCTCTCGTAGAAGTAGCGCTCGCTCAGGCCGGCCTCGGCGCAGACGGCGGTCATCGTCGTCCGGACCCCGGGGTCGGCCCAGATCGTCAGGCCGGCCGCGAGCAGCCTGGTACGGCGCTCGGCGACCCGGTCGGCGGCGCTGACCCCGCGGTAGACCCCTGCGCGCACCGCCATGGACCGATCCTAGCGAGCTAATTGACAGGGAGCCCTTCCTGAATCACGCTGGGACGGCCTGGGGAGGTGAGCCAATGACGGCTGAAGCCCTACCGATCCCGCCGTTGCGACGGGACGACCGCGGTCTCCCGTTCGTCGGGCGGGTGCTCGACTACGCCAAGGATCCGGTCGGCCTGTTCCGCCACCACTACGAGCGCTACGGCCCGGTCGCGCCCTGGTACGCGCTCGGGCGCACGTCGGTGATGCTGCTCGGCCCGGACGCGTGCGGCGAGGCCCTCCAGAACCGCGACAAGGCGTTCGCCAACGGTCCGGCCTGGTCGCAGCTGGTCGGGCCGTTCTTCCGTCGCGGCCTCATGCTGCTCGACTTCGACGAGCACAAGGGGCACCGCCGGATCATGCAGGAGGCCTTCACCCGGCCCCGGCTGGAGAGCTACACCCGCCGGCTGCACCCGGCCATCGAGACCGGCCTGGCCGGCTGGAACGCCGACCGGGAGTTCCCCTCGTACTGGCGGCTCAAGCAGCTCACGCTCGACATCGCCGCCGACCTCTTCATGGGCGGCGCGCAGGACACCAGCCGGGCCGAGATGGACCGGGTGAACAAGGCGTTCATCGCCTGCGTCCAGGCCGCCGCCGGCATCGTCCGCGCCGACGTGCCGTTCACCCGCTGGGGCAAGGCCTACCGGGGCCGGAAGGTGCTGGAGAAGTTCCTGCGCCACTACCTGCCGGTCAAGCGGGCCCAGCAGACCGACGACATCTTCTCGGTGCTGTGCCACATCGAGACCGAGGACGGCGACCGCTTCTCCGACGACGACGTCGTCAACCACATGATCTTCCTGATGATGGCCGCGCACGACACCTCGACGGTCACGACCTCGACGATCCTGCAGTACCTCGGGCAGCACCCCGCCTGGCAGGAACGCTGCCGGGAGGAGTCGCTCGCGCTCGGCCCGGAGCCGACGATGGCCGAGCTCGAGGGCCTCGTCGCGCTGGACCTGGTGATGAAGGAGGCGCTGCGCCTGCGGGCACCGGTGCCGGTGCTGGTCCGGTACACGGTCCGGGACACCGTCGTGCAGGGCGTCCGGATCCCGGCCGGGACCAGCGCGGCGCTGGGGCTCCAGTTCACCCATCTGATGGAGGACTACTGGAGCAACCCGACGGCGTTCGACCCCGAGCGGTTCACGCCCGAGCGCCGCGAGGACCGGTCGCACCGGTTCGCCTGGGAGCCGTTCGGTGGCGGCGTCCACAAGTGCATCGGGCTGTACTTCGCCGGGCTGGAGGTCAAGGCGATCATGCACCGGCTGCTGCGTGAGCACCGCTGGACGGTCGACCCGGCCTACGAGCCACCGCTGGACAACCACTCGCTCCCGTTCCCCAAAGACGGGCTGCCGATCGCGCTAGCCTAGCGAGAACTCGTTCTAGTTCTCGGAGGTGCGCGTGGACGCGGTGCCGGCGGTGGGTGCGCACGAGGTGAGCGCGTGGTCGGACGAGGTCGACGTGCTCGTCGTCGGGGCGGGCATGGCCGGCGTCAGCGCCGCGATCGACGCGGCCACCGCCGGTGCCCGGGTACTCGTCGTCGACCGGGGTGGGCGTCTGACCTGCACCAGCGCGATGTCGGGCGGGCACTTCTACCTCGGCGGCGGCACCGCGGTGCAGCAGGCCACCGGCTGGGAGGACACCCCGGCCGACATGGCCGCCTACCTGCGCGCGATGTCGCCGTCGTGCGATCCGGAGAAGATCCGGCTCTACGCGGCCGACAGCGTCGAACACTTCGGCTGGCTGGAGTCGCTCGGGTTCGCGTTCGAGCGCTCCTACTACCCGCACAAGGCCGTGGTGCAGCCCGGGACGCAGGGCCTGATGTTCACCGGCAACGAGAAGTGCTGGCCGTTCACCGAGATCGCCCGGCCGGCGCCCCGGGGCCACAAGCCGCCGTTCGAGGGCGACATGGGCGGCGGGGGCTTCGTCGTCGAACTGGCCTTGGCGAAGCTCGACGCGCTGGGCGTGGAGGTCCGGTACGACACCGGTGCGACCGGGCTGGTGGTCGACGGCGACGCCGTCACCGGCGCCACCTGGCGGCGGTTCGACGAGGCCGGGGCGATCCGGGCCCGCAGCGTCGTGCTCGCGGCCGGCGGGTTCGTGCTCAACCCCGCGATGGTCGAGACCTACGCGCCGCGGCTCGGGGCGCTCTTCGCCCGGGGCATGGCCCTCGGCAACACCTACGACGACGGGCTGGGCATCCGGCTCGGCGAGTCGGTGGGCGGCGTGGCCGACCACATGGAGGGCGCGTTCTTCACCGCGCCGTTCTATCCGCCCGAGGGCAACGTGCGCGGCGTCGTCGTCAACGCCGCCGGCCGCCGGTTCGTCAACGAGGACGCCTACCACTCGCGGGTGGCGGCCTACGTGTTCGACCAGCCCGGCCAAGCCGCGTACCTGATCCTCGACGCGGCGACGATGGAGCGGCCCGGCTACGGCTTCCAGCCGCTCGTCGACGGCTGGGAGACGATCCCGGAGATGGAGGCCGGGCTCGGCCTGCCCGCCGGTTCGCTGGTGGAGACCCTGGGCGCGTACAACGCGGCCGCCCCGGAGGACCCGGCGTTCCACAAGGCCTCCGAGTACGTCGTCCCGCTCGACCAGGGCCCCTGGGGGGCGTACGACCTCACGCCCGGCGCGTGTTTCTACTCCGGGTTCAGCTGCGGCGGCCTGCGGGTGACACCGGACGGCCAGGTGCTGCGCTCCGACGGCTCGGTGGTGGCCGGCGCCTACGCGGCCGGGGCGTGCGCGTCGAACATCGCGGTGGACGGGCGCGGTTACTCCTCGGGCACGCAGCTGGGGGAGGCGTCGTACTTCGGCCGGCGTGCCGGACGTCACGCGGCCCTTGCCCGCGCATGAGAACACGTTCTATTTTGGGGTGGTGCTGGACTTCGACCCGTACGACCACCGGCTCCAGGACGACCCCTACCCGGTCTACGCGCACCTGCGGCGCGAGGCCCCGCTCTACCACCACGCCGAGCACGACTTCTACGTCCTGTTCCGGCACGCGGACGTCGACGCCGCGCTGCGCGCCGACGGGGTCTACAGCAACCGGATGGGCGTGACGCTCGACGCCAGCGCCTGGAACCCGCACGCGCACCTGGTGATGTCGTTCCTCGCGCTCGACCCGCCCGAGCAGACGCGGCTGCGCCGGCTCGTGTCCCGGGGCTTCACGCCGCGGCGGGTCGCGGAGCTCGAACCGCGGATCCAGCGCATCACCGAGCAGTACCTCGACGAGCTCGACGGCTCGTTCGACTGGATCGCCGACCTCGCCGGCCGGGTGCCGATGGACGTCATCTCGGAGATGCTCGGCGTCCCGGAGTCCGACCGGGCCGAGGTGCGCCGGCTGGCCGACCTGCTCGTGCAGCGGGAGGACGGTCTGCGTGACGTGCCGCCGGCCGGTATCGAGGCCTCGTTCCAGCTGCTGGAGTACTACCGGGACCTGGTCGCCGCGCGCCACCGGCGGCCCGCCGACGACCTCACGTCGGCGCTGATCGCGGCCGAGTCCGACGGCGACCGGATGACCGACGACGAGGTCGTCGCGTTCCTGTTCCTGATGGTCGTGGCCGGCAACGAGACGACGACGAAGCTGCTGGGCAACGCGATCTACCACCTCCGGGACGACACCGGGCGGGTCTTCGCCGACCCGGGCCTGATCCCCGGCTGGATCGAGGAGACGCTGCGCTACGACACGTCCACCCAGCTGCTGGCGCGGTACGTGGTCGCGGACGTGACCCTGCACGGCGTCACGGTTCCGGCGGGGTCGCAGCTGCTCGTCGCGCTGGGGTCGGCGAACCGCGATCCGGCGGTCTTCACCGCACCCGACTCGTTCGACCTCACCCGGGGCCGCGACGAGCTGTCGAAGATCCTCAGCTTCGGCGGCGGCCGGCACTTCTGCCTCGGAGCGAGCCTGGCCCGGCTGGAGTCCGCGGTCGTGCTCCGCGAGGTGGTGCGCCGCCTGCGTACCGTCGAGGTGGACCATGAGAACTGCGTGCGGTTCTACTCGTCGAACGTGCGCGGGTTCGCCGCCGTGCCGGTGACGGCCGGTGCCCGATGACGGCCGGTGCCCGATGACGGCCGGTGTCCGGTGACAGCGCCGGTGGGGTTCGTCGGGCTGGGCTCGATCGGGGCGCCGATGGCGCGGCGCCTGCTCCGCTGGCCCGGCGGGCTGGTGGTCCACGACGTCGATCCGCGCGCGTGCGCGGCGGTGAAGGGCGCGGAGGTGGCCACCGGCGTCGCCGAGTTGGCGTCCCGCGTCGGCTTCGTGTCGGTGATGGTGCGCGACGACGACCAGGTGCGTGACGTGGTCGGGCAGATCGTCGCGTCGGGGGCGAGGCCGCTGGTGGCCGTCCACTCGACGGTGGCCCCGCCGACGCCGGCCGCGCTCGCGTCCGCGGCCGGTCCGCGGATCCTCGACGCGCCGGTCAGCGGCAGCGTGATCGGCGCCGACGCCGGAACGCTGGCCTTCATGGTCGGCGGCACCGCCGAGGACTTCGCCGCCGCGAAGGACGTGCTGGCGTTGATGGGAACCCGGATCGTCCACGCCGGACCGGTCGGCGCGGGCACCGCGATGAAGCTGGCCCGCAACCTCCTCCAGTTCGTCTCGTTCACCGCCGCGTTCGAGGCGCAGCGGCTGGCGTCGGCCGCGGGCCTGGACGTGCGGGCCCTGGGCGAGGTGGTCCGGCACACCGACGCGGTGACCGGCGGGCCCGGCTCGGTGCTGCTGCGGGGCTCCAGCGAGCCGCTGACGCCCGACGATCCCTGGACCGGCGTCTTCACGCACGTACGCACGCTCGGTGAGAAGGACCTCGGCTTCGCGGTGGAGCTCGCGGCCCAGCTCGACGTCGACGTTCCGCTCGCGCGGTACGCCCTCGCCCATCTCGGCCGTGCGCTCGGCCTCCCGGAGGTTGCCCCGTGACCGACGACCGCCGCCGCGGCCTGGAAACCATGGCCCAGGTGTACGGCTTCGAACTCCAGGACGGCGACGGGGACTTCTGGCGCTACACCGTCGACCACCTCTTCGCCGACATCTGGAACCGGCCGGGCCTGAGCATCCGCGACCGCCGGCTGCTGATCATCGGCGCGCTCGCCGCGACCGGCACGCTCGACGTGCTGGGGATCCAGCTGCCGGCTGCCTACCGCAACGGCGAGCTCACCGAGGAACAGCTGCGCGAGATCGTGATCTTCCTGAGTCACTACGTCGGCTGGCCCACCGGCGCCAAGCTGAACACGCTGGTGGAGCAGGTGATCACGGGTCACGCCGGCTGAACGCCGCCGCCGCCAGAGCCCGCGTGGCGGCCGTCGTGACGCCCAGGACGCCGAACCCGGCCGGCGGCGACAGCCCGCCGGGGTTCACCTGAGCGATCCGCTGACCGGCGGCCGTCGGCCACCAGGTGATCCCGGCCTACGAGTCGCGCCTGGTCGAACCCGGCTGGAGAGCCCAGCGGTACCGGCTGGTGGGGACGAGGTCCAGGCCCTGGTCGGCGCCGAAGCGGGCGCAGCTGGCCAGCAGCTCGGTGGTGCGGCGGCGCAGCTCGGCCTCGTCGCCGCGGCTGTCGTAGAACGCGTGCGGATCGGTGAGCGCGTCCATCGGGAAGTGCTCCTCGACGATCGCGGCGACCGGCGGCGAGGCGGCGGTCAGCGCCTCCTCGACCACGTTCTGGACGTAGCAGACCGTGCCCTGCGTCCGGATCGCGATCGGCGTGTGGTGCACCATCCAGTACTCCAGGTACTGCTCCCGCGTCATCGACGCCGGCCGGCGCAGCAGCGCTACCTGCGCGAGCACGTCGGCACGCTCCCCGTCGGGCACCGGCGCCGGATCGAGCCGCACGCGTTCGCTCACCCGGTACGCGTGCGGCTCCGCATCACCGGCCGCGGCCGCCACGGTCGCCACGACGGCCCCCGGATCACCGTGGGTCCAGACGCTGACGAGCGCGGTGATCGGCGCCCCAGGCCCGAACCGCAACGCGGGCGCGACCGCCTCGTCGTCGACGTTGACCTGCAGCGCCGTAGCCCCGACGGACCCGAGCGCTTCGCGGAGCGTGTGGGCCGACAGACGCGGACCGGGATCGGCGCCGTGCACCGCGACGATGAGCTTCCGCACCTCGCGAACCTAGCAACAGTGATGCGCTTTCGTACCACATTGGAGGCAAAGGCTTCCTGTCGGTCTGACAAAAAGCTAGCCTGGCTGCGTGAACGCCGAACAATGGCAGCCCCCGCCGGTCCTTCTCGCGGTGGACCTCCTCATCCTCACCCTGCGTGACTCGCGGCTCCAGGCGCTGCTGGTCGAGCGTGGCGTCGATCCGTTCATCGGTCGGATGGCCCTACCCGGCGGCTTCCTCCGTGACGCGGGCGAGGGCCTCGGCGCGGCTGCCGAGCGTGAATTGCGGGAGGAGGCGGGGCTCGACGCCGGGGCCCTGCACCTCGAACAACTCGGGGTCTACGGCGAACCTGACCGGGATCCGCGCGGACGGGTTGTGTCCGTGGCGTACCTGGCGATCACACCGCGGTTGCCGGATCCGATCGCTGGGTCGGATGCGGCGGAGGCGCGGTGGTGCTCAGTGGACGAGATCGCGCGTGGCGACATTCCACTCGCTTTCGACCACGCGGACATCCTGGCCGACGGCGTCGACCGGGCCCGCTCGAAGATCGAATCGACAGCACTCGCCACCGCCTTCTGTGGCGACGAGTTCACGATTCCTGAGCTGCAGCAGGTCTACGAGGCGGTGTGGGGAGCGCCCGTCGATCCACGCAACTTCTATCGCAAGGTCAAAGCCGCGGCGGGTCTTCTTGCGCCGGCGGACACGTCACCGCGAAAGCCCGAGACCGGTCGACCGGCGCGCTTGTACCGCGCAGGTCCGGCCACCGTGATCCATCCGCCGATCCTGCGTTCGGTGGCACTCGCGTAACCGGAGGGAGCGACCCATGAGCACATCGCCGGTGGTGATCCTGACCGCGCTCGACGTGGAGTACGAGGCAGTGCGGGCCCATCTGATCGGTCCACGATCCTATCGGAGCGTCACCGACACCGAGTTCGAGGTCGGCCGCACCGCGGGCGGCCACCAAGTCGTGCTGGCGCTCGCAGGACGAGGGAACCAGGCGGTCGCCGTGATCGGCGAACGGGCCATCAATGCGTTCCATCCGGCTGCGATCCTGTTCAGCGGTATCGCCGGTGGTATTCAACCGCAGCTGAGTCTGGGCGACGTGGTCGTGGCCACCCACGTGTACCCCTACCACGGTGCCACGAGTGCTGGGAGCGGGCTGCAAGCGAGACCGCACACGCTGCAGATCCAGCACGGCGCCGACCAGGTCGCTCACCGGGTGGCCCGCGCGGGCACATGGGCGAATCCGAAGCTCAGCGGTAGGCCGACGGTGCGATTCGGTCCGATCGCCGCCGGGGAGGTCGTGCACTACGCCAGCGAGTCCGACCAGATGCGCTGGATCCGGCAGCACTACAACGACGCGGTGGCCGTCGAGACCGAGGGCGCCGGGATCGCCCAGGCCGCCCATCTCACCCGGTCGCTGCCGGTCGTAGTGATCCGCGGTATCAGTGACCTCGCCGACGACACCAAGCAAGCGACCGACCGCGCCGGTTGGCAGGCCGTGGCTGCGGCGAACGCGGCTGCGTTCACCCTCACGCTGGCCGACGAACTCGCGCGACGCCGCACCGACCGATCGGCCATCTCGGAGGAGCGTTCCATGAACCTGTCGAACAAGAACATCGCCAAGAACAGCACGGTCGGCATCTAAGGCCAGGTGGTGACGAATGCCCAGGTGGCCTTGTCCCACTCGGGGAGCGACGTCCGCGAGCAGATCACATCGTTGAGTGCCGGCCTCCGAGCGGCCCACGAGCAGGGCCGGCTGGACGACGACCTGTACGAGGCCGCACGAACCGAAGTAGGCACGGCCGACGCGGCCGCGAAAGACGGCCCGACCGGCCGCGGTCGGCTCGTGATCGCGCTGAAGCGGCTGAGCGGCCTGGTCTCCGGTTTCACGGACCTGAGCACCGCGGTGGCCGCGGTCATCGCGTTGGCCGAGAACCGGCCGTGAACACAAACGTCGCCAAGGACTCGCTCGTCGGTGTGCAAGCGCAGAACATCTACGCGGAGGATGTCGAAGCGACGGTCGTCCACGGTGACTTCAACCGGTACGAGCTCGGTCCGGACGATCCGCCCGAGAAGGAATTCGGGATCGGTGTCGCCCAGCTCGACGACGGCACGCCGCACACCGCGCTGGACACCATCTCGCGAGCACGCGCGCGCGGCTTACTGAACAACTCCGTGCGATTCCATTGGCTACTCGCGTTCTTCAGCGGCCGGACGGTCCACCAGCTGGATGAACACGAGGTGCGACGACTTCAGCTGGCGCAGGAGTGGATTCAGCCGGAGGGCGACGACGAATGGGCGGAGGGCCTCCGCACGATCGAGAATCTGTTGAACAATCCTGGCGACCGCGCCTGTGCGGCGAAGGAGATCGAGACCCTGCCGGACGTACCGCGCCGCAAGATTCTGCGGCACCTCGAGCTTCTACTGGAAGGGGCGAGCCGCGACGCCCTGTGGGAGGCGACGGCCGCGCAAGCCAGAGCGGATCAATTCGCGAACGACCGGACCGAACGCGTCTGGAAGTTCTTCGAAGCGGATCCGGTGCGACCGCGACCCGCGCCCATGGAGCCGGGACCTGCGCGGATTGCGCTCGTGAAGGCGGCGGCCGCGTGCGCGTTGTTCACCAGTGGAGCCGGGTATCTGGCGTGGATCGCGCTTCGAACGCAGCCGTGGAGCGCGATCCTGCCGATCCTCGCGGTCGCACTGGGGGTCTTCGCCTACGCCTCCGGAACGGCCGACTGGCGGATTCATCGCACCCGACCGGACGTGCGCGCGGCACAGTACCGATACCGCCCGCGGACCGAAGTGGAACTGCTGCCCGAGCTCACGCGCGTGGGCTTCACCCGGCAGATCGACCGCTACTTCGCTCAGTACTTCCGCGAACACATGCCGGCGGACGCGGACGCATCGCACTGGTCGAGCAGGACCGCAGCGGTGCGGCGGAAGATGCGCAACGACATCGTGCGGCAGTACCGCGAGTCCCGGGTGTCGGCGGAGCGGTTGCGGTGGCTCGTCGAATTCCGGGCTGAGGACGTCGCTCGGCGCTACCGAGACGGCACCCTACCGGGGTACGCGAAACGATTCCGCGCGATCACCGCACTTGCTCTTCTCCTGCTGGGCGGTGTGCTGCTGGCCTTCGGCGGAGGCCTGTTGATCTGGCTCGCCGTGTCCGGAGAGCCCCTGCGCGGTCTGGTCGCCGTGCTGTGCGCCCTTGGCAGTGGGGTGCTCGCGGCTCGATGGGGAATCCGGGTCGCGGTGGACAAAAGGCTGGTGGCCGCGGAGAACGCCGAGGCGGTGGCGCAGTTCGCTCGTGACCTCGTGGAGTACCGCAGGTGGAACGACGTTCTGCGGGATCGTCCGACCGATCCGGAGATGGCCGCCTGGCTGGACTGCGACCGCAAGCTGCTGATCACGGCGGCGCTGGAGCGGTACAAGCTCCTTCCCAGCCAGGTGATCGCCCACGCGGTACTCGAAGCGAAGGCGGAATCGTCGCGCCGGCGGGCCCGGATGCGTCGGGGGACGTGGCGGTACGAGCGCTACAGCGTGCGTGTCTTCCTGCTCACACATGACGGCGTGCGCCAGGTCGCCGCGGAGATCGACCTCGCGAGAGCGACCCGCCGCACCCGTCAGCGGGCGAACTATCGTTTCGACGCGATCGCGTCCGTGCAGGTGACCGAGACCGATGCGCGGGGCCAGATCTTCGAGTTGACGCTAATCAACGGGGACCCGATCAAGGAGGAGGTGGTCGCCTCGGAGGTTCCCGACGAGGACCACCTGGACGCGGACATCGCGCGCGAGTTGACGTTGGATTCCGCCGGCTTGAACAACACTCTGCACGTATTGGAAGGTATCGCTGCAGAAGGCAAGGAGTGGGCGCGCCAGCGCAGCCGGGGCACGTACCGCAATGACGCTCTCCGGAGTCTCTTCGGAAGCGCAGAAGGCTAGCGCGGGGCGTTGACTTCGAGCGCGCTCTAGGTCGTAGCGTCGGTGCCATGATCGAACTCGGACTGCACATCGCTGACTTCACCTGGGACTCCGGTCCGGCGCAGCTTCGTCGCGCGCTGGCCGAGCACGTGCGGGAGGCCGAGGCGGCCGGAGTCACGCGGATCACGGTCATGGACCACTTCTGGCAGATCCAGGGCGTCGGCCCGGCTGAGCACGAGATGCTCGAGGCGTACACCACGCTGGGCTTCCTCGCGGCGCACACCGAGAAGGCCCGGCTCTCGACGCTGGTCACCGGCGTCATCTACCGCGAGCCCGCGCTGCTGGCCAAGCAGATCTCGACGCTCGACGTGCTCACCGGCGGGCGCGCCGGGCTGGGCATCGGCGCCGCCTGGAACGAGGACGAGTCGCGCGGACTCGGGTTCGCGTTCCCCTCGGTGACCGAGCGGTTCGAGCGGCTCGAGGAGGCCCTGCGCATCTGCCTGCAGATGTGGTCGGACTCCGAGGAGCCGTTCGACGGCAAGTGGTACCAGCTGGGGCGCACGCTCAACTCGCCGCAGAACCTGCAGTCGCGCCCGCCGATCATGATCGGCGGCGGGGGCGAGAAGCGCACGTTGCGGCTGGTCGCCCAGTACGCCGACCAGTGCAACATCGCCGGCGACGCGGAGACCGTGACCCACAAGCTCGACGTGCTGCGCCGCCACTGCGACGACGTCGGCCGCGACTACGACACGATCGAGAAGACCACGATCTTCGGCATCGACCCCACCACCACCGCCGACGACATCGTCCGCGACGCGAGCGCGATGCGCGACCTCGGTTTCACGGCCGCGTACGGCTACGCCCACGACGTCACCGACCGCAAGTCGATAGTCGACCTGTTCGCGACGGCCGTCCCGAAGCTCTCCTAGGACCGGGCTCACCGTCGACGCCTCCCGCGCCGGGCAACGCCCCGGCCGGCGGGCCACCCGCGGGGCGGCGTCGTCGGTGGGACGGCTGAGGCGGCTGAGTCCGCTAGGGCCTGTCCTCAAAGTGGGTGCTGCTGAGTAGTGGTGCTGGCTGGTTGGATGTCGGTTTGTGGTGCGTAGGCATGAGCTGCCTGACGAGCAGTGGCAGGCGATTGCTGCGTTGTTGCCGGCGTCGGGTGCGTCGGGTCGTCCGCGCGTGGACGACCGACGGGTGATCAACGGGATGTTGTTCAATGCCAAGACCGGGGTGGCGTGGCGGGATCTGCCGGAGCGGTACGGGCCGTGGAAGACCGTCCACAACCGGTTCTGGCGGTGGTCGCGCAACGGCGCTCGACGGCGTTGCGGCGGCGGTGGGCGACCCGGTCGAAGACTGGTGGCCGCCCACCGGTCCGGCCGCGGTGCTGTCGCAGGTAAGCATGGATCGCGCGGCTGGAGTAGCCCTGTCAGCCAGCACCCGGATCGGCCGGGCTGCGGAAACGACACACCCGTCATCACCTGCTCGAACACAGTGCAATCATTGACGTTCCCGCCGGTCAAACACCACCGTCAGCGGCTGGCGCGCCCGTCGCAGGCGCATGCAGCTTCGTCGAAGCCCCGCCGCGGGACCGGTCGATGGCATGGTCTCCTGGCTCGCTCTGCCCGCGGCCGCTCACACGGGCCCCCGCGCCGGGCAGATCCGGCCGCACCCGGCTGGCTCGGCGCGGGGGAGATCCGGCCGCACCTGTCGCGCCCGGCGGCGTGCTGATGAGCACGCACGATGCTGGAATCGACCGACACTTCACGGTCGAGTTCGACGGTAGCCCCTCCCGAACCCCCTGCACGAGCAGCGTGAGGGCAGGTCCTAGGGGCGGTTGAGGCAGCTGTGGCGGGTGGGACGTACAGGGCCGAAACGGCTAGGTACCAGTCGCTAGGCGTGCGGCATTCGGCCTGGCCCTCCGCCCTCAGCGGCTCCGATCGGCCGCTGACGACTTCCCGGACGGCCTCCCGAGCGGCGCTCCTGTCGCGCAGCACTCGGCTGACTGCCGCGCCGGCGCCGGCGCCGACGCCGAGTTCGGGCATCGCCCACTACGCCCATTACGGCGGCAACCTCGCCGAGCAGATCGGCGAACACAGTGGCTCCCTGGAGAACCACGCCGATCCCGCCGCTCCCGGCCGTCAACGCTCCGGCCGTCAACGCACCGGCCGTCAACGCACCGGTGGCCCCGAGCGCGATCACGCGGCGCCACCCCGATGCACCCCGATCACCACCAGGCCGCGGACACCCGGATCGATCCCGTCGAATACCGCCCCGACCGGCCAGGACCTCGCCGCCTCGCGAACCCCCGACGTCGCCACGATCGACGAAAAGCCCACAAACTAGGCGCGGTGATGCGCGGCTATGTGGTTACGGAGCACGTCGTCGCCGAAGTCGCCTTCCGGATCCCGCCACACCGTATGGATGTGGTTCGCGTCGCGTTGTGTGTTGTCGTACTCGGCGAGCAGCCGCGGCCCCTGCAGGCGGTAATAGTGCGGCTGCCGGCGCTCCGTGCCCCCGGCCCACGCGAAGTGCACGGCCCCCAGCCGGTCACCGGCGAACTTCGCTGCTTCCCGCTCCGCCAGCTCGGCCGGGATCCGGTCGAGGAAAACACCAAGCACACGACGCAGCTGGTCGCGCTGCGGCTCCGTTAACGCCGTCGCGGGCAGGCCCTTCGCGAACGGGGTGAGGCTCAGCGGATCGGCGCCGGCGAAGCGCACGCGGGGCTGGTTGCGGCTGACGATGTCGTCCGGCGCCACGGTGGTGAGCAACGCGCGCGCGAACTGTTCCTCGTCGAGGGAGCGCACGAGGTCGCGCGCGAGATCCTCGGCCGCGCCGAGCGGCCGGAGGAGGTGCCCGCCGAGCAGCGGCGAGTCGGCCGGGTTGGCCCCGAGGAAACACGGCGTGCTGGCCCGCACCACGCCGTCGACGACCAGGTGGTGCACGGACACGTGGTGGCCGCCGAAGCGCCACGACCACGGGCCGGACCCGCCCGGCTCACCGAACACACGCACCCAGTACAGCTGCGGATCGCGCCGGCGTCGCGAGCCCCGGGTGACCACCCACCCTTCGTCGCGGTCGAGCAGGTTCTCCAGGCTGATGATCGTCGACGCGGTCGCGTACCCGGCGTCCGACAGCCCGGTGGCGAGCAGCCGCATCGCGAGGCTCTGCTGGGCCGCGCTCATCCGGCCCAGCGGCAGCCCTCCGTGGTCCACCGGCGTGTAGAACCACCGGTGCCGGTCCTCCTCGGAGGGCCACGGCAGCGCGGCCTGGGCCCGCTGCGTGTCGTCGAGCGAATCGAGCCATTCCTTCGCGGCGCTCACCATGCGTTGCACGGTCACCTATTCTGCGCGAGACCCACCGGCCAATCCACATCGTGCACCCCGGCGAGGATGGCGCGCACCTCGCCCAGCAACTGCTCGTCGAGCGGCCCGGTGGCCCAGCGCACGTTGCGGCGCACGGACTCGGGGTCGGCGGCGCCGACGATCGTCGAGGCCACCCCGGGCAGACCCACGGCGAAACGCAACGCCAGATCGACGATCGTCGTGCCCCGTTCCCGGCAGTGCGCCGCGGCTTCGGCGCAGGCGGCACGGACCGCCGCGGGGGCGGGGTGCCAGCCGGGCGGGCCGGCGTCGGTGAGCAGCCCCATGCTCAACGGCGAGGCGTTCAGCACGTCGACGCCGCGGTCGGCGAAGAACGGAAGGCGCTCGCCGAGCGTCGAGTTCTGCAGGGTGTAGTGGCAGTAGGAGAGGACCGTGTCGACGGGGACGCGCCCGGCGACCGACACCAGGGCCGGCAGCGGGTAGCCGGTGATCCCGACCGCCCCGACCAGGCCTTTCTCCTGCAGGCCGCGGAGCGCGGGCACGGTCTCGGTGACGATCCGGTCGAGGTCGCCGAACTCGATGTCGTGGCACTGGATCAGGTCGACGTGGTCGGTGCGCAACCGGCGCAGGCTCTCCTCGACGCTGCGCACGACCCGCTCCGCGCTGAAGTCGAACTCGTCGACGTCGTAGCGCCCGGCCTTGGTGGCCAGTACGTACGCGTCGCGGGGGACCCCGCGCAACGCGTCGCCGAGTACGGTCTCGGCGGCGGTCCGGCCGTAGTACGGCGAGACGTCGATGAGCGTGATGCCCTCGTCGAGCGCGGTGCGGACGGTGGCGTGGGCGACCGCGGTGTCGATCGGGCCGTACTCGCCGCCGAGCGCGGCCGCGCCGAGACCCAGCGCGCTCAGCGGGAGGTCCGTGTTCATTCCTGGGCCCGGCCGCTGGTGATCCGCGAGATGATCAGCGCGCAGAGGATGATCGCGCCGTTGAGCGCGGCGATCCACTGGGCCGGGACACCCGCGAGCGTCAGCACGTTCTGGATGACGTAGAGCAGCAGGATGCCGGTGAACGCGCCGAACACCGTGCCCTTGCCGCCGTTGAGGCTGACGCCGCCGATCACCGCGGCGGCGAAGACCGTGAAGATCGCGCCGTTGCCCTGGGCGGCGGCCACCGACGCCAGCCGGCCCGAGAGCATGAGCCCGCCGAGCGCGGCGAGCACGCTGGCCAGCACCAGCACGATCCAGAGGACGCGGTCGGTGCGGATACCGGCGGCGCGGGCCGCGTCGGGGTTGCCGCCGATCGCGTAGAGCGAGCGCCCGACCCGGGTGTACCCGAGGGCGGCGATGCCGACCGCGAACAGCGCGAAACAGACGTAGACGCTCACCGGAACGCCCAGCCACACCGTGGAGCCGAGGTACATCATCGACGGCGGGAGCCCGAAGAACGTCTGGCCGCCGGAGATACCGGTGAGCAGGCCGCGCAGCACGATCAGCATGCCGAGCGTGACGACGAAGCCGTGCAGCCGGAACCGGACGATCAGCAACCCGTTGATCAGGCCGATCACCGCACCGGCGGCGAGCGTGATCGGCACCCCGGCCCAGTCCGGCACGGCGCCGAGGCCGTGGGTGACGCCGGGTTCGACGACGAGCCAGGCGGCGAGGCCGGGCGCGAGCCCGAACGTCGACTCCAGCGACAGGTCCATCTTGCCGGCGATCAGCACGAGGGTCTGGGCCAGCACCAGCAGGCCGATCTCGGCCATCGTCTGGAGGATGTTGACGAGGTTCGTCGAGCTGAGGAAGACCGGGTTCACGAAGTAGCCCACGATCGCGATCGCGATGATCGCGGGCACCAGCGCGAGATCACGCAACCGCGCGATCTGGAGCCTCCGCGTGCTCGCGCCGGGCCCGCCGGACTTCGGTGGCCGCGCGGGCGCGCCGGCCGAAGCGGCGGCGGCGGATGTGTCACTCGTCATCGAGGTCTAGCCCTTCCATCGCGGCGACCAGGTCGTGGTCGCTCCAGTCGCTGCCGAACTCGGCCACCTGCCGGCCCTGGAACAGGACCAGCACGCGGTCGCAGGTGCGCAGGTCGTCGAGCTCGTCGGACGCGACGAGCACACCGGCGCCGCCCTCCCGGACCCGGTCGACGACGCCGAGCAACGTCTCCTTCGAGCGGACGTCGACGCCGGCCGTCGGCTGGATCAGCACCAGCAGCTTCGGGTCGTTGGCCAGCGCCCGGCCCATCACGACCTTCTGCTGGTTGCCTCCGGAGAGCGCGGACACCGGCAGCTCGGGGCCGGGTGTCTTGACCGCGAGGTCCTCGATGAGCACGGAGGCCACGCGGTCGCGCCGCGTGCGCGAGATCATCCCGAACCGGCCGAGGCGGCGGGGGATCGTCATCGTGAGGTTCTCGGCGATCGACAGGTCGGACACGAACCCCTCGGTGTGCCGGTCCTGGGGGACGAGGCCGACGCCGGCGGCGAGCGAGGCGGGCACGCTCCCCGGTTTGAGCGGCCGGCCCGCCACCTCGATCGTGCCCGCCGGGGCGCGACGCAGCCCGACGACGGTCTCGGCGATCTCGCGTTTGCCGCTGCCGCCGCCCCCGGCGAGGCCGACGACCTCCCCGGCCCGGACCGTGAACGACACGCCGTCGAGGTCGCGGACCTCCAGCACGGCCGGGGTGTGCTCGGGCAGCGGCGGCCGCGACGGCCGTTCGGTGAGCGACGTCGCGTCGCCGGTCATCGCCGCGACCAGCTCGGTCGGCGCCACCTCCGAGACCTTCGCGGTGACGATGTGCTGAGCGTCGCGGAACACCGTCACCTCGTCGCAGACCCGGTAGATCTCCTCCAGGTGGTGGCTGATGAACAGGAACGTGATCCCGCGCTCCTGCAGGCCACGCATGCGGTCGAACAGCCGGTTGATCGCCGGGCCGTCCAGCTGCGCGGTCGGCTCGTCCAGGATGATGAACCGGGCGTCGTAGGAGAGCGCCCGCGCGATCTCGACCAGCTGGCGCTGCTCGACCGTGAGGTCACCGGCCGGCCGGGTGACGTCGACGTCGACGTCCCAGGTGGCGAGCAGCTCGGCGGCGTCGCGGCGCAGCGTCGGCCACTTGATCAGGCGGCCGGGCTGCCGGTTGAGGAACAGGTTCTCGGCCACGGTCAGCGTCGGGATGATCGTCGACTTCTGGTAGACGCAGGCGACGCGCTGCCGCCAGGCGTCGCGGTCGGCCAGCGCCGGTGCGGGCTCACCCGAGAACCGCACGGTCCCCGTGTCCGGTGCCTGGAGCCCGGTCAGGATGCTGACGAGCGTCGACTTGCCGGCGCCGTTGCGCCCCACGAGGGCGTGCGTGGCGCCGGCCCGCACGACGAGCCCGGCGTCACGAAGCGCCACGGTGGTCCCGTAACGCTTCGTGATTCCGGCGGCCTCAACTAACACTGTTGCCCCAGAGCGTCTTGTCGTCGAACTTCAGCGTCTTCTCGCCCGCGATCGTGGCGCCGTCGCGGGTCACCAGGGGCGCGGCCAGCTGGTCCTCGAGCACACCGTCGCGGACCTTGATGATCGTGCTGTCGTGGTCGGTGGGGCCGGGCTGGAACTTCTTGCCGGCGATCGCCTGCTGCACGTAGTAGAGGCCGTACTTCGCGTAGAGGTCGGCGGGCTGGGAGACCGTGGCGTCGATCTGACCGGCCTCGATGTCCTTGAGCTCCTCCGGGATACCGTCGTTGGAGACGATGAAGACGTGCTTCGGGTCCTCCGGGGCCACCAGCAGGTTGCGCTGCTTGAGCACCTGCAGGGTGCCGGAGAGCGCGAAGCTCGCCTGCATGTAGATGCCCTTGATGTCCGGGTGCGCGGCCAGCCGCGTCTGGAGCTGGTTGGCGGCGGTGGCGCCGTCCCACTTCGACGGTTCGGCGAAGACCGTGATGCCGGGGAAGTTCTTCTTCATGCACTCGTCGAAGGCCTCGGTGCGGTCCCGCCCGTTGATCGAGGCGACGTCGCCCATCAGCTCGACGACCTTGCCCTTACCCTGCAGCTTCGTGCCGAGGAACTGGCAGGCCTTCTCGCCGTAGGCGCGGTTGTCGGCGCGCACGACCATGAACACGTTGCCGGTGTCGGGCCGGGTGTCGATCGTGACGACCGGGATCTTCTTCGACTCCAGCTGCTGGAGCGTCGGGGCCACGGCCGCGGTGTCCTGCGGGGCCATGACGATGCCCTTCGCGCCCTGGCTGAGCAGGGTCTGCACGTTCGCGGTGAGCTTCGCGACGTCGTTCTCGGAGTTCGTCGTCTTGAGGTTCTTGATGCCGAGCTTCTCCGCCTCCTGCGGGCTGTAACGCACGTAGGCGTTCCAGAAGTCGGTGTCCGATCGGGGGTAGTCCGAGCCGATGACGGGATCGGTGCTCGTTCCGCCGCTGGAGGAGTTGCAGGCGGCGAGCACGGTCGCGGCAGCGGCGACGGCTAAGAGACGAAGCATTCGCACGGGTGACTCCTTCGTCGGTGCGATCAGGTCCAGGCGGGGCCATCGGGATAGGTGAATTCGGTGAGCGAGGACTCGTGGATGCGCGCGCCGATGCCGGGAGCGACCGGGGCGACGTAGTGCCCGCCGCGGATCTCGACCGGGTCGACGAAGTGCTGGTGCAGGTGGTCGACGTACTCGATCATCCGGTCGTCCCGGGTGCCGCTCACCGCCACGAAGTCGAACATCGCGAGGTGCTGCACCATCTCGCAGAGGCCGACGCCGCCGGCGTGCGGGCACACCGGCACCCCGAACTTCGCGGCCAGCAGGAGGATCGCGACGTTGTCGTTGATCCCGCCGACCCGGGTCGCGTCGATCTGGACGACGTCGATCGCGCCGGCCTGGAGCAGCTGCTTGAACAGCACCGGGTTGGCGCCGTGCTCGCCGGTCGCCACCCGGATCGGGTGGACGGCCTCGCGGATGCGGGCGTGGCCGAGGATGTCGTCGGGGAACGTGGGCTCTTCGATCCAGTAGGGACGGTACGGCGCGAGGTCGGCCATCCACTCGATCGCCTCGCCGACGCCCCAGACCTGGTTGGCGTCGACCGCGATCGGCAGGTCGGGTCCGACCGCGTCGCGGGCGATGCGCAGGCGGCGCAGGTCGGCCTCGCGGTCCCCGCCGACCTTGAGCTTGATCATCGCGAAGCCGTCGGCGACGGCCTCCTTGGAGAGCCGGGCGAGCTTCTCGTCGTCGTAGCCGAGCCAGCCCGGGGTGGTGGTGTAGGCGGGGTAGCCCTCCCGGAGGAGCTGGGTCGCGCGCTCCTCCCGGCCGGGCTTGCGCAGGATCTCCAGCGCCTCCTCCGGGGTCAGCGCGTCACGCAGGTAGCGGAAGTCGACGAGGCCGACGAGTTCCTCGGGGGAGAGGCTCGCGAGCAGCTGCCAGAGCGGCTGGTTCGCGCGCCGGGCCCGCAGGTCCCAGGCCGCGTTGACGAGGGCGCCCGCCGCCATGCCGATGACGCCCTTGTCGGGGCCGAGCCAGCGGAACTGGCTGTCGCCCGCGAGCCGGCGCGAGAACGCTCCGAGGTCGTCGAGGACCTCGTCCACGTCGAGCCCGACCACCAGCGACGCGAGGGCGCGGACCCCGGCGACCTGCACGTCGTTGCCCCGCCCGACGGTGAAGACGAGCGAGTGGCCCTCGTCGCCGTCGCTGGTCCGCAGCACCACGTACGCGGCCGAGTAGTCGGGGAACGGGTTCATCGCGTCGGAACCGTCGAGGAAGCGGGAGGTGGGGAAGCGCACGTCGTACGTGTCGACCTCGGTGAACGTGGCTGTCACAGGCAATCCTCCGAGCGATTTCTGGAAACGCGGCCTTTGCTGCGTGACCTGCCTCTCAGGCAGCGGTGAGCCATCCGAGGTTTACACCATCCCTCGGAGCGATGGAACTGTTTCCGCGGCCTTTTCTGCTCTAAGTTCGTTCCGGGCGCTGTAGCCCTAGGATGTTTGACGTGGGAGGTGGGGGAGCTGTCGCTGACCGATGACGCGATCACCCGGATCCGCGGGTTGATCCAGTCCGGCGAGCTCGTGCCGGGCAGCCGGCTGCCGCCGGAGAACCAGCTCGCGGCGGAGCTGGGGATCTCGCGCAACTCGATGCGCGAGGCGGTGAAGGCGCTGCAGTTCGCCCGGGTGCTCGACGCGCGCCCCGGGGACGGCACATACGTGACGAGCCTCGCGCCGCACCTGCTGCTGGCCGGCCTGGGCTCGGCCGTGGACCTGCTCCGGGACGACACGCTCCTGGAGGTCATGGAGATCCGGTCGATGCTCGAGCCGGCGGCGACGTCCGCGGCCGCGCTGCGGATCACGCCGGACCAGCTCGCGGAGCTGGAGTTCCTGCTCGGGCAGATGCGTGCGGCGGCGTCCGACGCCGAGGAGCTCGTGCGCTACGACATGGACTTCCACCGGACCGTGGTGGCCGCCACCGGCAACCAGTCGCTGACGTCGGTGCTGGACGGCCTGTCGGGGCGCACGGCGCGGGCGCGGGTGTGGCGCGGCCTGTTGAGCGCGGACGCGGCCGCGAACACGCTCGCCGAGCACCAGGCCATCTACGACGCGCTGGCGAGCGGCGATCCGGAGCTGGCGCGGGCCGCCGCGCTCCTGCACGTCAGCTCGTCCGCGCGCTGGCTCAAACAGGCCCTGGAGCAGGGGCGGTAGCGGGGAAGAGCCGTTCGACGGCGGTGACGATCGCGGCCCGGCGCGCGGCCAGGTAGGCGGCGCGTTCCGGCTCGGGCACCGCGGCGACGAAGTCGGGCTGGTCGGCCCAGGTCATCGCCATCTGGTTGATCAGCATGAGGACGTCGACCGGGTCCCAGGCCGGATCGAGCCGGCCGGCCTCCTGGGCCTTGCGCAGCTGCCCGAGCTTGCCGGCGACGGCCCGCCGCAGCGGATCGCCCTCGGTCGTGCCCAGTTCCAGCCGTCCCCAGGCCAGCAGCCGGGCCCGCTCGGGGTGGGTGGTGAAGTAGTCGTGCACCCGGCCGGCGTACCCGGGCAGGTCGGTGACGTCGATCCGGGTGGCCCGCGCGATCGCTCCGAGCTCTTCCGCGGTGATCAGCCGGTATAGGTCTTCCTTGCTGCTGAAGTACGCGTAGACGCGTTCCTTGCTGGTCTTCGCGTTCGCGGCGATCCGCGCGACCCGGGCCCCGGCGATGCCGTACTGCGCGAACTCGGCGCGCGCGGCCGCGACGATGCGCTCACGGGTGGAGTCGGACATCACGGTGGCAGCCTACCGAACCGTTCGGTTTGGCGGTCGGTGCCATCGGGGGTACGGTCAAACCAAACCGTTTGGTTTGACGCCCGGGAGGCATCATGCAGCAGCGTTCACTCGGTACCCAGGGGCTCACCGTCTCCGCGCTCGGCTACGGCGCGATGGGGGTCTCGATGGCGTACGGCCCTAGTGACGAGCAGGCCAGCATCGCGACGATCCGGCGCGCCCACGAGCTCGGCGTCACGTTCTTCGACACCGCGGAGCTCTACGGCTGGGGCGAGAGCGAGCAGATCGTCGGCCGGGCGGTGAAGGACTTCCGCGACGACGTGGTGATCGCGACGAAGTTCGGCTACACGCGCGAGTTCGGCTACGACAGCCGCCCGGACCACATCCGCGAGGTCGCCGACAACAGCCTGCGCCACCTCGGCGTCGACACGATCGACGTGCTCTACCAGCACCGGGTGGACCCGACCGTGCCGATCGAGGACGTGGCCGGCACGGTCAAGGAGCTCGTCGACGCGGGCAAGGTGCGGTACTTCGGTCTGAGCGAGGCCGGGCCGCGGACGATCCGCCGGGCGCACGCGGTGCAGCCGGTGTCGGTGCTGCAGACCGAGTACTCGGTCTTCGAGCGCGACGTCGAGCCGCTGTTCGCGACGCTCGAGGAACTCGGGATCGGCTTCGTCGCGTACTCGCCGCTCGGGCGGGGCTTCCTGACCGGTGCGGTCAAGCCCGCGAGCGAGTACGACCCGACCGACATGCGCAACGCCCTCGACCCGCGGTGGCAGCCGGGCAACTACGAGAAGAACCTCGAAGCCGTGCAGACGCTGCGTGCGCTGGCCACGTCGAAGGGCGTCACGGTCGCTCAGCTCGCGCTGGCGTGGCTGCTCGCGCAGCGCGGCTACGTGGTGCCGATCCCGGGCACGCGCAGTGTCTCGCGGGTGGAGGAGAACGCGGCGGCCGCCGAGCTGGAGCTCACCGCCGAGGATCTCGCCGCCGTCCGCGCCGCCCTCCCGAACGGGAGCTTCGGGGCCCGCTACGGCCGCGGGATGGTTCCGGCCTGGGACTGACCCGGCCGCGCGCCGGGGTCAGTCGCCGATGCGCAGGACCGTGCTGAGGCGGTGCGTGCGGCGGGCCGCGGACTCGGCGGCCACGACGGACGCCAGCGCGCCCAGCAGGACGAGGGCGAGAGCGCCCAGCAGCCACCACGGCACCGTGGTGAGCGGATCCGCGGGCTGGCCGGTCAGCGAGCGCAGGGCCAGCGCGCGGAACGTCAGCTCCACCAGCAGCAGCCCGAGCACCGGGCCGCACACGGCGGCGACGAGCACCGGTGGCAGCAGCTCCGCCGCCGCCACCCGGTGGGTGTCGCGGGGACGCAGGCCGAGCGTGCGCAGGCGCGCCAGCGTGACCCATCGCTCCGGCGCGCTCGCCGCGGCGCCCAGCGCGAAGCCGAGCAGGCCGAGCACCAGCAACGTCGCGGCCGCGGCCCGGTCCAGCAGCACCATCCCGGCGGTGAGCGGGGCCGTCCGGCGATCCTGGAGGACGGCGGTGCGGGTGAGCACGCGTCCCTCGGCGCCGTCCATCGCCCGCGCCGCACCGGGCCCGTTCGCCCACACCGTGTTCGGCGTGAACGGCTCCGGGGCCGTCCGCGCGTCGAGCACGATGACGGTCTCCTCGCCGTTGATCGCCGGTGCCTCGCCGACCGCTTCGAGCTCCAGCGGCGTCGTCCCCGGCCGGATCAGCTGGACGGCCATGCCGGGACGCAGGCTGCCGTCGGCCGAGCGCACCAGCGCCGGGATCCGGCCGGTGCCGCGCAGCCGGGTCAGGTCGGGTGCGTCCGGCAGCGGGTTTCCGGCCAGCAACCGGGCGAACGCCGGTGCGTCGAGCACCGCGAGGCTCGGCGTCGTCTGGTCACCCCCGGCGATCACCCGGACGCCGTCGTCGATCTGCGCGGTCGCCACCCCGGTGACGCCGGGCGCGGCGGCGATCCGGGCCGCGATCCGCGCGGTCGACCCGGTCGCTTCGGGCGCCACGTCGAGGCGGGCGTCGGCGCCGACCGTGCGCCACGCCCCGTCCCCGGTGCCCCGGGACGTGGTCGCGTCGAGCGTGAGCGCGAACGTGACGAGCGCGGTCGTCGTCACCAGTACCAGCAGCGGCAGCGCACGGGTCGCGGTCGCCGCCGCGCGCGCCGCGCCGAACACCGCCAGCGGCCGCCGCGAGCGCAGCGACTGACGCAGCACCAGCCCGGTACCGACCGGCATCAACCGCAGCAGCAGCATCGTCGCCGCGAGCACACCGAGCGCGGGCGCGGCCGCGGCCAGCGTCCCGCCCTCGACGCCCCGCTGGCGCAGCGCCACGACCGCACCGGCCGCGGCGGCCACGAACGCGACGTCGACCGCCGCCCTCCGCAGCTGACGGGTGCGTTCCTGCCACCGCCGCGCGGCCCGGTTCGCGGGCACCCGACGGTCGCGGGTGGCCCTGGCCGCGACGAGCGTCCCGGACGCCGGCCCGGCGAGCAGGGCCGCCAGCACGACGACGAGCGCGCCGGGGACGGCCACGCCACCGGCGAGGACCAGCGACAGCAGCAGGCCGAGCGCGGCCGCGGGCAGCGTCACCGCCGCCGCCTCGAGCCCGAGCTCCAGCGCGACGCCGGGCAGCGAGGCGCCACGCTCGCGGGCCGCGGTCAACGCGGCCGACCGTCGCCGCGCGAGCAGTTCCGCCGCGAGCAGCAACACCAGCACCGCTCCGGCCAGCACCGCGATCAGCAGCACCGACGCCTGGGCCTGCGCGGCGGTCACCTGGTCGCGCACGTCGCGCAGCACGCCGTCGAGCTGCGTGTCGAACTTCAGCGTCGTGTCGGTCTGCGCCGACGACCCGGAGCCGGCCTTCAGCGCGGTGACGGCACCGGCGAGACGCTGCGCCGAGGCCCAGGTCAGCTCGTCCGGGTCGGGCCGGAAGTAGACCGTGCGGCGCAGCTGGTCGGGGAGCAGCGCGAGGCGGCCGTCGGGCAGGGAGTCCGGGGAGAGCAGGCCGCCGAGCCGGGTGCTGCCCGCGCCGTCCAGCCCCGCCGTCGGCCGCAGCACCCAGGGCACGAGTTCCCACGCCGGATCACCGGGATCGACCGGCTTGAAGACGCCACTGACCAGCACGTTGTACGGGTTGCGCTGCTCGTCCTTGAGCGCGATGTGGTCACCGGGGCGCAGCTTCAGCGCCGCGGCGGCGGCCTCGGACAGGCCTACCTGGGCCTCCCACGGCGGCCCGGCGTACGGCGTCTCGACGTCGCCGTCCTCGGTCTTGCCCGGTGCGCGACCGGCGACCCAGGTCACGGCCGGACCACCGTGGTCGTCCTCGACGTAGTTGAGCTGGAAGCGCCGCTGCACGCTGCCGTCGGTGACCAGCAGCGAGACGCTGGTGACGACGGTGACCGGCGCCCGCAGCGTCCGGCGGAGCTCCGGGTCGAGCTTGTCCACCGCCACCCGCTGGACGTTCCTGACGTCGTCGGCGAGGTCGTCGTCGCGCAGGCGCCCGCCGTTCGGCCCGTAGTCGTCCGCCCACAGCGCCTCCACCTGCACGGCGGCCTCCGGGCCGGCGCGCCGGATCGCGTCGCGCGCGGCGTCGTCGGCGGTGGCGCGCATCAGCGGCGGGAGCGCGGCCGCGAGCAGCGTCACGACCAGCACGACGGCCGCGACCAGCGAGAGCGGTCCCCGGTCGGCCCGGGCACGGCCCCGGACGCTCGGCCAGTGCACCGCGGGCATCGTCAGCGACGGCCTTCTCATGACGCCACCCGCAGGTGAGCGGCGTCGGCGCGCCGCGCCTGGACGGTGACCACCGCGGCCACCGCCAGCCCGGACCCGACGACGAGCAGCGCCAGCAGCCCACCGATCCCGAGCCAGGGCCAGTGCCCGGCCACCGGGGGCACCGGCGCCGCCCCGGCGTCGGACCGGATCATCAGCGGCGCCACCGCCCAGGTCGTGGCCGCTCCGACGAGGGCGCCCGCGGCCAGCACCGGCAGCAGCACGGCCGCGTGTTCGAGCAGCAGCGTCGAGCGGATGTCGCGCCGGGAGACGCCCAGCCCGCGCAGCCGGGCCACCTCCAGGGCGCGCAGCTGGACGTCGTAGGCCACGTGCAGCACCACGCCGCCGAGCAGCAGCAGCACCGAGGCGGCGACGAGCACGTGCAGCAC
Source organism: Cryptosporangium arvum DSM 44712 (assembly GCF_000585375.1). Lineage (NCBI taxonomy): Bacteria > Bacillati > Actinomycetota > Actinomycetes > Cryptosporangiales > Cryptosporangiaceae > Cryptosporangium > Cryptosporangium arvum. The sequence goes on from NZ_KK073874.1 coordinate 4,519,339, forward strand.
GGCCGGCAGCGAGGCACGCAGCGGGCCGCTGGAGAGCCGCTCGGTCTCGGCCACCCGCGTCGTGACGTCACCGATGTGCAGCTTGGCGATGGCGTTCTCCGCGCCGGCGCGCGGACCGCCCACCCACCAGGCCGTCACCGGCGGCTCGGCGTCCCCGCGCGCGATCAGCACCCGGGAGAGCGCGTCCACATCGGCCAGCGCGGCCGCGGCCCCGGGCTCGGACGGCACCCGCGCCACGATCCGGGTGACGACGGCCTCGACCGGCGTCGTCCCGACCGAGAGGTTCAGCGTCGAACCGGGGCTCGCCTTCACCGCGCGCGCGAGCCGTTCGGAGATCGCGAGCGGCAGCGGCCCGGGCTCCGGGAACCCGGTGAGGACGAGCGTGCGGCTCGCTTCGTGCGGGTCGGTGAAGTTCACGATCGCCTTCAGGCGGAGCTCGGGGCCCGACGGGACGAGCGACTTGCCGGACACCTGCCCGAAGCCCGGCGACGCCACCCCCATCCGCCAGGCCGGCGGGAAATCCCCGCCGGACAGGCGCACGGTGGCCTCGATCGCGCTCAGCGCTCCCCGCTGCGGCAGTCCGGTGACCGGAAGCGACACCGCCACCAGGCGCAGGCCGGCGACCGGCGCGCAGCCGGGCACCACGTGCGGGCGGCCGTCGAGCGGTGCCGGTGGGCCGTCGCAGGCGGTCCGGAGCCCGGTGGAGTCCTCGAGCACCAGGTGGGGAGTGACGACGATCGGCCCGTCGGTGGCGGTGCCGGTGACGGTCAGGGTCGCGCCCTCGGGCAGCTGCGGCCCGGTGGCCGGCGACGTCGGCCGCAGCCCGCTCCACTGCCCGCCCGTGCGTCCCCGGATCACCGCGTCGGCGCGCCGGGTGTCCAGCGCGACCAGCCGCGGAGCGTCGCCGGGGCCGCCGAGGAACTGCCCGACGGCGACGTTGCGGATCGCGACCGGGCTGACCACACCACCGGTGGCGGACCGGACCCGGTCCGTCTGGCCGGCCGCGGGCGGCCCGGTGAGCGCGACCGCGAGGTCGGTGCCCACCGACAGGTCGGCCTGGTCGTGCTGGGACGCCGTCCAGGTGGCCCCGAAGGCCGTCCCGAACGTCGCCGCGGCGCAGGCCAGCCCGATCAGCAGCCCCGCGGCGAACGCCTGGGGCCTGCGTGCGGCCTGGAACGCCGCCAGCGGGACCACCAGACCGCGGGCCCGCGCGGCCAGACTCTCGGCCCGGCGCAACGCCGGTGGCAGCAGCCGCAGCGCGACCGCGACACACGCCACGAGCACCAACGCCGGGGCGAGCACCCGCACGACGTCGGCCCGGGTGTCGGCGGCGGCCGACTGTGCCCGCAGCTGCCACCAGCCGACCGCCGCGAGCACGCAGAGCAGCACGTCGGCGCCGGACCGCGCGAGCAGTTCGCGGCGGGTGCGCCGGTCACCGCTGTCCGGTGCGCGCCGCACCGCCAGCACGACGTGCAGCACCGCGAGTGCCAGCGCCCCGGCGACGACCGCCGCGACCTGCGCGAACGTGACGAGCGGCGAGGTCGAGAGCCCGGCGTCGGTGAGCGGCGACGCGTGGGTCAGCGCCGCGTGCAGCAGCGACGACGCCGGGACCGAGATCACCGCGGCCAGCGCCGCGAGCACGACCGCTTCGATCGCCGCGAGCACGGCCAGCTGCCCGGGGCCGGTCCCGAGCGCGGTGAGCAGCGCGTCCTCCTCGGCACGTACGCCGGTGGCCAGCCGCCCGGCCAGCGCGAGCGCGATCGCGGTGAGCAGCACCCCGATCAGCGCGAACGCGAGCACCGATCCGGCCACCAGCTGCTGCTGGCGCCGGGCGTCGAGGAGCAGGTCGGGGATCGGCGAGGTGGCGCGCACGTACTGGACGCGGTCGCCGACCGTGCCGGAGAGACGGCGGTCGACGCCGAGCACCGAGCGGGACAGGCGGTCGAGGTCACGGCCGGTCGGAGCGGAGAGATCGGGCCGGGCGGTGACCTCCAGCCGGTCGAGCGAGGGACCGCCGGAGAGCAGGTCGTCGAGCGTCACCAGGACCGGTCCGTATGCGTTGACCTGCGGGGCGTAGCGCACGTCGGCCGGTGAGGGGTCGAAGCCCTCGCCGCCGAGCGGGTCCCGGTCCCAGCCGGCGTCTGGCCGCGGGCGGACCAGCCCGACGACGGTCAGGTCGACCGGCCGCGCCGCCTGCCGACCGATCTGCGGACCGAGCCGGAGGGTGCGGCCCACCTCCAGCCCGAGCAGGCGGGCCGTGGTGTCGAACAGCACCGCTTCGCCCGCGCCGGACCGCGGCCAGCGGCCGGCCACCAAGGTGGCGCCGTCCTCGAGGTCGTCGACGCCGGACAGGTAGGCCTCGCTGAGCAGGCCGCGGCTCTCGTCCGAGGCGGCCGGGATCCGCTGCATCACGCCGGACGCGCGCGTGGTCGTCGTCGCGGCGAACGGGGCCATCGCGTCGGTGAGCACGGTGCGGGCGTCGGCCGCGACCGACCGGGCGTCGGCGGCCGCGATCGTCACGGTGTAGGCGGTCGCCCGGACCTCGGCCGGGTCGGCCCGCGACGCCGCCACCTCGACGGCTCGTTCGGAGGTGCGGGTGGTGAGCAGCGTGCAGGTGCCGAGGAGGGTGGCACCGAGGGTGAGGACGGTGAGCAGGCTGAGCAGGAGGGCCCATTGGGCGCGGGCCCGGCGGGTGAGTAGTGCGGTCACGACGTGAGGTGTCCGTCGGTGATGTGGAGGGTGTGGTCGGCGAGGGCCATCAGGACGGGGTCGTGGGTGGCGACGAGGGCGGTGACGCCTTCGGTCTGGACGATTCCTTTGAGGAGGGCCATGACGGCGAGGCCGGTTTCGGCGTCGAGCTGGCCGGTGGGTTCGTCGGCGATGAGCAGGCGGGGGGAGGCGGCGAGGGCGCGGGCGATGGCGACGCGTTGTTGCTGCCCGCCGGAGAGTTCGCCGGGTCGTTGCCGGGCGTGGTCGCCCAGGCCGACGAGGTCGAGGAGCAGGTCCACCCGCTTGTCGCGGTCGTGGGGGTTGGTGCGGGTCAGGCGGAGGGGCACGCTGATGTTCTCGGCGGCGGTGAGCACGGGGATGAGCCCGAAGGTTTGGAAGATGTAGGAGACGGTGTCGCGCCGTAGGGTGGAGAGGCCGTTTTCGTCGAGGGTGGTGATGTCGGTTCCGTCGATGGTGACGGTGCCCTGGTCGGGGCGGTCGAGGCCGCCGACGATGTTGAGGAGGGTGGTTTTCCCGGAGCCGGAGCGGCCGACCAGTGCGACCAGCGTGCCGGGTTCGATGCTGAAGGTGATGTTGTTCAGCGCGTGGACGGTGCCGAAGTGGCGGTGCACGCCGGTGACGGTGAGCAGGGTCATGCGTCGGGCCGGATCGTGACGTGGTCGGTTTCGAGGGCGAGGCGCACCCGGCGGGTCAACGCGAGGGCGTCGCGGTAGTCGCGGGGGATTTGGATGCGTCCGGCGCGGTCCATGACGGCGTATTCCTCGGCGGTGAGGGTGTCGCCGTCGGTGCGGCGCAGGACTTCGCTGCTGGTGCGTCCGTCGCGGATGGCGATGGTGCGTTCGACGTGTCCGCTGACGGTGGGGTCGTGGGTGACGACGACGACGGTGACTCCGAGGTTGTGGTTGACGTGGCGTAGGGCGGCGAACACTTCGGCGGAGGTGGTGGTGTCGAGTTCGCCGGTGGGTTCGTCGGCGAAGAGCACGGGGGGTCGGTTGGCCAGTGCGACGGCGATGGCGACGCGTTGCTGCTGGCCGCCGGAGAGTTCCGCCGGTCGCCGGTCGGCGCAGTCGCCGACACCCAACGTGTCGAGCAGTTCGAGGCTGCGGGCCTTGCGGGTGGCGGCCGGAACTCTGGCGGCCGTCATCGGCAGGTCCACCATCTGGCGGGCGGTCAGATACGACACGAGGTTGGAGGCGGTCTGCTGCCGGACGAACCCGACGGTGTGGCGGCGGTAGGTGACCCGGTCTGTGCGGGTCATGGCGAGCAGGTCCCAGGTGTCGACGCGGGCGCGGCCGGCGGTGGGGGCGTCCAGGCCGGCGAGGATGGAGAGCAGCGTGGATTTGCCGGATCCGGACGCTCCGACCACGGCGACCATTTCGCCGCGGTGCACGAGCAGGTCCAGGCCTTGGAGGGCTTGGACTTCGACCGGTCCGGTCTGGTAGATGCGGACCAGGCTTTCGCAGACGATCAACGCGTCCGCGCCGAACTCCGGCGCCTTCGGCCCAGGAGTGGGAAGCGACAGCGACAAACTACCCTCCTGGCCCCGGTGACAGCGCTCACAGTACGGCTCGCGCGGAGTAAGCTCGCACGCACCCTCGGCTGGGAGGAATGTGGCGATGACGCAATTCCTGGACCCGACGTTCTACCGCAGCGCGGCCGACGCGGCGGCGGCCCCCGCCGAGGAACTGGCCTACGTCGCGGTGTTCGACCGGGCCGCCGAACAGCACGACGCGATCGCCGTCCTCGACGTGAACCCCGCCTCGCCGGAGTACGGCCGGGTCGTCGGCTGGAGCGAGGTCTCCGGCCTCGGCGACGAGCTGCACCACTTCGGCTGGAACGCGTGCTCGAGCGCGCTCAAGCACGAGGGCCACGACATGACCGGCCTGGCGCGCCGCAACCTGCTGGTGCCCGGCCTGCGCTCGTCGACCATCTACGTGTTCGACGTGCAGGCCGACCCGCGTGACCCCCGGCTGGTCAAGACGATCGACGCCGGGCAACTCGCCGCGAAGGCCGGCTACTCGCGTCCGCACACGCTGCACTGCGGCCCCGACGGGGTGTTCCTGACCTGCCTGGGCGGCCCACCGGAGGACCCCGACGGGCCGGGCGGCATCGCGCTGCTCGACCACGCCACGTTCGACGTCGTCCGCGCCTGGGAGACCGACCGCGGCCCGCAGCACTTCCACTACGACGCCTGGTGGCACCTGAACCGCAACGTGCTCGTGTCCAGCGAGTGGGGCAGCCCTTCGATGATCGAGGACGGCCTGGTGCCCGAGCTGCTGCTCGGCGGGAAGTACGGGCACTCGCTGCACTTCTGGGACCTCGCCGAGGGGCGGCACCTCCGGAGCGTCGATCTGGGGGCCGAGCAGCAGATGGTGCTGGAGGTCCGCCCGTCGCACGACCCCGAGGCCACCTGGGGCTTCGTCGGCGTCGTGATCTCCACCGCGGACCTCTCGGCGTCGGTCTGGCGCTGGTTCCTGGACGGGTCGGAGTGGAGGGTCGAGAAGGTCATCACGATCCCCGCCGAGCCCGCCGACCCGGCGCTGCTGCCGCCGCTGCTCCAGCCGTTCGCGGCGGTTCCGCCGCTGGTCACCGACATCGACCTGTCGGTCGACGACAAGTTCCTGTACGTGTCCTGCTGGGGCACCGGCGAGCTCAAACAGTTCGACGTCAGCGACCCGGCCCACCCGGTCGAGACCGGCTCGGTGCGCCTCGGCGGCATCGCCGGGCGCACCCCCCACCCGGCGCGCCCCGACCTGCCGCTCGCGGGTGGCCCGCAGATGGTCGAGGTCAGCCGGGACGGCCGCCGGGTGTACTTCACGAACTCGCTCTACGGGGCCTGGGACGACCAGTTCTTCCCCGACGGCGTGGGCGCCTGGATGGCCAAGCTGGACGCCGACCCCGCCGGCGGGCTCCGAGTCGACCCGGCGTTCTTCCCCCAGGGTGAGGAGTTCCGCGGCCGCCGCGTGCACCAGATCCGCCTGCAGGGCGGCGACGCCTCGTCAGACTCGTACTGCTACCGGTGACGGTTCCTCGGCCACGGTGAGCCGCGCTCCTTCCACGTCGACGTTCGGCAACCACCGGTCGAGCGGGCGGGGGAGCCACCAGGCCGCCCGGCCGAGCAGCGAGAGCACCGCGGGCACGATCGTCATGCGGACGACGAACGCGTCCACGGCGACGCCGAACGCGAGCGCGAAGCCCAGCGACTTGATGATCGGCTCGTCGCTGAGCACGAACCCGGCGAAGACGCAGATCATGATGATCGCGGCCGCGCTCACCACCCGGGCGCCGTGGCTGACCCCGCTGATCACGGCGGCGTCCGGGGTGGCGCCGTGCACGAACTCCTCGCGGGCCCGGGTGACCAGGAAGACCTCGTAGTCCATCGCCAGCCCGAACAGGATGCCGATCAGGAAGATCGGCATGATGCTGACGATCGGCGCGGTCGTGTCGACGCCGAGCAGGCCCGCGAGCCAGCCCCACTGGAAGACCGCGACGGTCGCGCCGAACGTCGCCGCGATCGAGAGCAGGAACCCCACGGTCGCCTTGAGCGGCACGGCGAGGCTGCGGAACACCAGCATGAGCAGGAGGAACGCCAGGCCCACGACGACCGTGAGGTACGGAACGAGCGCGTCGGTGAGCTTGTCGGAGACGTCGATGCCGAGCGCGGTCGGGCCGGTCACCGCAAGCGTCGCGCCGGGTGGGTCGGGCTGGGCGCGGATCGTCTCGACGAGCGCCGTCGTCTCCGCCGCACTGGGGCCGCTGCCCGGCACCACGGTGAGCAGAGCGGTGTCACCGGCCGGGTTGACCGTGGGCGGGGTGACCGCGACGACGTCGTCGAGGCCGCGCAGGGTCGCACCGGCCTGGTCGGCGGCGGCCGCGGCCCGCCCCGGCTCGGCCTCGACCAGGACGACGAGCGGACCGTTGAAGCCGGCCCCGAAGCCCTCGCTGAGCTGGTCGTATGCCGTGCGCTGCGTGGTGCCGACCGGGGCCGTGCCCTCGTCCGGCAGCGCGAGCCGCAGGTCGAGCGCCGGCAGCGCGGTCAGCACCAGCAAACCGGTCGCGGCCAGCACCACCCCGACCCGGTGGGTGACCACCGACCGCGCCCACCGCTCCCCGAGCGGACGCCGTCCCTCCGGTCCGGCCGGCGGCCGCCCGGTGCGGGCGCGGCGGGGGAGGACGCGGTTCCCGGCGAAACCGAGAAGGGCGGGGAGGAGCGTCAGGCTGATCAGGACGGCGACGGCGACGGTTCCGGCGGCGGCCAGCCCCATCGACGTCAAGAACGAGATGCCGACGACGGAGAGCGCGGCGAGCGCGATGACGACCGTGAGACCGGCGAACACGACCGCGGACCCGGCGGTGCCGATCGCGTGCCCTGCTGCGTCCTCGCCGCTGCGGCCCCGCCGGAGCTCGTGCCGGTAACGCGACAGCACGAACAGCGCGTAGTCGATGCCGACCGCGAGCCCGAGCATCAGCGCGAGCGTCGACGTGGTCGCGCTCAGGTCGAAGAACCCGGTCGCGATCCGGATGCCGAGCATCCCGAGCCCGACCCCGATCAACGCGGTGAGCAGCGGCAGCCCGGCCGCGACGAGCGAGGAGAACGTGAGCACGAGCACGAGCGCCGCGACCAGGACGCCGAGCACCTCACCGGCCGGGGTCTCGCCCGCTTCCTGGGCGGCCGACCCGGAGAACTCCACCCCGATCCCGGCCGGCTCCGCGGAACGACCGGCGTCGATCAACTGCTCGCGGGCGTCGTCGGCCAGATCGGTGACCGGGACGTCGTACGCGACGGTCGCGTACGCGGTCCGCCGGTCCTCGGCGACGACGAGGTCGGACACCGCCGCGACGTCGGGGAGCGCACGCAGCTCGGTGAGCGCGCCCTCGATCGCGGTCCGGGGCCCGGCACCGGCCAGGTCGCCTGCGGTGAACACGACGTTCGCCGACGCGGTGTCCCCGGACCCGGTGTTCATCTTCGCGCTGATCACGTCCATCGCCCGGGACGACTCGGTGCCGGGGATCGAGAAGCCTTCCTCGCTGGGGCCCGACATCGTCGCCGCGCCCACGCCGAACAGCACCACCAACACGACCCAGGCCGCGGTCATCCGGCCGCGACGCCGATAGGAGAACCGGCCCAGCCGGTACAGGAGAGTAGCCACGGATCCGACGATCGCCGGGTGGGCGTCCCGCGTCGTCGTGCCGCTGCAGGCCGGGGACTACCACGGTCGTGGTACCGACGCCGCCGGCCGCTACCACGACCGGACGAGGTAGCCCGCGACCTGCTCGTTTACTGTCGATCTCGATGATGTCGAGAGTCCGCGCGCACCAGGCCCTGCTCACCGACCTGCTGCTGGCGGGGGTGACGGGGTTCCTGAGCCTCCAGGCCGAGCAGACCGTCGAGCTGCCCTGGCGCGTGCCGCTCGCGGTGATCGGCGTCGGGTCGATCCTGCTGCGCCGCCGCTACCCGTTGCCGGTGCTGGTGTTCGTCACGCTCGTCGTGGCGGGCGGGGTGGTCTCCGGGTTTCTGTTCCCGGCGCTGGCCCTCGGGATGGGCGTGCTGATGTACTCGGTCGCGCTCGACCTGGAGGGACGGCGGCCGTGGGGGTACGCGGCCCTGGTGTCGGCGGCGGTCTGCGTGCCCGGGCTGATCCTGCACTTCGACATGTGGTGGGGTGTGAACTCGTTCGCGGTGCCGGTGTGGATCTTCGGGGGAGCGGCGATCGGGGACTCGGTCCGGTCGCGGCGGGCCTACATCGCCGAGGTGACCGAGCGTGCGCGGCAGGCCGAGCTCACCCGCGAGGAGGAAGCGCGGCGGCGGGTGATCGACGAGCGGCTGCGGATCGCCCGGGAGCTCCACGACGTCGTCGCGCACCACATCGCGGTGATCTCCGTGCAGGTGGGCGCGGCGACGCACGTCCTGCGACGCGACCCGGAGCAGGTCTGGCCGGTGCTGACGCACATCCGGTCGGCCGCGGACACGGTGCTGACCGAGATCCAGTCGGTGGTCGGCGTGCTGCGTGATCCGAACGAGGTGACGAGCACCGAGCCGACGCCCGGGATGGACCGGTTGCCCGCGCTGCTGGAGGACCTGCGGGCGATGGGCTTCGCGGTGTCGTTCGCCGAGCACGGAGAGCACCGCGCGCTGCCGGCGATGACCGACATCACCGCGTACCGGATCCTCCAGGAGGCCCTCACCAACGCCCGCCGCTACGGCGACGGGTCCGCGTCGCTGTCGGTGGACTTCGGTACCGAGGAGGTCCGGGTGACGGTGGAGAACCGGATCCGCCCGTCCGCCGCCGCGGGGTCGGGGTTCGGCCTGCTCGGTATGCGTGAACGGGCCACCGCCGCCCACGGCACGCTCGAGACCGGCCCCACCGCCGACGGCTCCTTCCGGGTGCACGCCGTGCTCCCGCTCCGCGCGGAGGTGACCGCGTGATCCGGGTTCTCCTGGTCGACGACCAGGCGCTGATCCGGGCCGGGTTCCGGATGATCATCGACGCCGAGCCCGGTCTCGAGGTCGTCGGTGAGGCGGCGGACGGCCGGGCCGCGGTCGACCTCGCCTACTCCGCGATGGCCGACGTCGTCCTGATGGACCTGCGCATGCCGACGATGGACGGCATCGAAGCGACCCGCCGCATCGGCGCGGACGACCGGCTGGCCGGCGTCCGGGTCCTCGTCCTCACGACGTTCGAGGAGGACGACAACGTGGTGCTCGCGCTGGAGGCCGGGGCCAGCGGGTTCCTGGGCAAGAACGTCGACCCCGACGACCTGGTCGCGGCGATCCGGGTGGTCGCGGACGGCGAGGCGCTGCTCTCCCCGCGCGCCACCCGGGGTCTGGTCGCGCGTTTCATCGCCCAGCGCCGCCCGGAGGCCACCGACCACCCGGGTCTGCGCTACCTCACCGACCGCGAGCGCGAGGTGCTCGTGCTGGTGGCGCACGGTCTGTCCAATGAGGAGGTCGCCGCCCGCCTCACGGTGTCGCCGCTGACCGCGAAGACCCACGTGAACCGCGCGATGACCAAACTCGGCGCCCGCGACCGGGCCCAGCTCGTCGTGGTGGCCTACCAGAGTGGCCTGGTGCGACCGGGCGACGCCCTGCCCTAGCGGCCGGTGCGGTGCGACTCGGCGTCACCGGGGGGTGCCGCCGGGGTGTCGCCGGTCGCGTAGGCGCGGAGGCGGTCGGCGAAGGCGGCGACGAGGTCGCGCAGTTCGGCCGGGCGCTCGACGGTGAACGGGGCGTCGAGGGAGGCGAGGACGGCGGGGAGCCAGTCGAGGCTCTCCACCCGCAGCTCCACGTCGAGGTGATCGCCTCGGTCGTGGACGAGCGCGAGGCCGGGTGGAAGCCGGCGGCGGACCTGGGCGGGGGTGGCGTGCACGCGCAGGCGGACGTGGTGGCGGTAGGGCACGGTCGCGAGCCGGTGGAGCAGGTGCTCGGCCGGGTCGCGGTGCTCCGGCGGGGTGAACGTGCCCGGCCCGGTACGCACGCTCGCGATCCGGTCCAGGCGCAGGACGCGGTCCTCGCCGTCCGCGGCCCCGGTGACGTACCAGTGGTCGTTGTGGACGACGAGCGCGTGCGGATGGAGCGTGCGCTCGCTCCGGCGGCCGTCGGCGGTGGTGTACGCCAGCCGGACCGGGAGGTGGTCCCGGACGGCGGCGGCCAGGGGGAGCAGGATCTCGCTGTCCGGCGTGGGTGCGGCCACCGGCGCGGTCCACGACACCGAGTCCAGGACGGCGGCCAGCCGTCGCGCGAGCGGGGCCGGCAGCACCCGGCGCAGCTTGGCCCGCGCGGTCTCCTGGGCGGTGTCGCCCGTGCGTGCGGTGGCCAGGCTCAGCAGCACGGCCAGCGCCTCGTCCTCGCTGAACATCAGCGGGGGCAGGCGGTGCCCCCGGGCCAGGCGGTAGCCGCCGTACCGGCCGCGGACCGACTCCACCGGCACGTCGAGGTCGACCAGGTGCTGCACGTACCGCCGGACCGTCCGCTCGTCGACGCCGAGTCGTCCGGCCAGCTCACCGACCGTGCGCACACCACCGGACTGGAGAAGTTCGAGGAGCGAGAGCACACGAGCGGTCGGCCGGGCCACACCGCCGACGATACCGGGCGGATCCTGTCCGGTATTGCTCCTAGCGTGCGGGCATGAACTTCGTTTCGATCCGTGTCATCACCGCCGACGTCGCCCGCCTCGTCGGCTTCTACGAGAAGACCACCGGGCTGACCGCCACCTGGGCCACGCCCGAGTTCGCCACGTTCACGACCGGCGCCGCGACGCTCGCGATCGGCGGTGAGCGCACCGTGCCGGTGGCGAGCCCGGCCGCGAACCGCTCGGTCATCGTCGAGTTCCTGGTCGACGACGTCGACGCGCTCCACGGCACGCTCGACGACGTCGAGGTGGTCATGCCGCCGACGACGATGCCGTGGGGCAACCGGTCGCTGCTGGTCCGCGATCCCGACGGCAACCTCGTCAACTTCTTCAAGCCCTGACCCGGACCCGGTGGGGCGGGCACCGCCCCACCGGACCCCGCTGGTCAGCGGTCGGACAGCGCGACGTAGTCGCGTTCGGTCGCGCCGGTGTAGACCTGCCGGGGACGGCCGATCTTGGTCGCCGGGTCGTTGATCATCTCGCGCCACTGCGCGATCCAGCCCGGCAGCCGGCCGAGGGCGAACAGCACCGTGAACATCCGCGGCGGGAAGCCCATCGCCCGGTAGATCAGGCCGGTGTAGAAGTCGACGTTCGGGTACAGCTTGCGCTCGACGAAGTAGTCGTCCGACAGCGCGATCTCCTCGAGCTGCAGGGCGATGTCCAGCATCGGGTCCGGGTTCGGCATCGCGTCGATGACCTCGCGCGCGGCCTTCTTGACGATCGTCGCCCGCGGGTCGTAGTTGCGGTAGACGCGGTGGCCGAAGCCCATCAGGCGGGTACCGGCCGACTTGTCCTTGACCGCGCTGACGAACGAGCCGACGTCACCGCCCTCGGCGTCGATCTTGCTGAGCATGCTCAGCACGGCCTCGTTCGCCCCGCCGTGCAGCGGCCCGAACAGCGCGTTCACGCCGGCCGACACCGACGCGAACATGTTCGCCTGGCTCGAACCGACCAGCCGCACCGTCGAGGTGGAGCAGTTCTGCTCGTGGTCGGCGTGCAGCACGAGCAGCATGTCGAGTACTCGCGAGTGCAGCGGGTTGACCTCGTACGGCGTCGTCGGCAGGCCGAACGTCATCCGCTGGAAGTTCTCGACGTACGAGAGCGAGTTGTCGGGGTAGAGCGTCGGGTGCCCGATCGAGTTCTTGTACGAGTGGGCCGCGATCGTGGGCAGCTTCGCGAGCAGCCGCACCGTGGAGATCTCGACCTGGTCCTTGTCGAACGGGTCGAGGCTGTCCTGGTAGAACGTCGAGAGCGCGCTGACGCCCGAGGACAGCACGGCCATCGGGTGCGCGTCGCGCGGGAAACCGTCGAAGAAGCGGCGCATCTCCTCGCGGATGAGCGTGTGCTCCTTGACGTCCTCGGTGAACCGGCTCAGTTCCGCCTCGGTCGGCAGCTCACCGTGGATGAGCAGGTGCGAGACCTCGAGGAACGACGATTTCTCGGCCAGCTGTTCGATCGGGTAACCGCGGTAGCGGAGAATGCCGGCGTCGCCGTCGATGTACGTGATCGCCGACGTACACGACGCCGTGTTCACGAAACCGGTGTCGAGGGTGACCTTGCCGGTCTGCTTGAGCAGCGGCGCGATGTCGAGGCCGCCGGAGCCCTCGGAGGCTTCGCGCACCGGCAGCGGCAGGCTTTCGTCCCCGTACTGCAGGACGAAGTCGTCCTTGCGCTCATCGGTCATGCTCTTCCTCCCGGATGTCGACGTGCAGGGGTGCGCGGCCGCGGACCCATGTTCCGGACGGGTTTCGCCCGAGGGTCCTGTATCCACCCATCGTTACAGCCGTGAGTCGGAACTCGGGTGCGGGACAGGTCACAGTCCGGATATCTCGCCTGCTGGACGGCAGTGCGCTATGTCCGGAGCAGTCCGTAGCAGCAGGATGACGGACCGACGCTCAGCGCCCTCGCCACGCCGGGTAACAACCGGACGGCGAGCCCCAGAGGTGATGATTACCACGAATGCCCGCGACGTGTGCGGTGAACAGGGGGCGTGGCGGCCCCGGGGACTCCGTACGATGCCCCGGAGAAACCGACCCCCCGGGAGGTGCAGTGAAGCCCCGCGCGGCCCCGCTGCTGGTCGGGCCGCTCGCCGGACTGCTCGCGTTCGTCTGCGGCCTGCCCTACTGGCGTGAGCACGTGCCGGCGGCGCTGATGACCTGCCTCGGCTGCGCCGGGTTCGCCGCCGCCGGTGGCCTGTTGGCCGGGAGCGCCGACGGCCGTCGCCGGTCCGGGACCCTGCTCGTGACCGGCGCGTTCTGCGTGGCGCTGGCCTGGGTGGTGACCTGGAACAGCGGTATCTGGCCGCTGGTCTCGTTCCTCGCGCAGGGCTCGGCCTACGTGCTCTCGGGCGCGGCGGTGCTGCTCTACCCCGGGGGCCGGCTGACCGGGCGGGCCGAACGGGCGTGGGTGGTGTGCGCGGTCGTGGTCCTGATCGGCGGTCAGGTGGTCGTCGGTCTCGTGTCGCGTCCGGAGTGGAACGGCCTGCACCCCGACGTCGTGTGGCCGAACGTCGCGTCGCAACGCCGGGTCTTCGACCTGACCGTCGAGATCGTGATCGTCGCCCAGCTGTTGCTCGTCGTCTGGTACCTCGTGGTGCTCGTCCGCCGGGCCCGTCGCCTCTCCGAGCTGGAGCGCTCGGCGATGCTCCCGCTGCTGCTGGCCACCGGATTCTTCGGCGTGGGCGCCGCGGTGCTGACGACCGGTTCCGACGCGTGGACCGAGCTCGACGCGCTGCTCTCCTTCTACGTGGTGGTGAACCTCCTCGCGATGGCGGTGCCGCTGGCGGTGCTGTCCGGCGCACTGCGCGAGCGGTGGCGTGAGGTGGATGCGCCGCATCGGGTGGTGCGGATGACGTCGTCGACGTCGTCGGTGGGGTCGGTGCGTGATGCGTTGGCGGCGGCGTTGCGTGATCCGCGTCTTCGGTTGTTGTTCTGGGTGCCGGCGGAGCGGAGTTATGTGGATCGGTGGGGGCGGTTGGTGGGGGTTCCGCGGGCGGCGGCCGGGCGGTGGTGGGCGGAGGTGCGGGTGGAGGAGGGGCAGCCGTTGGCGTTGGTGGAGCTGGACGAGGGTTTGCGGGGGCGTGCGGGGGTGGTGGAGGCGGTCTTGCGGGCGGGTTCGCCGGCGTTGTTGACCGCGCAGTTGCAGGCGGTGGTGACCGCGCAGTTGGAGTTGGTGTTGGCGGCGCAGGCGCGGGTGGAGGAGCGGGGGCGCGCGGAGCGGTGTCGGTTGGAGGCGGATCTGCGGGAGGGGGCGCAGCGGCGGTTGGTGGGGTTGGTGTCGCGGTTGGAGGGGTTGGAGGGGTTGCCGGAGCCGGTGGGGTCGGTGGTGGTGTCGTGCCGGTCGGAGGTGGTGGGGGCGATCGCGGAGTTGGAGGCGTTGGCGCGGGGTTTGCATCCGTCGGTGTTGCGGGCGGAGGGGTTGGGGGTGGCGTTGGGTGAGGTGGCGGAGCGGTTGGGGTTGGTGGTGCAGCTGGCGGTGGAGGTCGGGCGTGCGTCCGAGGCGGCGGAGGCGACCGTGTACTTCGCGCTCTGCGAGGGCCTGACGAACGTCGCGAAGTACGCTCCCGGCGCGCGGGTGCGGATCGAGGTGACCGAGGCCGGCGGGTGGGTGCACGGGGTGGTGGCCGATGACGGCCCGGGTGGGGCGCGGGTGATCCCCGGGGGCGGGCTGGCCGGCATCGATGCCCGCGTCCGGGCGCTGCACGGACGCACGCTCGTCGAGAGCGAGGCCGGCGCGGGCACCCGGCTGCGGGTGAGCCTCCCCAGCGCCTGACCTACCCCGGCCCACCCTCCGCGCGCCCGAATCCGCCGCCCCTCGGCCCGCGCGCCCGAATCCGCCGCTCCCCGTCCCGCGCCCCCGACCCGCGTCAGGTGGCCCCGCGCCCCCACCCCGCGTCAGGTGGCCCCGCGTCAGGTGGCCCCGCGTCAGGTGGCCCCGCGTCAGGTGGCCCCGCGTCAGGTGGCCCCGCGTCAGGTGGCCCCGCGTCAGGTGGCCCCGCGTCAGGCGGGCCGTGTCGTGGCGGGCGCAGCCGCGGCCGCGGGTACGGACGGGGAAGCGGACGCGGCGCGGCGGGCGCGGCGGGTCGCCCGGGCGCAGCGCGCGAGGTAGAGCGGCGACGGCGGGAGCCAGCCCAGCTGCATCGCCATCGACTGGTCGTCACGCACGGCCCAGTGCTCGACGACCAGGCCGTCACGCACCCGCTGGAAATGCGCGTGCCGTACCTCGAACCGCCGCCCGGTCGGCGCGAACGCGCGCTCCACCGCACCGGCCGCGGTCCAGACCACGAAATCCCCGGTCTGGCGCCCCGACATCCGGCCGTACGTGACCACCAGGTCGCGTTCGACGACGCTCTCGTCGACCGTGAACGCCAGCTCACTGAAGCCCGTACGCAACCAGAGCGCGGTGGCCCAGAACGCCTCCGGCCCCGTGCCCCGGCAGGCCGGCGGCTCCGCGACCGCCTCGCGGTTCGTCGCCCCGGGGTGCACGACCTCGCGGAGATCGTCCAGGGTTCCCGCCATCATCAGGTGAATCGCGCGTTCGGCCACGTCGGGCATTCCGTCCTCCGATTTCGATACATGATGCTGTACACAACTCAGGACAGTAGGCTGTATCGAACTTGGCCGCAACGGTGTTCCGGAGATCCATGCCCTACGACAACCGCACGCGGGCCGCGGCCGCCCGCGAGACCCGCGCGGCCGTCCTCGCCGCCGCCCGCGAGTCCTTCCTGACCAGCGGTTACGCGGCCACCACGATCCGCGGGGTGGCCGAGGTCGCCGGCGTCTCCCAGGAGACCGTCTACAAGCGCTTCGGTGGCAAGGCCGGGCTGCTCAAGTCCGTCTACGACATCGCGATGGCCGGCGACGACGAGGACGTCCCGATCGCCGGGCGGCCGCAGTCGCTCGCCGTGCACCGCGCCACCACGCCGCGGGAGACCACCCGCGCCTACGCCGCGCTGGCCCGGTGGCTGATGGAGCGGGCCGGCGCGGTGCTGCGGATCGTCGTACCGGCGCGGGGGAGCACCCCCGAACTCGACGCGTTCATGCACACGATCGACGGGGAGCGGCTGATCGGCACCCGGATGGCGGTCACCGCCTGGGACGAACACGGCTGGCTGCGCCCCGGCCTCGGCCGCGACCGGGCGGTCGACATCGTGTGGACGCTCAACTCACCGGCGGTCTGGCTCCTGCTCGACGAACGCGGCTGGACCGGCGAGGACTACGAGCGCTGGTTGCGCGAGACCCTCGACGCGACCGTGCTGAGCTGACTCAGGGCGCGCGCGAGCCGCGGGCCCGCTCTTGCTCGACGAGCGCGTCGAGGTCGTCGAGGCGGCGCAGCCCACGCAGCGGCTGACGCATCCGGTGGTTACCCTCGAGCGCCTCCTCGTGGCGCGCGAGGAAGCTCCAGTACCCGGCGGTGTACGGGCAGGCGTCGTCGCCGGTGCGGTGTTTCGGGTCGTAGCGGCAGCCCCCGCAGTAGTCGCTCATCCGGTTGATGTAGGCGCCGCCGGCCGCGTAGGGCTTCGTGCTCATCCGCCCGCCGTCGGCGAACTGGCTCATGCCGATGACGTTCGCGGTCATCACCCACTCGTAGCCGTCGACGAAGCAGCGGTGGAACCAGTCGGAGACCGCACCGGGCCGCCAGCCGCGCTGCATCGCGTAGTTGCCCAGCACCATCAGCCGGGGGATGTGGTGCACCCAGCCGCGATCGCGCACCCCGGCGAGCACGTCGGACAGGCAGCGCGCCTCGACCGCGTCGGCGTCCAGCGAGGCGAACCACTTCGGGAGCTCCCGGCGCGCGTCGAGCGCGTTCGCGGTGCGGTAGCGGGGCTCGAAGTACCAGTACAGGTGCCAGACGAAGTCGCGCCAGCCGAGGATCTGCCTGGTGAAGCCCTCCACGCCGGCCAGCGGCGCGGCGCCGGACCGGTAGGCCCTCTCGGCCCGCTCGACGACCTCGCGCGGATCCAGCAACCCCAGGTTGATCGCCGCGCTGAGCAGGCTGTGCGCCATCAGCGGGTCGTTCGCGAGCATCGCGTCCTCGTAGGGCCCGAACGCGGCCAGCCGGTGCTCGACGAAGTGACGCAGCCGCGCCAGCGCCTCGGTCCGGGTCACCGGGAAGAGCCGCGGCCCGTCGTTGCCGACGAACTCGATGCCCTCGTCGTGCTGCCACCGGTCGAGGTCGGCACGCACCTCGTCGTCGATCGCGTCTTCCCGGATCTCCGGCGGCGGCGGGACGTCGAGCGTCGAGGTGCCCCGCGGCGGCGGCTCGCGGTTGTCCGCGTCGTAGTTCCACTGCCCCCCGGCCGGTTCGTCCCCGTCCATCAGCACCTCGTGCTGACGCCTGGCGAAGCGGTAGAAGTCCTCGAGGCGCAGCTGCTTCTTCCCGTCCGCCCAGGCCACGAAGTCCGGCGGTGCGGTGACGAACCCGCGCGGTGGCAGCATCTCGACCCCGTCCAGCCGCTGGACGAACGCGCGGGCGGCCCGCGAGGTCGGGTGACACACGCTGACCGGCTCGGTGAGCGCCTCCGCGTACGTCTCGGCCCGGACGAGGCGCACGTCGTCGCCCTCGGCCTCCCGGTGACGCAGCGCCGACAACACCAGGTGGGCCTTCTGCCGGTGGAACACCCGCCGCCGGAACACCCCCTTCGACTCGACGAGCAGCACCGGCTGATCCGGCGCGTCGAGGAAGTGCGGCCCCAACTGGTCGGCGAACAGCCAGCGTCTCTCCACCCGCACGAGGCTATTTGCCCGCCCGTAGGATCGAGGGATGACGGTGCGTGTCGGGCTGGTCGGAGCAGGTCCCTGGGCGACGAGTTTCACCGGGCCGCTGCTCGCGGCCGGGCCGGGCACCAGCCTGGCGGCGGTGTGGGCCCGCCGCCCCGAGGCCGCGCGGACGCTGGGGGTACCGGTGGCCGGCAGCTTCGACGAACTGCTCGGCACCTGCGACGCGGTGGCGTTCGCGGTCCCGCCGGACGTGCAGGCCGAGCTCGCGCCGCGCGCGGCCGCGGCCGGGAAGCACCTGTTGCTGGAGAAGCCGGTCGCGTTCGGCCTCGAGGCCGCCGAGCGCGTCGCGGCCGCCGCCGACGAGGCCGGGGTCGTCACCCAGCTGATGCTCACCAACCGCTGGTCGGCGGCCGTGCCGGAGTTCGTGGAGCGCGTGCGCGCGGCCGGCCCGCGGGTCCTGCGCGCCGAGTTCGTCGGCAGCGGCGCGATGCCCGGGTCGTTCTTCGCCACGCCCTGGCGGCAGCCCGAGGCCGCGCTCCAGGACGTCGGCCCGCACGTGTTCGACCTGCTCGAGTCGGCGGCGGGGCCGGCCAGGGTCGTGCACGCCCGGCGGGCGGGCGCGGTCACCGCGGTGACGTTCGAGCACGCGAGCGGCGCGGTCAGCTCCGCGGTGCTCTCGATTGCCACGCCGGGCGCGCACGGCCCCATGAAGTGCGAAGCGATCACCGACGCCGGGCGCGTCGAGCTCGCCGACCCCGGCGCGGAACCCCCGGCCACCGTGCAGCAGCGCATCGCCGCCACCTTCGCCGAGGCGGTCACCAGCGGGAAGAGCCCGTCGCCCGACGTCCACCGCGGTGTCGAGCTGCAGCGTCTGCTGGCCGCCGCCGAGGCCGCGCTCTGACGTCGAAGAGTTGAACTGGTCCAGAGCAGAACTTGATCTGGTCCAAAAAAGTGCACTAGGTTCGAACCCGTGACGCCCGACTTCGTAGCGCAGCTGCGGACGGCCGAGCTGCGCGTGACCCGTCCGCGTCTCGCGGTGCTGGCCGCGCTGCACGACCACCCGCACGTGGACACCGACTCCGTGTTCGCGCTGGTCCGGGAGGAACTGCCGACGGTCTCCCGGCAGGCGGTGTACGACGTGCTGCACGCGCTGACCGCCGCCCGGCTGGTGCGCCGGATCGAGCCGGCCGGTGCCACCGCCCGGTACGAGTCCCGGGTGGGCGACAACCACCACCACATCGTGTGCCGGTCCTGCGGCACGATCGCCGACGTCGACTGCGCCGTCGGCCATGCCCCCTGTCTCACTGCCTCGGACGACCATGGTTTTGTGGTGGATGAGGCGGAGGTCGTCTTTTGGGGTGTCTGCCCCGAATGCTCGACACGTCGTAGTGCTCAGTGAACAACCCGCAGTTCGGAAGGATGCAGATGAGCTCCCCAGACAACGCTCCCTCCAGCGCGCAAGGCGTCGGGGGTTGCCCGGTCGCCCACGACTCGGTGACCTCCCACGGCAGTGAGAGCGAGAACCCGGCGATCGACTCGCCGAAGCCCAAGACCGGTGGCCGCCCGCACACCAACCGGGACTGGTGGCCCAACAGCCTCGACCTGACGGTGCTGCGCGCCCACTCGTCGAAGGTCAACCCGCTGGGCGAGGACTTCGACTACGCCACCGAGTTCGCCAAGCTCGACGTCGACGCGCTCAAGCGCGACATCACCGAGGTCCTCACCACGTCGCAGGACTGGTGGCCGGCCGACTTCGGTCACTACGGCGGCCTGATGATCCGCCTGAGCTGGCACGCCGCCGGCACGTACCGCACCGGTGACGGCCGCGGCGGCGCCGGCGACGGTGGCCAGCGGTTCGCGCCGCTGAACAGCTGGCCCGACAACGCCAACCTCGACAAGGCCCGCCGCTTGCTCTGGCCGGTCAAGCAGAAGTACGGCCAGAAGATCTCCTGGGCCGACCTGCTGGTGCTCGCCGGGAACGTCGCGCTGGAGTCGATGGGCTTCAAGACGTTCGGCTTCGGCTTCGGCCGCGCCGACACCTGGGAGCCCGAGGAGATCATCTGGGGCCCCGAGGACGCCTGGCTGGGTGACGAGCGCTACGTCTCGGACTCCGAGATGGCCGAGGACGTGGGCGCCACCGAGATGGGGCTGATCTACGTCAACCCCGAGGGCCCCCGCGGCAGCGCGGACCCGATCGCCGCGGCGCACTTCATCCGCGAGACGTTCGGCCGCATGGCGATGAACGACGAGGAGACCGTCGCCCTCATCGCCGGTGGTCACACGTTCGGCAAGACCCACGGCGCCGGCATCGCCGACGACCACGTGGGCGCCGAGCCCGAGGGCGCGCCGATCGAGGCCCAGGGCCTGGGCTGGCTCAGCACCTACGAGAGCGGCAAGGGCAAGGACACGATCACGTCCGGCCTCGAGGTCACCTGGACCGACAAGCCGACCCAGTGGAGCAACCGCTTCTTCGAGATCCTGTACGGCTACGAGTGGGAGCTCACCACGAGCCCCGGCGGCGCCAAGCAGTACGTGGCGAAGACGTCCGACGAGATCATCCCGGACCCGTTCGACCCGAACAAGAAGTACCGCCCGACGATGCTCACGACGGACCTGTCGCTGCGCATGGACCCGGAGTACGACAAGATCTCGCGTCGGTTCCTCGAGAACCCGGACGAGTTCGCGCTGGCGTTCGCCAAGGCCTGGTACAAGCTGCTGCACCGTGACATGGGTCCGGTCAGCCGCTTCCTGGGCCCCTGGGTCGCCGAGCCGCAGCTGTGGCAGGACCCGGTGCCGGCCGCCGAGGGCCAGCTGGTCAGCGACGCCGACGTGGCCTCGCTCAAGGCGACGGTGCTCGACTCCGGCCTGAGCGTCTCCGAACTGGTGCGGACGGCGTGGGCGTCGGCCGCGAGCTTCCGCGCCACCGACAAGCGCGGTGGCGCCAACGGGGCGCGCCTGCGCCTGGAGCCGCAGCGCAGCTGGGCCGTCAACGAGGGCACCGGCGCGGTGATCGAGAAGCTCGAGAGCATCGCGTCGGAGTTCAACGCCGCCGGTGGCGCGCGGATCTCGGTCGCCGACCTGATCGTCCTGGCCGGCAACGCCGCGATCGAGAAGGCCGCGAAGGACGCCGGTGTCGAGGTGACCGTGCCGTTCCGGCCGGGCCGCACCGACGCCACCCAGGAGCAGACCGACGTCGAGTCGTTCGCGGTGCTCGAGCCGCGGGCCGACGGTTTCCGCAACTACCTGCGTCCCGGCGAGAAGGTCCAGCCCGAGACGTTGCTCGTCGAGCGCGCGTACCTGCTGAACCTGACCGCGCCCGAGATGACCGTGCTGGTCGGTGGTCTGCGTGCGCTCGGCAACAACGCCGGTGGTTCGACGCACGGGGTCCTCACCGACCGTCCGGGCGTGCTCACCAACGACTTCTTCGCCAACCTGCTGTCGCCGGGGACGAAGTGGAAGGCGTCGGAGACCGAGGAGAACGCCTACGACATCACCGACGTCACCACCGGTGAGGTGAAGTGGACCGCCACCGCGGTCGACCTCATCTTCGGCTCGAACTCGCAGCTGCGTGCCCTCGCCGAGGTGTACGCGAGCGAGGACGCCCGCGACAAGTTCGTCACGGACTTCGTCGCCGCGTGGGTGAAGGTCGCCGAGCTCGACCGGTACGACCTGGCCTGATCCGGCCGCACGAACGGGCCCGGCTCCGGCCGGGCCCGTTCGGTGTCACCGCCCGATCTTGTCCAGTTCCGCGACGTCGTCCGCGGACAGTTCGAGCCCCGCACCGGTCACGTTCTCACGCAGGTGGGCCACCGACGAGGTGCCCGGGATCAGCAGGACGTTCGGCGAGCGTCGCAGCAGCCAGGCCAGCGCGACCGACATCGGCGTCGACCCCAGCCGGTCCGCGACCGCCGAGAGCGCGTCGGACTGCAGCGGGCTGAACCCGCCGAGCGGGAAGAACGGCACGTAGGCGACGCCGTCGGCGGCGAGCGCGTCGATCAGGTCGTCGTCCTCGCGGTGCGCGAGGTTGTACCTGTTCTGCACGCAGACGATCGGCGCGACCGCCCGCGCCTCGGCGACCTGCTCCGGGGTCGCGTTGCTCACCCCGAGGTGGCGGATCAACCCCTGCTGCTGCAGTTCGACGAGCGTCGCGAACGCGGCCGCGACCGGCTCGGCCACCGGCCCCTGGGCGTCGCCGAGCCGCAGGTTGACCACGTCGAGCACGTCCAGGCCCAGGTGGTCGAGGTTCTCGTGGACCTGCCGGCGCAGGCTCTCGGGATCCCGGGCCGCCGGCCAGCCACCCCGGGCGTCGCGGCGGGCGCCGACCTTGGTCACGACGTGCAGGGAATCCGGGTAGGGGTGCAGCGCCTCGCGGATCAGCCGGTTGGTGACGTGCGGGCCGTAGGCGTCGCTGGTGTCGACGTGGGTGATGCCCAGCTCGACCGCCGCGCGCAGCACGGCGAGCGCGCCGGCGTGGTCGGCGGGCGGGCCCATGACCCACGGTCCGGCCAGTTGCATCGCGCCGTACCCGAACCGGGAGACGCGCAGATCGCCGAGCGACCAGTCGCCGCCGGGAAGTGTGGAAATCGCCATGGATCCACTATGAGCTGGTAACTTCCTATCAGGAAGTAGGCACCTCAAAGTGCGTAACGCACCGGGAGAGCGAATGAAGTACGACGCGTTCCTCGCGCAGTGTCCGAGCCGGCAGCTGCTCGACCGCATCTCCGACAAGTGGAGCACGCTGACCCTCTGTGCGCTGAGCGGCGGCCCACTGCGCTACTCCGAGCTCGCCCGCCGGCTCGACGGCGTCAGCCAGAAGATGCTCACCCAGACGCTGCGCACGCTGGAGCGCGACGGCCTGGTCAGCCGCACCGTCGAGGCGACCGTACCGGTCTCGGTCACCTACGAGCTGACCGAGCTCGGCTGGTCCCTGCTCCGCACCGTGCGCGGCGTGAAGAGCTGGGCCGAGAACCACATGGACGACGTGTTCGCGCACCGTGAGGCCCACGATGCCCGAACCGCCGTGTGAGGCGGCCCGCGCCGCCGCGGACCGGGCCGCCCGGCGCGCCGGCGTCCGGGTGCGGCCGCTGGAGTCGATGGCCGACGCGGTCGGCTGCGAGCAGCTGTTCCGGGAGGTCTGGCAGACCGGCGCGGGCCAGGTGCCGGTCCCGGCCGACGTCGTCCGCGCGCTCATCGACGCCGGCAGCTACGTGGTGGGGGCGTTCGCGGCCGACGTGCTGCTCGGCGCCTGCGCCGCGGTGTGGGGTCCACCCGGGTCGGGGCGCCTGCACAGCCACATCGCCGGGGTCCGGGCGAGCGCCCGGGGCCGCGACGTCGGGCTCGCCCTGAAACTCGACCAGCGCGCGTACGCGCTGGCCGCCGGGGTCACCGAGGTGACCTGGACGTTCGACCCGCTGATCAGCCGCAACGCGCACTTCAACCTCCGCAAGCTCGGCGGCGTCGCGGACACGTACCTGGTCGACCACTACGGGCCGCTCGTCGACGGCCTGAACGGCGACGACCCGTCCGACCGGCTGCTGGTCCGCTGGCGCCTGGACGACGAACGCACCCGCCGGGCCTGCGACGACGGGGTCGTGACCGCGGTGGAGGGAGCCCGTGTCCCGGTGCCGCCCGACGTCGAGGAGCTGCGCCGCCGTGACCCGGTGGAGGCCGGCCAGTGGCGCCGGTCGATCCGCGAGGCCCTCGCCGGGCCGCTCGCGGCCGGTGGACGGCTCGTCGACTTCGACCGCGTCGAGAGCGCCTACCGGCTCCGGGTCAGCTGAGGGTCTCCGGGCGCGCGTCCTCGAGGACGAGGCGGATGCCCGGCAGCACCGCGTCGAGATCGCGGGTGGTGCGGAAGACGACGACGGCCGCGCGCTCGTCCGCGGCCCCGGCGGAGCCGCCGAACAGCCGCAGGACGTCGGCCATCGCCCGGTCGAATTCGTCCAGCGGGTCGGCGCCGACCTCGCGCAGCCAGCGTCGCAGCACGTAGTTGTGGGCGGTGACGACGGCGTTGGCCAGCAACTCCGCGTGGAGCGGGTCGCCGCCGATGCCGCGGGAGGCCGCGAACTCGCGGAAGAGCCGCTGGTACTGCTGCATGCCGCTGATCTCGCGGTGGCGCAGCGCGGGCACCGTGCGGGTCAGCCGGTAGCGCACCCGGGCCAGGTCACCCTCGTCGAGGTAATGGGTAAGTACCAGGCGGGCGCCCTCGACGATCGCGGGCACCCCGGCGTCGGGTGCGGCCGCGGTGAGGCGGTCGCGCACGGCGACGACGAGCGACTCGTGGTGGGGAAAGATCACGTCGTCCTTCGAGCCGAAGGCCCGGAAGAACGTCGTCCGGCCGACGCCGGCCCTGGCCGCGATGTCCTCGACCGTCGTCTGCTCGTAGCCCTGCTCCTCGAACAGGGCGAAAGCCGCGGCGGTCAGCCGTTCCCGCGATGACTCGTTGACCACGACTCCACCTCCCTGGTACTGAGTACCATAGAGCGGAACCGAGTACCAGGAGGTCGGATGAGAGTCGGAATCGTGGGCTGCGGGCTGATGGGGTCCGGGATCGCCGAGGTCTGCGCGCTGGCCGGCCTCGACGTGATCGTGGTCGAGACGAGCGCCGACGCCCTGGAACGCGGACGGCAGCGCCTCGCGACCTCGCTGCAGCGCTCGGCGGCCCGGCGCAAGGTCGACGACGCCGCCATCGTGCTCGGCCGCATCGGCTTCACCACCGCGCTGGCCGACCTCGCCGACCGGGAGATCGTCATCGAGGCGGTCGCCGAGGACGAGGCGGCCAAGGTCGCGATCTTCGAGCAGCTCGACACGATCGTCGCGTCGCCGGACGCGATCCTGGCGTCGAACACCTCGTCGATCCCGATCATGCGGCTGGGCGTGGCCACGTCCCGCCCCGAGCACGTGGTCGGCATCCACTTCTTCAACCCGGTGCCGGTGCTCAACCTGGTCGAGCTGGTGCCGAGCCTGCTGACCGACCCGGACGTCGCCGACGCGGCCCGCGACTTCATCGCCGGCGTGCTGGGCAAGCACGTGATCGTCGCCCAGGACCGGGCCGGGTTCATCGTCAACGCGCTGCTCATCCCGTACACGCTCTCCGCGGTCCGGATGATGGAGTCCGGGTTCGCCACCGCCGACGACATCGACCAGGGCATGGTGCGCGGCGCCGCCCACCCGATGGGCCCGCTGGCCCTGTGCGACCTGATCGGCCTCGACACCGTGCACGCCGTCGCCGAATCGCTCTACGCCGAGTTCAAGGAACCGCTGTACGCCCCGCCGCCGCTGCTCTCGCGGATGGTCGACGCCGGCCTGCTCGGCCGGAAGACCGGCCGGGGTTTCTACGCTTACCCGCCAAAGGACAACTGATGACGTTCGACCTGTTCCGGCTCTCCGACGACCACGAGGACCTGCGCGCGGCCGTCCGCGACCTGGTCGCGGACAAGATCACGCCGCACGCCGCCGAGGTCGACGCGACCGCGTCGTACCCGCACGAGGCCCAGGCCGCGCTGGTGGCCGGCGACTTCCACGCCGCCCACGTTCCCGAGGAGTACGGCGGCGTGGGCGCGGACGCGCTCGCGGTGTGCCTGATCATCGAGGAGGTCGCGCGCGGCTGCGCGTCCTCGTCGCTGATCCCGGCGGTGAACAAGCTCGGGAGCATGCCGCTGATCCTGGCCGCGTCCGAGGACGTGAAGCAGCGGTACCTGGCGCCGCTGGCCCGCGGCGAGGGCGGGTTCTCCTACGCGCTCAGCGAGCGGGAGGCCGGCAGCGACACCGCCTCGATGCGCACCAGGGCCACCCGCGACGGCGACGAGTGGGTGCTCAACGGGGCCAAGGCGTGGATCACCAACGCCGGGGTGTCGGAGTACTACACCGTGCTCGCGATCACCGACCCGGACGGCCGCCGCGGCGCCAACGCCACCGCGTTCGTCGTCGAGAAGAGCGACGCCGGGGTGACGTTCGGGGCGCCCGAGCGCAAGCTCGGCATCAAGGGGTCGCCGACCCGCGAGGTGCTGCTCGACAACGTCCGGATCCCGGACGACCGGCGGGTCGGCGACGTGGGCGACGGTCTGAAGATCGCGCTGAGGACGCTCGACCACACCCGAGTCACGATCGGAGCGCAGGCCGTCGGCATCGCTCAGGGCGCGCTCGACGTGGCGACCGCGTACGTCCGGGAGCGCAAGCAGTTCGGCAAGCGGGTGGCCGACTTCCAGGCCATCCAGTTCATGCTGGCCGACATGGCGATCAGCCTGGAGGCCGCCCGGCAGCTGGTGTACGTGGCGGCGGCCAAGTCCGAGCGTGGCGACGACGACCTCCCGTTCTTCGGCGCGGCCGCGAAGTGCCAGGCCTCGGACACCGCGATGAAGATCACGACCGACGCGGTGCAGCTGCTCGGCGGGGCCGGGTACACGCAGGACTTCCCGGTGGAGCGGATGATGCGCGACGCGAAGATCACCCAGATCTACGAGGGGACCAACCAGATCCAGCGCCTGGTGGCGGCCCGGTCACTGCTCCGCTGACGTGCGGCGGAGCACGAGCAGCGCGATGTCGTCCTCGCCACGGCTCGCGGCCAGGGCTTGCAGCACTCGGTCGCAGTAGCGCTCGAGGTCGTCGTCGACGGGCACGGACAGCTGACGCAGCTGCTCCATGCCCTCGTCGATGGCCGTGCCGCGCATCTCGACCAGACCGTCGGTCACCAGCACGATGCTGCCGCCGTCCGGGATCGTGAACGTCACCTCGGGCCGCTGGAACTGCCCGACGCCGAGGATCGTGCCCCGGACCCCGACGTAGTCCGTGCCCGCCGCGGTGGCCAGCAGCGGCGGCAGATGGCCCCCGGTGGCGGCGACCGCGGTGCCGGTGGCCGGGTCGACCATGAGCAGCAGCACGGTGGCCAGCGTCCCCGGGTGGTACCGCCGGAGCATCGCGTCGAGGCGGACCAGGATCCCGGCCGGTCCGTGCCCGTCGACCGCGTAGGCCCGCAGCGCGTGGCGCAGCTCCGCCATCACGGTGGCCGCGTGCAGCGAGTGGCCGACGACGTCGCCGATCGCGACCAGGAGGCGGTCGTCGACCTCGGCGATCTCGTAGAAGTCACCGCCGATCTCGGCGGTCGCGATCGCCGGCACGTACCGGAACGCGACCTCGGCGCCCCGCACCGGCGGCAGATCGCGGGGGAGCAGGCTGTGCTGGATCGTCAGGGCCACGGTGCGCTCCTCGGCGTAGGAACGCAGCGCGTCGACGGCCAGCGCGGTGGCCTGGCCGAGCTGGCTGAGCAGGTCCCGGTCCTCGTCCTCGTGCGCGGTGCCCCGCCGGAGCAGCGCGACCGCGGTGGGGGCCCGCCGCGGCCGGGCCGGGACGACCGAGGCCAGCCACGGGGCGTCGGCGTCGGACGACTCGAGGGCGTGCCGCCAGCGCGGGGGCGGGTCGGTCACGAGCCGGACGCCTTCCTCGGCGTACCCACCCGCCGCCGGGTGGCGGTACGCGCGGGAGCGGTCCGCGGACGCCGCCACCGTGATGCCTTCGCCGTCGTGGTCCACCGCGCTGGCCACCGCGGGCGCGTCGAACACCGCGGCCGCGCCGGTCGCGGCCGCGGTCAGCACGTCCTCGACCGACCGCGCCGCGTTGATGTTCAGCGTCGCTCCGGCCAGCAGCGCGAGCCGGCGGGCCAGCCGCTCGGCGCGCTGCCGGGCCCGCGAGTAGCGCAACATCGCGTGCGCGGTGGCGACCAGCTCGTCCGGGTCGATCGGCTCGGTCAGGTAGGCGTCCGCACCCTCCGACAGGCCCCGGGCGCGGTCGCTGACACCGACCGACGTCGCCGACACGAACACGACCGGCACCCCGGCCGCCGCCGGGTTGTTCTTGATCCGGTCGCAGACCGTGAACCCGTCCAGATCGGGCAGGTTGACGTCGAGGAACACCAGGTCGACGTCGGAGTCGTCGACCCGGGCGAGCGCCTCGGTGCCGGTCGCCGCCTCCACCACCCGGTGCCCGGCCCGCCGCAGCCAGGTGCCGAGGATGTACCGGTTGGCCGCCGCGTCGTCGACGACGAGCACGGTGGCGGCGCTCTCCGGGCCGGTCACCGGCGGCGCACCGCGTCGGCCACGGCCGCCACGTCGAGGCTGGTCTTGGAGAGCACGGTCAGGTGCGGATCGTCGACGGGGGTCCAGCTGGTCTCGGAGGTCACGACGACCACCGGGGTCGCGGCCAGCGCCTCCTCGGCGCGCAGCCCGGCCAGGATCTCCTCGCCGCTCACCCCGGGCATCCGCAGGTCGAGGAACACCACGTGCGGGCGCACCCGCCGGATCAACGGCAGCGCTTCGCGGGCGTCGGCCACCTCGGCGATCTCGCGGTCGTCGTCGTCGACCGCGTCGAGCGCCGAGCGCAGTACCCGCCGGAACGTCGGGTCGTCGTCGACGACGACGATCCGGATCGGGCCCGACGCCGGCGCCGCGATCTCGTCGGCCGGTCGCTGCGGTTCGCGGGGGAGCACGACGGTGACCGTGGTGCCCTCACCGGGGGCGCTGCGCAGGTCGAGCTCGCCGCCCAGCGCCGCCACCAGCCGGCGGACCAGCGCCAGCCCGAGCCCGGTGCCGCCCACCTGGGCCTGCAGCGCTCCCGGCACCTGGTAGAACTCCTCGAAGATGCGTTCGTGCTGGTCGGCCTCGATCCCGATGCCGGTGTCCGTGACGACGAACGTGATCGTCCCCGCCTCGGCCCGCACGTCCAGGCGCACCTCGCCGCGCACCGTGTACTTCAGCGCGTTCGTCATCAGGTTGCGCAGCACCTGGGTCAGCAGGAGGCCGTCGCTGACCAGGTCCGGCGGCGGATCGGGGTCGGCCACCGCCAGCGTGACGTCCGCGCGTGCGTTCGCCGGGCCCAGCGCGGCACGCAGCTGCCCGAGCAGCACGCGCAGGTCCACCGGCTCCCAGGCCGGCTGGATCCGGGTCGCTTCGGCCTTCGCCAGGTCGAGCAGGTCGTTGACCATCCGCAGGAGGTCGGCCGCGGAGTGCCCGACCAGCTCGATCTGGTGCTCCTGCTCGGCCGAGAACGGCGGGTCGGCCACCGTGGTCATCACCCGCACCAGCCCGAGGATCGAGTTCACCGGGGCCCGCAGCTCGTGGTTGACGTGACGCAGGAACCGGGTCTTGGCGTCGTTGGCCTCACGCAGCCGCTGGGAGCGGTCCTCCAGCTCGGCGTAGAGGGCGACCACACCCTGGTTCGTGTGTTCCAGTTCCTCGGTCAGCTCGTTGTAGAGGGCGAGTACACCCCGGTTGGTCTCCTCGAGTTCCTCGTTCATGCGGATCTGCGAGTCCCGGCTGCGTTCGGCCTCGTCCAGCGCGGCGAGCAGCTCCTGGTTCTGCCGCCACAGCTCGTCGGCCGGGGTGGTGGGGCGCAGGGCGGCGAGCTCGGCCCGCACCAGGGCCGGGTCGATCGGCGTCCGGACGGTCTTGACCAGCGTGATCGTGACGTGGTCCGCGTCCTGCACGACGCGCAGGTCGTCGACGAGCCGGGCCGCGCCGGCCAGGCCGTCCGGGCCCGGGCGCTCGCGGACGCCGGTCAGCGTGCGGTCCGTGACGCCGGACAACTCGACGCGCAGCGCGCGGAGCGCCACGCGGAACAGCGCGGTCACCGCCGTGGGCGCGGCGAGCAGTACCCGGCCGATCTCGCTCAGCGCGGTGGCCACCCGGGTCTGGTCGGACGCGTCCAGGCCGACCGCCGCGGCGACCGCCCGCCCGCTGTGGCGCAGGGCGAACACGTCGGCCTCGCCGCGCAGGTGCACGCGCAGGACGACGTCGTCGTTCACGGCCGGCACTTCAGGACGAGAACGCCGGCGTCGTCGCGGCGGGTACCGGCGTCACGCAGGAGCACGGAGGCGATCACCAGCGGGTCGTGGCCGGCCAGCCCCCACTGCCCGTCGAACGACCAGCGTGAGTTCAGGCCGTCGGTGTGCAGCACGATCAGCGCGTTCTCCGCGGCGGGGTAGTCGAACGACCGGATCGTGCGGGCCTGGTGCCCGGCGATGCCCGGCATCGACGTGAGGTGCCGGCCGCGCTCGCCGGCCCACAGGACCGCTCCGGCGATGTTGCCCAGCCCGGCGAACTGGACGAGGCCGCGGGACACGTCGTGGCGCACGACGCCCACCGCGGCGCCCCGCGTCGGCTTCAGCTCCCGGTGCAGCCGGGTGACCAGCGCGGTCACGTCCTCGTCGGCGGTGTCGAGGAACACCTCGACCGCGCGCTGGGCCGCGCGGGCGGCCAGCGGGCCGTGCCCGAGGCCGTCGCAGAGCACGGCCACCACGCCGTCCGCGGTGCGCCGGACGGCGTAGGCGTCACCGCACGCGCTCTCCCCGGCCATCGGCCGGGTGAGCCCGGCCGCGCGTTCCCCGCCCGGCTGCGCCGGTTGCCCGATCCGGGTCAGCGGGCGGCGCGGGGCCGCGAACCGCGCGGCGACGACCGTGCCGCGCCCCGGCTGGGACCAGGCGTCGAACGTCGACGCCAGGCGGGTGACCGCGCCGAGCCCCACGCCGAGCGTGCCGCCGGTCGAGTACCCGTCACGCAGGTGCGCCTCGAAGTCCTCCAGACCCGGCCCGGCGTCGAGCGCGACCACCTCGACGGCCGGGTCGGCGGTATCGGAGTCCGAGAGGTACGGGCGGGTGAGGCGTAACGCCACCGCGCCGTGGTGGGCGTGGCGGTGCAGGTTGCCGGCCAGCTCGGTGACCGCGATCGCCAGCTCGCCCGTGCGCGCCTCGTCGAAACCGGCCCGGCCGGCCAGCCCGGTCGCCATCCGCCGGGCGGCCCCGACCGCGCTGGTGTCGTCGATCGGGATCCAGAGCGTCTCCGCCCCGATCAACGACTCCACTTGGCCACCGTGATCCGGGTGCCCCGGCCGACCTCGGTGTCGAGGTCGAACTCGTCGACGAGCCGGCGGGAACCGGACAGCCCGAGGCCCAACCCTCCACCGGAGGTGTAGCCGTCGGTCATCGCCAGGTCGATGTCGGCGATGCCCGGTCCGTCGTCGGCGAACACGATCCGCACGCCGCGCCGGAGGCCGTTCTGCACCGCGGTGACCTCGGCGACCCCGCCCCCGCCGTAGAGCAGCGTGTTGCGGGCCAGCTCGCTCGCCGCGGTGACGAGCTTCGTCTGGTCGATCAGCGACAGCTTGACCGCCACCGCGACCGACCGGACCAGCTGCCGCACCCGCACCACGTCCTCGTCGGACGCGATCGGCTGCCGCTGCGGCTGGCCGGTGGCCGGCAGGGTCACGGCCGGACTCACCGGCTCTCGGGTGCGCGCAGCGACGGCGCGATCGACGGGGAGTCCCCGGCGCCGTCCGCCCAGGCCCGGCGCAGCAGCGCCAGGCCCTTCTCCAGGTTCAGCGCGGTACGCACCTCACCCAGCGACAGCCCCAGCTCGACGAGCGTGATCGCCACCGCGGGGCGCATGCCCACGACGACGGTGTCGGCGTCGAGCAGCCGGGACACCGACGCGGTCGTGGCCAGGATCCGGCCGATGAACGAGTCGACGATCTCCAGCGCGGTGATGTCGATGACGACACCGCGCGCCCCGGTCGCGGTGATGCGCTCGGCCAGCGCGTCCTGCATCGCCAGCGCCGTCTGGTCGGACAGGTCGACCTGGATCGAGAGCAGCAGGACGTCGTCGAGCTTGAGGATCGGGATCGAGGTCACGTCACGCCCCGGCCGCGGCGCGGTGGGCGTCCTGGCGGCGCCGGGCCAGCGACAGGGCGTCGGCCAGGCTGGACTTGGTCGCGATGTCGCCGAACTCGATGCCGAGCGCGACGATGGTCTGGGCGATCTGCGGGCGGATGCCGGAGATGATGGCCTCCGCGCCCATGAGGCGGGCCGCCATCACGGTCTTGAGCAGGTGCTGGGCGACCTGGGTGTCGACCGCGGGCACGCCGGTGATGTCGATGATCGCGTAGTCGGCGTCGTACGAGGTGAGCGCCTCGAGTAACTGCTCCATGACCGCCTGCGCCCGCGCCGAGTCGAGCGTGCCGACCAGCGGGACGGCGATGATGCCGTCCCAGAGCTTCACCACCGGGGTGGACAGCTCCAGCAACTGCTCCGCCTGCTCCGCGATGATCTGCTCCCGGGCCTGCGAGTACGCCTCGAACGTCTGCAGGCCGAGGTCGTCGATCAGCCGCGAGAACTCGAGGAACCCGCTCAGCGGCGTGTCGTCGCCGGCCCGGCGGCCGACGACCTCCTTGAGCGCGAACACGCTCACCGCCGTCTCGCGGGGGGAGAAGCCCTGGATCGCGCGGGCGCGGGAGAGTTCGGACAGCAGCGCGCGTAACTCGCCGAACGGATCGGCGTCGGCGGCGTCGTCCAGCCCGGCCTGCAGGGCGCGGTACAGGTCGGCCAGCTCGGACCGGACCTCCGCCCGGCTGACGCGTCCGCGGAGGCTGTCGGCGACGATCGCGGTCCACTCGTCGACGATGCCCTCCGGGTCGCCCGCGAGGACGGGCACGAGGCCCTGCGGCGAGTGGGTCTGCGACATCCGTGAGCTCCGATCCGTGAGGTATAGGCCGGTCGGTGACGACGGCCCCGGCAACTATGACAGAGGGCGGGCCGATGCTGATCCGGTGCACCCGGTCGTAGGCGGGCGACGACGCACCGTGTCCGCGGGTGGCCGGCCCGGCGAGCGTCCGCCGGGCGCCGGGCCGGACGCCGGCGCAGGGACGGGAACGCTCGGCGCGCGGCGCGCGGTCTGATCTACTGGGCGGTAACGTCGTCGTCCCGAGGAGCCCGCGTGCGCGCAGTGCAGATCACCAGCCTCAACGGTCCGTCCGCGCTCGAGGTGGTCACGGTCGACGAGCCGGCCGCCGGCCCCGAGGACGTCGTCATCGACGTGCACGTCGCCGGGGTGACCTTCCCCGAGGTGTTGCAGAGCCGGGGCGAGTACCAGCTGAAGCCGCCACTGCCGTTCGTGCCGGGGTCGGAGGTCGCCGGGGTCGTCCGGTCCGGTCCCGGGTTCGCTCCCGGCCGGCGCGTCGCCGCGTTCCCCGCGCTCGGCGGCTTCGCCGAGGTGGTCACCGCACGTCCGGCGCAGGTGTTCCCGCTGCCCGACGCGGTGTCCTTCGAGGCCGGCGCGGCGCTGCCGATGAACTACCTCACCGTGCACTTCGGACTGGTCCGCCGCGGCCGGCTGCGCGCGGGCGAGACCGTGCTGGTGCACGGCGCCGCCGGCGGGGTCGGCACCGCGGCCGTGCAACTGGCGTCCGCGCTCGGCGCGCGGGTGATCGCGGTCGTCTCCACCGAGGACAAGATCGACCCGGCCAGGAAGGCCGGCGCCGACGAGGTGATCCTCGCCGACGGCTTCAAGGACGCGGCCAAGGAACTCACCGGCGGCCGCGGCGTCGACGTCGTGGTGGACCCGGTCGGCGGCGACCGCTTCACCGACTCGCTGCGCAGCCTCGCGCGCGAAGGCCGGCTGCTGGTCATCGGCTTCACCGGCGGCGAGATCCCCCAGGTGAAGGTCAACCGTCTGCTGCTCAACAACATCAGCGTCGTCGGCGTCGGCTGGGGCGCGTTCTGGGTGCCGCAGCCGAACTACCTGCAGGAACAGTGGTCCGACCTCGCGCCGCTGCTGGCGGCGGGCAAGCTCGAGCCGGTGCTCGGCCGCTCGTTCCCGCTGGAGGACGCGAGCCTGGCGCTGCGCGAACTGGACGAACGCCGCGCCATCGGCAAGGTGCTGCTCACCGTCCGCTAGCGCGCCTACACCACGTCGACGTGGACGCCGGCCGCGCGGAGCGTCGCCAGCTGGGCCGGGTCGGCGTCCCGGTCGGTCACCACCTGGTCGATGCTGGCCAGCGGCGTGATCTGGGCGAACCGCACCACGCCGAGTTTGGAGTGATCGGCCAGCACCACCGCCCGGGACGCCCGCTGCAGGAACGCCCGGTCGGTCTGGGCCTCCATCTCGTCGTACGTGGTGCACCCGTGTTCGGCGGTCAGGCCGTCGACGCCGATGAACGCCATGTCCAGGTGGTAGTTCGCGAGCATCGCCTCGGCGGCCGGGCCGACCAGCTCCGCCGACGGCCGGGCGACGCCGCCGATCACCACCAGGTGCACGCCGGGGCGGCCGATCAGCTCGGCGCCGATGTTCACCGCGTTCGTGACGATCGCGATGTTGCGCCGGTCGGCGAGCGCGCGGGCCAGCTCGAGCATCGTGGTGCCGCCGGTCATCCCGATCACGGCCCCGTCGGGGATGCTCGCGGCGGCGGCGAGCCCGATCCGCCCCTTCTCGGTGTGGCGCCGCACCGCTTTGATCTGGGTGGGCAGTTCCCCGTCCCGATCGTTCGCGACGGCGCCGCCGTGGGTGCGCACGAGCAGCCCGCTGCGGCTGAGTGACTGCAGATCGCGCCGGATCGTCGCCTCGGACACCCCCAGCGCGCCCGCGAGGTCACTCACGTCCACGCTGCGGGTGTCGTTGACCCGCTCCAGGATCGCGTTGAGCCGGGGTGTCTTCCGCACGTCGACACTGTAAAACGAATGACCGTCTCTGCGCATTCGTGCAACCAAAGTTGCGCACTTCTGTCCGGACGCGCGTGGTCGTTGACCCGAACCTGCATGCGGGCGTACGTTCTGGCTCCATCGCGCAGGTTCGCGCAGGTCGTAATGCGCACACGTGCAAACCCGAAGAACACCGCAGGAGGCATCATGCGTAGGTCGTTCCCCCGTCGCGCCGGTCGGTGGCGGGCGCCGACGCTGGCCGCGGTGCTGAGTCTGTCGGTCCTGGCGACGGCGGCCTGTGGTGGCGGCGGCAACGCCCCCTCCGACAAGGACACCGACGTCACGATCACGGTCGCGCTGGCCGCCGACCCGCCGCCGAAGGCCGCGCTCGACGAGTTCAAGCAGGAGACCGGCATCACGGTCAACTGGGTGAACATCGACTGGGACAGCCTGCAGACCAAGATCTCCGCCGCGGCGACGGCCAAGACCTACTTCGCCGACGCGACGAACGTCGACTGGTCGCGCGTCGGTGAGCTGGGCAAGCTCGGCTGGTACTACCCGATGGACGACTACGTCGACGTGAACGCGATGAAGGCGGACGTGCCGCAGCTGGCGTCGTTCACCTACGACGGCAAGGTCGTCGGCGTCCCCTACGACGCGTCGTTCATGGTGACGACCGTCAACACCGAGCTGTTCAAGAAGGCCGGCGCCGACCCCGCGCCGAAGACGATGGACGAGTACACCGCGGCGCTGCGCAAGATCAAGTCGTCCGGCACCGTGAAGTACCCGCTGAACATCCCGTTCGCGGCGGCCGAGGGCCTCTCCACCTACTGGTACGAGACCACGAACGCGTTCGGCGGCACGATCCTCGACGGCAAGGGCAAGCCGCAGTTCTCCGACCCGGGCTCGCCCGGCTACAAGGCCGCCCAGTGGATGGTCGACGCGCTCAAGAGCGGCCTGGTCCCGCCGGGCAACATCAACGTCACCGACAGCCAGGGCGAGCAGACGCTGATGGCCCGAGGCTCGGTGGCCAGCATCTTCTCCGACTACTCGGGCCTGGTCGGCACGCTCTACAACGTGCCGGACTCCTCGTCGGTCGTGAACAAGGTCGCCTACCTCCCGACGCCCGGCGTGACCGGCCCGGCCGCGAACCTGAGCAACCCCGACGGCGTCGGCATCATGAAGACGGCCAAGTACCCGAAGGCCGCGGCCAAGTTCATCGACTGGTTCACCCAGTCCGACCGGCAGGCGGAGTTCGCCGGTCTGAACGGCCCGGAGAAGGCGTGGGCGTCCTACGCGCTGCCGTCGCACCTCTCGGCGGTGGAGAAGCTCGCCAGCGACGGCAAGCTGATCGGCGGCACCGAGCTGGCCGCGCTGCTCAAGACCTCCAAGCCGGTCTTCCCCGAGGGCGCTCCGGCCTGGTACTCGAAGTTCTCCAACGCCGTCTACACCCACCTGCACGCCGCGGCCGCCGGTTCGGAGAGCGTCGAGCAGGCGGTGAAGGCGATGAGCGACACCGCCAACGACCTCTCCAACGGTTCCTGATGACGATGACTCAAGCCCCGGAGGCGGCGAAAGCCGCCCCCGGGGGCCGTCCCCGACCGAAACGCCGGTTCGACGTCCTGCCCTACCTGCTGGTCTCGCCGGTCACGCTGTTCATCATCGCGCTCGCGCTGGTGCCGGCGGCGTTCACGATCATCCAGGCGTTCTTCCGGGTCGACGCGCTCGATCCGCCGACCCGCTTCGACGGGTTCGGCAACTTCACCCGGCTGTTCAAGAACGACGCGATCGTCGGCAGCATCGGCAACACCGGCCTCTACGTCGTCATCGGCGTGACGCTCTCGACGCTGCTCGGCATCGGGATGGCGGTGCTGCTGCAGCGGGCGTTCCGGGGTCGCAGCATCGTGATCGCGGTGCTGATCCTGCCGTGGGCGCTCCCGGGCGTCGTCGAGGGCATCCTCTGGACCGGCATCTTCGACCCCAACTCGGGCCTGATCGCCAGCGTGATGCGGACGTTCGGCGCGGACGAGGGCGCGGTCCTGCTCGGGCAGAACAAGTTCCTGACGATCGTGCTGATCGAGCTCGTGCAGGTCTGGCAGATCACGCCGCTCTCGGCGCTGCTGATCCTCGCGTCGCTCCAGCTGATCCCGGACGAGCTCTACGAGGCCGCGGTCATCGACGGGGCCTCGACCTGGCGGTCGTTCTGGCACCTGACGCTGCCGATGGCCCGGCCGGGCATCGCGGTGTCGATGGTGCAGGCCGTCATCGCCACGCTCAACGTCTTCGACCAGCCGTTCGTGCTGAACGGAGCGGCGACGACCGGCGCCTCGGTGACCATGCAGACCTACTACGTCAGTTTCCAGAACCTGGACTTCGGCCAGGGGTACGCGCTCTCGCTGCTGATCACGATCACCACGCTGGTGATCTCGCTGGGTGTCGTGCGGGCGGTCTACCGGAGGGTCGAGCTGTGATGAGGCGCATCGGGATCTTCCTGGTCGTCGTGTGGTCGGTGCTGCCGATCTACTGGGCGTTCAAGACCAGCATCCAGACCGAGGGCGACGCGCGGGACGGGCAGTACCTCCCGCTGCACCCGACGCTGGACAACTACACGTCGCTGCTCTCGGGCGACAGCGACACCGCGAACGGCATCCGCTCGTCGTTGCTCAACATCGTCATCGAGTGCGGCGCGGCGACGATCGTCACGGTCGTGCTGGCGGCGCTGGCCGCGTACGCGTTCGCCCGGATGACGTTCCGCGGGCACACGATCCTGTTCTACGGCGTGCTGCTGACGATGGCGTTCCCCGCATACACCACGCTGATCCCGCTCTACCGGATCATGTCCGAGGCGTACCTGGTGAACACCTACACCGGCGTCGTGCTGGTCTACGTCTCGGGCTTCCTGCCGCTGGCCACCTGGGTGCTGCACAACTACTTCTCCGGGTTGCCGTCCTCGATCGAGGAGGCCGGGCTCATCGACGGCGCGAACCGGCTGCAGGTGTTCTGGCACCTGGTGCTGCCGCTGGCCCGGCCCGGCATCATCTCGACCGCGCTGATCACGTTCCTGTTCGCCTGGGCGCAGTTCCTGTTCCCGCTGGTGCTGACCACCGACACGTCCACCCAGCCGCTGACCGTCGTCATCGCGTCGCTGCAGGGCCGGCACGTCGTCCCGACCACGCTGCTCAGCGCGGCCGGCATGATCGCGATCGCGGTCCCGGCGGTCGTCGCCCTGGTGTTCAACCGGTACATCGTCAACGGCCTGCTGGCCGGCAGCACGAAGTGAGCATCGTCCTGATCGGTGCGGGCAGCACCGTGTTCACTCCCGGACTGCTGACCGACCTGGCGGCGGATCCGGCGTTCGCCGGGTGGACCGTGCACCTCGTCGACCTGGACGCGGGAGCCGCGGAGACGATGGCGCGTCTCGGGGCCCGGATCGCCGCGGCGGCCGGCGCGGACCTGCGGTTCGAGGCGCACACCGACCGGCGGGCGGCGCTGCCCGGGGCCCGGTTCGTGGTCAGCACGATCGCGGTCGGCGGCGCCGAGGGCTGGCACGCGGACCTGGCGGTCCCGGAGAAGCACGGGGTCGCGCAGACGGTCGGCGACTCGGTCGGGCCCGGGGGAGTGCTGCGCGCACTGCGTCACGTGCCCGAGTTGGTCGCGATCGCCCGCGACGTGGCCGACCTGGCGCCCGGCGCGACGATCGTCAACTACAGCAACCCGCTGACGGCGAACGTGCGCGGCATCCACCGCGCGACCGGGGTACCGGTGATCGGGCTCTGCCACGGCACCAGGCACGTGCTCGCCGCCCTGGCCGCCCGGCTCCGGGTGCCGGCCGGCGAGGTGCACGCGGTGTTCGCCGGGCTCAACCACCTGTGCTGGCTGCTGGACCTGCGCCACGGTTCCACCGATCTCTACCCGCGCCTGCGCGAACTCGAGCTGGAGCCGTTCTCGGCCGACCTGATGCGGCTCTTCGGGCTCTACCCGGCGCCGGGGGACCGGCACGTCGCCGAGTTCTTCCCCTGGTACCTGCGCGGGAACGAGTCCCCGCCGGGGCGGGCGGAGACCCTCCGCTACATCGGCGAGAAGACGTCGCTCTGGGAGCGGCTGCACGACCAGGCCGAGGGACGTGCGCCACTCGACCCCACCCGTGACCAGGAGGCGGAGCGGCTCGTGGCGATCCTGGCGTCGATCATCACCGGGCGGGAGAGCGTCGAACTCGCCGTGAACCTGCCGAACGAAGGGAAGATTCCGAACGTGCCGTCGAACGCTGTCGTCGAGGTACCGGCCGTCGTGAGCGCGGCCGGGGTGAACGGAGTGGCGGTCGGGGCGCTCCCGCCGGCGATCGCGGCGGTGCTCACCGCGAGAGCGCAGCAGCAGGAGCTCACGGTGTCGGCCGCGCTGGCCGGCGACCGGGCGCTCGCGATCCAGGCGCTGGCCCTGGATCCGCTGGTGCCGGATCCGGCGACCGCCACCGCGATCCTCGACGACGCCGTCGTCGCCCACGCCCCGCGGCTCGACGGGTTCGCGGCATGACCGGCGCGGACGCGACGACGCGGGAGATCTGGCAGCAGCCGGCGCTCTGGCGCGAGGTCGACACCGACCCGGCCGCCGGGTTCCTGCGGCCGCTGCTGGCCGACCCGGACCTGCGGATCGTCCTGACCGGCGCCGGCACCTCGGCGTTCGCCGGCGGCCTGCTCGCCCCGGCGCTGTCCAGGCACCGGCGTCGCCGGGTCGACGCGGTGGCCACCACGGACATCGTGTCGAACCCGGCGGACTACTTCGCCGAGGACCGGCCGACGCTCCTGGTGTCGTTCGCCCGGTCCGGCGACAGCCCGGAGAGCGCCGCCGCCACCGCGCTGGCCGATCACTGCCTGACCGACGTCCACCACCTGATCATCACGTGCAACCCGGACGGCAGGCTCGCCCGCGAGCACGGGGTGCGCGAACGGTCGCACGTGCTGCTGATGCCGGCCGCGTCGAACGACCGCAGCTTCGCGATGACGTCCAGCTACACCTGCATGGTGCTGGCCGCCTGGTCGGCGCTGGGCGGTGGCACCGACGTCGACGCGCTGGCCGACGCGGCCGAGCAGATGCTCAAGGACCACGACGCCGACACCCGCGAGCTCGCCTCCCGCGGGTACCAGCGGATCGTCTACCTGGGAAGCGGGCCGCTGCAGAGCCTGGCGCGCGAGTCGGCGCTCAAGGTGCTGGAGCTGACCGCCGGCGACATCGTGGCCTACGCCGACAGCGCGCTGGGGTTCCGGCACGGGCCGAAGTCCGTGCTCGACGCGAAGACGCTCGCCGTGGTGTACGTGTCCGACGACCCGTACACCCGGCGCTACGACGAGGACATCGCGCTCGAACTGCGGTCCGCGCTGGGCCCGGACCACGTGCGGGTGGTGGCCGGGCGTCCCAGCGAGCGCCTCGGTACCGCCGGGGTCTGGTACGTCGACGGGCTGGCCGGCGCGCCCGACGTCGTCCTCTCGCTGCCGTTCGTGGTGGTGGCCCAGCAGCTCGCGCTGCGGTTCTCACTCGCGCTGGGACATACGCCGGACAATCCGTTCCCGTCCGGTGAGGTCAACCGCGTGGTCCAGGGCGTGACGATCTACGACCGACCCGAGCAGTAGCACCGCCCCGGCCGCCGCCGTGACGCCAGCCGCTCCCCGAACCCCGGGCGGCGGCCGGCACGGCGGCGGCACCGGGCGCGCGGGCACGGTAACCTGCGCTGCCATGGCGCGGGAGTACATCGTGGAACTGCCCACCCACTCCGTCGGTGTCCTGGAATGGGGCCCGGCCGACGGCGAGCCGCTGATCGCCCTGCACGGCTTCCCCGACACCGCCTGGACCTGGCGCAAGGTCGCGCCGCTGCTGGCCGAGCAGGGCTACCGGGTGGCCGCGCCGTTCCTCCGGGGCTACGCGCCGTCCGGGATGCCCGGGGACTACTCCGTCCGCGCGCTGGCCGCCGACGCGGTCGCCCTCCACGAACGCCTCGGCGGCACCGCGCTGATCGGCCACGACTGGGGCGCGATCATCGCGACGACGCTGGCCGGGGACCCCGCGAACCCCTACCCCCGGGTGGCCGCGCTGGCCGTCCCACCGCTCGGGCTGATGAACCCCACCAGGGCGACGCTCCGGCCCTGGCTCGGCGCGATGCTCCGCCAGCCGCGCAAGTCCTGGTACATCGCCTACCACCAGCTCCCGGGCCGGTCCGAGCGGCACTTCGAGCGGCTGGTCCGCCGCCTCTGGAACGACTGGTCGCCCGGGTACGACGCCACCGAGGACATCGACCACCTCACCCGCGCCATCCCCGACCGGGCCCACGCGAGCGCCGCGATCGGCTACTACCGCGAACGCGACTTCCGCCCGGCCTTCGCCGCGCCGCGCACACCGCTGCTCTACCTCCACGGAGCCCGGGACGGGGCGCTGGACCGCCGCTACTTCGCGGTGGCCGCCCCCCACCTCACCCCGCCCTCGCGCGCGGCGCTGATCCCGGACGCCGGCCACTTCCTCCACCTGGAGCGGCCCGAAGCGGTGGCCGGGCTGCTCGTCGACTGGCTCCGCACCTCGCCCCACGAGAGCGGTATGTGAACCTTGGTCCATGGAACTCGCCCGCAAAGGCCCCGGTGAGGGGTCCCTGCCTCCCCGCGCCCGCCTGAACTCCTCAGCGCCGCGCCAGAGCCTGAACGGAACCTGGGAGTTCCGCCTCGACGAGGGCGAATGGACGACGATCCCGGTGCCGTCGCACTGGGTCCTCGAGGGCCACGGCAAGCCCGCCTACACGAACGTCCGCTACCCGTTCGCGATCGACCCGCCGCACCCGCCGGACGAGAACCCGATCGGCGACTACCGCCTGACCTTCGACGCCGCCGAGGACTTCCGGGACGGCGCCGTGCTGCGCTTCGACGGCATCGAGTCCGCCGCCGAGATCCGGTTCAACGGTCAGCTGCTCGGCACGACCCGCGGCAGCCGCCTCACGCACGAGTTCGCGGTGGAGCCGCGGGCCACCGGGAACGTCCTCGAGGTCCGCGTCGCCCAGTTCTCCGACGCCAGCTACCTCGAAGACCAGGACATGTGGTGGCTGCCGGGCATCTTCCGGGACGTCGACCTCGTCGCGACCCCGGCCGGCGGCCTCCGCGACGTGTTCGCGGTCGCCGACTTCGACCCCGGATCCGGCACCGGAACGCTCACGGTCCGGACCTCGGCGCAGGCCCGCCTCCGCATCCCGGAGCTGGCCGTCGACCAGACCGTGCACGACTCGGTCGTCGCGGTCGGCACCGTGCAGCCCTGGTCGCCCGAGACGCCCCGCCTCTACGCGGCGACGGTCTCCACCGACGCCGAGGAGATCAGCCTGCGGCTCGGCTTCCGCCGCATCGAGGTGTGCGGCGCGGTCCTGGAGTTCAACGGCAACCCGATCCAGTTCCGCGGCGTCAACCGCCACGAACACCACCCCGAGCGCGGCCGCGTCGTCTCCCCGGAGGACACCCGCGCCGAGCTCGAACTCATGAAGCGCCACAACGTCAACGCGGTCCGCACCTCGCACTACCCGCCCGCCCCCGGCTTCCTCGACCTCACCGACGAGCTCGGCTTCTACGTCGTCCTCGAGTGCGACCTGGAGACCCACGGGTTCGTCGAGGTCGGCTGGCGCGACAATCCGAGCGACGACCCCGAGTGGGAGTCGGCCTACCTCGACCGCATGCGTCGCACCGTCCACCGCGACAAGAACCACGCCAGCGTCGTCGTCTGGTCGCTGGGCAACGAGGCCGGCACCGGGACGAACCTCGAGGCGATGGCCGCCTGGACCCGCGCCTTCGACCCCTCCCGGCTCATCCACTACGAGCACGACTGGGCCAGCACCTACGTCGACCTGTACTCGCGCATGTACGCGAGCCACGACGAGGTCGAGCGGATCGGCGAGGAGGTGCTGAGCCCCGCCCCGTTCGGCGCCACCCCGGCCGAGCTCCACCGCCGCGAGCTGCCGTTCATCCAGTGCGAGTACGCGCACGCGATGGGCAACGGCCCCGGCGGCCTGGAGGAGTACCAGGACCTGTTCGACCGCTACCCCCGCCTCGCCGGGGGGTTCATCTGGGAGTGGGTCGAGCACGCCCTCGCGGTGACCGGCTCGGACGGGAAACGCCGGATGTACTACGGCGGCGACTTCGGCGAGGACATCCACGACGGCAACTTCGTCACCGACGGCCTGGTCAGCGCCGATCGTGAGGTGCGCCCCGGCCTCACCGCGCTGGCCCACTGGTTCTCGCCGGTACGCATCGAGGTCACCGCGTCCACGGTCCGGATCCGCAACCGCTACGACCACGTCGACCTCGGCCACCTCACGTTCCGCTGGCGCACCGGGGACGCCGGGGGCGTGCTCTCGGTGCCCCGGGCCACGCCCGGCCGGACCGTCGAGGTCCCGCTCCCGCCGGAGGCTTCCGGCCCGTGGGTGACGGTAGAAGCCGTTGCCGACGCGGAGCACGTGATCGGGAGCGGGCAATTCACGCGCTTCGCGCCCACCGGTCGTCCGGCGCCCACGACCCTCCCGACCCGCGAGGCCTTCGACCCGGTGTCGATGCGCCTGCGGACGCTGGGCGGTCTCACCCTCGACGGGCCGCTGGTGAGCCTCTGGCGCGCACCCACCGACAACGACCGCTACCCCGGCTGGGACGAGCCCGGCCTCCCGCCCTACGCCGAGCGCTGGACCGAGGCCGGCATCGACCGGCTGCGTACCCGGCTGGTGTCGGCGGGCGAGGTCGACGGCGCGCTGCGGACCGTGCACCG
Organism: Cryptosporangium arvum DSM 44712; assembly: GCF_000585375.1. Classification (NCBI taxonomy): domain Bacteria; kingdom Bacillati; phylum Actinomycetota; class Actinomycetes; order Cryptosporangiales; family Cryptosporangiaceae; genus Cryptosporangium; species Cryptosporangium arvum. The sequence goes on from NZ_KK073874.1 coordinate 4,562,145, forward strand.
CTCGACGCCGCCCGGGCGGGACTTCGGGGTCGACTCGGAGTTCCGCTGGCACCAGGTGTCGCCGGACGCGCTCCTGCTCGACGTCGTCGTGACGCCCCGCGGTGTCTGGCCGGTCGAATGGGCGCGGCTGGGCCTCGACCTGGTGCTGCCCGGGGCCCCGGCCGGGCTCGACTGGCTCGGGCTCGGTCCCGGCCCCGCCTACCCGGACCTCGCGGCCGGGGTGCGGTACGGCACGTTCCACGCCGAGGCCGACGAGCTGTACACGCCGTACGTGCGGCCGCAGGAGAGCGGCGCCCGGCGCGGCGTGCGCACCGCCACGGTCGCGACGTCGGCGGGGGAGTTGCGGGTCACCGTGCTCGGAGACGACGAGATCGCGGTCACGGTCTCACCCTGGAGTCGAGCCTTGATCGCCTCGACGCTCCACCACCACGATCTGGTCGCCGACGGGCGGACGTACGTGTCGCTGGACCTGGCCCAGTCCGGGGTGGGCACCGCCGCCTGCGGCCCCGGCGTCCTGCCGCGGTACCGGCTGCCCGCCCGCCCCGCCCGCATCTCCCTCCTGCTGGAGGCGAACCCGGCCTGACTCACCCGCCGTTCCCCGCCGCCCCGTGGTGCCCACCGGACACCACGGGACCGGTGGGCCAACTCCCCGCACCGGGCCCACCGGCGGGCCGACCCGCCCCGAGAGGACCGGTGGCCGGGTTCGCGGCGGCCGGTCCACCCGGCCCGGACCAAGGTCCACCCGGCCCGGACCACGGTCCGGGTGGGCCGGACCACGGTCCGCCGGGGTCGGGCAGCGGGCCACCCGGCCCGGGCCGCGGCGTCCGTGGGGCGCGGGAGGCGACCCAGGCCGAGACCGACGGCATCGCCAGCAGCACCAGGGCCACCAGGTGCAGCAGTGCGGCGGCGAGGCCGACGAAGAACGCCGCGCGCCCCGCACCCACCCCCGGATCACCGTTGTCGCTCTCGCCCGCGATCGACCACACCACCGCGAAGTAGCCGACCGCGGGCACGCTGCCCCCGAGCGTCATCCACGCCAGCGTGAACGTGACCCCACGCACCCAGGCCACCCGCCCGGAGCGCACCACCAGCGCACCGGCGACCAGCGTCAGCTCTGCGGCCACCAGCAGCGCGGCCACAGCCGACCCGGCCACGAAGTGCGCCGCGGCGTCGTCGCCGTAGGAGTACGCGTCGGTGGCCGGCGCCGCGTCGGCCTGCGCCCGGCCGAAGAGATCCAGCCCGATCGTCACCCCGTACAGCAGCACCGCGAACCCGCCCAGCCCGGCGACGACCAGCAGCGTGGTCCGTCCGCGCCCGGGCAGCACCGTCCGCCGCCGCTCGATCAGGAAGTCGCGCGCACCCGGCAGCGCCCACGCCACCGCGGCGACCAGCACCGCGACCACGCCCACCGCCGCAGCGCCGGTGCCGGCGGCCGTGCCGATCCGCACCGCCGTCGAGTTCTCGTCATCGACGACAGCGCTCATGTTCCCGGCGACGCCGATGAAGTAGGCCGGAAGGACCAGCGGCACGAAGGCCCAGGCGACCGCCCGGCCGCCGGACCGTCCACCGGAACCGGCGAGCGACCCGATCGGCGCGGCCACCGTCACCAGCAGCAGGATCAGGGTGGTCGCGGCCATCGCGACGAACGTGCTGGTGCCGTAGTCGTTGTACGCGCGGCCGTCGTCGTTCTGGCTGATCGCGTCGGCGGCGCAGAACGTGGCGAAACCGACCGCGGTCACCACCGCGCCGACCAGCCCGATGACCCCCGCCACCCGGGCGACCCGCACCGACGCGGCCCGGCCCGCGCGGGGTGGGGCGGGCGGTGGGGAGCCGTAGGGCAGCGGACCGGCCGCGTACGAGGGCGGCGGAGGTAACGACATGCCCCCGTCCTACCGCATCGTCCCGGTGCCCCGGACGAGCAGGTCCAGTGCGGCGGCGTGCAGGCCGGCGTCGCGGGCGAACACCGACGTCCCCCGGCCGGGCCGGGTCCGGCCGTCCAACCCGCCGTAGCACCCACCGGCCTCGGTGACGATCAGCGAGGTCGCCGCGAAGTCCCAGACGTGCCCGCGCGTCTGCACCGCGAGGTCGAACTCGCCGCCGGCGACTAGCAGCGCGGCGTGCACCCCCCACGCGGTCTTCGTCGCCACCGCGGTCAGCGGCGCGAGCATCTCCCGCTCGGCCGGGAACAGCCCGTCGTCGGTCGGGATCACGCCGAGCACGCTCCCGGCGAGCCCGTCCGGCCGCGACCGGCCGACCTGCAGCCGCTGCCCCGGCCCCACCGAGTCCCCGGTGTAGCGCGCGGCGAACGCGCCCTCACCGCGCGAGGCCCACCAGATCCGGCCCTGGGCGGGCACCACGACGACCCCGGCGACGATCTCGCCGTCCTCCTCCAGGGCGACGAGCACCAGCCAGCGGTCGTCCCCGGCGACGAACAGCGCGGTGCCGTCGATCGGATCGACGATCCACCGCCGGGCGCCGGTGCCGGTCGGCCCGCTCTCCTCGCCGAGCACCGCGTCGCCCGGCCGCGCGTCGGCCAGGACCGCGCGGACCGCGGCCTCGACCGCGCGGTCGGCCGCCGTGACGACGCTGCCGTCGGACTTGTACTCGCGGGGCAGTTCGGCGAGGTCGGCGAAGTACCGGAGGCCGACGGCCGCACCGGCCAGCGCGGCGTGACGAGCGAGCTGGAGATCCGTGTTCATCCGCCCATCCTGCGTCGTGATACAACCGGGCGGATGCGTGGGAACACTCCGCGCCCGGCGCGGGCCGTGGTGCTCGTCTTTCTCGGGGCGATCGCGGCCGGCACGGCGCTGCTGATGCTGCCCGCGTCCCGGCGCGGCGACGGCGCGGCGCCGTTGCTGACCGCGTTCTTCTCCGCGACGTCGGCGATCACCACGTCCGGCATGTCGACGGTCGACATCGCCACGTACTGGTCGGGGTTCGGGCACGTTCTGCTCGCCGTGCTCACCCAGGCCGGCGGGTTCGGGATCACCGCGGCCGCGACGGTCCTCGGGCTGCTCGTCTCGCAGCGCCTGGGGTTGCGCGGCCGGATGATGGCCGGCGCGGAGACGGGCTCGGGCGTCGCGCACGGCGACGTCCGGCGGGTGCTCGTCCTCGCGGCCGTCGTGATGTTCGCCAGTGAGGCCGTGATGGCGGTGTTCGTCACCGGGCGGCTCTGGCTCAGCTATCGCGTGGCGTTCCCGTCGGCCCTGCGTGAGGGCCTGTTCAACGCCGTCCAGGCGTTCAACAACTCCGGCTTCTCGCTCCGCAGCGAGGGCCTCTCCGGGTTCGTCGGCGACTGGTGGATCTGCGTCCCGCTGACGCTCGGGGTGATCGTCGGTGGTCTCGGGGTGCCGGTGCTCTACGAGATCGCCAAGGAGCTGCGCCGCCCGGCCGCGTGGTCCACCCACACCCGGCTCACGGTGTGGGGATCGCTGGTGCTGCTGGTCGTCGGGTTCGTCACCGTGCTCGGTTTCGAGTGGAACAACGCGCTGGCCCCGCTCGGCGTCGCCGACAAGGTCCTGGCCTCCTTCGTCCAGGGCACGATCCCTCGCTCCGGCGGTTTCAACACGCTCGACTACGGGTCGTTCGATCAGGACACCAGCGCGATCGTCACCGGGCTGATGTTCATCGGCGGTGGCAGCGCCAGCACCGCCGGTGGCATCAAGGTCACCACGTTCTTCCTCCTCGCGTTCGTGATCTGGACCGAGGCGCGGGGCGAGCGCGACGTCGTGGTCGGGCGCAGGCGGATCGCGGAGTCCACCCAGCGCCAGGCCACGGCGGTCGCGCTCCTCGGGGTCGCCGCGGTCGCCGCCGGCACGCTGCTGCTGCTCCGCCTCACCGCCGACGTGACGTTCGACCGGGCGTTGTTCGAGGTCATGGCCGCGTTCAGCACCGCGGGTCTGACCACGGGCCTCACCGCCGAGCTGTCCGGGCCGGGTCAGCTCGTCCTGATCGTGATGATGTTCGTCGGCCGGGTCGGTACCGTCGCGGTCGCGTCGGCGCTGGCCCTCAACACCCGCCACCGGCTCTACCGGTACCCGGAGGAAAGGCCCCTCGTTGGCTGAGCGGAAGAAGTCGAAGACCGAGGCCGGCAGCGACAACGTCGTGGTGATCGGCCTGGGCCGGTTCGGTGGCCAGGTCGCCGAGTCGTTGCTGTTCCTCGGCCACGAGGTGATGGGCGTGGACGAGAACACCAGGATCGTGCAGCAGTGGTCGGACCGGCTCACGCACGTGGTGCAGGCCGACTCGACCGACGAGGACGCGCTGACCCAGGTCGGGATCCGCGAGTTCTCCCGCGCGGTCGTCGGCATCGGGACCGACATCGAGGCCAGCGTGCTCACCGTGCTCACGCTCAGCGAGCTGGGCATGCCCGAGATCTGGGCCAAGGCGATCTCGGTCAAGCACGGCAAGATCCTGACGTCGGTCGGCGCGGACCACGTCATCTATCCGGAGGCGACGATGGGGGAGCGGGTGGCCCGGCTGATCGCCAGCCGCCTGCTGGACCTCGTCGACCTCGGCGACGGCGACGCGATCGCGACGGTCCGGCCGCCGGAGGACGCGATCGGCCGGACGATCACCGACCTCGGCGTCCGCACCACGTACGGCGTGACGATCGTCGGGATCAAGACCCCCGGCGCCGGGATCGAGTGGGCCACCCCGCAGACCGTCGTGCCGGACGGCTGCGCGCTGATCGTGAGCGGCTCGATCGACCAGGTGCAGCGCTTCGCCACGGCCTAGGTGTCCGGCCGGGACAGAACACCTAGGAGTAGTCGGGCAGCGTCATCGCCGAGTGCGCCGGGTTGGCGTCGGCCGGGATCTCGCTCAGCTGACGCAGCATCGTGTTGCGCCGTTCCAGCGTCGCCGCCGTCGACGGGAACATCGTGGCCTCCCCGGCGGTGACCTGCGCCTGGTTCACCTCGACGAAGTCACGCATGGACTTCTCGTACGCGGTGAACGCCGCCGTGTGGTCGGTGTGCGCGGCCAGCTCTCCGGCCAGCACGTAGGCACCGACCAGCGCCAGGCTCGAGCCCTGCCCGGTCAGGAACGACGGCGCGTACGCCGCGTCGCCGACCAGCGCGACCCGCCCCTGCGACCAGCGCGGGAGGTGGATCTGGCTGACCACGTCGAAGAACAGGTCGTCGGAGGCGCGCATCGCGTCGAGCATGGCGGGGATCTCCCACTCCTGGTCGGTGAAGACCGACTCGATCAGCCGGCGCTGGGCGGCCGGGTCGCGGTGCGCGTCCAGCGGCGGCTCGGGCAGGCTGAAGTTGAGGAACGCGTGCACGGACGCGGGGGTGTCGCCGACCGCGAAGAGCGCCGCGGCCCGCCCCGGCACGTTCCACATCACGCCCTCGTGGGAGAGCCCGAGCCGGTTGGGCATGCCGAACCCGGCGAACGAGTACCCGATGTAGCGGTGGTACTGCTCCTCCGGCCCCAGGATCAGCCCCCGGGTGCGCGAGTGCAGGCCGTCGGCGCCGATGACCAGGTCGAACGTCCGGCGGGCTCCGCTCTCGAACCGCACCTCGCGGTCGTCGATCGCGGCGATCGAGTCGGTGAAGAGGATCTCGACGTCGTCGCGGATCGTGTCGTAGAGCATCGTCGTGAGGTCGCCGCGCCGGATCTCGAGGTCGGCGTTCTCGCTCTTGGTGAGCGTGACCGGGTTGAGCGAGGTCAGCAGGCTCCCGTCCGGGTTGAGGAACGAGATGCGGCGGGTGTCCACGTGGGCGTCGCGTAACCCGGGGAGCAGCCCCATCCGGTCGACGACACCGAGCGCGGTCCCGCGGATGTCGATCGGGTAGCCGCCGCCGCGCAGCGCGTCGGCCTTCTCGACGATCGTGACGTCGAAGCCGTAGCGGCGCAGCCAGTAGGCGACGGTGGGTCCGGCGATGCTGGCACCGGACACGAGAACAGATGTCATCGGTTTCTCCAATACCTAAGTTAGGTAAGCTTTCTCGGCGCAGACCGGGGCCGGCGGCCCCGCGCTGCGACAGGACCAACTATATACCTAACTTAGGCATCTATATGAGCGACGACGAAGAGTTCGCGGGGGTTTTCGGCGGCATCACCCGGTTGGGCAACGCGATCCGCCGCGGCCGGCTCGAGGAGCGCGCCATGCAGCGGTCCGGCATCGAGCTCGACCGGCCCGCCCTGACGATCCTCATCACGCTGCAGACCGCGGACCAGCCGCTGCGCATCGGGGAGATCGCGACCCGCATGCAGGTCGTCGGCCCGCACGTCACCCGGCTCCTTCCCGACCTGGAGAAACGCGGTCTGGTCCAGCGCGTCGTCGACCCCGACGACCAGCGCGCCCGCCTGATCGCGACGACCGACGAGGGCACCCGCACGGTGCAGCGCTACCTCGGCACCGTGCTGGGCTGGATGCGCGAGTCGCTCGCCGACTGGTCCGCCGAGGACCGCGCGACGCTGCTGACCCTGCTGCAACGCTTCGCCGACGACTTCGCCGCCCGCGTCGCCCGCCTCGACGACGAGGACGACGCGGGCTAGCTCACGACCCGGTCGCGGCCGGCCCGTTTGGCCTCGTAGAGCTTGGCGTCGGCGGCGTCGATGAGGGTGCTCGGCGTCCCGCCGACGGCGACGGTGGCCGAGGCGACCCCGATGCTCACCGTGACGTGCCCGCGCTCGGTGCGCTCGTGCGGCAGCCGCAGCTCGGCCACCGCGCCCGCCATCCGGAACGCGACCGCGTGCGCTCCCTTGACGTCGGTGTCGGGCATGACGACCGCGAACTCCTCGCCGCCGTACCGGGCGACCACGTCGGACTGCCGGACCTGCAGTCCGAGCGTGTCGGCGATCGTGCGCAGGCACTCGTCGCCGGCCGGGTGGCCGTAGTGGTCGTTGTAGAGCTTGAAGAAGTCGATGTCGAGCATCGCGACGGCCAGCGGTTCGCCGGTGCGCCCGGCCCGCGACCACTCGGCGTCGAGCATCTCGGTGAGGCGCCGCCGGTTCGCGACCCCGGTCAGCGGGTCGGTGAGGCTCAGCTGTTCCAGCCGCCGGTTGGCCTCGGCGAGCTCCTGGGTGCGCTCGGCGACCTTCTGCTCCAGCGACGTGTAGAGCAGCGCGTTGTCCAGCGACACGGCCAGCTGCCCGGCGATCAGCGTCACCGCGTCCAGCCGGTCGGCCGAGAACGCGCCGGTGCTGAGCGTGTTGGTCAGCACGAGCACGGCCCACGGCGCGCCCCGGTACTCGATCGGGACGACGAGGAGCGAACACCGCTCCTGGCCGGCGACGTAGGGATCCGACCCGAACCGCTCGTCGGTCGTGGCGTCGTCGACGAGCAGCGGCCGGTTGCTCCGCCGGACGTACCGGAACGCGGTGAGCGGAAGGCGGTCCCCGGCCTCGTCGACCGGGATCCGCGCCCCGTCCGCCCCGAGCACCGCCCAGTCACCGTCGTTGTGCAGCGCGACCTCCACCGTGGTGGCGCCGCTGACCGAGCCGAGCACGTCGACGATCCGGCGTCGCAGGCGCTCCAGGTTGGTCTCCGAGCTCAGCGCCCGCGAGGCGCTCAGCACCCCCAGCAGGTCGAGCGCGCCGGACGAGAGCCGGTTCGACGCCCGCGGGTCCGGCCGGACCGTCCCGGCCAGCTCCGGGAACTCCGCGTCCAGGTGGGCGGTCTTCGCCTGCGCGCCCCAGATCGTGTACTCGGCCCGGGCCCGCTCGAGCAGCAGCGCGCCGCCGTAGGGCAGGCCGGTCCGGACGGCGAAGCGCCCGGCCCGCTCCGCGAACCAGGCCCGCTGCCACCGCGACGTCCCGGCGGCGGCGCGGCGGACCGCCTCGTCGTAGGCCGTCCGGGCGGTCTCCACGTCGCCGCGGACCGCGGCCAGCTCGGCGTCGAGGAAGACCGGGAGGTGCGCGAACCGCTGCGGTGCGTCGGCGGCGCGGGCCGCGATCCACGCGCGTTCGGCCGCGAGCTCCGCCCGGTCGCCGCCGTCCCAGATCAGCGCCAGCGCGCGCAGGAAGTGCGCGTCGAGCATCATCGGCATCCCGGCCAGGTTCGGCAGCGGACCGGTCACCGCGGCGGTGTGGGCCGACAGCGCGTCCGGGTGCTCGAACAACGCGGCCAGGAACGCCTGGGTGAGGTGGTACCCGACGACCTCGTGGAGGTCGTCGGGCGGTGGCCCGAACGGGGTGTCGTCGCCCCGGAGCCGGGCGACGAGCGTGTCGTAGTGCTGGACGAATCCGGTGACCTGGTCGTTACCGCTGCGTGCGCCGTAGGCCGTCGCGTCGTTGACCTCGTTCGCGACCTCGTGCAGGTTCGGCGCGTGCCCGAGCAGCAGCGTGACCGACACCAGGTAGGTGAACGCCGCGCTCAACAGGTCACCGCAGCGGACCAGCTCGTCGTGGGCCTCCCGGGCCAGGACGACGTGCGCACGCGGTTCGTCGAACCAGTGTCCGGTGGACATGACGTACAGGAAGCGCGCCTTGGCGGTCCCGGCCTCGTAGCCGCGGGCCGCACCCACCGCGATCAGCGGCGGCAGCAGCCGCCGGCCGAACCGGTGGTCGCCACGCACGTCGCCCGCGACGACGGTGAGGTCGCCGAGCGCACCGATCAGCGCGGGCGAGGGGCCGTGCTCGATCCACAGCCGGGCGCACTCCAGCACCAGCCAGTGCATGCGGGACCGATCGAGGAAGTGCGTGGGCGGGATGAGCCGGTAGGCCAGCGCGCCGATCGCCGCGACCGACGGGTCGTCCGCCTCCGGCCGGTCGGCGTCCGCCTCCGGGCCGCCCGCGGCCAGCCAGGCGTCGACCCGCTCCAGGCCCGCGGTCACCGCCGGTCCGAGGTCGCCGGGGACGTCGACGCCGAGGGTGCGCAGGTACGCGAATCCCAGCGCCACCGCCTCGGGGGTCCGGCGCCGGTTGGTCAGGCTGGTGATCTGCACGCAAGTGGCGTCCAGGCGGGCCAGCGGGCTCACGTCGTCCTGGGCCAGTAGCCAGTCGTAGACGCGGTCGGCGTCGGCCGGGCGGCCCAGGGCGTACAACGCGGCGTGGCGCTGGGTGGCCAGGTCGACGTCGAGCCCGGCGAGCGACTCGGCGGCCGCCAGCAGCCGGTCCACGGTCACGTAGTTGCTCGTCGACAGGGCGTGGGCGGCCGCGCGGCGGCACAGCGCCGCGACGTCGGCCCGCTCGGCGGGGTCGGTCAGCGCGCCGAGCACCGCCAGGTACTGGGCGGCCGCGGCGGCGGTCCACCGGGGCACCGCGGCCAGCCGGCGCGCGACCGCCAGCCGGAACCCGGCGTCGTCGCGGTGCCCCAGCCGCGCTCTGGTCGCCTGCTGGATCCGGTCGTGCGCGAAGCGGACCGCTCCGGTCGACGGGTCGGCGACCAGCAGCCCGTCCTCCAGCGCCGGGCGCAGCCGGTCGGTCAGCACCGGCCCGGCCAACCCGGTCGCGTCGGTCAGCAGGTCCGCGTCCACCTCGCCGCCGAGGCAGCCCAGCACCTCCAGGATCGCGGCGGTGTCGTCCGGGAGCCGGTCGAGGTGGGCGGCGACCACGTCGGCCGGCCCGCGCAGGTGCACGCTCCGGCGGACGACGTCCGGGTCCCACGTCCAGCCCCGCTCGTCGAGTTCCAGCACGCCGTCGCGGCGCAGCAGGTTGATCACCTCGACGGTGTCGAACGGGTTGCCGCCGGTGTACGCGGTGATCTCGGCGGCCAGATCGCCGACCTCGTCGCGCTCCATCCGGAGCATGTCGGCCAGCAGTTCCCCGACGTCGCCGGGGGCGAGCGTGCGCAGCTCGATCCGGGGCACGCCCCGGCTCTGCCACCGGGTCAGCAGCGGGGTGAGCGGATGCGCCTCGTCGACCTCGTCGCTGCGGTAGGCGACCACCACGAACAGCCCCGGGATCGGCGCGTCGCCGGCCAGCCGGTCGAGCAGCTCCAGCGGCGCCGGCCCGGACCACTGCACGTCGTCGATCACGACGACGACCGGCCGCTGCGGCCGAGCCACGGTGCGCAGGATCTCGATCGCGGCGTGGAGGAGCTGGGCCCGGATCGTCGCCGGATCGGTCGATGCCGGCGCGTCCTGCTTGTCGAGCAGCACGCAGAACTCCGGGAGCGGCGCGAGGAAGTCGACGGCGCGGCCCAGCCGCTCCCGGAGGAGCTCGCGGACCGGCTCCAGCTCGGCTTCGGGCTGGGCCAGCAGCAGCCGGCCCACCGCGCGGATCGCCGCCACCGCGCCCCCGGCCGCCGGGTCCAGCCGCAGCTGGTCGAACTTTCCCCCGACGAACCAGCCGCCGGCCGCCGCGACGGTGGGCCTCAGCTCGTCGATCAGCCGCGACTTCCCGGCGCCGCACTCCCCGCTGACCAGCAGCAGCGGCGTGTCGCCGGCGGTGAAGGCGTGGCGCAGCGCGGTCACCTCGGCGGTCCGGCCGATCAGCGTCGACGGCGCGGCCAGCCGCAGCGGGAAGTCCCGCTGGCCGAGCGGGAACCGCGCGCCGGGGTCGTCGAGGACCCGGCGCAGGTCGAAGAGCAGCCCCCGGGCGCTCTGGTAGCGGCGGTCCGGCTCCTTCTCCAGCAGCCGCAGGACGATCGCCGAGAACGCGGCCGGCACCGCGGGGTTGCGTCGCGACGGCGGCTCGGGGGTGCGGGTCAGGTGGTCGCGGATCAGCCGCATCGGGTCGCCGGACCCGAACGGCGGCTCGCCGGTGGCCAGCTCGTACAGCGTCGCGCCGAGGGCGTACAGGTCCGTGCGCTGGTCGATCGGGTTCCCGGTGCGGCCGGACTGCTCGGGCGCCAGGTAGGGGAGCGACCCGGTGATCTCGCGCTCGGCGGTGAAGGCCGGGCGCTCCTCGGCGAACGTCGTCGCCAGATCGAAGTCGATGAGCGTCGGCCGGTCCCCGGCCAGCACGATGTTCGCCGGGTTGAGGTCCTTGTGGGTGACGCCACGCGCGTGCATCCGCGCGACCGCGTCGGCCAGGCGCGGTGCCAACCGCAGCAGCGTGGGCACGTCGACCCCACCCAGCGCCTCGCCGCCGTCGTCGTGCAGCTCGAGGTAGCCGCTGGTGTGGCCGGCCAGCTGGGCGACGCCGGGCACACCGACCAGGCGTTCGAGCACGGCCCGTTCGGTGTCCAGGCGGCGGGCCGCGTCCGCGCCGAAGTACTCCTTGCGGATGACGCCGGAGCCGTCCGGAATCAGGGTACGGGTCACCCACGTGCGCTCACTCCGGTAGAGAACCTGCTCCCGCACGTTCCTTTATCGGCGGCCCGACCTGGGGCCTTAGCGCATCTCCCCGGCTCCGGCCGGTCGGCTCACGGCCGTCGAGAGCCGGTGGGCCTCGGCCAGCAGCAGACGCCCGAGCTGGGGCCGCCGGTGCGGCGCGAACCGGTGCGCGACGCCGGTGAGGCTCAGCGCCCCGACCGGCTCCGACCGCGCGTCGAACACGGCCGCGCCCATGCCCCAGCTGCCTTCGACGATCAGCCCCGGGTTGACCGCGTAGCCGTCCCTGCGGGTCTCGGCGATCCGGCCGCGGAGCGCGTCGGGCGCGTGCTCCGGGCCGTGGGCGGCGGTGCGGCCGGCGCGCGACAGGTAGCGCTCGACGTCGGGATCGGGCAGGTAGGCGAGGATCGCCAGACCGGCGGACGCGACGCCGAGCGGGAACCGGATCCCCTCGTGGAGCACGTGGGAGCGGATCGGGAAGCTGCCGTCCTCGCGGAGCAGGCAGACGGTCTCGTCGCCGCGCCGGACCGAGAAGAACGCGCTCTCGCCGGTCGCGTCGGCGAGCCGGCGCACCGACGGCTGGGCCAGCGCGGTGACGTCGTAGCGGGCCGCCGCGGCCGTGCCCAGCAGGTACAGCTCCGGCCCGAGCTGCCAGCGACCGGCCGGATCGCGGTCGACCAGGCCCTCGCCGAGCAGGCCGGAGAGCAGCCGGTGGGCGGTCGGCCGGGCCAGCCCCGTCGCGCGTGCCAGCTCCGAGGTCGTCGCGCCGCCGGGCTCGTGGGTGGAGAGCGCCCGGAGCACGGCCGCGGCACGCCCCAGCACGTCGATCGGTGCGTTCACCCAGTGGACGCTACTCGCGCCGGTCGTCCGCTGGCCGGTCTGTTGGCGTTCGTTCAGCGGCCGACCGTTGACGGCGGGGACGGCGGCGGCGAGCATCTGCGGCCATGCACAAAGTCGTGGAGAGCGCCGCCGCCGCGGTCGCTGACGTTCCGGACGGCGCGACGCTGTCCGTCGGTGGATTCGGGCTGTGCGGGATCCCGTCGGTGCTGATCCAGGCCCTGCTGGAGGCCGGAACGCGCGACCTCGAGGTCGTGTCGAACAACGCCGGGGTCGACGACTGGGGGCTGGGTGTGCTGCTCGGTGCCCACCGGCTGCGCCGGATCGTCGCCTCCTACGTGGGGGAGAACAAGGAGTTCGCGCGCCAGTACCTGGCCGGCGAGCTTGAGGTCGAGCTGACCCCGCAGGGCACGCTCGCTGAGCGGATGCGCGCCGGTGGGTCCGGTATCCCCGCGTTCTTCACCGTGACCGGGGCCGGCACCCAGGTCGCCGACGGTGGCCTGCCCTGGAAGTACGGGTCCGACGGTTCGGTCCTGGTGGCCTCCCCGCCCAAGGAGACCCGCGAGTTCGGCGGCCGCGAGCACGTGCTCGAGGAAGCGATCGTCGCCGACTTCGGCCTGGTGCGGGCCTGGAAGGGCGACCGGCACGGCAACCTCGTCTTCCGCCGCGCGGCGCGCAACTTCAACCCGCTCGCCGCGATGTGCGGCCGGGTCACGATCGCCGAGGTCGAGCACCTGGTCGAGCCGGGCGAGATCGACCCCGACGACGTGCACACGCCGGGCGTCTACGTGCACCGGGTCGTGGCGCTGACGTCGTCGCAGGCCGCGGAGAAGCGGATCGAGAAGAGGACCGTGCGATGAGCTGGACCCGGGAGCAGATGGCCGCGCGGGCCGCAGCCGAGCTGACCGACGGTTCGTACGTGAACCTCGGCATCGGGCTGCCCACGCTGGTACCCAACTACGTCCCCGACGACGTCGAACTGGTGCTGCAGAGCGAGAACGGCATCCTCGGCGTCGGCGCCTACCCGGCCGACCCGGACGTCGACCCCGACCTGATCAACGCCGGCAAGGAGACCGTGACCGTCCGCCGCGGGGCGTCGTTCTTCGACTCGGCGACGTCGTTCGGCATGATCCGCGGCGGCAAGATCGACGCGGCGATCCTCGGCGCCATGCAGGTCTCCGCCGCCGGCGACCTGGCCAACTGGATGATCCCCGGCAAGATGGTCAAAGGCATGGGCGGCGCGATGGACCTCGTCCACGGCGCGGCCCGGGTGATCGTGCTGATGGAGCACGTCGCCCGGGACGGCTCGTTCAAGATCGTCGACGAGTGCTCGCTGCCGTACACCGGCCGCCGGGTCGTGCACCGCATCATCACCGACCTGGCCGTGCTGGACGTGACCCCGGCCGGGTTGCGGCTGATGGAGCTCGCCCCGGGCGTCACCGAGGAGGAGGTCCGCTCGGCGACCGAACCTCCGCTGCTGACCTAGGCGCGAGGCGCGCGAGCTGGGTGACGTGTCGGGGGGTGAGTTCCTCGATGCTGTGTGCGCCGAGGAGTTTCATGGTGCGGATGATTTCGGTGGAGAGGATGTCGATGGTTTTGTCGACGCCGGGTCGTCCGGCGGCCATGAGGCCGTAGAGGTAGGCGCGGCCGATGAGGGTGAATTTGGCGCCGAGGGCGAGGCAGGCGACGATGTCGGCGCCGTTCATGATGCCGGTGTCGACGCTGATTTCGACGTGGTGGCCGACTTCGCGGGTGACGTCGGGCAGGAGGTGGAAGGGGATGGGGGCGCGGTCGAGTTGGCGGCCGCCGTGGTTGGAGAGCAGGATTCCGTCGACGCCGTAGTCGGTGAGTTTTTGGGCGTCTTCGAGGGTTTGGACGCCTTTGACGGCGAGTTTGCCGGGCCACATGTCGCGGATGATTTTCAGGTCTTCGTAGGAGATGGTGGGGTCCATGGCGGCGTCGAGGAGTTCGCCGACGGTGCCGCCGGTGGAGGAGAGGGACGCGAATTCGAGTTTGGGGGTGGTGAGGAAGTCGTACCACCACCAGGGTCGGGGGATCGCGTTGGCGACGGTGCGCAGGGACAGTTGTGGGGGGATGGAGAACCCGTTGCGTTTGTCGCGGAGGCGGGCTCCGGCGACGGGGGTGTCGACGGTGAAGAACAGGGTGTCGAACCCGGCCGCGGCGGCCCGCTCCACCAGCCCGTAGGAGATTTCCCGCTGGCGCATGACGTAGAGCTGGAACCAGTTACGCCCGGTCGGGTTGGCGGCTTTGACGTCTTCGATGGAGGTCGTACCCAGTGTGGAGAGCGTGAACGGGATCCCGGCTGCGCCGGCTGCGGCGGCGCCGGCGGTTTCGCCTTCGGTGTGCATCAGACGGGTGAACCCGGTGGGCGCGATCCCGAACGGCATCGCCGACGGCCCCCCGAACACGGTGGTGGAGGTGTCGACGTTCGCCACGTCGGCGAGGACCGACGGGTGGAATTCGACGTCGAGGAATGCTTGGCGGGCGCGGCGCAGGGAGAGTTCGGCTTCGGCGGCGCCGTCGGTGTAGTCGAAGGCGGCGCGGGGGGTGCGTCGTTGGGCGATGCGGCGCAGGTCGGCGATGGTGAGGGCGCTGTCGAGGCGTCGGGTGCGTCCGTTGAGCTGGGGTTTTTTGAGTTGCAGGAGTTCGAAGATTTCCGCGGGCTTCGGAACCTGACGTCGGACCACCGCTCCTCCTCCGGTTGTGCTGAGCCCATCCAACGGCATCCCCGCCCTACCGGCGCGGCGCCCCCTGAGCAGCGAGTCCCTACGGGCGTTCCTTCGGGTCGTTGGCCTGCTCTGCGGCTTCTTCGCCGTCTCCGAGAATCTCGATCGTCAGTCTCGCCAGATCATCCGGCTCGTCGGTGCCGGGCTCGGGTGTCTCGAAGACCGATCGCAGTGCTGCCACCTGGGCTCTGTTCAAGCGCTCTCGATGGGCACGAAGTGTACGCAGCACGATTGTCCGGTAGGTACGGCGAGCCTCGATTCCACTCGGCGGGAAGCCTCGCCGAGCGATTTCGAAGCAGTCCGAGAACGCCGTGAATACGTCCTCTTGTGCACAGGGTGTCGACGTACGAAGCCAGAGATCGATCAACGAGCGGGCGGCTGACACCGCCCGGTCATCCCAGTATCCGTGTACCGAGGTGACCGAATCGGCGATCTTCGCGGCCAAGGATTCCAAGGCGTGGTGTGCGAGGTCGTCGAGCGGATCGCACAGAAAGTTGGTCTGCCACTGACGCAATGCGTCATTCTCCGTGAGCCAGCTGAACGTTCCGCGCTCGAACTCCGGGTACTGCTTATCGGCAGTCAGAACGTCGCGTGTCCACCACAGATCGGCCGCGGGTGCGTCAGCCTCTGGCCAGGACAGGTCTCGAAAGAATCGAAGAGATCGTTGCTCGCCATTCCACTGCCGTTCGACGCCGAGAGTTCCGACCAGCCGGCTCCATGCGTCACCGCGCAGTTGTGACCGCCACAGTTGAGCGGTCCGGCGCCAGGCGTCGATGCGGTCATCGGTGTCGGGGAACAGGTCATCGGTCGTGATGCGTTCTCCGGTCGCGATCAGCACCAGGAGGAGATTGGCCGAGTAGGTCGCATGACGCGCCGGAACGGTCAGAGCCACGGGCTCGTAGTCGGTGAGCCGCCCGTGGTCCCGGGCCTCCATCGACCGGTGGAACAGGCCGACGAGGATCGTTCTGATCGAAGCGCGCCGACGTGGCTCCCAGGCGCCCAGCCGTTCGGTCAGGAAGTCCAGAGTGGTCCGGCGTTGGCTGATCACCGCGAAGGACAGCAGAGCGTAGAGGAAGTCATCGTCGATACGGGTCATTCGGCTGCGTCGCGCCTGCCGGACAGCGTCCTCGACCAAATCGTCCAGCTCGCGGTCGAGAGCACGGGCTATGAGGTACTCGCCGAATGTGGCGTGGAGGAACTCGTACGTCCGTAGTGGCTGCTCTTCCCGGCGGGCCCGGGCCTCATGGATGAAGAAGAAGCGACCCAGGACGGTCTGACCAGCCGTAAGGCCCTGCCGGGCTGAGGTCGCCTCGGCCGGATGGCTCGACTCGGAGTCCAGAAGGATCGGCAGATCGGCATTCAGATCGGTCTCGGCCACCCACTGCCGCCCGCGGTTGAACGCTGCGAACGCCACCATCGCCAGCCGGAACAGCTCTTCCTGCATGAGACCGTCGACATGGTCGTCGGGATGACCCTGACCGGCCTTGAGCACCTCGCGCCGGGCGAACTGTCCGAGGAGCCGCTCGTAGAGATCAGCGCGTTTGAGCTCGGCACCGAGTCTGGCCTGGAGGGCGTTGTCCTGAGCGTCGTAGATGGCCAGCATCAGCAGCAGCGCGACCCACTCGACGATCTGCTCGTCGGTAAAGGGCTCCAAGCGCAGCGCTACCGTGTCCGCGGTCGGGCGCGCCCGGTCCGCGACCGTTGTTCTTTGGGTGACGATGACGGCGACCGGGCGACCCTCGACGGACTCGCGGCGCTGGAACCGGGCCACGTTCATGAGGTAGTCCCACTGGCTCACGCCCGTTGCCTGCAGCAGTTCGTCGAACCCGTCGAGGAGGACGACCGGCAGCGCGCCGGGTACGACGTCGACGACCTCCGGCCAGGTCGCCCGCTCTCCTGTCGTGTCGAAGATGGCTTGCTCGATTTGAAGTTGCAACGACGCGTCAGCCGGGACGTCACGCAACGGAACCCGGACCACCATGAAGTCCTCGGCCGGCAAGGTCGCGGCCAGCATTCGCGTCAGGAGGGATTTACCGGACCCGGGCTGGCCGAGCAGAAGCAGCGGCCCGTTCACGGCCGACACCGACGTCAGGTGCCCGATCAGGAAACGCATCAGATCGTCGTGGGTCGACTGTCCCTCCCACCAGCGCTCGTCGGCGATCGGGTCCTGTGGGCCAACCGCCGCCACTCGGAACGACGGGTTGACGTACGACGAAGCGATGTTCGGAATCGCCGGCCCGGAGTCGTTGCCCTGTGTGTCGAGCAGCGGATCGTGCAGTGCGGCCGCGTAGGCGCGCGAGAGCGACGTCCGTGTCCGCCGGCCGATCCGGTCGGGCGCGAGCGAGGCGAGCATCTCTTGCAGAGCCGCCACGCCGATGGTCACCGTGGTGATTCGGTCGCGCGTCGCCTGATGATCCAGCAGGTTGACCCAGAAGCCGAACTCCGGCACCTCGCCGGCCATTCGGCGGAAGCTCGCCTGATAGCCGGCGACGGCCCGGTCGATCACGTGGCCGTGCAGGGCTTCGAAGATCCGCTCACGATCGGCGTCTCGCAGTGAATCCCAGGCGGCGAGACCGGCGAGGAACTCCGCGACCGCGTCCGACATCCGGTCGTAGAACCGCTCGACGTCCGCCAGCAGGACCTCGGGTGGCACATGGGGCATCGGGATCGGCACATCGGAGTGCAACAACGCTCGTCCCAAGTCTCCCAGGCGGGCGCTTCTCGGTCGCTCGCCGGTGGCCAGGGTCACGCGTTCTACGCCGCTGATCTCCAATGCGGAGCCTGAGATCGGCAACCGGATCGACGACAACGCGTCGAAGTAGGCGCCGACCACGAGTGCGGCATGCCCTGCGGCAAGCCGCTGCGTCCGGTCGATACGGCTCAGACCGGCGGCCCGATCCGACAGATCACTGACCAGCAGATGACTGGCTTGCGCCAGCTCGGCCTTGGCGTCGAAGAGACTCATCGCCAGTCCACTGCCGCCCGCCGTCGCCGCGAGCAGCAGACCGCCGGTCGCCCGTTCGAGAACCGTCACCGTCTTGCTGTGTGAGCCGCCCAGGATGCGGACCGCGTCGGCATAGGACAGGGATCGGCTCACACCGCGAGCCTGCCTGACTACTGGCCGCTACGACACCGCATTCCCGATGTCGGTCCGACCGTCGGCGCGGAGGCCGCATGTTCGTAGACCCGCCTCCGGACGCTCGGTAGCCGTCGCTACCCGGCGGTCCGACCTCCGCGCCACTCAGCCCGCGCTAACCGACCGCCACGGGCTCCTTCGGGGCCGTTTCCTCGTCCCCGCGGAGGGACTCGCCTTCGATGTCCACCCTGGGCAGCAGCCGGTCCAGCCACCCCGGCAGCCACCAGGCTCCTCGTCCCACCAGGGCCAGCACCGCGGGCACCAGCGTCATCCGCACGACGAACGCGTCGATCAGGACGCCCACGGCCAACGAGAACGCGATCGGTTTGATGATGGCGTCGTCCGGGATGACGAACGTGGCGAAGACGCTGAACATGATCAGCGCGGCCGCCGTCACGACCCGGGAGGCGTGGCGGGCGCCACCGTGGACCGAAGCCAGCGCCTTGCCGGTACGCACCCACTCCTCGCGGATGCCGGACACCAGGAACACCTCGTAGTCCATCGCCAGACCGAACAGCACCGCCATCAGGATGATCGGCAGGAAGCTGATCACCGGGCCCGTCCTGCCCACTCCGAGGACGTCGGCGAGCCAGCCCCACTCGAACACCGCTGCGGTCGCGCCGAACGACGCGCCGACCGACAGCAGGAAGCCGATCGTCGCTTTCAGCGGAACGACGAGCGAGCGGAAGACCACGAGCAACAACACCAGGCACAGGCCGACGACGACGGCGGCGAACGGGACGAGGGCGGCGGAGAGGCGGTCGGAGACGTCGATGGCGATCGCGGTGTTGCCGGTGACCTGGACGCGCACGCCGGTCTGGGCCTCGATCGCGCCGGCCCGGTCGCGGATCGTGTCGACGAGGTCGGTGGTGGCCTGGGCGTCGGGACCGGTCCGGGGGATGACCTGGATCAACGCGTACTCGCCGTCGGGGGTGGGCACGGGCGGCGTGACCGCGACGACGTTCGTGAGCGCGCCGAGGTCCTTCGCGACCAGTGCCGCGCGATCGGCGTCGCCGTGGGCCAGGACGAGCAGGGGACCGTTGAAGCCGGGGCCGAACGCCTCGCTGACCGCGTCGTACGTGACGCGTTGGTGCGTGCCTTCGGCGGCGGAGCCGCCGTCGGGCAGCGCCAGGCGCAGGTCCTTGGCCGGGATCGCCAGCACGAGCAGGCCGACGACGACGGCGAGCACCGTCCACGCGGGCCGCCGGGTGACGATCCGGGCCCAGCGCTCACCCCCGCTCGTCGTGTCCGGCGCGCCGCGGCGCTCGGCGCGGGACCCGGGCTTCGGGACCAGCCGGGCACCGGCGAAGCCGAGCAGCGCGGGCACCACGGTCAGCGCCACCAGCACCGCGACCAGCACGGTCGCCGCCGCGCCGAGCCCCATCACGGTGAGGAACGGGATGCCGACGACCGACAGGCCGGCGAGCGCGATGATCACGGTGAGCCCGGCGAACACGACCGCGCTGCCCGCGGTGCCGTTGGCCAGGGCCGCGGACTCCTCCGGGTCCATCCCGCGCGCGAGCTGCGTGCGGTGGCGGGAGACGATGAACAGCGCGTAGTCGATGCCGACCGCGAGTCCGATCATCAGCGCGAGCGTGATCGCGGTCGACGAGATGTTCCCGACGGCGGCGGTGGCGAGCAGCCCCAGCAACCCCACCCCGACGCCGACCAGTGCGGTGACCAGCGGAAGCCCGGCGGCGAGCAGCGAGCCGAACGTCACGACGAGCACGAGCAGGGCGACGCCGACGCCGATCAGCTCGAGCGCGCTGACCGACACGCCGTTCTCGCTGAAGGCCGCGCCGCCGACCGACACGGTGAGCCCGGCCCGCTCGGCCGGTTCGACGGCCTGTTCCAGCGCCTCCGGGTCGCTCGGGTGCTCGACGGCGTACTCGACCTGGGCCAGCGAGGTCCGCTGGTCGGCCGAGACCGCGCCGGTCTGCACCGCCTCGACCTGGGGCGCGTGCGTCACGCGGTCGAGGGTGCGGGTCACGACCGCGGTGTAGTCGGTGATCCGTTCCCCGGCGGGGGCGCTGAACACGATCTGCGCGGTGGCGCCGGCCGCGGCCGGGAACTCGCGGCTGAGCGTGTCGCGGGCCTGCTGGGACTCCGAACCGGGGATCGAGAAGTCGTTGTCGAGCGAGCCGCCGACGCCGACGACGAGTCCGATCAGTAACGCCAGGACGGCGGCCCAGGCGCCCAGCACGACACCGCGGTGCCGGAAAGCACCGCGTCCGAGTCGGTGAAGAAGCGTGGCCATGCGGTACCCCTCGCACGTCGCGAAAATCTGTCAGTACTGACACTAGCGCAAAGTGTCAGTACTGACAGATTTGAGTTTTGGGATACTGCGCACATGACCGGCCGCCGCGAGCTGCACAAGCAGGAGACCCGCCGAGCACTGCAGGAGGCCGCGGTCCGCCTGTTCGAGCAGGACGGCTACGACCGCACGACCGTGCGCGACATCGCGGCCGCGGCCGGCGTCACCGAACGCACGTTCTTCCGGTACTTCGCGACCAAGGAGGAACTGGTGCTCGGGGAGGTGCTCGACCTGCTCCCGGTGATCCGCGAAGCGGTGATCGAGCGGCCCGCCGGGGAGACGCCCTACCAGGCGGTGCGCTCGGCGCTGCTCGCGCTGCTCGACGGGCTCGACCGCGGCATCGGCATCCTGTTCGCGAGCGAGGAGGGCGCGACCCCGTCCGCGCTGGCCGTCATCCACCAGGTCGAGGAGGCGCTCGAAGACGCGTTCGTGGCCCGGGGTGTGGCCGCGGGGCTACCGGCCTCGGTGCTCTCCAAGGCCGCGACGGCCGCGGTGCACAGCACGATCGAGACGCACACCAAGCTCCCGGAGGACCAGCGCACGGTCGACACCGCCCGCCGCCTGCTCGGCGAGGCGTTCGCCCTGCTGGAGAACTAGTCGCCGGTGCGGTGCACGCGCAGTTCCAGGTCGATGAACGCGGCGATCATCGCGCGATAGGTGGCTTCGACGACCGCGGGGTCGGCCCCGGACTCCGCGGCCAGGCCACGGACCTTGCTGATCACCTGCTCGACGCGGGCGGGCGCGCGCACGGCGTCGGAATCGGCTTTGAGGCGGCCGGCGCGCCGGACGAACTCCTCCCGGCGCGCCAGCAGCCCGACGATCTCGCGGTCGAGCGCGTCGATCGCGGACCGCACCTCGGTCAGCTGGTCAGCAGTCGTCCGGCGGTCAGCTTCCATTCCCGCAGACTACGGTCCTTCGTCACGTTCAGGATCGTGTAGGGGTCCTGGTCGACGAGCGCCTGCGCGGCGGCCTCGTCGTCGGCCTCGAGCACGATGACGCCGCCGGTCAGGTCGGCGAGCGGGCCCGCGGCCAGGAGGTGGCCCCGCTCGGTCAGCGACGCGAGGTGCGCGAGGTGGTCGTCGCGGCGCTCGGCGCGCAGCGGGGTGTCGTGGTAGCCGTAGGTGAGGAGGAACGTGGCCATGTCAGGTGCTCCTATCGGGGGTCAGGCCGTAGACGCGTCGGGCGTTCTCGGCGAAGATCCAGCGCTGCTGCTCGGCGGGGAGCCCGGCGAGCGTCGCCCGCCAGGCGTCGACGAGCGTCGGCATCGTGGTCCAGAGTTTCTCGATCGGGAAGTTCGTGCCGAACAGCGCGCGCTCCGGGCCGAAGAGCTCCAGCACCGTGTCGGTCACGAGCCGGAGCAGGCCGGAGTCGACCCGGTGCACGAACGTGCCCTGGCCGGTCAGCTTCACCACGACGTTCGGCTGCTCGGCCAGCCGGCTCATCCCGGCGCGCCAGGCCTCGTCCTCGCCGGGGATCAGCATCCCCGCGTGGACCAGCACGAACGTGAGCCCGGGGTGGGCGGCGACGAGCGTCGCGGCGTCGGCCATCTGGGCCGGGAAGACCTGCAGCTCGAACAGCCAGCCGAGGTCGGCGACGACGGCCAGGTTGCGGGCGAGCACCGGGTCGAGGAGCGCGTCGGGGCGGTCGGCGAACCGGAACTCCGGGCGCTCGTGCCAGTGCAGCTGGTGGCGGGTGCCGCGCAGCAGCGGTGAGAGCGCGGCCTGGGCCCTCAGGACGTCCTCGGCCGGGGCGAACAGGTCCGCGGCGCCGATCACGGCCGCCGGCCAGCCGCTGGCCGCGTGCACGTCGGCGAGCCAGCGCACCTCGTCGAGCACCCGGGGGAGCGGCCAGTTCGTCTGGACGTAGACCGACTCGGTGATGCCGGCCGCGGTCGCGTCGGTGACGTACTCGTCGATCAGGTAGTCGCGCCGGATCGGCTCGTAGGGGCCGAAGATCCGCGGCACCGGTTCCCCGGCCAGCCACTCGAGGTCGTCCCGGCGCCAGACGTGGTGGTGCGCGTCGACGATCGGGCCGGTGTAGGTCATGGGCGCAGTCCTTTCAGGGCACGGTGCGCGGACGCGAGGTCGCCGACGCCGTCGAGCACGCACAGGTCGTCGGCGATCGCGGCCATGGCCCGGGTGACCGGCCGGTACGCCGGGTCGCAGGCCAGCGGTGACCACCAGACCAGGCGGTGACCGAGCCGGCGCAGACGCCGGACCGCGGTGACCATCGCGGTGGGGTCGCCGCGCTCCAGGCCGTCGGAGAACACGACGACGACCGCACCGGCGACCGCGGACCGGTGCTCCTCGAGGAAGGCGCCGAGCGCGCTACCGATCCGGGTGCCGCCGTCGGCGTCGAGCACGCGCGCGCCGAGCGCGGCCAGCGCCGCGTCCGGATCGGCGACCGCACGCAGGGACGACGTGACGTGCGTGAGCTCGGTGCCGAACGTGAACACCTCGGCCCGCGCGCCCGAGCGCACCGCCGCGTGCCCGACGCGGAGCAGGTCGGCGGCGTGCTGCTTCATCGACCCGGAGACGTCGACGAGCAGCACCATCCGGCGCGGCCGGGCCGGGCGCCGCCGTCGGCGCAGCCGGAGCACCTCGCCGTGGGTGCGTGCGGCCTCGCGGGCCACGCGGCGGACGTCGAGGGTGTCGCCGCGGTGCGCCGGGCGCCGCCGCCGGGACCGGACGGGGGGCAGCGCGCCGGGCAGGTCGCGCCGGATCCGGGCGAGCAGGTCGGGCCGGGTCGTCCGTCCGAAGCGGAGGGTGCCGGCGGCGGCGGTGGGGCTCGCGGCGAGGCCGCGGTCGGAGCCGGGGTGCTGCTCGACCGGGTCGGTCCCGCCGCCGCTGCCGCCGGGGGCCGGCGTGTCGGTGGTCCCGGCGGGTGCCGGTGCGGGGGCCACCGGCAGGTCGGCGAACCAGCGCCAGAAGATCGGTTCGAAGATCTCGTGCTCGGCGGGCGAGGCGGTGAGCGTGATCCGCGCGGTCCAGTACAGGTCAGCCGGGTCGGCGGCACGCAGGAACCGGATCGTTCGCTCCGGGGTCACGCCGACGCCGTGGTCGACCAGGTCCCGGACGAACCCGTGCAGGTGATCGGTCATCGGGCCGATCACGACAGGACCTCCTGGGCCCGCCGGACGTCCTCCTCGTACTTCACCAGCAGGCCCAGCGCCCGGCGCAACGCGTCCGGCCACGGCACGCCCTCGTCGGTGAGCACACGCGCGCCCCGGGCCCAGGCGATCGACTCCGCGACACCGGGACGTTTGACCGGCCCGAGGTCACGGACCGCGTTCACGGCGTCGACCAGCCGGGCCGCACTCCGCTCGTCCAGGCCGGGCGCCTTGACCCGGACGATCTCGCGTTCCCGGGCGGCGTCCGGGTAGGGGATCCAGTGGTAGAGGCACCGGCGTTTCAGGGCGTCGTGCAGGTCGCGGGTGCGGTTGGAGGTCAGCACCACGATCGGCGGGGTCTCGGCGTGGATCGGGCCGAGCTCGGGGATCGTGATCCGGAAGTCGGCCAGGAACTCCAGCAGGAACGCTTCGAACTCCGCGTCGGCGCGGTCGATCTCGTCGACGAGGAGCACCGCCGGGGTGCGCAGCGCGGCCAGCAGCGGCCGCTCGAGCAGGAACTCCGGGGCGTAGAGGTCGGCACCGGAACGCAGGTGCAGGAGCTGCTTCGGGTAGTCCCACTCGTAGAGCGCGTTCGCGGCGTCGAGCCCCTCGTAACACTGCAGCCGGATCAGCGTGCGGCCGGACACGCGGGCGAGCGCGGTGGCCACCTCGGTCTTGCCGACGCCGGGCTCGCCCTCGAGCAGCAGCGGCAGCTCGAGCTTCCCGGCCAGGTGGATCGCGGTCACCAGCCCGTCGTCGGCCAGGTAGGACTGGGCCCGGAGGGCGTCCTGCAGCTCAGCGCGGTTCACGCAGCGCGTCCAGTCCTCGGAGGACCGACTCCGGGGTGAACGGCATGACCGTGAGGCGGACACCGACCGCGTCGAAGATCGCGTTGGCGATGGCCGGGATCGGCGCGTTCGCGGTCATCTCCCCGATGCCCTTCGCGCCGAACGGCCCGTTCTCGGCCGGCCGTTCGAGCAGCACGCTGACCTGTTCCGGGCAGTCGGCCGGCCCGGGCATCAGGTAGTCGCTGAAGCTGATCGGCCCGTGCTCGCGCGAGGCCGGGTAGCCGGGCTCGCATGACTCGAACAGCGCGTGCGAGACGCCCATCCAGGCGCCGCCCTCGACCTGCTGGGTGGCCAGCCCCGGGTTGATCGTGCGCCCGACCTCGTAGGTGTTGTGCAGGCTGACGACCTCGACGACCCCGGTCTCGTCGTCGACCACGACGTCGGCGACCGTGCAGGCATGGGCCTGGCAGGAGTCCGGGTCCATCTGCCCGGTCTCCGGGTCGGGGTAGTTGCGTTCCTTGAGGTAGATGCCCCGGCCGGAGATCGTCCGGCCCTGGGCGAAGTGCGCGGCCAGCGCGACGTCGCTGACGTGGATGCGGCGCTGCGTGGCCCCTTTGACCACGATGTAGCCGGTGCCGTCGGTCTCCAGGTCCTCGGCGTCGGTCTCCAGCTCGTCCGCCGCGACCCGCAGCATCACCTCGCGGGCCTCCTGCGCGGCCATGATCACCGCGTTGCCGACGCGGTGCGTGCCGCGGCTGGCGAACGTGCCCATGCAGTGCGGGCCGGTGTCGGTGTCCGCGGTGTCGACGAGCACGCTCTCCACCGGCACGCCGAGCGTCTCGGCCGCGCACTGCCGGGCGACGGTCGTGATGCCCTGCCCGAGGTCGACCGAGGAGAGCGTGACGACGAACCCGCCCATCGTGGTGGCGTGCACGAGCGCCTGCGACGGGTCACCGCCGAGGTTCATGCCGGTGGGGTAGTTGACCGAGGCGTACCCCCGGCCGCGGCGCAGTGCCATCAGTCCTCCCTCCGGGAACTCAGCGCGCGGTGCTCGGGCGAGAGCGGGTAGCCGACCAGGTCCGCGGCGCGTTGCACGACCTCGATCAGCGCGGTGCCCTCGGCGAGTTTGCGGTGGGCCTTCATGTCGCCGTCGCGGTAGGCGTTGATCAGGCGGAACTCCAGCGGCCCGATCCCCAGCTCCCGGGCCAGCCGGTCCATCTGCGACTCCAGCGCGAAGTCGGCGATCGTCACCCCGAACCCGCGCATCGCACTGGACGGCGTCCGGTTGGTGAAGACGCAGTGGGCGTCGACGTACACGTTCGGGATCGCGTACGGGCCGGGCAGGTGGGCCGCGGCCTTCGTCGTGCCGTAGGGGCTGTGCCGCTGGTACGCGCCCGCGTCGACGTAGAGCACGACCTTCCGGGCGACGATGCGCCCGTCGTTCGTCACGCCGTCGGTGATGTAGAGACGCTCGGCCGCGCGCGGCGAGGAGACCTGCATCTCCTCCTCCCGGCTGTAGACGAACTTCACCGGGCGGTTCGTGAGCGACGCGGCGATGCAGGCCAGCGGCTCGACCATCACGTCGACCTTGCCGCCGAAACCACCGCCGACCGTGCCGCCGACGACCTGCAGATCGGTGAACGGCCGGTCGATGATCAGTGCGGTGTTGTCCAGGGTGAAGAAGCACGCCTGGGTGTTGCTGTGGATGCGCAGCCGGCCGTTGCCCTGCGGGACGACGACGCAGCCGGTCGTCTCGGTCGGCGCGTGCTCGATCGGCGCCGAACCGTACCGCCAGCTGAACACGTGGTCGGCGGCGGCGAAACCGGCCTCGACGTCGCCGAAGCGCACGCGGCGGCAGTGATGTCCCTCGTAGACGAAGTAGTTCGTGCCGCTCCGCTTGAAGGCCGGTGCGGTGAGGGCCTCCTCCACGTCGAACACCGGCGGGAGGTCGGTGTAGTCGACCACGATCCGCGCGGCGCCCTCCCGGGCCGCCTCCTCGGTGGTGGCCACCACCGCCACGATCGGTTCGCCCCGGTAGAGCACCCGGTCCTCGGCGAGGACCGGCTCGTCGTCGGGCTCGATCCCGATCAGCCGCAGCACGTTGTACCAGTTCGACGGCACGTCCGCGGCGGTGATCACGCGCAGCACGCCGGGCACGTCGTAGGCCTTCGACACGTCGACGCGGTCGATGAGCGCGTGGTGCCGGGTGGAGCGGTGGATCTTGAGGTGGGTGAGGCCGGGCGGGATCGTGTCCTCGAAGAACGCGGTCCGGCCGGTGACGTGCCCGCGCGCGTCGGCCCGCTGCACGGTCGACCCGATGACGTGGAACGACCCCGGCCGTTCGTCCCGGAAGTAGTCCCGGTCGATCGTGGTCATGACGCCGCCCGGCGACGCCGCGCGGCGTCGAGCACCGCGGTGACGATCGGCGTGTACCCGGTGCACCGGCAGACGTTCCCGCTGATCGCCTCCTCGACCTCCTCGCGGGTCGGGTCGGGGTTGCGCTCCAGCAGCGCCTCGGCCGACATGATCATGCCCGGCGTGCAGTATCCGCACTGCATCGCGAACCCGTCCAGAAACGCTTGTTGGACGTCGTCCAGGGCGCCGTCGGGGCCGGCGACGCCCTCGATCGTGGTGACCGCGGCCTCGTCGACGGTGGCCAGCGGCACGAGGCAGGACACGACCGGTGCGCCGTCGAGCAGCACCGTGCAGCTGCCGCAGGTGCCCTGGGCGCATCCGCGCTTGGCCCCGGTCAGACCGAGCGACTCGCGCAGCGCGAGCAGCAGGGTCGTGGCCGGGCGGGCGATCAGCTCGGTCTGCGCGCCGTTCACGGTGAGGGTGACCAGATGGGAAGCCATGCGGTGCTCCTTCAGCGGCCGAGCAGGGCTCGTCGGAAATGGACCGGGAAGACGCGGTGGCGGTACCAGGCCGACGCGTACGCGTCGTCGGCCGGCGCCAGGTGCTCGCGCATGGCCTCGGCGGCGGGCCCGACCGCGCCGGGGTCCGCGCGCAGCACCGCTTCGGCGGCGTGCGCGCGCAGCGGACGCGGGGCCACCCCGCCGAGCGCGATCCGGTCGCCGTTCACCGCGACACTCACGATCGCGGCCGAGTTGTGGCGGCGACGGGTGGCCTTGTAGAACCGGAACGAGTCCGGCACCGCGAACGTCACCGCGGTGACCAGGTCGCCGGCGGGGACGCCGTCGTCGAGCGGGGTGCGCCCGCCGCCGTGCACCTCGATCGAGGCGCCGAGCGCGAGCAACGCGACCGCGAGGTCGCCGTAGGGCTGCGGGACGAACAGGTTGCCGCCGACGGTGGCCAGGCCGCGCACCGGGGGAGAGGCGATGGCGCGCAGGCACGGCCGCAGGAACGCGAGGCGCTCGTCGGCTTCGAGGGTGGCCAGCGTGGTCGCCGCGCCGAGCCGGACCGTGGCGCCGTCGGCCTCGACGCCGTCGAGCCCGGCGCGGCGCAGGCTGACGACGCTCGTCGGCGGGAACGCACGCTCGTTGAACCGGGGCATGAGGTAGGTACCACCGGCCAGCACCGTGCCGCCCTCGCGTAACGCCTGGGCGGCGGCGGCCGGATCTCGGGGGACGTGCACTGCGCTGAACACGTGCGACCTCCGATAAAATTATCGATATCGATAACACCCTAGGAACGAGGGGCGGTGGCGGTCAAGGCATGATCGAGGCGTGACCAAGCCGACGTTGAGCGAGCAGATCCGTGACGCGCTGCTCCACCGCATCGTCACCGGCGAACTCGCCGGTGACGAACGCCTGGTGGAGACCCGGATCGCGGCCGAGTTCGGCACCAGCCAGGCCCCGGTGCGCGAGGCCCTGCGCGAGCTGGAAGGGCTCGCGCTGATCCAGAGCCGCCCGCGTCACGGCCGCACCGTCGTGCCGTTCGCCGAGCAGACGATCCGCGAGGCCTATGTGGTGCGCGCCGCGCTCGAGGAGGCCGCGACGCGGCTGGCGATGCTGCGCGGGTCGTTCTCCACCGCCGTGCTCGCCGCGGCGGTGGCCGACATGTCGCGCCACGCGGCGGCCGACGACCGGGACGGCGTGTGCGCGGCCAGCGTCGCGTTCCACCGGCACGTCGTGGAGGCCGGCGACAACCTGCTGCTGCGACGCTCGTGGGAGTCGCTGCAGATCGAGGCCAGGACGATGATCGCGCTGGTGACGCTGGAACCCTCGTTGACCGCGGTCGCGGCCGAGCACCAGGACCTCCTCGACGTGATGCGCGCCGGTGACGTCGAGGACGCGTGCCGCCACGCGCGCGAACACCAGCTGGCCTACGCCGAGCTCCCGGTCGTCGGCGAGGAGGTCGTGCCCGCCCCGGCCGGGTGACCGGTCCGCCTCTACCCCCGGGCTCCGGTAACCGGCAGGATGTGGCCGTGCGAGAGCGGTTACACGGCCGGGACGAGGAGCTGGGGCGGCTCGACGAGCTCGTCGCCGCGGCGCGGGACGGGCGCGGCGGGGCGCTGCTCGTCGTCGGCGAGCCGGGGATCGGCAAGACCGCGCTGCTGAGCGCGCTGACCGGGCCGCGGGTGATCCGGCTGGAAGGCTACGAGGCCGAGTCGGCGATCCCGTTCGCCGGCGTCCACCGCCTGGTGCTTCCGCTCCGCGACCACATCCCCGGCCTGCCCGGGCGTCAGCAGGAGGCGTTACAGGTCGCCACCGGGCTCGCGGACGGGCCGGCCCCGGACCGCTACCTGGTCGGGCTCGGCGTCCTGGGGCTGCTGGCCGCGGCCCGGGAACCGGTGCTCGGCCTCGTCGACGACGCGCACCTGCTCGACGCCGAGTCGCTCGAGGCGCTGGGCTTCGTCGCCCGGCGGCTGGAGGCCGAGCCGGTCGCGTTCGTGTTCGCCGCGCGGGACGAGCTCCCGCTGGCCGGCGTCCCGCCGATTCACCTCCGCGGCCTGGACCCCGGTTCGGCCGCGACGCTGCTGCGCTCGGTGTCGGGGGAGCGGATCGACCCCGCGACCGCCGCGCGGATCGTCGCCGCCACCGGCGGGAACCCGCTCGCGCTGATCGACCTGGCCGGCGAGCTGAGCGTCAAGCAGCTCACCGTGGCCGACGAGCCGATCCCGGTCGGCGGCCGGCTCGAGCAGCTCTACCTCCGCCAGGTGCGCTCCGCGGCGCCCGCGCGGCAGGAGTGGCTGCTGATCGCCGCGGCCGACTCCACCGGCAACGTCGACCTGGTCCGCGCGGCCGCCGCGGCCCTCGGCCTCCCCGACACCGCCGGCGACGAACCCGACCTCGCCGGCCTCGTCGAACTGGGCCGTTCGCTGCGGTTCCGGCACGCGCTGGTGCGCTCGGCGGTCTACAACGGAGTGCCCGGGGCGGAACGCCGTCGCGTGCACCGGGCGCTCTCGGCCGGCGCCGCCGGGCTCGGCCTGGTCGAGCAGGCCGCCTGGCACGCCGCGAAGGCCACCGTCGGCACCGACCCCGACGTCGCCGACCGGCTGGAACAGGTCGCCGACCTGGCCGGGCGCCGCGGCGGGTTCCGCTCCCGCGCGAACGTGCTGACCGAGGCGGCCCGGCTCACCCCGCCCGGCCCGGTCCACGACCGCCGACTGGTCGCCGCGGCCGAGGCCGCCCTGGCCGCAGGCGCCGCCGGGCTCGCCGAGAGCCTGGTCGAGGAGCTGACCGCCGACACGGTCGACGACGTCACCCGGGGCCGCCTGATCAGCGTCCGGGTCGCCCACGCGTTCTTCACCGGGGACCCGGCCATCGTGCGTGGCGCCGGCGAGATGCTGGCCGCGGCCGCCTGCTTCTCCGGGCACGACGTCGCCGCCGAGCAGGACGCGCTGATCATGGCGTTCAACCGCCTGCTGCCGGTGGAGCGCCGCAACACCGACGTGCCGCTGCCGACGCTCGGCCGGCGCCTGCTGGACGGCGCCGCGCTGGCCGACGGCGTCGCCGGCACGATCCTGCGCGCGTTCGGCACGCTGCTGTTGCGCCCCTACCGCGAGGCCGTGCCGGAGCTCCGTGCCGCGGCCGCGGTGATCGACTCGCTCACCGGCGCGGACCTGATCAAGTACGGCCTCGTCGGGGTGCCGCTGCACACCGCGCTCTGGGACGACGGCGCGATCCGCCGCGTGGTGGACCGGGTCGTCGCGACCGCCCGGGATCTGGGCTCCCTGCAGGTCCTCGACACCGTGCTCTGGACGATGTCGCTGTCGCTGCTGAGCATCGGCACGCCGCGCGAGTCCGAGGAGCACATGGCCCGGGTGCGCCGGCTGCGCCGAGCCCTCGGCTGGGACGCGGAGCACGTGGTCAACGGAGCGCTGCTGGCCTGGTCGGGCGGCCCGCGTGACCAGGTCGAGGCGATCGCCGACGGCGCGCTCGCGGTCGGCTGGGGCGGCGTGCACGCGGCGGGCGTGTCCGCGCTGGGCGTCCGCGACCTGGCCGAGCGCCGCTACGTCGACGCCTACACCCGGCTGAAGCCGCTCGTCGACGCGCCGTTCCTGCACGTCACCCCGGTGAACTACGGGGACTTCGCCGAGGCGGCGGCGCGCAGCGGCCACCCGGACGAGGCCGCCGCGATCACCGCGACCCTGGAGGAGATCGCCGCGGCCAACGGGGCACCGTGGGCGACGCTCGTCGCGCGGCGGTCACGCGCGCTGGTGACCGACGACGAGGCCTGCTACGCGGAGGCGGTGGACCTGCCGGGGCCGCCGGTCGAGCGCGCGCGTGCCCATCTCGTCTACGGCGAGTGGTTGCGCCGGGTCCGGCGGCGGCGCGAGGCCCGCGAACAGGCGCGCCGCGCGCTGGAGATGTTCGAGGACGCCGCCGCACCCGCGTTCGCCGAGCGCGCCCGCGCGGAGCTGGCCGCGCTGGGCACGCGGTCCGGTGGCGCGCTGCCGGCCACCCCGTCCGGTGCCCCGCCGTCCGGAGCCCGGCTCACCGCGCGGGAGCTCGCGGTCGCGCGGCTGGCCGCCGGGGGCGCGACGAACGCCGAGATCGGCGCGGCGCTGTTCATCAGCCCCAACACGGTCGACTACCACCTGCGCAAGATCTACCAGCGGCTCGGCATCACGTCCCGGCGCCGGCTCGGCGGGTACCTCGGGTAACGGACTACGTGCCCCACGTGGTTCGCGCGGTGCCACCGGCGTCGGACGCTGGTCGAAACACGTGGAGGGGGCGGGGAGTGCTGGAGGTCTACGACACCGCGTCGCTCGCGCGGCACGACCGCGCCGAGGCCATCGCGACGCGCATGCGCGAGGCGGCCCACGCCGCGGTCTGGGAGCAGCCGGAGACCGGCCACGAGGCCGAGCTGCGCCTCGAATCGTGCGCCCTCGGCCCGCTCCGGTTGCTGAACACGCGCACCTCGCCGCACCGCGCGTTCCGCACGAGGCGGCACGCCCGCGGCTCCTCCGGAGCGCCGGTGATCGCGCTCGGCGTGACGCTGCGCGGCGAGGGTTCCCAGACCCAGTCGGGCACCGAGGTGCCCTCGGTCCGCAACGCGCTCTACCTGCTGGAGATGAGCGCCCCGTTCGAGCACCAGCGGCGCACCACCACCTGGGCGTACACGCTGCACGTGCCGGGCGACCAGCTCGGGTTGCCGCTCGAGGCCGTCCACCGCGCCCGGGGCGCCCTCGCGAGCAGCCCGCTCTACCGGTTGATGTCCCGGCACCTGCGCGAGCTGTTCCGCAACCAGACGGCGCTGGCCGCCGATCCGGCGGCGGCCCGGCTCGGCGTCGCCACGATCGAGCTGGTGCGCGCGCTGGTGGCCTCGGCGGCGCACGACCGCCGGCACGCCCGGTCGGCGCTCGACGTCGTCTTCCTGGAGCGGGTGAGGTTTTTCGTGGAGACCCACCTCGCCGACCCCGACCTCACGCCGGCGGCGATCGCGGCCGCGCACCACGTGTCCGAGCGGCAGCTGTACAAGGTGTGCGCGGCCGCCGGGATCCGGCTCGAACAGTGGATCATCAGGCGTCGCCTGGAGCGGGTCCGCGACGAGCTGGCCGACCCGGCGGCACGCCACCGCACGATCGCGGCGGTCGCGTACCGGTGGGGCTTCGTCAACCGCACGCACTTCGCCCAGCGCTTCCGCGCCGAGTACGGCCTGACCGCGCGGGAGTGGAGGGCCCTCAACTCCTGACGACCGGTGCGGTGTGGGCACCGTTCCGTGCGCCCACACCGACGTCGCCGACCTCCGGTCATGCGATTTTCCTGCTGTTGCGCCCGGGCACCGGCTCGGCTTCCCCAAGGAGTACGACGTATGAGCACGATCGTTCTGATCCACGGCCTCTGGATGACCCCGCGCAGCTGGGAGGCGTGGGTGCCCTATCTCGAGGCCAAGGGCCACCGCGTCCTCACCCCGGCCTACCCCGGCTTCGAGGTCGAGGTGGAGGCGCTGCGTGAGAACACCGACGTCATCGCGAACCTCACCGTGCCCGAGACCGTCGATCACCTGGCCGGGGTCATCGCGGCCCTCGACGAGCCGCCGATCCTGATCGGACACTCGTTCGGCGGAACGCTGACGCAGCTCCTGCTGGCGCGCGGCCTGGGCAGCGCGGCCGTGGTGATCGACTCGGCCCCCACCGAGGGTGTGCACGTCACTCCGCTCTCCCAGGTGCGCTCGCTGTTCCCGACGCTGAGCAACCCGGCCACCTACCACCGCGCGGTGGGCTTCACCCCGGAACAGTTCCACTACGCGTTCGCCAACACGCTGCCGCGCGAGGAGTCCGACCGGGCGTTCGAGCGCTACGCGATCCCGGCGCCGGGCAACTGGATCTGGGCCTACGGCCTGCTCGCGAACCTCAAGCCGGGCCACCAGGAGACCTGGGTCGACTACAGCAACGACGACCGCGCCCCGCTGCTGTTCATCGGCGGCGGATCCGACCACATCATGCCGCCGTCGGTGAACAAGTCGAACGCGAAGCACTACGAGAAGTCGTCGGCGCTGACCGAGTACCACGAGTTCGAGGGCCGTTCGCACTGGACGTGCGCCGAGCCGGGCTGGGAAGCCGTCGCCGACCACGCACTCGACTGGGCGCTGAAGCACCGCCGGTGAGTTCCGGGTGGCGCCCACCGCACCGGCCGCGGTGGGCGCCGCGCGACCGGCCTGACGTCGCGACCGCGCTCAGCCGGTCGGCTCCGCGGCGCCCAGCGGTAGCCACCGCAGCCGGTCGGCGAGCCCGTCCGGCGCGGTCGCGAAGGCCTGCTCCACCGCGCGGCGACCCTGCGTGAAGTGGGACCAGCCTTCGTAGTGCACCGGGATGACCGTGCGCGGCCGAGCCAGCGCGCACAACGCGACGGCCTCGGTCGCGGTCATGCTGTAGTGCAGCGACGCGGTGAGCGGGAAGCGGACCGCACCGAGGTGCAACAGCATCGTGTCGACGGTCAGCCGGCGCGGCACCTGCTTCACGCCCTCGAAGAGCACGGTGTCGCCGGTGACCCAGAGGACGCCGTGCTCCTGGCCCTCCCAGGCCAGCGCGAACCCGATCACCGGCCCCGCGACCGGCCGGCTGAGCGGCGGACCGTGCCGGCACGGCGTCGCGGTGACGGTGATCGTCGCGCGGCCGGGCGCGGCCAGGTCGGTCCGGTCCCAGGGCCGTAGCCCGCGCGCCGTGGCCCCGAGCCTCCGCGCTCCGGCCCGGGTGGTGAGGATCGTCGGCACGTTCGCCAGGACGGCGCGCCCGCGGTCGTCGAGGTTGTCGGCGTGGTGGTCGTGGGTGAGCAGAACGGCGTCGACGGTGCCGAGGTCGTCCGGGTCCAGCGCGGGACCGGTCTGCTTCCGCGAACTCGTTCCCCACCCGAACGAATAACGGCGACCGGGCGGGTCGAAGGTGGGATCGGTGAGGATCCGCCAGCCGGCGGCCTCGATCAGCGCCGTGGGGCCGCCGATGTGCGTCACTCGTACGTCTCTCACCGTGTGGTCCTCGTCTGATCGGTGCGGGCACTACGCGAGCTCCGTGATCATGCTGGTCGAGCGCCGCCCCGAGAACCACGTGAACCGCGTAGTTCCGCCGGGCGGGCGAGACGTACCCCACCGAATTACACCCGTGCGGTTCGACCCGACCGCTGCGATCAGCGGACACACTCGGATCCGGGCTATTCCGGGAGCCGACGATGGTGACGATGCGCGCGGGCGGGTTGACCGTCGAGGTCTACCTGCACGCCGACACGGCCGACGGCCGGACCGAGCAGCGGGTCAAGGTCAAGGACCGGGGCTACGTGGTGTACGACGGCACCGACCTGGCCGCCGCCCAGCGCGAAGCCGCCGCGTTAGGGCTGCCCTGGGCCGACCTCGAGCTGGTCGACGAGGGCGGAGCGGCCGCCGCGGGCTGACGGCTCCGGAGCCGCGTCCGGCACGGCACGCAGTGTGGCAGGGCGCCCGGGCCGCGTCCATGCCGCACCGGTGCGGCATGGACCGCAGCGCCCGGCGATTCCACACTCGACACAGCCGTCCGGAGCGACGGACCCGGGCGAGGGGTGGGCGGATGGCCGGGCTTCGAACCACGTCGGCGATGCTGGCGGCCGCTGTCCTCCTCGTGGGCGCCGGATGCGGGAGCGAGAAACCGGCGTCCGCACCGGCACCGGCGCCGGCGCCGCGGCTCGCGTACGCCGACGGGTCGGCGGTGCTGGTCCGCGCCGCCGACGGGACCGCGAAACGGGTGGCGGCGCTGCCGGCGGGCTGGCGGGCCGAGGCCCTGACCTGGTCCGGGGACGGCACCGAGCTGGCCTGGATCGCCGCCGACGGCGAGGACGTCTCGCGGTCGCGGATCTACCGGGCGGCGGCCTCGGGGAGCCCGGTCCGGCACTGGGACTGCGCCCTGCTCTGCGGCGGGGTCGAGTTCCTCGGCTCCGACCTGGTCGGCGAAGGCTCGCTCGGCGGGCTGGAGAGCTATCCGGCGTCGGGCGGTGAGCCGGAGCCCTTCGTGCCCGACGGGCTGCCGGGAGCGAGCGACCTGCTGGGCCTGAGCTACCGGAACCTGCTGACCGGGTCCCCGGCCGGCGACGCGATCTACGTCGCGACCGGGGCGTCGACGGCCGCGCCGAAGGAGGTCTACCGCGTCGGCGCCGGCCCGACGGCGGTGCCGGTCCAGCCGGCCGGGCCGACCGGGCTGCCGCTCAACGCCACGGTCAGCGCGGACGGCGCGCGCCTCGCCTACACCGTCGACGGTGCCGTGCCGGCGTGCGGCGCCACCGAGTCCGTCGTCGTGACCGACCTCGGCTCGGGCCGCGCGACCACGCTGGCTCCGCCGTCCTCGACCGCGGCGATGTTCGTCGCCGGGCTCTGGTTCGGCGACGGCGACCAGGTGTTCGCCGCCTACGTCCCCGGCCCGGTGCCGTGCGTCGCGGGCGCGGCCGAACAACCCGACACGCCCACCCGCGCGACGACGGCCACCGTCTACGAACGCGCCGGCTCGACCTGGAAAGCCGCCGGACGCCGGGCCCGGGACGGCGCGCACCTCGGCGCCGGACGCGCCCTGGAGCTCGTGGGCACGATGACCGTCGGCCCGAGCCGCATCCAGCAGTCCCCGGGCGGCACGCTCCGGCTGACCGGCGACGGCGCCCCGACGGTAGTCGCCGAGGACGTCACGACGTTCGCGGTCGCACCGAACTAGCCGCCGCCCCGACCGACGAGTTCGCCGGTCACCCATCCACTTGTGCGCACCGTCGACGCGCCGGCCGGTGGCCGTGCGCGCCACCTCGTGATCGATCTGCTCGCGGGTCCACTCGCCGAACCACTCGGCCACGGCGGGGTCCCGGTGGAGCGCGTGCAGAGCGTCGGCGTGGGCGGTGCCGACCGGCTCCAGACGCAGGCGGTCGGTGCGGCGGATTCGCGCGGGTGGCATCCCTGAGAGATACCCCTAGGATCGCGCGCATGACTGCGATCGTCGGCATCGCCAGCGGCGGAACCGTTCACATCGGTGGTGACTCGGCCGGGGTTTCCGGATACGTCGTGCACACGCGCGCCGACGCCAAGGTGTTCGTGACCGGCTCCTACGCGTTCGGCTTCACGACCAGCTTCCGGATGGGCCAGCTCATCCGCTGGGCGTGGACCCCTCCCGAGCCCCCGGCCACCGACCTCGACCGCTTCATGTCGACGACGTTCGTCGACGGGCTGCGTGAATGCCTGAAGACCGGCGGCTGGGCGACGAAGGACAACGAACGCGAATGCGGGGGCGTGTTCCTCGTCGGCGTCGCGGGGCGGCTGTTCAACGTCGACTCGGACTACCAGATCGGCGAGTCCGCCCACGGGTACGACGCGGTCGGAGCCGGGGAGGAGGTCGCGCTGGGGGCGCTGTACGCGACCGCGCGCGGCCGGCTGAGCCCGCGCAAGCGTTTACAGATCGCGCTGGAGGCATCGGAACAGTTCAACGGGAACGTCAGCGGACCGGCGCTTCCGCCCGCGCGTGATCCCCCGCCTCGGCGAGCGCGCCCGCCAGTTCCGCGAGGATCCAGCCGCGATGATCGGGATTCAGGATCCGGGCGGCCATGTCCTCGGCGCGCTCGTGAGCACCGGCCCGCGCGACGGAGGCACCGAGACGGGACAGGTACCACCATTGGACGTCCAGGTTCGGGACGGACGACACGATGCGTTCGGCCCGGTCGAGCTCGCCGGCGTCGCCGAGTGCGCAGCCGAGCGATCCGAGCGCCAGCGATCTCGAGCGGGAATGGGCGATCGTGTGCGCCGTGGCTTCGGCCACACCGGCCAGCTGCGCCGCGTGGTGGGAATCTCCCACGCGTGCGGCGGTCAGGACCAGGTCAGCTAATGCCAGCGCTCCGTGGAGTTCCTCGGTGGTGGTGAGAACGACGGACTCGGCCTCGCCGGCGAGAAGCCGCGCGCGGTCCGGCTGACCCGAGTCGGCCAGCTGCCGGGAAATAGCGGCCAGGGCCCGGGCCTCGAAGGTGGGATCGGCGATGTGCCTGGCGATGGCTTCGGCGCGGGAGTGCTGCCCGGCTTCGGTGAGCTGGGTGACGATGTAGACCGTCTGGCCGGCGCGCGAGTAGGCGCCGTTGGTCGAGTTGAGCGTCTGTTCGGTCAGCGCCTCCAGCTGCACCTGCAGGGACGAGTGGCCGTGAGCGAGCAGTGTCGCCAACGGCCAGATTCGCATTTCCGGATCCGTGATGTCGCGGGCTGCCCGCTCCGCCTCGCGGGCCGCTCGGATGGCCCGCGTCTCCTCTCCGGCTTCGCTCAACGCGCTGACCAGATTCGCCAGACCGGTGGCCCGGGTGTAGGGATCCACCTCCGAGCGCGCCGTCTCCTCCGCGTGCGTGACGAGCAGCTCGGCCCGCTCCGATTCGCCGGCGCTCGCGGCCGCGCTCGCGATGTCGGCCAGTGCGTGCGCTCTGCCGGAGACCGACCCGATCCCTCGGGCGACCCGCTCCGCTCCGACCTGGTCGCCGGCCCGGAGGAGAGCACGGGAGATCTCGTACTGCGCGTCTCCCTGCCAGCCCGGTGCCGGGATCGCGGCTGCGGTCGCTTCGGCGCGGCGATGCTCGCCGATACGGGCGAGGGCGCTGGCGACGTGGTACATCGTCCGCTCGGGCCGCTCCGAGTTCGCGATCGCCGGTGCGTTCTCCGCGGCTTCCCGCGCGAGCCGCGTCACGCGCGACTCGTCACCGGCGACCGCGGCGGCGTGCGCGAGACGAGCGAGCCCGTCGACGCGTTCGTCGAGGTTGCCGACGCACCGGATCGTGCGTTCGGCCCGGTCCGCGAGGCTGCCGGCTCGGTCGGGGTCACCCGCCTCCGCGGCGGCACGAACGAGGTCGCACAGGGGTTCGGCCCGGTGGTTCGGCGTCGTGACGTCATCGAGAAGCGCCTCGGCGGTGGTGATCAGCCGCATCGCCCGGTCGCGGTCACCGGATTCGGCGGTACTGACCGCGAGGTGGGCCGTCGCTTCAGCGCGGTACTCGTGACCACTGATGCGACCGACGAGTCCTTCCGCCTCGTTCGCGAGCAGCACCGCACGGGATTCATCGCCCGTCCCGGTCACGTGCCCGGCGATCGTGACCAAGGCGCTCGCCAGGACGTCGGCGCTCAAGAATCGACGTGCGGCCTGCTCCGCCTCGTCGAGTAGGCGCACTGCCGCCGCGCGATCACCGACGTTCCACACACCGGTCGCGGCTTCAGCGAGCACTCTCCAGCGGGTATACGGATCAAGCACGGCACGGGCGATCTGCTCGGCCCGGTTCGGGTGGCCCAGTACGGCCCAGACGGCCGGGATGCGGCGGGGCAGGTAGCTGTTGCGGTCGATCAGGGCGGTCCGGTACACCGCCAGCCGCGCCAGATCGAGGACGCGTGATCCACGCACGGAGTTCTGGGCTTCGGTGACCTCCGCCAGGGCGGCGGTGTCGCCGCCGGTCACGTCGAGCATCCGGTGGTGACGCCGCAGGTCGGTCGCGTACCGGACCAGGCGCGGTCCGTCGTCGTCGAGGAGCAGCAGCTGGTAGTAGCCCCGGAGCAGGTACTCCGGGGTGTCGGGCGGCCAGTTCCGGGCGCGGTAGGAGTCGGCCCAGGTGTGGAGCCGTCGGTGGAGGTCCGCCAGTCGTCTCGGCCCGTACGAGCGCTCCGCGTCGAGCTGGATCTCCTCGTGGCCGAGGAGGTACACGGCGCGGCCGTCGTCCGGGCGCCACCGGGCGGCTCGTGCGGTGAAGCTGCGGCCGGCCACCGTTGACAGGAGACGTTCGATGTCCCATTCGGTGGTCTCGTGGTCGGCGCACAACTCGGCCAGGTCGTGTCCGGAGAGGCCACCGCGGGCGGCGGTGACCAGGCCGAGCAGATCACGTTCGAGCAGGCTTCCGTTCCGGAGGCGATCCAGGTCGGCCTGCATGTCGGCGCGGATCGCGGAGGCGTGGGGGGAGCGTCGCAGGATCCGGACGATGTCGGGGTCGCGGAGCGGGTGGTTCGGCGGCACGTCGGCCGGGATGGGCGGGTCCGGGCGACCGGCGACGACGACACGCAGGCCCGGCGGGGGGTTGGCCGGGAGCAACGCGGCGATGCTGCGGGTGGCCCGGCTCGTCGGTGTGCTGGTGTCCTCGTCCAGTCCGTCGACGAGAACGATCAGCCGCTCACCGCGCCGGGCACAGTGCTCCGCGGTGGCGTCGAGCAACCTGAACCAGAGACGTTCCTGGCCGCTCTCGCTCTGGAACGGCGGCACCGACTCGCCGAGCACCTCGCTGAGCTGCTCGATCAGGACGCCGAGGAACGCGTTCCGGTCGCTGTTGCCCGCGTAGCGCGCGGTGACGAAGAACGACGCGACGCGCGTTCCGGGCGGCGGGTGCAGCACGAACCAGGACATCAACGCGGACTTCCCGGTCCACGCGGCCGCTCTCCACCAGACGTAGGAGCCCGCGGCCGGGTCGCGACAGAACGCCGCCAGGGCGTCCAGTTCCTTCTGACGGTCGAGGAGCGCGCGCGGTGAGATCTGGCGGATCTGCATGAGGTACCCGGACCGTGTTCCGGGCATCGGGCTCTCCGGCGGCGGAGGACCCGGTGCGCCGCCGCGCACGATCCCGGGCGGGAACGGCGGTTCGGTGAGTGGTTTCGCGCGCCCGGATCGTGCGGCCTCGACGGCGGAGAGCAGCCGGGCCCGGAAGGCGTCGCGGTCGGGAAGGTCGAAGAGGTCGGCGTGGACGACCCCGGCCAGCAGCCCGTCGACGACGCATTCCTCGATCCGGATCGGGATGACCCGCCCGGCCAGCCCCCGTGGATCCCGCTGGTAGGCGGCCAGCCACTCCGCCTCGCCGAACTCGGAGTCTCTCAGGTACGCGGCGGAGAGCACCGCGATCGTCCGCTCGGCGTGCCGGGAGGCCTGGTGGACCAGCCGCAGCCAGTTCGAGCCGGGCACCATGTCCCAGGCCTGGAACAGCACGGTGTAACCGGCGTTCTCGAGTTCCCAGGCGATCCACTGCGCGGTCTCGGTGTCGGCCCGGGTGTACGACAGGAAGAAGTCCCGACGCTCGGTGGTCGTCTGCTCACCCACGCCGAACAGCGTGCCAGCCCGCGACGCGTGGTGGTAGGCGACGCCCGACCCCGGCCGGCGGGGCGCCGGCCGGGGTGACGGGTCAGTCGAGGGAGCGGGAGCGGATCAGGGAGGCGTACCAGCGGGCGCTGTCCTTCGGGGTGCGCTCCAGGGTGTCGTAGTCGACCCGGACGATGCCGAAGCGCTTCGAGTAGCCGTAGGACCACTCGAAGTTGTCCAGCAGCGACCACAGGAAGTAGCCGCGCACGTCGACGCCCTTCGCGCGCACGTTCGCCACCGCGCGCAGGTGGCGGCGCACGTAGTCGGTGCGGTCGGCGTCGTGGACGTGGCCGTCGTCGGTCACCACGTCGGGGAACGCGGCGCCGTTCTCGGTGACCATCAGCGGCTGGTCGGGGTAGCGGTCGCCCAGCTCGACCAGGAGGTCCTCGAGGCCCTGAGGGTCGATGTTCCAGCCCATGTCGGTGTGCGGCGGGTCGGTGGCGAGGAACTCCACGTCGTCGGCGCCGGGCCAGGCGGTGGCCGACGACGCGCCGTGACCGTCGGCGCGCTGGCGCTCGCCGCTGCCGTCCCACAACTGCACGCGGTTGGTGCTGTAGAAGTTCACGCCGAGGACGTCGATCGGCTGGCGGATGATCTCCAGGTCACCGTCCCGTACGAACGACCAGTCGGTGATGCCGCTGGTCACCTCGAGCGCGTCGGCGGGGTAGGCACCCTCGAGCATCGGGCCGAGGAAGACGCCGTTGGCCAGGGCGTCGACGCGGCGCCGGGCCTCCTCGCCGGTCGCGCCGACCGGGCGGAACACGTGCAGGTTGAGCGTCACCGAGAATTCGGCGTCGGGCCGGACGACCTGACGGAGCTCGCGCAGCGCGAGCCCGTGCGCGAGGTTCAGGTGGTGCACCGCGGTCAGCGCGGCCAGCGGCTCGGTGCGGCCGGGAGCGTGGACGCCGGAGCTGTAGCCGAGGTAGGCCGAGCACCAGGGCTCGTTCAGCGTCGTCCAGGTGTGGACGCGGTCGCCGAGCGCCTCGCCGACCACCCGGGCGTACGCGGCGAACGCCTCGGCCG
Source organism: Cryptosporangium arvum DSM 44712 (assembly GCF_000585375.1). Taxonomy (NCBI): domain Bacteria; kingdom Bacillati; phylum Actinomycetota; class Actinomycetes; order Cryptosporangiales; family Cryptosporangiaceae; genus Cryptosporangium; species Cryptosporangium arvum. Next base: position 4,603,240 of record NZ_KK073874.1, read on the forward strand.
TGCTCCGGACCGTCCAGCCGCCCTCGTCCTCCAGCGCCTGCGGGAGGTCCCAGTGGTAGAGCGTGGCCACCGGGCGGATGTTGCGTGCCAGCAGCCCGTCGACCAGGCGGGAGTAGAAGTCCAGGCCGGCCTGGTTCACCGCGCCGCGGCCGGCCGGGATGATCCGGGGCCAGGCGATCGAGAACCGGTACGCCTCGAGGCCGAGCTCCACCATGAGGTCGAGGTCGGCGTCGAGCCGGTGATAATGGTCGTCGGCCACGTCACCGGTGTCACCGTTGAGGACTTTGCCGGGCGTGTGACTGAAGGTGTCCCAGATCGACGGGCCGCGGCCGTCCTCCTGAGCGGCCCCTTCGATCTGGTACGACGCGGTCGCGGAGCCGAACACGAATTCAGCGGGGAACTGCATCTTTGGTCCTCGCTCTCCCTGGGGAATGATAGCGCTCTCACAGCCTCCCATATCCAGTTGCGCGAGTGGGCGGGGCAGCGGGCATGATGGGGTACGTGTTTGCCACGTTCGTCACTCCAGACCCCCCAAATACGGATATAGTCCGGCGCCTGCCCCGATGACGGCGGTCGCCGAAGCCCCGGCCCGCGAGGGTGCGCGGCTCTGGGTGCCGCTCTCGCTCGTGTTCCTCTCCGTCGGCCTGTCGATGGCGATGATGTTCCCGTTCCGGGCCCTGTTCCTCACCGACGCCGTGCACGCCGGGCCGCTGCTCGTGACCGTGTTCCTGATCGTCGCGCCGGTGAGCGGGGTGGTCGCGGCCAGCTGGATCGGCCGCTGGTCGGATACCGGGCCGTACCGCAGCCGGCTGATCGTCGCGGCGGCGCTCGCGGGGGTCGTCGGCAGCGGGCTGAGCGCGTTCGTCCGGAACTACTGGGTGCTGCTCTTCGTCACCGCGACGGCGATCGCGGTGTCGACCGCGGCGCTGCCGCAGCTCTTCGCGTACGCCCGGGTGGTGGTCGGCGGCGGTGACCGGGGCACGTTCAGCGTGAGCGTGCTGCGGACGCTGATGTCGGCGAGCTGGGTCGCCGGGCCGCTCGTCGCCGCGATCCTGATCGAGGTCGGGGGCTACACGCTGATCTTCAGCGTCGCGGCGGCGATCTTCGCGGCCGTCGCCCTGCTCACCCACTTCGGCCTTCCCGAACCCCGCGGTGGAGCGCCGGCCGCCTCCGAGCACCCGGAGACCCCGGCCGAGGCCCCACCGATCCCCGCCGCCGGTCCGGTCGACGTCTCCGAAGGGTCCCTGCGGCTCAACGTCGTCGCGCTCGTCCTGATCCAGACCGCGGCCACGCTCAGCGTCCAGCTCCTGCCGTTGTTCGTGAACGCCGACCTGAACGGCGACGTCCGGGACACCGGTTTCATCCTCGGGCTCTGCGCGTTCCTCGAGATCCCGCTGATCCTCGCGTTCGGGGCGCTCGCCGCGCGCGCCGGTGTGCGGCGGCTGTTCCTGATCGGGCCGCTGGTGTCCGCGCTGTACCTCGGCACCGTGGCGCTCTCCGCCGGAACCGGGCAGGTCGCGCTCGCCCAGTTGCTCAACGCGTCGGGCATCGCGCTGATCCAGGGCATCGGCATCACGTACTTCCAGGACCTGCTCCCCAGTAGACCGGGGCGCGCGTCGACGCTCTTCAGCAACGCGTTCCCGATCGGCTCCACGCTCGCGGCGCCGCTGCTGGGGATAGCCCAGCAGGTCGGCTACCGGTTCGGGTTCGTGGCCGCGGCGGTACTGAGCCTGGCCGGTCTAGCGTTGTTGGTCACGCGCCGGACGCGCTGACGGGCCATCCTGTCACGAGTCTGTCAGGGTTATACGGTGGCTTCCTCCCTGAGACAACGCTTGTCGTACTGGACCGCGGTGATACCCGTGGCCGCGCTCGTCGCGCTCGCGCTGGCCTGGGGCCGAGAACTCGGGCCGGTCGCGGTGACGATCGTCGCCCTGCTGCTCGCCGGCGCGGTGCTGGCCGCCGTCCACCACGCCGAGGTGGTCGCGCACCGGGTGGGTGAGCCGTTCGGTTCGCTGATCCTGGCGGTCGCGGTGACCGTGATCGAGGTCGGCCTGATCGTCACGCTGATGGCGTCGGGCGGGTCCGAGGCGTCGGTGCTCGCCCGTGACACGGTCTTCGCCGCGGTGATGATCACGCTCAACGGCATCGTCGGCCTCGGCCTGCTGGTCGGGGCGCGCAAACACGGCATCCTCGCGTTCAACGCCGAGGGCACCGGCGGTGCGCTGGCGACCGTCGCGACGCTGGCCGCGCTGAGCCTGGTGCTGCCGACGTTCACCACCAGCCGACCGGGCCCGGAGTTCTCCCCGGCGCAGCTGGCCTTCGCCGCGGTGGCGTCGCTGGTGCTGTGGGGGATGTTCGTGCTCACCCAGACCGTCCGGCACCGCGACTTCTTCCTGCCGGTGACGCTGGACGGCGAGGTCGTCGACGCGCACGAGGAGCACGCGGCGCCGCCGTCCGCCCGGGCCGCCGCGATCAGCCTGGCCCTGCTGGTGGTCGCTCTCGTCGGCGTCGTCGGCCTGGCCAAGCTGGAGTCCCCGGCGATCGAGGCCGGTGTCAAGGGCGCCGGCCTGCCGCAGTCGTTCGTCGGAGTGGTCATCGCGCTGCTGGTACTGCTGCCCGAGACGCTGGCGGCGACCCGGGCGGCGCTGCGCAACCGCATTCAGATCAGCCTCAACCTGGCGCTCGGCTCGGCGATGGCCAGCATCGGCCTGACGATCCCGGCGATCGCGATCGCGTCGATCTGGCTCGACGGACCGCTGTCGCTGGGCTTGGGGTCGACTCAGATGGTGCTGCTCGCGCTCACCGTCATGGTCAGCGTGCTCACCGTGGTGCCCGGGCGGGCGACGCGGCTGCAGGGTGGCGTCCATCTGGTTCTGCTGGCCGCGTTCCTGTTCCTGGCGATCGCCCCGTGATCATCGGGTCCAGGTCGGCGGCGGTCGCGGGGCGCGCGAACAGGTAACCCTGCCCGATCGCGCACCCCAGGGCCTGCAGCTCCGCGGCCTGCGCGGCGGTCTCGATGCCCTCGCCGACGGTGGTGAGCTCGAGGATCCGCCCGAGCCGGATGATGGCCTCGGTGACCGCCGCGCCCTGCCGGGTGCCGTTGAGCTGCGCGATGAAGCTCCCGTCGATCTTGAGGACGTCGACGGGCAGCCGGGTCAGGTAGTGCAGTGCGGAGTACCCGGTGCCGAAGTCGTCGATCGCGATCCGGATGCCCCGCTCGCGCAGCGCGGTGAGCACCGGGATCGCGGTGCGTTGGTCGACGATCGCGGTCTCGGTGATCTCCAGGACGAGGTTGCGTGGGGCCAGGCCGCTGCGCTCCAGGACGGTCAGCACGTCGTCCAGGAACGCGGGGTCCTCGAGCTGGCGGGGCGAGACGTTGACGCTGGCGTAGAAGTCCGGGTCGGCGCCCGCCTCGATCCAGGCGCGGACCTGGCGACAGGCCAGGTCCAGGACACGCCGGCCGATGTCGTCGATCGCACCGCTGCGCTCGGCGATCGGCACGAACTCCGCCGGCGAGATCGCGCCGAGCGTGGGGTGCTGCCAGCGCAGCAGGGTCTCGACCGCGACCGCACCGCCGCCGGAGAGGTCGACGAGCGGCTGGTAGAGCACCGAGAGCTGGTCACCGGCCCGCTCGAGCTCGGCGGCCAGCAGCGCGTCGCGGTTGCGCCTGTCGGTCATCGACTCGTCGTAGGCCTTCCAGCCGTGCGTCCCGGCGCGCTTCGACTCGTACATGGCCAGGTCGGCCTTGTGCTGCAACTCCTGCGGCGAGTCGGTGGCCGACCCGAGCGCCAGGCCGATGCTGGTGCGGATCGGGATCGTCTCGTCGCCGACACGTACCGTGGTGTCCGCGAGCGCGGCCAGCACCCGCTCGGCCACGACGACGGCCTGGGCCTCGGTGGTGGCGCCGGTCTGCAGGATGACGAACTCGTCGCCCCCGACCCGGGCCGCGGTGTCGTGGCCGCGGATCGCACCACGCAGCGTGCGGGCGAACTCGACGAGTACGGAGTTGCCGACCTCGTGGCCGTACCGGTCGTTGATCTGCTTGAAGCCGTCCAGGTCGAGCAGCAGCAGCGCGACCGGTTCGCGGCGCTGCTGGGCGCGGCGCGCGGCGGCCTTCAGACCGGTCAGGTTGGCCAGGCCGGTGAGTGGGTCCACGACGTTGCGTTCGCTGCTCTCCCGCAGGCTGATCAGCTGACGCACCGCGAGTGCCGTCGTCATCAGGGCCTGACCCAGCAGCAGCCCGCCCCACAGGTCCCGGTTGTCGGCGTGCACCACCGCGACCAGCATCATCACGTTGCCCACCGCCACCGCCACGTACGGCAGGGCCATCGACCAGGCCGGCATCCGGGTCAGCCGGGCGTCGCGGTCGGTGGGCGGCAGCGCGCACTCCTCCATCGCGCCGACCGTCATCAGCAGCGACGCGAAGACCAGCGCCACGCCCGCCGGGGTGTTGGGGCTGCCCTGCTCGCCGTGGACGCGCATCGCCGAGAACGCGATGTCGCCGACGGCGTAGAGCAGCATGCCGCCGAGCAGCAGCGCGACCGGGCGGGTGAGATGGGCGACCGCACCGCGCAGCAGCACCGCGCACACCGCGGCCAGCAGCAGCAGGTTCCCGAGCGGGTACCCGATGTCGTACAACAGTTCCAACGCCGTGCTCCGGTCGATCGCCGGGTGCAGGATGAAGTACCAGGCGACGACGAACGCGCTGCTCAGCACCGTGACGGCCTCGGCGAGGAACGCCCGGCGCTGGCGGGGGTCGTAGCGCTCAGTGGTGACCGCGAGGCAGGCCGCCGAGAGCGCGGTGAACATCGCCAGGCCGCTGACGATCGCGAAGAACCACGGCCAGCCGGAGTTGCCGGTCAGCGCGGCGACGGTGAACGAGACGGTGGCCAGCACGGACAGGCCCCGACCGGCGGCGGTGGTGCCCCAGATGCGCCGGGAGGCCGACCGGCGGGCCGCGCGGACGCTGTAGATCAGCCCCAGCGCGTCCAGGCCGACCAGCGACAAGCCGAAGACGGGGCTGCGCGCCGGCTCGACCGTGAAACCGACGACCTGGCCGACGACGACGAGACCGGTGAGGACGACGACCGAGCGGCGGGCACGCAGCGTCCAGCGCCGGGACCCCTCCATGCCACCCCCTCCGTCGGCCTGGTACTCCTATCGGTCGACGCGGGGCGCGGTTGAATCACTCAGTAGTGGCCGTTGTTCTGGAAGTAGTTCCAGGCGCCGCAGGGGGTGTCGTACTTGCCCTTGATGTAGCCCAGGCCCCAGCGGATCTGGGTGGCCGGGTTGGTGCGCCAATCGTCGGCGACCGAGGCCATTTTGTCGCCGGGCAGCGCCTGGGGGATGCCGTACGCCCCCGAACCGGTGTTCTCCGCTTTCTCGTTCCAGCCGCTCTCTTTGGTCCAGAGCTGTTCGAGACAGGTCATCTCGCTGGTGGGGAAGCCGAACTCGGAGAGCAGGGCGCAGCCGGTGTTCTTGTTGCCGCTGAGGGTCTCGCAGTCCACCGGGGCGGTGGGGACCGGAGCGCCGGTCGTCCCGGTCTCCTTGGCGCGCTTCTCGCGGGCCTCTTCGGCGTCGTCGGCGAGCGCGGCCGCGTCGGCCTGGGCGTCGGCGGCCTTCTCCTCGGCCCGGTTCTGCGCGTTGTCGATCGCCTGCTGCTGTTCGGCCGGGTCCGGCTGGGTGGGGGAGGGCGCGGCGTCCGGGCCGGCGGTGGGGGCGAGCGCCTGGTTGTCCGGGGGGAGGTCGTCGGCGACCTGGACGGTGTCGGGGTCGGAGTCGCCGATGACCGTGAACGCGACGCCGACGGCGGCGCCGAGGACGAGCACGAGGACCGCGGCGATCCGGAGAGCGAAGTACTTGGGACGCGGGGCGCGGTGCTGGCCGGGGTAGGAGGGCGGCGCCTCGGGGATCGGCGCGTCGGCGTCGTACCGGACCGGGGCCTGACTGTCCGGCCCGGGGGCGTCGGCCGGAGCGGCGGGAGCGGCGGGGCCGCTCGACCAGCCGGCGGCCGGCGGGGCCTCGGCTGCGCGGGTGGGGTTCCAGGCGTCCGCGGCGGCGCGGGTGTTCCAGCCGGCGGACGCGGAGTCCGGGATCGTCGGCGCCTCGGACGGACCGCGCTGCGCGGGGGGCCGGTAGGCCTGGGGCACCGGCGCGACGTCCTGCGCGGCGGATAACTCCGCGGTCCGGTCGTCCACCGGTGCCGGGCCCCGGGCGCCGGGCGTCGCCGGGACGTGCCGGAGGGGGACCGTGCCGTCGGCGTCGGGAGCCGGCCGGGGCGCCGGAAGCGCGCGGGCGGCCGTGGCTACCGGAGCCCGGGAATCGGCATCGGCCGACGATTCCCCGCCCCACCAGCTGACAGGAGTCGCAGCAGTAGGCACTTTAGGAACGAGATCACTCTCCCGCTCTTCCGTCCCGGCAGTCGTTCCTTGCCCATCGAGCACTGCGCGACGGTACCGCACCCCCTCGGCGCCGGGACCCGAAGGCTCCGCCTTCACCCGGATGGCTGATGAGATGCCCCGGTTCCGGACCACCGTCGGTCACGGTCCGACCGCATCCCCCCATCGCCCCGTCCGCAGGTGGGCACGGGTCAGCCGCGGCGCAGGCCGACCAGATCGGCGATCGCGTCGAAGGTGTCGAGCGCCTGGACGGCGGCGGACGCGCGGGCCACACCGGAGCGGGCGACGGCCCGGGGCTGCATGCGTTCACCGGCGCCTGCGGTGGCCAGCGCGGCGATGTAGGCCTCGGCGGCGATCGCGCGGTACGAGGTCCACAGTGTGTCGGGATCGGACGTGATCCCGGCCGCGGCGAGACGCTCCCCGTACCGGTCGACCAGCCGGCGCTCGTGCTCCCGCGCGTTCGCGGGCGTCAGCGACGTCACGAGGAAGTACGCCACGTCCCGGATGCCCGGGCAGATCGTCGCGACCTGCCAGTCGAGGAAGCCCGGCGAAGCCCCTTCGAAGAACAGGTTGCCCAGGTGCGGGTCGCCGTGCGTCAGCGTCCGGGGCTGGGCGGCCCAGAAGTCGTCGATGGCCTCGAGGTTCTCCGTGACGACGCGGCTGCGCCGGGCGAGCGCGGCCGGAACCAGGTCCGCGACCGGGGCCGCCGGCCGGGCCAGTGCCCGCCGGACCAGCGCCCGCCCGAACACGCCGACCACCGGCGAGCGGCGCAGCGGGCCGAGCGCGGCAAGCGGGCCGGTCAGCCGGGGTGACTCCCAGAGGGCCGCGTGCAGGTCGGCGAACGCGTCCACGACCGCGCCGGCCTCGGCCACGCTGACGTCGTCCCGGACGTCGCGGAACGTCGCCTTGCCGGTCAGGTCCTCCAGGACCAGCGCGATCCGCCCGAGCGCCGGGTCGTCGAACGCGGCGTAACAGCGCGGCACCCGGATCGGGACGTCCGCGGCCACCGCCCGGTAGAACAGCACTTCCCGGTGCCCGAGCCCGACGACGTTCATCAGCAGCTGTTGCCGCACGTCGCGCGGTGTCAGCTTGACGAAGACCCGGCCGGGTTCGGCGTCCAGCGCGATCCGGGCCCTGGCCGCGGTGCCGGAGTCCTGGCTGAGCAGCGAGACGCTGCGCACCTCCCGCCCGAGCACCGAGGCGAGCCAGGGAGCCGTCACCCGCTCGGCCCGGTCCGGTAATCGCCCCGTGACCGCCCGGCTGACGCCGCACCGCACCATTTCGCGGGCGATCGTCACCGCGCCGGACAGGGCCGGGGACACTGACGACAACGCCGGCCTCCGCGTGATTGTCGAGGGGTGCGGAATAGACTCTCCAATCTCGACTGATCAGTCAAACCGGAGTGGTAATCGCTCGTATCCGCTGACGAAGATCGCGGGGCGGAGGGCGGGCTCGTCCGGCGCGGCGAGGCGCAATTCGGGGAGCCGGTCGAGGAGCGCGGTGAACAGCACCTCGAGTTCCAGCCGGGCCAGCGAACTACCCAGACAGAAGTGCGTTCCGATTCCGAAGGCCAGGTGGGGGTTCGGGCTGCGCCGGACGTCGAATTGAAATGGGTCGGGGAAAACCTCTTCGTCACGGTTCGCCGAAGGATAGAGAAGGAGAACCTTCTGCCCGGATTTCAGTGCGCGGCCGTGCAGGGTCAGATCACGGGTGACGGTCCGGGCCATGTTGCGGATCGGGCTGACCCACCGCAGCGACTCCTCGATCGCCCCCGGCAGGAGGCTCCGGTCGGCACGCAGCCGCTCCCAGCGCGTGCGGTCGGCCAGCAGCTGGTAGAGGCCGCCGCTCAGCACGTGCCGGGTCGTCTCGTCACCGCCGATGAGCAGCAGCAGCGAGTCGAAGTACAGCGTCTCGTCGTCGAGCCGGGCGCCGTCGACCTCGGCGCGTACCAGGACGCCGATCAGGTCGTCGGTCTCGTTCGCGCGCCGGTCGGCCAGCACCGCGGTGAAGTACTCGCGGTACTCGGCCAGCGCGATGGCCATCCGGGCGGTGCGTACCGGGTCGGCGCGCTGGCCCTGCACCGCCATCATGTCGTCGGACCAGCGCAGCAGGTCGTCGTAATGCTCGGGGCGGGCGCCGAGCAGGTCGCCGATCACGATGAGCGGAAGCCAGGCCGCGATGTCCCGGACGAAGTCGCACCCGCCCCGGCCGGCGACCCGGTCGATCAGCGCGTGGCTCACCTCCGCGATGCGCGGGCGCAGGTCGGCGATGCGTCGCGGGGTGAAGCCCTTGCTGATCAGCCGCCGTCGCAGCAGGTGGGCGGGGTCGTCCTGGTCGATCATCATCGGGGTGGCCGGGGTCTCCGGGCGGATGCCGCCGGCGTTGGAGAACAGCTCCGGATGCAGGGACGCCTCTTTGACGTCGGCGTAGCGGGTGAGCCCCCAGACGCCGCCGGCCTCGTCCCAGTGGACCGGGTCGTGGGCGCGGAGCCAGGTGAGCGCGGAGTGCGGGTCGTCGCCCCAGAAGTCGCCGCTCGTCAGTTCCATGCACCATGCTAGCGCTTGGTCAAAGACGTGAACCCGATCTCTTCACGCTGGTCACGAGCAGAATGCCGGATAACGTCCTCGGAGTGCGTGGACGAGCGATTCGGTGAGCGGTGCCCTCTCCGGCTTCGCCGCGATCGGCGTCCTGATCGCGATCGGCTACCTCCTCGGCCGCCGCGGCACGCTCGGCCCGGACGCGCGGGCGGTGCTGGCCCGGCTCTCGCTCACCGTGGCCACGCCCTGCCTCCTGTTCACCACGGTCACCTCGGCCGACCCGTCGTTGCTGACCGCGCCGACCTCGGTCGTCCCGCTGCTGACCTGCCTGCTGGCGATGGTGCTCGCTGTCGTCGCCGGTGCCGTCCGCCGCTGGCGCGGTGAGGTGCGGGTGATGACGACGATCGCCGTGGGCTTCCCCAACCTGGGGAACCTCGGCATCCCGGTCGCGTCCTACGTGCTGGGGGACGCGGCCCTGGTCGCCCCGTTGATCCTGTTCCAGCTGGCCGTGCAGTCACCGATCGCGATGACGACCCTGGAGCTGCGCGGGGCCGGGGAGACCCGCGGGGCGGTGCGGCGCGCGCTGGCCAACCCGGTGCTGATCGCCACCGTGCTCGCGCTGGCCGTGGTGTTCACCGGCCTGCGCGTGCCCTGGGTGGTCGCGGAGCCGGTGCGCATCCTGGCCCAGATGGCGGTGCCGGCGGTGCTGCTCTCGTTCGGTCTCTCGCTGGTGGGCAGCCCGCTGCCGGGGCGCGGTGGCGACCGGGCCGCGCTGGGCTTCGTGGTCGTCTCCTCCGCGCTGGTGCGGCCGGTCGCCGCCTGGGTGCTCGCGGGCCCGGTGCTCGGCGCGCCCGCGGCCACCGTCTACGCCGCGGTCGTGCTCAGCGCGCTGCCGGTCGCGCAGAACGTCGCGGTCTGGGCCGGGCACTACGGCGCCGCGCCCCGGCTGGCGCGTGAATCGGTGCTGCTCACGACCATTGTCGCGCCGGTGGTGATCGTGCTCGCGACGGCGCTGCTGCGCTGACCGTTTGCCGGTCGGCCGCGGTGGAAAGCCCTCCGGAGCACGATCGACAATTGAGACAGGGGAACGATGTCGACGATCTGGCCCGGTTCGCCGTACCCACTGGGTGCCACCTATGACGGTGGAGGCACGAATTTCGCATTGTTCTCGGAGGTGGCCGAACGAGTCGAGCTGTGCCTGTTCGACGAGGACGGCACCGAGACCCGGGTCGACCTGCCCGAGCGGGAGGCCCTGGTCTGGCACGGCTACCTGCCCCGGATCGTGCCCGGGCAGCGGTACGGCTACCGGGTGCACGGCCCGTACGACCCGGGCGCCGGGCTGCGCTGCAACCCGAACAAGCTCCTGCTCGACCCGTACGCCAAGGCGATCGACGGCGAGTACACCTGGGGCCAGGAGCTCTTCTCCTACGACTTCGGCGATCCGGGATCGTTCAACGACGCCGATTCGGCCGCCAACGCGATGCGCTCGGTCGTCATCAACCCGTTCTTCGACTGGGCGAACGACCGGCCGCTGCGAATTCCGTACCACGAGTCGGTCATTTACGAGACGCACGTCAAAGGCATCACCGAGCGCCACCCCGACATTCCGGAGGACGTGCGCGGCACCTATTCCGGCCTCGCGCACCCGGTGATGATCGACTACTTCAAGAAGCTGGGCGTGACGGCGGTCGAACTGATGCCCGTCCACCAGTTCGTGCACGATTCCGGCCTGCTCGAGAAGGGCCTGCGCAACTACTGGGGCTACAACACGATCGGCTTCTTCGCGCCGCACAACGGCTACGCGTCGTTCCAGGGGCACGGTTCCCAGGTGCAGGAATTCAAGTCGATGGTGAAGGCACTGCACCGGGCCGGCATGGAGGTCATTCTCGACGTCGTCTACAACCACACCGCCGAAGGCAACCACCTCGGGCCGACGCTGAGCTTCCGCGGCATCGACAACGCGGCGTACTACCGGCTGGTCGATGAGGACAAGCAGTACTACTACGACACGACCGGCACCGGGAACAGCCTCAACGTGCGGCACCACGAGTCGCTGCGCCTGATCATGGATTCGCTGCGCTACTGGGTCACCGAGATGCACGTCGACGGGTTCCGGTTCGACCTGGCCGCGTCGCTGGCCCGCGAGTTCCACTCGGTGGACCGCCTCGCGGCGTTCTTCGACCTGGTCAACCAGGACCCGATCGTCAGCCAGGTGAAGCTCATCGCCGAGCCCTGGGACGTCGGGGACGGCGGGTACCAGGTCGGTGGTTTCCCGCCGCTCTGGACCGAGTGGAACGGCAAGTACCGCGATGCGGTGCGCGACTTCTGGCGCGGCGAGCCGGGCACGCTGGGCGAGTTCGCGTCCCGGTTCGCCGGCTCGTCCGACCTGTACGAGATCGACGGGCGGCGTCCGATCGCGTCGATCAACTTCGTCGTGGCGCACGACGGGTTCACGCTGACCGACCTGGTCTCGTACAACGAGAAGCACAACGACGCCAACGGCGAGGACAACAACGACGGCGAGAGCCACAACCGGTCCTGGAACACCGGCGTGGAGGGCCCGACCGAATCCCCGGACGTCCTGGCCCTCCGTGAGCAGCAGAAACGCAACTTCCTGGCGACGCTGCTGCTGTCCCAGGGCGTGCCGATGATCGCCCACGGCGACGAGTTGGGGCGCACCCAGCAGGGCAACAACAACGTCTACTGCCAGGACAACGAGCTGTCCTGGGTCGACTGGGAATCGGCCCGCGACCACGAGGTGCTCACCCGGTTCGCGTCGGCGTTGATCCGGCTGCGCGCCGATCACCCGCTGTTCCGGCGGCGCCGGTTCTTCCGGGGCGAGCCGGTCGGCGACAGCGGGGTCGAGGACATCGCGTGGCTGCGGCCCGACGGCCGGCCGATGGAGCCGTCGGACTGGACCGCCGAGGGCGCGCAGGCGATCGTCGTGTTCCTCAACGGGCAGGGCATCCCCGAGTCCGACGCGCTCGGCGAGGCGATCGTCGACGACTCGTTCCTGCTGGTGTTCAACCCGTCGGGCGACGCGGTGGAGTGCACGCTCCCGGAAGCGGAGTACGGGCGGGCCTGGGAGGTCGTGGTCGACACCGCGGACCCGCTGCTGCTCGCGCCGTCGGAGACCGCGGGCAACCTCAAAGCGGGCGGCGGGGTGACGATCGAGCCCCACAGCGTGGCGGTCCTGCGCTGCAAGTACTGAGCCGGGGTGCGCGAACGGACGTTCTTCCTACTGACATACTCGTCCGACACGTCGGTCTTGGAGGGACAAGAACCGTGCTCGTTCGCGCAACCGCTCGCGGGGTGTCGCTGGATTCCCCCCGGGACTTCACCACGCTCTCGCTGGTCCTGGAGGGCGGGCCGGCCGCCGAGGAGGCGGCCGGCCGCGTCGGCACCTGGGCCGGCCCGGACCACCTGGTGCTGCCGGCGTCGACGCTCGTCGAGCTGGCCGGCCCGGTCGCCGACGAGACCGGGTGGCGCGAGGGGTTCGACCGGATGATCACCCTCGCCACGAACAAGGGCTGGGTGGACTCCTCCGGCGGTGTCCGGATCCACGTCGAACAGCGGCGCTGACCCGGGCACCGGGCCGCATCGCGCACCGGCCCGCGGGGCCGATCCTTCCCCCGCTGCGGTAGAAGTGAGGCTGCCGCGGTCACCGGGCCGCGGCAGCCGAACGAGGAGGTTCGATGGCCGCCGAGCGCCATGGGGTTCGTTTTCCCGACGTCGACGGCCGGCGGAGTTCCTCACGGACGGGCGCGGACATCGTGGCCGACTCGCTCGTGCGTGTCGACGGGCGGCTGGCCGGCCAGGCCCGTCAGGCGACCGAGTGGCGCAAGGACTACGCGGAGTACTTCGCCGCGTCCACGCGGGTGAGCGCGCTGGCGAAGGACTCGGTGGCGATCGCCGAGCACGGGCTGCAGTCGGCCTGGGACCGGCTCGTGTTCCGGGGCGCCGACGGCACCCAGACGCCGCTCACCGCGTGGGCGCGCGATCTCCCCGCCGACGACCGGCTCACGACCGCGCACGTCGACGGCGACGCCGAGCGGCTCACCCGGGTCGAGGTGCCCTACCGGGGGCAGGTGCTGCACGGCGTCGCGCTCGAGCGGCAGCTGCGTGAGTGGGTGCGCCGCGGCATCGTCGAGCAGGGTTTCGCCGACGCCGTGCAGAGCGTCGTGGAACAGCCGGAACGGCTCGCGCTCGACGGGTACGAGGTGATCCTGCTCGGCGCCGGAGCCGAGATGGGGCCGATCGAGCCGCTGCTGCGCTGGGGTGTGCGCGTGGTGGCCGTCGACGTGCCGAACCCGGCGATCTGGGAGCGCCTGCGCGGGCTCCCGTCGGCCGGAACGCTCACGTACCCGCAGCTGGACGACGTGCCGGGCGTCGACATCGGAGCGGACCTCCCGGCGCTGGCCGGCTGGCTCTCGGCACGCTGGAGCGGTGACCGGATCCCGATCCTGGGCAGCCACGCGTACGCCGACGGAGCCGCGCACGTGGAGGTGAACCTGGCCGCCGACGTGCTGGCCCGGACCCTGACCACCGCCAGGCCGGACGCCGTGCTGTCCTATCTGCACACCCCCACCGACAGTTTCCTGGTGCCGTCGGACGCGGTCGCCGAGGCGCGCGAGCGCGGGCGGTCGCGGCGGTGGAACTCCGCGGCGCACCGGGCGGCCGCGCTGGCCAGCGGCCGGCGGCTGTTCCGGCCCGCCTACCCCGAGACCTACGCCGACGACACCGGCCGGGCGTGGGGCCTGTCGGACACGCTGGTGCCGATCCAGGGGCCGAACTACGCGCTGGCCAAGCGGCTGCAGCGGTGGCGCGCGGTGCTGCAGCACTCCGCCGGCCGGCGGATCTCGAGCACGGTGGCGCCGGCCTCGTGGACCCGCTCGGTGACGAAGAACCGCGTGCTCAACTCGGTGTACGCGGGCGCGGGGGCGTTCGGCGTCGAGATCTTCCAGCCGGACACCGCCCGGGCGCTCGGGGCGGCGAAACTGGTCGCCGACGTGCACCGCCCGCTCGCGTCCGCGGACGCCCACCCCGAGAGCGTGTTCATCGACGCCGCGCACGGCGGGCTGTGGCGCCAGCCGTTCGATCCGCGCACCGCGCTGGGCGTCGCCGCCCTGATCGGTGGCCCGAAGGCTCTGTTCGGCCGGCGCTGAGCGTCAGCCGTCGTAAATCACGGTGCGCCGGGCGTCGGGGTCGAGCCGGCGGAGGATCGCGTCGAGCACCCGGTCGGCGCCCGGTCCGGTAGGCGCTGCGCGACCTGACACCCGCCGAGCCCCGGGGGAGCGACGCCTCGCCGGGAGTGCCGCTCAGGTGATGGGGGCGGGTGCGGGGGTGGTGGCGGTCCGCATCGCGGTGGCCAGGGTCACGGCGGTGTCGACCACCGTGTCGAGGTCGTCGCCGAGGCGGCCGTCGGCCCACTGGCGGGCCAGCTCGGCCATCGCTCCGGTGAACATCGTCGCGGCCACCAGCACCGGGGTGCTCGGGGTGCCGCTCATCGCGATCAGGCCCTCGAGCAGCTCGGTCTCGGTGACGCGGCGGCGGCTCGCCAGCACCTCGCTGCTGAACAGCAGGCGGCCGCGGCGCGGGTCGTCGCGCAGGAACTCCAGGACGCCGCGGACACCGGCCCGGGTGCGTGCCTCCGCGCCGGAGCCGGCGGACGCGACCGCGCGCTGCAACGCGTCGCCCAGCGCGCTGGCCTGGCCGTCGTAGACCGCCCCGAGCAGCCCGCCGACGTCGGCGAAGTTCTCGTAGAAGTAGCGGGTGTGCAGCTGGGCCTCCCGGCAGACCGCGCGCACGGTCAGGTCGGCTTCCGCGCCGAACAGCCGGTAGCCGGCGCGGACGAGCATCTCGCGGCGCTCGGCTCGCCGGTCCTCTGCGGAGACGCCGGCCCATCGGGTCATCTCCCCACCCTACAAGTCTGGACACGGGCGTTGCCAGAACCTAGTCTGGATACGGTCGTAGCCAGAATTGGAGGCTCCCATGCCGAACGTCCTCGCCACCCGTTTCCAGCAGTCGTTCGACGCCGACACCCGGTCGAGGTTCTTCCGCGGGATGGACTTCCGCTCGCCCGAGGGTGACCCGGGTTGGTTCGGGCCCGACAGTGCGGTCTGGTACGTCCACTCGCACACGCCCGCGGTGATCCTCGGGCTGGTCGCGGCGTCGTACATCGAAGGGCTCGACCCGAGCATCAGCTGGATGGGGTACGACCACTCGCGGCTCGTCGAGCGCAAGGACGGGGTGCCCACCGGGGCGATCGACGAGGAGGGCGGGAAGGTCCGTCTCGGACACTCGGTGGCGTTCTTCATCGGGACGGCCTACGGGTCGACGAAGACCGCGGAGAACCTGGCCCGCACCGTGCGCGCGATGCACCACACGGTGAAGGGTGTGCGTCCGGACGGGTTGGCCTACGACGCCGACTCGCCGGAGTGGCTGCGCTGGAACTACGCGACCGTGGTGTGGGGGCTGGCCACCGCGCACGAGCGGTACCACCGGGCGCCGCTGGCCGACATCGACCGCTACTACCGCGAGTTCGTCCGGGTCGGCGAGGCGCTCGGCGGCACCGACCTGCCCACCACCAAACAGGAGACGCTCGACTGCCTCGAGTCCTACCTGCCCAAACTGGCGGTGACGCCGATCAAGGCGTTCGCCACCGGCCCGAACCTGCGCGGGAACGGGCGGCGGGCCTGGGAGCCCGGCAGCGAGTTCCTCGACTGGGCGGTACGCGACATGCTGCCCGGGTGGGCCCAGAAGCTCGCGATGTACCAGCGCCCGAACCCGGTGGCGCTGCGGTTACGACGGGCCGCGCTGCGTGCGGTGGTCAACGGGGCCGAGTCGCCGCTGCGCGAGTTCCACGAGGCCCGGGCGCGGGTGGCGGCCGGCGTCACCGCGTCGGTGACGTCCACCCGCCCCGAATCCCCGGATCCCACCCGCACCCGCGCCGAGGTGGAGGCCGCCCTCTGACCGG